>NZ_JBVKBH010000009.1:173091-356100 GCF_055657175.1 Streptomyces sp. NPDC107581
TGGAAGCCGAGGCGTTACGGAAGCCGCAGGCCGAGGACGCCACGGGAACTGGAAGCCGAGGGCGTCACGGGAGCCGCAGGCCGGGGGCTGCCGCTCTAGGAGTGGCCCAGTTCCGCCGTCTCCTCGTCGCCCGCCTCCGGGACCGAGCCCGAGTCGCGGGACGGCCGCAGGGGGAACACGTCGACCTTCATCTCGTCGATCACCGGAGGAGCCGGCTGGGGGGGCTTCGGCATGACCGCCGCCTCCGAGTGGCCGCCACAGCCGTACGACAGGGAGACCACGCGGCCGTCGGCCGGGGAGAACTCGTTCGCACAGACGCCGAAGGCCTGGCCCAGCGAGCCGCCGATGGGGGTGAGGAAGCCGCAGCTCATGCAGGTCGCCGGGGCCGCCTGGGCCATCGGTGTCTGGGAGCCGAACGCCTCCTCCCAGCGGTCGGCGGCGGTGTGCAGGCCGTAGCGGGAGAGCACTCGGGCGCGGCGCATGCCCAGTTCCTCGGCCAGCGCGGCGATCGAGCCGCGGGTGGGGATCGTCGGCTGGACGGCCGGGGTCCCCGGGGTCACGTCCGCGTCCTCGGCCTCCGCCAGCTCCGCCATGTCCTCGGACACGACCGAGTTCGGCGGGGGCTCCACCTCGCCCGCGTAGCCGGGCTCCAGGCGCAGGTCCTCCTGGTCGGTGGGGAGCAGGTCGCCGGGGCCGAGGTCGCCGGGGCGCAGCCGCTCGCTCCACGGCACCCACTCGGGGGCGAGGAGGGCGTCCTGGCCGGGGAGCAGGACCACCTCGTCCAGGGTCACGATCTTCGCGCGGGAGGCGCGGGCCACGGTCGCCGCCCAGCGCCAGCCGCGGTAGCCCAGCTCCTTGCACTCGAAGAAGTGCGTGACAACACGGTCGCCCTCGGACACCAGGCCGACGTGCTCACCGACCACGCCGGGGGCGGCTGCCTCCTCGGCGGCGGCGCGGGCGAGGTCGACGGCCTCGGCGCACAGGCGGTCGGGGGTGCGGCTTCGCGTTGTCGCTGCGCTCACAGGTATCGCTTCTCTCCTACGCCGTCTCAATGAGTGCGGCTGCCTCCGGCGGTTGGGCGGACGGAGCGGACCTGGGGGCCGCATCGACGTCTGCATCCGATCGCGCTCGGGCGCACCTCTGCCATCTATTCTGCTTGATGGCTGAGATACGCACGCTACCCCGTCGTCGGTGGTCGGGGACAGTCCGCCGCTTCGCGGCGATGTTTCCCGTCCGCCCACCGGACTCGCCGGGCCGGGAAGCACGCCTCACCTCACGCCCCTCTCCGCCGAGAAAACACCCCCATGTCCCGACTCGGCCGGCCGGGGAGCGCCCCCGCTCACGGCCGCAGCCCCGGGAAAACACTCCTGCCTCCCGGCCCGGTCGGCCGAGAAGGCCCCTCGCTCGCGGGGCTCCCCTCTGAGGAAGAATTCCCGCCGCCCGGCCCGGTCGGCCGGGGAAGAGGCCACTGCTCGTGGTCGTTTTCGGGGAGAAAGCGGCTCTGTGTCGCGGTTCGGCCGGCCGATCGTGCCGGCCGGTGTGCCGGTGTGCTCCGCCCGGAGGCCGGCCCGGGCTTCGGCTCCCTCCCCGACTCGCTTGGGCTCAAACCGCACTATCGGGCGGTGTCTCGGGGCACTATGAACGACGTGGCTGGCGCGGACAGGGGGAGCGTTCGGGGCAGTGGTTCGGCCCGGGTCGGAGGGGCCGTCCGCTCGGTCGGCCGCGCCCTGCACTTCCCCGTGACGGGCACCGCACGCGGAATCCGCAAGGCCACGCACGCCCACGGCGCCGGCGAGTCGGGGCTGGGGAAGCTGATCGAACTGCATGCGGTCAACGGGGCCGGCGATGTCATGATCACCGTCGCCCTGGCCTCGACCGTCTTCTTCTCCGTGCCCACCGACGAGGCCCGGGGGCGCGTCGCCCTGTATCTCGCCATCACCATGGCGCCCTTCACCGTCCTCGCCCCCGTGATCGGCCCCCTCCTGGACCGGCTGCCGCACGGGCGGCGGGCCGCGATGGCCGGGGCGATGCTGGCCAGGGCCCTGCTCGCGCTGATCATCTCGGGGGCCGTGGCCAGCGGCAGCCTGGAGCTGTATCCCGCCGCGCTCGGGGTGCTCGTGGCCTCGAAGGCGTACGGGGTGGTGCGCAGCGCCGTCGTACCGCGGCTGCTGCCTCCCCGGTTCTCCCTGGTGAAGGCCAATTCCCGGGTCACCCTCGCCGGGCTCCTGGCCACCGGCGTGGCGGCGCCGATCGGGGCGGCCCTGCATGCCGTCGGGGATCCCTGGCCGCTGTACGGCGCCTTCGTGATCTTCGTTGCGGGGACCTTCCTGTCCTTCTCGCTGCCGCCCAAGGTGGACTCCGCGAAGGGCGAGGCGGTGGCGCTGCTCGCGGCCGACGAGCAGCATCTGCACGGGCCGCACCGCAAGCAGGAGGCCAAGCGGCCCGGGCTGCGCACGGTCGGGCCGGCCGTCACCCATGCCCTGGGCGCCAACGCCGCCCTGCGGTGTCTGTCCGGCTTCCTGATCTTCTTCCTCGCCTTCCTGCTCCGCGAGCACCCGCTGACCGGGGAGAGCGCGGCGGTCTCGCTGGGGATCGTCGGCGTGGCGGCGGGCGCCGGCAACGCCCTGGGCACGGCCGTCGGCGCCTGGCTGAAGGCGAGGGCGCCGGAGATCATCATCGTGACCGTCGTCGCGGTGGTGCTCGGTACCGCGATCGTGGCCGCCGTGTTCTTCGGGGCCTTCCTCGTGGCCTGTCTGGCCGCCGTCGCCGGGTTCGGGCAGGCGCTGGCCAAGCTGTCCCTGGACGCGCTGATCCAGCGGGACGTGCCCGAGCAGGTGCGGACGTCGGCCTTCGCCCGGTCGGAGACGCTGCTGCAGATGGCGTGGGTGTTCGGCGGGGCGGTCGGGATCGTGATGCCGCTCAACGGCACGCTGGGACTGGTGATCGCCGCCGTGATCGTGGCCGCCGGCTGGCTGGCCACCCTGCGCGGGCTGCTCGCCTCGGCGCGGCACGGCACCCGGCCGCGGGCGCGAGTGGCGTAACGAACCGGGCACGCCGCACCCCACATGGGCGGACGGCTCCGGGTGCCCGATAGCCTTCGGCCATGACCACGCTGCAATCCGTTGTGCGACGCCGCCGCGCCGTCGCCGCCGCCGGCGCCGTTTCCGCCGGACTGCTCGTCCTCTCGGCCTGCGAGAAGCCGACGCCCGTCGCAACGATCACCGTCGGCCGAAGCTCGGTCAACTCCGAGGCGCTCTGCTACAACGACGGCAAGGCGCTGGACGCCAAGTCGCTCGCGAAGTGCGCCAAGAAGGCCGGCGACATCAAGTCGATCAAGGTGGACCCGGACCAGACGGTCCGCTTCGGCGTCGACCCGAAGATCGCGGACAGCGGTTGGACCCTCCTGGTGAACGGCCACCAGTTCACCGAAGTGAGCAAGAAGACCTACACCACCATCCCGGGCAGCGCGTTCTTCAACGCCCAGTACGGCACCCAGGGCGACACGAACACGGTCTCCGTCCAGATGGGCCAGTCCCCGGCCAAGGGCCTGTGGTCCTTCAAGCTGAAGAAGGCCTGATCACGCCTTCCGTGCGGATTCTCGTGGCCACCGCGGTCCCGGCCGAACGGGACGCGGTGGCACGGGCGTTCCCGCACGCGGGTGAGGCGATACGGCTGCTGCCGGATGTCGCGCAGGGCTCGGGGACCCCGGAAGGCCCGGGACACCCGGAAGGCCTGCGGAACCCGGAAGGCCCGGGGAACCCGGAAGGCCTGCGGAACCCGGAAGGCCCGGGGAACCCGGAAGGCCTGCGGAGCCCGGAAGGCCCGGGGAACCCGGAGGGTCCGGGTAGCCCGGAGGGTCCGGGTAGCCCGGATGTCCCGGGGATCCGCGTGGTCCGGACGGCCGCCGGGTACGACCTGCTGGCCGCCGGTGTCGGGCCCGCCCTCGCCGCCGCCTCCACCGCCACCGCGCTCACCGCCGCCGCCCTCGGCGGCACCCCGTACGGCCTCGTCGTGTCCGCCGGGATCGGCGGTGGCTTCCAGCCCGACGCGCCGCTCGGCTCGCTCGTCGTCGCCGACGCGATCACCGTGGCCGACCTGGGCGCCGAGACCGCCGACGGATTCCTCCCGGTCACCGGCCTCGGCTTCGGTACCGTCACCCATCTGCCGCCGATTTCACTCGTACGGCGCGTGTCCGAGGCCATCGGTGCCCGGCCCGGCACCGTACTGACCGTCTCCACCGTGACCGGCACCGCCGCCCGCGCCGCCGAGCTGCGCGCCCGCCACCCGGGGGCCCTCGCCGAGGGCATGGAGGGGTTCGGCGTGGCCGAGGCGGCCGCCGCGCACGGGGTACCCGTGCTGGAGATCCGCGCGGTGTCCAACCCGGTCGGCCCGCGCGACCGCGCCGCCTGGCGCATCGGCGACGCGCTCGCCGCCCTCACCGAGGGATTCGGGAAGCTCGCGCCCGCATTGGAGAGTTGGAACCCGTATGACGACCAGTGAGCAGCAGGCCCTGCAGATCGCGTACTCCCCCTGCCCCAACGACACGTTCGTCTTCGACGCCCTCGCCCACGGCCGCGTCCCCGGCGCGCCCGCGCTGGACGTGACCTTCGCCGACATCGACATCACCAACGGCATGGCCGAGCGCGGCGAGTTCGACGTGCTGAAGGTGTCGTACGCCGTGCTGCCGTACGTCCTCGGCACGTACACGCTGCTGCCGTGCGGCGGCGCGCTGGGGCGGGGGTGCGGGCCGCTGGTGCTCACCCGGGAGGCCGGCGTCGACCTGACGGGCCGTACGGTCGCGGTGCCGAGCGAGAAGTCGACGGCCTATCTGCTGTTCCGGCTGTGGGCGGCGGACACGCTGCCCGGTGGGTTCGGCGAGATCGTGGTCATGCCGTTCCACGAGATCATGCCGGCCGTGCGCGACGGCAAGGTGGACGCCGGACTCGTCATCCACGAAGCCCGCTTCACGTACCAGAACTACGGGCTGCACAAGCTCGCCGACATGGGCGAGCACTGGGAGCGCACCACCGGGCTGCCGATCCCGCTGGGTGCGATCATCGCCAAGCGGTCGCTGGGGGCCGGGACCCTGGGCCGGCTCGCCGACTCCATCCGCACCTCTGTACGGGCCGCCTGGGACGACCCGGAGGCCTCCCGGCCGTACGTCATGGAGCACGCCCAGGAGATGGACCCGGCCGTCGCCGACCAGCACATCGGGCTGTACGTCAACGAGTTCACCGCCGGCCTCGGCGAGGACGGCTACGCGGCGGTCCGCGGGCTGCTCACACGTGCGGCGGCCGAGGGGCTGCTGCCGCCCCTCGGCCCGGATGCTCTCGCTTTCCCCTGATCCCCTGCTCCCCTGTTCGTTCCGGGTTCCCTGCTCCCTTGGGGCTGGGGCGAGGACCGGAGATCCGCTGTTCCCCTGGGGTGAGGGTCAGACGTCCAGCTGGTCGGCGACCGCGCGCAGCAGGCCCGCGATCTTCTTGCCGGAGGCCTTCTCCGGGTAGCGGCCCTTCTCCAGCATCGGCGTGATGTTCTCGAGAAGGGTCGTCAGGTCCTGCACGATGGAAGCCAGCTCGTCCGGCTTCTTGCGCTGCGCGGCCGCGACCGACGGGGTCGGGTCGAGCACGGTCACGGAGAGCGCCTGATCGCCGCGCTGACCGGCGACGACGCCGAATTCCACGCGCTGTCCCGGCTTGAGCGCATCGACGCCGTCGGGGAGAACCGAGGAATGGACGAAGACGTCACCGCCGTCGTCGCGGGAGAGGAAGCCGAAGCCCTTCTCGCTGTTGAACCATTTGACTTTGCCGGTAGGCACGTCTGTCCTCGTCCTCGTGCTCGTTGGGAAAACTACTTCGGAAACGGCTCTTGACAGCACTGGAGCGGGTCGCCCATGACCCGCTGCTACCAAGCGCTACCAAGGCTAATGGTCTTCGGGCGGGTGACAAGACGTCCCCCGGTTGTTCTCTCGCGCAGGGAACTACCCTGGTCCGGTGCGTGACAAAACCCAAACGAATTCCGCCGGGCCCGGTGACCGACTGATCCGCGCCGGTGCAGTGGTGTTCTTCATCGGAGCCGTGGCCACCCTCGTCACCGTGGCCCCGCTGTTTCTCGGTGCGAAGCCCTTTCCGACGTACATGTTCGGACTGAGCATGCTCATGGCCGTCGGCTTCCTGGTGGCCGGGGCAGGCGTACTGCGCTCGGCCGCCGCGGGACGGCGTCAGGCGCGCGGGGCGGCGCCGGGAACCTCTCGGTAGGCGGTCAGCCAGGCCGGGAAGGCGGTGAGGTCGTCCAGCACGACGTCCGCGCCGGCGGCGCGCAGCTCGTCGGCGTCGCACGGGCCGGTGGCCACCGCCACGGACAGCGCGCCCGCCGCACGGGCCCCGCGGACGTCTCCGACGTGGTCGCCGACGTAGACGCTCGCGCCGTACTCGCGCAGGGCCTCCGCCTTCTGCTCGGCCCACAGGTCGCCGACGACCACATCGGGTTCCAGGCCCAGGTGGGCGAGGTGCAGCTTGGCGTTCGGCTCGTACTTCGCGGTGACCACCATCGTCCGGCCGCCGGCCGCGCGCACCGCCTCGATCGCCCCCTTGGCTCCTGCCATGGCGGGGGTCGCGGTGACGGCGATCGACGGGTACATCTCCCGGTACAGATCGGCCATCGCCGGGACCTGCTCGGGCGGGAACCAGTTGACCAGCTCCTGTGCGAGCGGCGGCCCGAGACGGGTCACCGCCAGGTCGGCGTCGATGTACGTCCCGGTCCGCTCCGCCAGGGCGAGGTAGCAGGCGTGGATGCCCGGGCGTGAGTCGATGAGGGTCATGTCCAGGTCGAAGCCGATGGTGAGGGCGGCGGGGCTCGGGGTCATGGGGGCCATTGTGCCGGTGCGCCCCCGCCCAAGGGGGCGCAGGGAACTGCGCGACCAACCCCCACCGGCCCACACCCGATCACGGCCCCCGCGGAGCGGCTACCGCTTGCGCTGGGAGAACCCCGCCCAAGGGGCGCGGGGAACTGCGCGACCAGCCCCCACCGGCCCGCACCCGATCACCGGGCCGCAGCGAAACGCCCACCACTCACGCCGAAAGCGCCCCGCCCAAGGGGGCGCGGGGAACTGCGCGACCAGCCCCCACCGGCCCACACCCGATCACGGCCCCCGCGGAGCGGCTACCGCTTGCGCTGGGAGCGCCAGACCAGGAAGAGGGCCGAGGCCACGGCCGCGCCTCGGATCACCCAGGGCCAGGTCTCGGCCACCGCGTCGTTCAGATGACCGTGGGGGATGGGAGCGCCCCAGCGCCCGCTGCCGCGGCCGTACAGCCAGAGCACGCCGGCCGCGAGCGCGAGACCGGGGACGCCGAGCACCGCCCACTTGGTCTCCGCCGGGGTCAGACGCCGTGAGCCGTAGGCGATCAGCCAGCCCAGGACCAGCGCGAACCAGTTGCCGAGCACCGCACCGGCGACCAACGCGGCGGCGGCCAGCAGCAGAAGCGGGTTGGTCCAGCCGGCGGCGGGACGCGGGAGCAGGCGGCGGGCGGCCGGTGCCGCGGGCGCGGCGGGCGCGGCGGGCGCGGTGCGGCGGGCGAACAGGCGGCGCCGGGCGCCGGGCTGCGGGGCGGCGGGCTGCTGTTCCGTGAGGTCCGCTACCCGCGCCGGCTCCTCCGGGGTCCTCTCCTTCCCCTCCCCCGTCCCCTCCGCCGTCTCCTTCCGCGGCTGTCTGAGCAGGTCGGGGATCTCCACTCCGCCGACAAAACCCGGTACGGCGTCGTCGCCGGCCACCTGATCCAGCGGACCGCCCTGTACCCGCCACCAGTCGGGCTGCATCCCGCTGTCACCGAGTTCGTGTGCGGCGGCGAGGTGGGGCGGGGAGGGCGCACTGCGCGGGGCGGGCGGCTCCGGCTCGGCGCGGCGGGGCCGGGGGACGATCCTGCGCAGCCCCCTGGGCCGTTCCTCCGCACCCCGCGCATCGGTCTCCCGCTGTACGGGCACGGCCGCGGACGGCGGCCGCGGCCTGTCCGCGCCGCCGCCGGCCGCGTCGACCACCTCGTCCGGGGTGCCCAGCCGGTCCAGGATGCGGCGCACGGCGGCGGGACTGTCCACCGGCACCTCGGCCCGGCGCCGGTCGATCTCGTTCCGCAGCTCCGACACCAGCCGCATCCGCGTGGACGACGGCAACTGCCGCTGGTGAGCGACATCGCCGACGCGGCTCAGATACTCGTAGACGACCTGGTCGCTTTCGATCCCCACGGAACCCCTCCGGGGTGGTGCCGATGAACCCCGCTGAGGAAGGTACCGCTTCTTCCTCGCCGCTCGGAGCCGCTGCGCCCGCCCGGTCAGCTACCGTTGGCCGGATGAGCCCCGAGGCCCACTCAGCCCCCCGGTCCCTCGCCGAGTCGCTCCGTATGAGGGACGACGCCTCGCTGGCCGCGCTGCTGCGCAGCCGACCCGATCTCATCACCCCCGTCCCCACCGACCTCACCCAGCTGGCCACCCGGGCCGGCACCCGTGCCTCCGTCCTGCGCGCGCTGGAGCGGCTGGACCGGTTCGCGCTGCAGACCGCGGAGGCCCTGGCCGTGGCCCAGGACCCGGCGCCGTACAGCACACTCCTCGGTCTGATGGCGGGGGACGCCAAGGACGAGAGCGTGGCCGACGCGCTGCCCCGCGCCGTCGGCACCCTGCGTGAACAGGCCCTCGTGTGGGGCGACGACGAGCGGCTGCGCCTGGTGCGGACGGCACGGGAGCTGCTCGCGCCGTCCGCGCAGCACCCCTCGCCGACCGGTCTCGGCCCGACCGTGCAGGAGGCCACCTCGGGCATGTCCCCGGGGCGGATCCAGGAGATCGTCGCCACCGCCGGGCTCACCTCGACGCACGACTCGGTCTCGGCGGCGGCCGCGCTCACCGCGCTGTTCACCCGCCGGAAGAAGATGACCGCGCTGCTCGCACAGGCTCCCGAGGCCTCCCGCGAGGTGCTGTCCCGGCTGGTGTGGGGGCCGCCCTACGGGCAGGTCACCCCCGACCCGGCCGCCCATCTGCGCTGGCTGCTGGACCGCGGCCTGCTGCTGCCGACCGCCCCGGGCACGGTCGTGCTGCCCCGGGAGGTGGCCCTGCATCTGCGCGGGGGCCGCGCTCACCGTGCGCCGGAGCCGCTGCCGCCCGCGGTCGAGCCGGCCGCCACGCATGCTCCCCAGGTGGTGGACGCCACCGCGGCCGGGCAGGCGTACACCGCGCTGGCCACCGTCGAGGAGCTGCTGAAGGACTGGGACGAGGGCGGTCCGGCCGTGCTGCGGGCCGGCGGGCTGAGCGTGCGGGACCTGAAGCGGACCGCCGTCGCCCTGGACGTGTCGGAGCCGGTCGCCGCCTTCTGGGTCGAGCTGGCGTACGCGGCCGGTCTGCTGGCCTCCGACGGCGAGGCCGACGAGCGGTACGCGGCCACCCCCGGCTACGACGAGTGGCTGGAGCGGCCCCCCGCCGAGCGCTGGGCCCGGCTCGCCGAGGTCTGGCTGACGGCCACCCGGACAGCGGGCCTGGTCGGCGGGCGGGACGCGAAGGACCGTGCGTTGTCCGCACTGGGTCCGGGACTCGACCGGTCCGCCGCGCCCGAGGTACGGCACCGGGTGCTGACCCTGCTGGCCGGCCTGCCGCAGGGCACGGTCCCGACCGCCGAGTCGGTGCTGGCCCGGCTGCGCTGGGAACGGCCGCTGCGCGGTCAGCAGCGGGACGGCGCGGACGACGATCTGCGCTCCCGGCTGGCCCGCTGGACCCTCTCGGAGGCGGAACTGCTCGGCGTCACCGGCCGCGGAGCGCTCTGCGCACACGGCCGGGCGCTGCTCGGCGCACCGTCGGCCGCATCGGGTACGAGGGCCACCGCCCGTACGGGGATTGCGGCGGGCACGGCGGACGCCCCGAGTGCGCCTCCCGATACGGCCGCCTCGGTGGCCTCCGCCGTCTCCGGCCCCCCGAGGCCTTCCGGTCCCGGCGACAAGCTTCCCGTCCACCATCGTCCGGCCCCGCCCGCCGAGGTGCGCACCCCCGCCGAGCAGGCCGTCGCCACCGCCGCCGCCGCGCGGCTTCTCGCGCCGCTGCTGCCCGAACCCCTGGACCATGTGCTGCTGCAGGCCGACCTGACGGCGGTGGCCCCCGGCCCGCTGCGGCGTCCGCTGGCCGATGTGCTCGGCGTCCTCGCGGACGTCGAGTCCAAGGGCGGCGCGACCGTCTACCGCTTCACCCCGGCCTCGGTCCGGCGTGCCCTGGACGCCGGCCGGACCGCCGCCGATCTGCATGCCTTCCTCACCACGCACTCCCGTACGCCGGTCCCGCAGCCGCTCGCGTACCTGGTCGACGACGTGGCCCGCAAGCACGGCCACCTGCGGGTGGGCGCGGCCTCGGCGTATGTCCGCTGCGACGACGACGCCCTGCTGAACGAGATCCTCGCCGACAAGCGGGCGGCCGCCCTGCGGCTGCGCCGCCTCGCCCCGACCGTCCTGGCCGCCCAGACGGACCCGGCCGCGCTGCTGGAGGGCCTGCGCGCGATGGGCTACGCGCCCGCCGCGGAGTCCGCCGAGGGCGATGTGCTGATCACCCGTGCCGACGCCCACCGCACCCCGCCGCGCACCGCGCCCGAGCCGGTGCCGGACGGCCCGCCGTCGCCCGACGCCACGCTCCTGTCGGCCGCGATCCGCGCGATCCGGGCGGGCGACCTGGCCGCCACCGCCCCGCGCAAGAGCACCGGGGCCGGCGGGGCCGCGTCGGCCGGCGGCGAGCTGCCGCGCACGTCCTCCGCCGAGACCCTGGCCACCATGCAGGCCGCCGTGCTGACCGGCGAATCCCTGTGGATCGGCTACGTGAACGCCGAGGGCTCCGCCAGCCAGCGCGTCATCGCCCCGATCCGTGTGGAGGGCGGCTTCGTGACGGCGTACGACCACACGGCCGACGAGGTACGGACGTATCCGCTGCACCGGATCACGGGGGTCGCGGAGCTGGCGGAGGACTGACCCTGATCATCCGTCCATAGGGCACACTGGACGTTTGGCCGTTGTTGAAGGCCATAGAGGAAGAGGAAGGGTGTGCCGCGCGTGAATGGGCCGCTGATCGTCCAGTCCGACAAGACCCTGCTCCTGGAAGTCGACCACGAGCGGGCCGACGACTGCCGTCGGGCCATCGCGCCCTTCGCCGAGCTGGAGCGGGCGCCCGAGCACATCCACACCTACCGGGTCACGCCGCTCGGCCTGTGGAACGCGCGGGCGGCCGGGCACGACGCCGAGCAGGTCGTGGACGCGCTGGTGCAGTACAGCAGGTACCCGGTGCCGCACGCGCTGCTCGTGGACGTCGCCGAGACGATGGACCGGTACGGCAGGCTCACCCTCAGCAAGCACCCCGCGCACGGGCTGGTCCTCACCACCACCGACCGGCCGGTGCTGGAGGAGGTGCTGAAGTCCAAGCGGATCGCGCCGCTGGTCGGCGCCCGCCTCGATCCGGACACCGTCGTCGTGCACCCCTCCGAGCGCGGGCAGATCAAGCAGGTGCTGCTGAAGCTGGGCTGGCCCGCCGAGGACCTCGCCGGGTATGTGGACGGCGAGGCGCATTCGATCGAGCTGCTGGAGGACGGCTGGGCGCTGCGGCCGTACCAGAGGCAGGCCGTGGAGAACTTCTGGCACGGCGGGAGCGGTGTGGTCGTGCTCCCCTGTGGTGCGGGAAAGACGCTGGTCGGCGCCGGGTCCATGGCTCAGGCGAAGTCCACCACCCTGATCCTCGTCACCAACACCGTCTCGGCCCGGCAGTGGAAGCACGAGCTGGTGAAGCGGACCACGCTGACCGAGGACGAGATCGGCGAGTACAGCGGGACGCGGAAGGAGATCCGCCCGGTCACCATCGCCACCTACCAGGTGCTGACGACCAAGCGGAAGGGCGTCTACCCGCACCTCGAACTGTTCGACTCCCGTGACTGGGGCCTGATCGTCTACGACGAGGTCCACCTTCTTCCCGCGCCGGTCTTCAAGTTCACGGCGGACCTCCAGGCCCGGCGCCGCCTCGGTCTCACCGCCACCCTCGTGCGCGAGGACGGCCGTGAGTCGGACGTGTTCTCCCTCATCGGGCCCAAGCGCTTCGACGCGCCCTGGAAGGAGATCGAGGCGCAGGGCTACATCGCGCCCGCCGACTGCGTCGAGGTCCGGGTGAACCTGACCGACTCCGAGCGGCTGGCGTACGCCACCGCCGAGACCGAGGAGAAGTACCGCTTCTGCGCCACGACCGCGACCAAGCGGAAGGTCACGGAGGCGATCGTCCGCCGCTTCGCCGGGCAGCAGATCCTCGTCATCGGCCAGTACATCGACCAGCTGGACGAGCTGGGCGAGCACCTCGACGCCCCGGTGATCAAGGGCGAGACGTCCAACGCGCAGCGCGAGAAGCTCTTCGACGCGTTCCGCGAGGGCGAGATCAGCGTGCTCGTCGTCTCCAAGGTCGCCAACTTCTCCATCGACCTGCCGGAGGCCACGGTCGCCGTCCAGGTGTCGGGCACCTTCGGCTCGCGCCAGGAGGAGGCCCAGCGCCTCGGCCGCGTCCTGCGCCCCAAGGCCGACGGCCATCAGGCGCACTTCTACTCGGTGGTCGCCCGCGACACCATCGACCAGGACTTCGCCGCCCACCGCCAGCGCTTCCTGGCCGAACAGGGCTACTCCTACCGGATCGTGGACGCGGACGAGATCCTCGCCGGGGACACCGGCTGAGCCACCGGGAGCGCCGCGGCCCCCGCCAGGAACGCCAGCCCCAGCAAGGGGTACGGCGAGGCGAGCGGCTGCTGCCACCAGGGCAGGTGCAGATCGCGGTCGCCCTCGTGGGGGACCAGCCACAGGGTGCGGGCGGTGAAGAGTGCCGCCGTCAGGACCGCGAGGCGGAGGCGGGACTCGGTCAGGAGCAGCACCAGGAGCGGTACGCACCAGACCCAGTGGTGGGACCAGCTGATCGGGGAGACCAGCAGGGCGGTGAGGGCGGTCAGCAGGATCCCGTGGCCGTCCTGGCGGGTGCGGGCCGCCAGCCACAGACCCGCCGCTGCCACGGCCGCCGCCGGCAGGGCCCAGGCGGGCCCCGGTGCCGGGTCGTGCAGGGCGCGGGCGATCAGGCCCTGCAGGGACTGGTCGTCCACGATCCATGACTTGCCCACCCTTCCCGTGTCGTAGAGGCGCCGGGTCCAGAACTCGGCGCTCGCCGAGGGCAGGAGCAGGGCGCCGAGGAGGACCGTGGCGGTGAAGGCCGCCGTCGCCGTGGCCGCCTCCCGCCGGCGTCCGCGCAGGAACAGGTACGCGATGAAGATCGCCGGCGTGAGCTTGATCCCCGTCGCGAGGCCGAGGGCCAGGCCCCTGGCGCGGGTGCCGGGAGCACGGGTGAGGTCCCACAGGACCAGGCAGGCGACCGCCAGGTTGATCTGGCCGAACAGGACCGTCTGGAAGACCGGCTCCAGCCAGAGGGCGAGAGCGGTGGCCGTGCAGAGGAGGGGCGGGGACACGGGACGCGCGGCCAGGCGGGCGGAGAGGGCGACTAGTCCGGCGAGCAGGAGCGCGTTGCCCGCCAGGAACACCGCTTTCAGGACCGGGACGGGGATCCATGCCGTGGGGACGAACAGGATCGCTGCGAAGGGCGGGTAGGTCGCCGGGAGCTGCCACTCGGTGACCGTGAAGCCGTACAGGTCGCCGCCGTGGGCGACGGCCGCGCCCTCGGCCCGGTAGACCAGCAGGTCGGCCATCGGGGCCCGCTGCAGGACGCACAGGGCGGTGAAGGAGGCGAGGGAGACCGCGAGAAGGAGCAGGGGCAGCAGGGCAGGGAGGGGCGTCACCGTCCGTTTCCGCACGGAGGTGACCCTATGCCGTCACCTGCGGTGTATGCCCGCTTCCTCGCCGTACTCGCCGAGGATCACGACGCCGAACGCGGCCTCCACGAACACCTTGACGGCACGCAGGGCGTTGCCCAGCGGGTGGTGGTGGGGGCCGTCCACGGCCGTGGCACCGGTCGGGGGCCGGACAGGGGCTGGAGAGATGGTCGCTGCGCTCATGTCTCCATGGTGGAACCTCGGGTATCGATCCGGTATCGGTCTCCGGGGCCATTTCCGCGGGCCCGCGCGTAGACCTCCGGATGGAGGCCCCCCTACACCGGGAGGGCGGCGTCCCCTAGGGGGCGGGACCCGGCCTCCCGGAGCCGCCGGGGCCGCCGGAGCCCCCGCAGGACACCTCACGGAAATTCGTTGGCCCCCTCCCTGCCACTTCCTCTAAAATCTCCGCTCTTGCCCGCCTCCCCGAGGGAGTGCCGCCGCCCGGCCGGAAACCGGACGGCATTCGTCGTAGCCACGCATCGCACGCAGCAGGCCCACCGGAGGCACTCCCTTGTCCACGCCCGCCCACGAATCGCTGGACGCTCCCCTCGACACCCCGCTCGACGGCTCTCCCGCCCACGAGCGCCCGCACCTCGACGACCCCCTGGCCCGCGAGCGCTCCCACCTCGGCGCGTCCCGGGCCGCCCTGCGCGCCATGCGCGAGGACGTCGAGGCGCTGGACATCAGGGACGTCACCGCGAACTGGGTCAACGCCGAGGTGCTCGCCCGCCAGATCGACGAGCGCATCAAGGCCCTCGCCGACCTCAGCGACACCCCCCTCTTCTTCGGGCGGCTCGACTACCTGCACGCCCCGGGCGCGGACCGGGCCGAAGGGGCCGAGGGCGAGCAGTTCTACATCGGGCGCCGGCACGTCCACGACGCCGACGGCGACCCGATGGTGATCGACTGGCGCGCCCCGGTCTCGCAGCCGTTCTACCGCGCGTCCAAGAAGGACCCGATGGACGTCGGGCTGCGCCGCCGCTTCGGCTACACCGGCGGCGACCTGACCGCGTACGAGGACGAGCACCTGTCGGACCCGGCGGAGGCGGCGGCCACCAGCAAGCTGCTCCAGCAGGAGATCGAGCGGCCCCGCGTCGGCCCCATGCGGGACATCGTGGCCACCATCCAGCCCGAGCAGGACGAGATCGTCCGCAGCGGTCTGGGCGGGACCGTGTGCGTACAGGGCGGCCCGGGCACCGGAAAGACCGCCGTCGGCCTGCACCGGGTCGCCTACCTGCTCTACGCCCACCGGGAGCGGCTCGCCCGCACCGGCACGCTCGTCATCGGCCCGAACAGGTCCTTCCTCCACTACATCGAGCAAGTCCTGCCGGCCCTCGGCGAGCTGACCGTGCAGCAGGCGACCGTGGACGACCTGGTCGCCCATGTGGAGGTGCGCGGAAAGGACGACGCGGCCGCCGCGATCGTCAAGGGCGACGCCCGGATGGCCGGCGTGCTGCGCCGGGCCCTGTACTCCCACGTGACCATGCCCGGCGAGCCGGTCATGGTGGTGCGCGGCTCGCGGCGCTGGCGGGTTCCGGCGTACGAACTGGAGAACCTCGTCCGCGAGTTGCTGGACCGGGGCATCCGCTACGGCGCCGCCCGCGAGGCACTTCCGCAGCGCATCGCGCACGCGGTGCTGGTGCAGATGGAGCGGGCCGGGGAGGCGCCCGACGACCGGGTGCAGGACGCGGTCGCTCGCAACAGCGCCGTGAAGGCGGCCGTCAAGGCGGTCTGGCCGGCCGTCGATCCGGCGAAGCTGGTGCTGCGCCTGCTGACGGACGCCGACTTCCTCGCCGAGCATGCCGGGGGGATCCTCGACGAGGACGAGCAGAAGACGATCCTGTGGGCGAAGCCGGTGCGCAGCGTGAAGGCGGCGAAGTGGTCGGCGGCGGACGCGGTGCTGATCGACGAGGCGGCCGATCTGACCGAGCGTACGCACTCGCTCGGTCATGTGGTCCTGGACGAGGCGCAGGACCTCTCCCCCATGCAGTACCGGGCCGTCGGCCGCCGCTGCACCACCGGCAGCGCGACCGTCCTGGGCGACCTGGCGCAGGGCACGACCCCCTGGGCGACACAGAGCTGGGGCGACGCGCTGGCCCACCTCGGCAAGAGCGAGGGGGTCATCGAGGAGCTGACGGCGGGCTTCCGCGTCCCCACGGACGTCATCACATACGCCTCCCGGCTCCTCCCGCACATCGCGCCCGGCCTCACCCCGGTCGCCTCGGTCCGTGAGAACCCGGGCTTCTTCGAGGTCCGTACGGCGACGGGGACCGCCGAAGTGACGGCCGCCTGCGCGGAGTTGCTGCGCAACGAGGGCTCCACCGGCCTGATCGCGGCCGACGCCCGCGTCCCGGCACTCGCCGAGGCCCTGGCGGCGGCCGGGATCACCTGTCTGGCACCCGGCGAGGAGACCACCCGCGAGACCCGGCTCACCCTGGTCCCGGCCTCCCTCGCCAAGGGTCTGGAGTACGACTACGTGGTCCTGGACGAGCCGCAGGCGGTGGTGGACGGCGAGCCGGACGAACGCACGGGCCTGCGGCGCCTGTACGTGGCCCTGACCCGGGCGGTGTCGGGACTGATCGTGACGCACGCGGCACCCCTGCCCTCGCAACTCGCCGAGTAGGGTGCTGTGCCGTCATGTCATGTCCCCATGAAAAAGGCCTGGCCACCGGACCCTGACTGGCCTGGCCACCGGACCCCGACAGCCGGATCGTGCGCCCGCAACGACGGTGACCGGCACGACCAGGACCTCAGGACCGTGGACTGCGACTCGCCCGAGGCGCAGTTCCGCGTCACCGCCCCGCCGGGCGGCGAGTACGCGGACGGGGACTACATGGCCCACCCCGAGTACAGCAGGAGCGGCGACATCTCGCTGTGCCTGCACCCGCCCGAGTGAGGCAACACGGGCCCCCTCAAGCGGGGGAACGCCAGGCGGTCCGAGGCGGGGGAACATCAGACGGTCCGAGGCGAGGAAACGTCAGGCCGTCCGACGCGGGGGAGCCTCAGGCGGCCTGAAGCGGGGGAACATCGGACGGTCCGACGCGAGGGAGGCTCAGGCCATCCGATGCGAAGAAGCCTCAGGCGGCCTGAAGCGGGGGAACATCGGACGGTCCGACGCGAAGAAGCCTCAGGCCGTCCGACGCGAGGGAGGCTCAGGCGGCCTCGCCGTCCAGGACTGCCCGCCACTGGGCGACCGCCTCCGCCGAGACCGGCCCGTCCCAGCCCTGCGGCCGGGCCGCGCCCCCGATGTGGAAGGCGTCGATACCGGCGTGACGGAGGGCGGGGACGTGTTCGAGGCGGAGGCCGCCGCCGACGAGGATGGTCTGGTCGTAGCCGGGCTCGCCCCGCCGGCCCACCTCGGCGACCAGGGTCGGCAGGCCCTCGTCGACGCCGGTGGGCGAGCCGGCCGTGAGGTAGGTGTCCAGGCCGGGCAGGTCGGCGAGCTGCTTGCGCAGGGCGTCCCGGTCGGCGGCCCGGTCGATCGCACGGTGGAAGGTCCAGCGGCAGCCCTGGAGCGCGGCGACGACCCGTTCCACCGCGGCCAGGTCCACCCCGCCGCCCGCGTCGAGGAACCCGAGCACGAACTGATCGGCTCCGGCCTCCCGCAGCTCGCCGGCCCTCCGGACCAGTCGTTCCACGTCGCCGGCGGCGAAGCCGTCCGCCAGCCGCAGCATCACGCGCAGGTCGATGCGGACGGCGGCCCGGATCCCGGCGACGGTGGCGACGGACGGGGTGAGTCCGTCGGCCGCCATGTCGGTGACCAGCTCCAACCGGTCCGCGCCTCCGGCCTGGGCGGCGACCGCGTCCTCGACGTCGAGGGCGATCACCTCCAGGACTGCACGCTTGCTCATGGCACCCCATTCATCGGCCGGCTACAGGTCTAGTCCAATTCAAGACTACGCCTGCCCCGCACGGGCCCGGGCCACCCCTTCTTCACCCGAAGATGTTCAGTTCCCCCTCCGCAGCACCCGCCAGCTCGTACGCCGCTCCGTCCAGGGGCCGCCCCGAGTAGAGGCGTACGAGCGTGGCGGCGTCGCCGATGTACCGGGCGGGCGGGCCTTCCGCGGTCACGGCCCCCAGCCGCAGCGGCTCGTCCCTGTCGTCGAGATCGGCGTGCAGCGGCAGGTGCTCCTTGTAACGGGTGATGCTGACCAGCAGCGCCAGCGCGTCCGGCAGACCGGCCCCCGCGTACGCCCCCGGCGCCCCGAAGACCTCCCGCACGTCACCGGCGTGCACCCACTCCCCCAGCGCAACCCGGTCCAGCACCCCGCCGGCCTTGGCGATCACCGGGCCGGCCTCGGTCATACCGCGCTCCAGCTCGTCCACGACCTGCGCGTTCGTCCACGAGGCGCGCTCGGCGATGTCCCGGTCGTTCGACTCGGGCGAGAACACGCCCTTCTCGAACCGGCTCTCCACCACCCGCATCAACGCGGCGGAACAGTGCGCCAGCACGTCCCGCACGGTCCAGCCCGGACACGCGGCGGTCGGCAGTGCGAAGTCCGCGTCGGCGCGCGAACGCAGCAGTGGTATCAGGGCGTCCCTCTCGACAGCCAGCAGCCGTCCCGGGAGTTCGGGGTCACGTGCTTGTTCTGCGTGAGTCATGGGGCCCACGCTAGGGGCGACGTCCGGCACACGTCACGAAGAAATCGCCACGGGCACGAAGAGATCACCACCAGCCCGAGGGAATCACCACCGGCCCGAAGGCACCGCCACCTTCCCGAAGGGATCACCACCGGCCCGAAGGCACCGCCACCGGCCCGAAGGGATCGCCACCGGCCCGAAGGGATCGCCACCGGCCGTGGCGGGGCGGAAGAATGGGCACATGGCCGACCTCGACGCCCTGCGCCTGCGTTTCTCCGGCGCCCTGGAAGGAGCCCGCGCCCCCGGCGCCGGCCCCGACCCCGCGCCCTATGCCGACAACCTGCTGACCCGCTGGCAGGAGCCGCAGCGCCACTACCACACGCTGACCCACCTCACGGCGGTCCTCGACCACATCGACGTGCTGGAGAAGTACGCGGCCGATCCGGACGTGGTACGCCTGGCCGCCTGGTTCCACGACGCGGTCTACCACCCCGAGCGCTCCGAGAACGAGGAGCGGTCCGCGCACCTCGCGGAGCGCGCCCTGCCGGAGGCCGGCGTGCCGGCGGCGAAGACGGCCGAGGTCGCCCGCCTGGTCCGCCTCACCGTCACCCACGACCCGGCCGAGGACGACCGCGACGGCCAGGTCCTGTGCGACGCGGACCTCGCGATCCTGGCCGCGGCCCCGTCGGCGTACGCGGCCTACACCGCCGAGGTCCGCGAGGAGTACCACTTCGTCCCGAACGACGCCTTCCACGAAGGCCGCGCGGCGATCCTGCGCCAACTCCTCGGCCTCCCCCGCCTGTTCCGCACCCCCTACGGGCAGGATCACTGGGAGGCGACGGCCCGCTACAACCTCACGGCGGAACTGGAGATGCTGTCTGCCTGAGGCAGGCGATCACTGCTCCAATTCCACCGCTCGCGCTCTCAGCTCCTCGGCGAAATCGTCCCAGTCGGGACCGAAGGAGAGGAGGTCGGCTGCCGCTTCACGCATCAGTTCCGGGTCGTCCGGACGCTGCAGGCAGGCAAGCCTGTACGCAAGATTGCGGGCCCATACCGGCATCGCCATCCAGTCCTCGGCCAGCACGTCATGCAATGCGGAAAGAATGTCCTCAGGTGTGGCGAACGAGATCTTTTCGATGAAGTCTCGCACTGGATCCGGGATCCTTGGAGCGTCTTCTTCGTAAGTGGATTTGACCAGATCTCGCGTCAACCGAGTCAGTTCAGACATGATCCTTATTCATTCAGGGATTGAGCCAATATGTAGCCACACGATACACGTCGTCGGGCGTCTGAGAAACACGATACCCAATACTGTGCCCGCCTATGTTCACCTCACCGTTCCACGGGCCGGCGAACCCCGGACCCACACGAGGTATTGTTCCGCCATTTCCCACGTGGTCATACACGGAGTTGACGATTGCATGCTCAATCTCGTCGGCCGTGAGTCCCGTTGTACGCACATCATTCTGCACACCATCGGGCCCGGTGTGAGGACGGTCAAAGGCATGACCAGTATTGAACTGCCAATTATCGTCGCCGACCGTGGCTGAGCGCTTGAGGTCCTTGCCTTCACCCTTCGACTCGCCGTAGACAACCTTCTTGCATTCCGAAGGCATTAGCCCCAGAGGATCACAGACGGTGTGCGGGTTAATAACGTACGACGAAGAGTTTGGAGCAGCGCTCAGACCCAGCGGGTCTGGCGAGACATACCTGGCCACATCCGGGTCGTAATGGCGGTGCAGATTGTAATAAAGGCCGGTCTCGGAGTCATAATACTGCCCAGGAAAACGGAGTGGTGTGTGGGCAGTGCTTTTCCGTGTCCATGTGGTGGAGCCCCAGAGTGTGACGCGGGTGTGCCAGACAAGTGCTCCTTGCTCGTCGATGAGTTGAGTCGGAGCACCGACCAGGTCCGTGACAATTCCGAAAAAGCGCGAGTCGATCTCGTCTTGCGGGGCATCACCAGCAGTTATTCGTTCGGTTTGGGCAAGTGGCTTGAGGCCATCGTGGTTCCAGGTGAGCGTGACGGGGCTGGGTATGTCCTCGGCGTACGTGGTCTGCTCGCAGAGGATGGCGCCGTCCCAGGTGAAGTCGACCTGTTCGACGACCGTTTCGCCGTCGGCGGCGAGACGCTGCTTGTCGATGCGGCGGGCCAGTGCGTCGTAGTGGTAGCGCCAGAGAGTGCCGTCGGGGGTGACCACTGAGGTGAGGCGGTCCTCGGCGTCCCAGGTGTAGCGCCAGGTGTCGGGTTTGCGGGACAGGCGGGTCTTCTGGCGCAGCGTGATGCGGCCGGCGGCGTCGTGTTCGTAGCGGATGGCGCCCGCGCGGGTGATGCGGGTGCCCTCGTAGGCGCGGGGGCCTCGGGCTTCGGCGCCGGGGTGGGCGTCGGGCCAGTCGGCGTCGGTCTGGTTGCCCGCGGCGTCGTAGGCGTAGGACTCCGACCAGTTGGCCGCGCGGACGGTGGTGACACGGCCGGTGGGGTCGAGGTCGTAGTGGCGGGTGCCGCCGAGGTGGTCGTCGATGCGGGTGACGTAGCCGTCGGCACGGTACGTGTACGCGCGGTGCTGGACGAGGCGGTCGGCCGGCCCGCTGACGGTCTGGGCGGTGAGGCGGCCCACGGTGTCGTAGGCGTTGGTGAAGGTCACCTCGCCCAGGTGGCGGGAGGTTTCGCGGCCGAGCGCGTCGTGGGTGAACATGAGGGTGTGGCCGTGGGTGGTGAGGGCCGTTGCGTTGCCCGTCACGTCGTACGTCCACGTGCTCTCCGTGCCGGCGGGTGTCGTCCGGCTCGTGCGACGGCCCGCTGCGTCGTGCCCGTGCTCGAGCGTGCGGCCGTTGACGGCCTCCGAGACGAGCCGGCCGTGCCGGTCCCGCAGCAGCACCAGGGTCGCGTCGTCGTTGGTGGCCCGGGCCAGCTGGTCGGTGAAGTCGTACTCGTACGTTGTCACCTTGCCGTCGGCGTTCTTGCGGACGACCTGGCCGAGTGCGTTGCGCTCGAAGGCGATGGTCTGGCCGAGCGGGTTGGTGCGGGATGTCAGGCGGTCCGCGGAGTCGTGGGTGTAGAGCTGGACGCGGTCGTCGAAGTCGGTCTCGCGGACCAGGCGGCCCGCCGGGTCGTACTCGTACGTCCAGGTCAGGCCCTGCGGGTTGGTGACCTGGGTCAGGCGCAGGGTGGGGTCGTGCTCAAATTCGTAGCGGACGCCGTCGGGGCCGGTGCGGGCGGTCAGCAGGTCGAAGTGGGTGTATTCGAAGCGGGTGACGCCGCCGATCTCGTCGGTGTGGGTGGTGCAGTTGCCTTCGCCGTCGTAGGCCCAGCGTTCCTCGGTGCCGTCGGGGTGGATGCGCCGGGTGAGGCTGCCCTCGGTGGACCATTCCAGGCGGGTGATCGCGCCGAGCGGATCGATGACCGCGGTGGTACGTCCGAAGGCGTCGTACGTGTAGCGGATGACCGCGCCGAGAGCGTCGGTGACCTCCACCGGTTGCCCGGCCGGGTTGCAGCGCACACGGGTGGTGTTGTCCAGGGGGTCGGTCACTGCGGTCAGGATGCCGGCGGCGTCGTACATGAAGCCGGTCGTGCGACCTGCCGGGTCGGTGACGGATGTGCGGTTGCCCCGGGCGTCGTACTCGTGACGGGTCACGCTCCCGTCGGTGCCCACGATCTTCGTGGGCAGGCCGAGTTCGTTGTAGGTGGCTGACGTGCGTCGGCCGTCGGGGCGGACGATCTCGGTCAGGTTGCCGGCTTCGTCATAGGTGAAGGCGGTCGTGTGGCCGAGGGAGTCGGTGCGGGACAGCAGGCGGTTGTAACGGTCACGGACGTAGTGCGTGCCGGCGCCGAGGGGGTCGGTCTCGGATATGACCTGGGAGCGGTCGTTGACCAGGAAGTGCGTCGGGTGGCCGTGGGAGTCGGTCAGGGTGGTGGTGCGGGTGCCCGTGGCCGGGTCCGGGTCACTGTAGGTGAACCGGCTGTGCACATGGCCGGCCTCGCCCCACTGCTCGATGCAACGGTCCTGGTCGTCGTAGACGTAGGTGAACCGGCTGCTGTTGGTGTCGATCCAGGCCGTGATGCGGCCGGTGTCATCGGTCTCGAAGCGCAGTGGCACTCCGGAGGAGTTGGTCACCTCGGTGAGGTGACCGTCCGTGTAGCCGTAGCGGAGTACGGTCTCTTCCTGGGCCTGGTCAGCCTGGCCCGCGTGGGCCAGGTGCAGGCCGGTGATGCGGCCGTCCTGCGTCGTCAGATTCACGCGGTAGCCGCAGCTGTGCTCGACTGAGCGGGGGGTGCCGTCCGCGCCGTGGTCGAACGTGATCCAGTTGCCGTTGCGGTCGTCGGTCTGCCGCAGCAGGGCCAGGGACTCCGTCTGATCCTCGAAGTGCCAGACGCGGCCCGTCTCGGGCGCAGTCACCGTGTAGCCGTCGGCGACACGGGCCAGCGGCCAGCGGGGGCCGCGCTCCGGCATGACGGGCAGGCCGGGTGCCGGGTGGGGATACGTCAGCAGCATCCCTTCCTCGGCCACGAACACCACGCCCTGTGCGTCGATCTCCAGCCGCTGGTCCAGCGTGCTCGACCACTTCGGGCCGAACCAGCGCCCTGACCGATAGGACGAATTGAAGTACCGCCGGAGGACCAGGGGCAGGTTCCCGGGCAGGCTCAGGTCCGTCTGCGGAAGCACCATGTACCCGGAGGCGACATCCACCGGGTCCTCACGGCACTCCCTCCTCTCGTGCTCCTGCGCGTTGGAGTCGGGATTGTCCTCCGCGTTCTCCCGGGCTGCGTTCCCTTCGGAATTCGCCGCCTCGCCCTCCGCCGCGCCGCGTTCCCCGGCCGTCGCCTCCTCGGCCGCCTTCGCACCGTCTTCCGCGAGCCGGGTGCCGTCGACAGCGACCCCCTCCGCCCCCGCCTCCGGGATCAGGAACTGGGGCAGGAGTTCGCCGCCGACACCGCCGGGATCCTGGAGGAAGGAGTTCCAGAGCTGGTCGCCCGTCTGGCTGGGATGGGTGACCATGTGGACCGCGCCGCCCAGGAGTTCCACCTTGGCCTGCAGGGCCTCATACGGGTGGGTGATCGCGTAGGGGTCGAGCGGGTTCGCGTTGCGGGCCAGGTTGTTCAGGTCACCGAGCCCGCGCACGAAACCGCCGAAGAAACGCATGTCCTCCGTCTTGGCCGCATCCCACACGTCGGCGCCGTCGAGCTTGAGCTGGTTGAGGGCCGACGGCTCGTGCGGGGCGTGCTGCAAGGCGGCCTTGACGCGGCCGGCGGCCTCCGAGGCGAGGTGGGTGCGCTGACGCCGGGCCGCGGCCAGGATCTGCTCGGCCGCATGCCTGGCCTCATCTCCCGGGTCCTGCTCCGAGGGCCTGGTCCCGGGGTCCTTGTCGCCCGCCTCGACCGCGGCGTTGTACGTCTTCACCTTCTGCTCATGGGCCTTCGAGGCGGACTTGCCCTCGCGGTACTTCGCCACCGCCTCCCGCGCCTGGGCCTGCGCCCACTCCACCGTGTGCGCGAAGTTCTCCAGCGCCGAAGCAGCCTCACCGCACGCTTCGGCCGCCTGATGCCACTTGACCTGGTGAGAGGCGAACTTCTTGCGGAACGCGTCGGCCGCCTCGCCCTTGAAGTCCGAGGAGTCCAGATCCTTCATACCGGACGCGACCGCACCGAAGGCCTGCGCGAAATGCTGCAGATGCCCCGCCGTCTCACGCAGCTTCGCCGGGTTGCCGTGGACGAGCTCCTTCGGATCCTCGGTCTCGTCCAGCTGCTGCTCGTCCACATGCGCGCCCAGCCTGGACGCCGTACTGTCACCCCAGTCGTCGACCTTGTCGGCCACACCGTGCGCACCGGCCCAGTCGAACACGTCGCCCACCCCATGGGCACCCTCGTCGATGACATGACCCGTCGTCCGCTTGACGTGGTCATAACCCGACTTGAGCGACCCCAGGGCACTGTTGAACTTCCCCGTCAGCGACATCAGCTACCGCCACCCGCCCCGGTCACGTCCCGCACGGTGGACGGCGTGATCGGGATCGGACTGCCCGGCATCTCGCTCGTCTCCACGTCCGTGAGCATGCCCTTGCCGGTCTGCTTCAGGGAGTTCACCAGGTTGTCGCGGTCCTGCTTGCCGTAACCCGTCGTCATTCCGGCATGGTTGATCTGGTCCACGCTCTCCTTCTCCACCTGGTCGTTGGAGGCGAAGGGGTCCCCGACGGCCGAGTTGTAGGCGATCTTGAACGAGCCCTTCACGTACTCGTCCGTCTGGTGGAACGTGCCGGCCGCCAGCCCCATCCCCTCCGCGAGCGCGTTGCCCTCCTGCATCAGATCCCGCACCCCCCACTGCCAGCGCTCGCAGAAGGTGTGCAGCATCGCGCCCAGAGCGTCGTCACCGACGTCCATACCGTCCATCTCCAGACCGGTGAAACCCCGGCCCGCGCCCGCCCAGCCCTTCATCCCGCCCAGCGAATCCATCTCGCTCAAAGCCTTGTTGATGCCCTCCGCCATCGACTTCAGCCCCTGCACCCGCAGATCCGGCTGACCGCCCCCGCCCGCAGTCGTCACTGCCACCCCTCCCCCGCCGACCGTCCCGTCTCAACACCCAAGTCCCTGTCCAGCACGCCAACAGCACGCGTCCCGGTTCCGGTTCCGGTACCGCCACGTCCGCCCACCCTCCGCCCGCGCCCCCGCATACCGCACCAGCGCCGCCTCGTCCGTGAACGCGAGCAGCCACCGAGCCCCCTGCATCTCCACAACCGTCTGCTCCGCCATGTCCGCCAGCGCCGACCTGGGCGGATGCACCTCGACCTCGCCCGTCGCCCCCGCCGACCCCGTCGACTCGGCGCTGCCCACAGCCTCTTCCCTCACCGGAAATATCTTGTCGCACCTGGTCGATTTCGTTCGGCGAACGACCTTCGATACTCATATGCGCGGTCTGACGCGAACAACGTTCGCCTGATCAAGAGCAGGCAAAGCGGCGGTCAACTGTCCGCGTCGTCAACGGAGTCGGCCCTGTCAGGCGCCGATCCCCCACCCAGCCGGAAATGCTGTCGACCCCGGCGGACGCGCCCCGTACTGTGCGCGCATGCGACCGTTGAGCGGGGATCAGGTGGACGAGGCCGTGGCGGGGTGCGTGGCGGCGCTGCGGGGGGCGGTGGACCGGGACTGGAGGGGCGTCAACGCGGGTCGGCTGGAGTGGAGTTGCCTCGAAACGGCCGAGCACCTGGCGAGCGCCCTGTTCCGCTACGCGAGCCGGCTGGCCATCGGCGCCCAGGAGCGCCTTCCCGCTGAACTCGCCTTCGACGAGGGCGCCGGAAGCGCTGGTGTGCTGGACGTGATCCGGTCGACCGGCGCCCTGCTCGCCGCCACCGTCCGCGCCACCCCGAGCGGGGTGCGCGCCATCCACCCGTACCCCTTCGGCAGCGCCGACCGCGAGGGCTTCGCCGCGATGGGCATCACCGAGCTGATGCTGCACACCCACGACATCGCCCAGGGGCTCGGGGTCGCTTACGAGCCGTCCGAGGACCTCGCCGAGTCCGCCCTGACCTGGCTCTTCCCGCACGTCCAGCCCGGCCCGGCGCCCTGGCCGACGCTGCTGTGGGCGACCGGCCGCGGGGAACTGCCCGGCCGGGCCCCGGTCACCGACTGGCACTGGTACAACAACCTGGTCATCCCCGCCGGGCGCCTCACCCTGACCGGTGTCCGTCCGGCCGCCGCCCGTGATCTGCGCCTGGGCGGCGACGGCGGCTTCGAGTGGCTCGACGACGGGCCGTACCAGGGCACGCGGGAGGCCTCGACCTACCTGGTGAAGGCGTACGAAGCGGGCGTGCACCGGCCCGAGTTCGGCGTCTTCGCCCTGGTCCGGCACGAGGACGGCCGCGCGGTCGGCGGCATGGGCTTCCACGGCGTTCCGGACGAGGAGGGGCGCGTGGAGATCGGCTACGACCTGGTCGAGGGCGCCCGCGGCCGGGGCTACGCCACCGAGGCCCTGCGCGCCCTGACGGAGTGGGCGCTGGCCCGGGACGACGTCGGCACGGTGTTCGCGACCATCGAGCACGCCAACATCCCCTCGCAACGCGTGGTGTCCCGGGCCGGGTTCGCCCGGGCGACCGTGGACGAGGAACGGATCGCGCAGAAGGACCACGACATGGACGCCGGGCTCCAGCTCTACGTCCGCCGGGCCTGAGGCACCTTCCCGCGAGCGCTTCCGTGCACCGCTCGACCTGAGGGCCTCTCCCGGCGGCCACTCCCCGCACCCACCGGCCCGAAGCCTCCCCGCACGCCGCGCCCCCGCATCCCCTACCTCCCCTGCGTCCGCTACATCCGCCCGGCCCGGCGTCCCTTCCGTCTGCGCAGTCCGGATGCCTGCAGCAGGCGCACCACCTCGCGGCTGCGGACCTCCACCGCCCCGGCGGCCACCGCGTCCGCGTACCGGTGGGACGGAAGGTCGTAGTGGTCACGCTCGAAGGCCCGCCGCGGGACGCCCAGCTCCGCGGCGAACAGGTGCAGTTCGTCGTACGACACATCGCTGACCAGGTGCGACCACATGCGCCCGTGTCCGGGCCAGGCCGGCGGGTCGATGTACACGGTCACGGGAGCCTCACGAGGACGCCGTCCCGCCCGCCGCCCGGCCCAGCGCGCCCACCGCGGCGACCGTCACGCCCGCCTTGTGGCACACCCAGTGCGGATCGGGGCCCAGTGCCGGCTCCACGTCCAGCGCGTGCGGGTCGCCCGCGCCGCACACCGGGCACAGCGGCCAGCGGCCGTACCGCTCCAGCAGGGAGTCCTGCACGTCCTGCGCGACCAGCCCGGCCACGTAGTGGACACCGTCCGGCCACTGCTCGACCCACCAGCGCCGCTGGGAGACGGAGTCCTCGACGAGGGAGACCACGTCCGCCTCAGCGACGTCGCCCGCGACCAGGTCGGCGAGGACCAGCGCACGGGCGGCGTGCAGCGCCTGTTCGAGCGGGCTCAGGGACTTCATGGTCCCATTGTGCGCACTCTTGACCTCGGGACCGAACCGAAAATATCTTTCAAGAGTGACCCAGGACGTGAAGGAAAGTTTCGGAAGTCCGGGTGGTTCGCTCGCCGCCAAGGTGCGCACCCTCGCCCCTTCCATGACCCGGTCCATGCATCGCGTCGCCGAGGCCGTCGCCCAGGACCCGGCCGGCTGCGCCGCCCTCACCGTCACCGGCCTCGCCGAGCTCACCGGCACCAGCGAGGCGACGGTCGTACGCACCGCGCGGCTGCTCGGCTACCCGGGCTACCGCGATCTGCGCCTCGCCCTCGCCGGCCTTGCCGCGCAGCAGGAGTCGGGCCGCGCCCCCGCGATCACCACGGACATCGCGGTGGACGACCCCATCGCCGACGTCGTCGCCAAGCTGGCCTACGAGGAGCAGCAGACCCTCGCCGACACGGCCGCCCAGCTGGACACCGGCCAGCTGGGCGCGGCCGTCACCGCGCTGGCGGGCGCCCGCCGCACCGATGTCTACGGCATAGGAGCCTCCGGGCTGGTCGCCCAGGACCTCACGCAGAAGCTGCTGCGGATAGGGCTCATAGCCCATGCGCACAGCGACCCGCATCTGGCGGTGACCAACGCGGTGCAGTTGCGGTCGGGCGATGTGGCGATCGCGATCACGCACTCCGGTACGACGGGGGACGTCATCGAACCGCTGCGGGTCGCGTTCGAGCACGGGGCGACCACCGTCGCGATCACCGGGAGGCCCGACTCGCCGGTGACGCAGTACGGCGATCACGTGCTGACCACCTCGACCTCGCGGGAGAGTGAGCTGCGGCCCGCCGCGATGTCCTCCCGGACGAGTCAGCTGCTGGTGGTGGACTGTCTGTTCATGGGTGTCGCCCAGCGGACCTATGACAGCGCGGCGCCCGCGCTGGCCGCCTCCTACGAGGCGTTGGCACACAGGCACCGGAGTGTGACCCGGTAGACCGTAGGACTGACTGTCGTGTGGATCTGCGGGTCCGATGTGGCTGATCGCGCAGTTCCCCGCGCCCCTTCAGGGAAGCTGCAGGACCCCCCACCGGAAAGAGCCGTTCTTCATGAACTCCGATCCCCGCCGGCTCCAAGCGGAACTTGCGAGCCTGACCACCGAAGCCTTCCGGCCCGACCTGGCCGAGATCGACCGGCTGCCCACCCTCGACATCACGCGGCTCATGAACGGTGAGGACGCGTGCGTGCCCGCGGCCGTCTCCGCGCGGCTGCCGCAGATCGCCGCCGCGATCGACGCCGTCGCCGAGCGCATGGCCCGCGGCGGGCGTCTGATCTACGCCGGTGCGGGCACCGCGGGCCGCCTCGGCGTGCTGGACGCCTCCGAGTGCCCGCCCACCTTCAACACCGACCCGGCCCAGGTCGTCGGCCTGATCGCGGGCGGACCCGAGGCGATGGTCACCTCGGTCGAGGGCGCCGAGGACTCCCGGGAGCTGGCCGGGCGGGACCTGGACGCGCTCAAGCTCACTCCCGAGGACACCGTCGTCGGCGTCTCGGCCTCCGGCCGCACCCCCTACGCCATCGGGGCCGTGGAGCACGCCCGCGCCCTGGGCGCGCTGACCATCGGCCTGGCCTGCAACGAGCACAGTGCGCTCGCGGCCGCCGCCGAGCACGGCATCGAGGTCGTCGCCGGACCCGAGCTGATCAGCGGATCCACGCGGCTGAAGGCGGGCACGGCGCAGAAGCTGGTGCTCAACATGCTGTCGACGATCACGATGATCCGGCTCGGCAAGACGTACGGGAACCTGATGGTGGACGTGCGGGCCTCCAACGACAAACTCCGGGCCCGCTCCCGCCGCATCGTGTCGCTTGCCACGGGGGCTCCCGACGAGGAGATCGAGAAGGCGCTCACCGAGACCGGCGGCGAGGTGAAGAGCGCCATCCTGGTCCTCCTGGCCGACGTCGACGGCCCGACGGCCGCCCGCCTTCTGGAGGAGTCCGGCGGTCATCTGCGCGCCGCGCTGGCGGTCGCGGGCAGCTGACCCGCACGCTCGGGGCGTGCGCAACGACCCCGCCTCCACCGCAGCCGCCGTCCTCGCCCGGGTCGGCGGCCCCGGGAACGTCCTGTCCGTCGCCCACTGCATGACCCGGCTCCGGCTGCGCGTCGCCGATCCGGCGGCCGTGGACGAAGGGGGGCTGCGGGGGCTGGACGAGGTGCTCGGGGTGGTGCTGGACGGGGAGTCGTCCCTCCAGGTCGTCCTGGGCCCGGGGGTGGTCGCCGAGGTCACGGCCGCGGTGCAGGACCGGGTGGCGGGGGCGGTCACCGAGGTCACGGCGGGGGCGGTCAGCGAGGTCACGGCCGGGGTGCGGGACCGGGCGGCGGGGGCGGCCACGGGGGCCACGGCCGGGGCGCGGGACCGGGCGGCCGGGCAACCCGTCGACGCGGGCGCCCGGTTGAAGGAGCAGCTGCGGCAGCGCAACGCCACCCCCGTCAAGACGGTCCTGCGCCGTGTCGCCGCCGTCTTCGTGCCGCTCATCCCCGCCCTGATCGGCTGCGGCATCCTGGCCGGCCTCAACGGGCTGCTGCTGAACGCGGGATGGCTGCCCGGCCTGACCCCCGCGCTGACCGCCGTCGCCTCCGCGTTCATGGCGCTGATCGCGGTGTTCGTCGGGTACAACACGGCGAAGGAGTTCGGCGGCACACCCGTGCTGGGCGGGGCGGTGGCGGCCGTGATCGTGTATCCCGGCGTGGCCAAGGTGACGGCGTTCGGAGTCCAGCTGGCTCCGGGGCAGGGCGGGGTGCTCGGCGCGCTCGCGGCGGCCCTGCTGGCCACACGGGTGGAGAAGTGGTGCCGGGGCCGGGTGCCGGGCGCGCTGGACGTCCTGCTGACCCCGACCGTGACCGTCCTCGTCTCCGGCCTGGTCACCCTCTACGGCCTGATGTACGCGGCCGGCGCGGTCGCCTCGGCCATCGGCACGGCGGCCAACTGGCTGCTGGCGACGACCGGCGCCTTCGCCGGGCTGGTCCTGGGCGGCCTGTTCCTGCCCCTGGTGATGCTGGGCCTGCACCAGGCCCTGATCCCGATCCACACCACCCTCATCGAACAGCAGGGCTACACGGTCCTGCTCCCGCTGCTGGCCATGGCGGGCGCCGGCCAGGTCGGCGCGGCCCTCGCGGTGTACGTCAGGCTGCGCCACGACACATCACTGCGTACGACGATCAGGTCGGCGCTCCCGGCGGGCCTGCTGGGCGTGGGCGAGCCCCTCATCTACGGGGTGTCCCTGCCGCTGGGCCGGCCGTTCGTGACGGCCTGCGCGGGCGGAGCGGCCGGCGGGGCCTTCGTCGGCTTCTTCGCGATGCTCGGGGACAAGGTCGGGGCGACGGCCATCGGTCCCTCGGGCTGGGCCCTGTTCCCCCTGCTGGCGGGCAACCGCAGTCCCGGGTTGACGGCGGCCATCTACGGCGGCGGGCTGCTCACCGGTTACGCGGTGGGCTTCGCGGCGACGTACGTCTTCGGCTTCGCCCGCCGGCCCGGGGCGGCCGTCTGAGGCACCGGATCAGCCGGACGGAGCGCCGGACGGGGCACGCCACACGAGGGTGTAGCGCCAGAACAGCCGCCGGCGCAGCCGGGCACCGGGAAGCAGCCGACGGGCCTCCCGGCACGCCTCGGCGAAGGTCATCTCGGGGGCGCTGGTGGGGGCGGTCATGCAGACGGGTGCGGGCCGGGTCCGTCCGCGGTTCTTGATCCATCCCGTGGCCGCGTTGAGGGGCACGGCGAGCAGGCCGAGCGCATGGTCCCCGGGGCTCTCGGCCCGGGCGCAGCCGACGACGACCAGGGTGCCGCCGGGGGCCAGCTCGGAGCGGAGCCGGGTCAGGGTGTCGGCGAAGGGGAGGTGGTGGAGTACGGCGACACAGGTGATGACGTCGTAGGGGCCGGCGGGCAGGGCGTGCGGGGCCTCGGCCAGGGTGTAGGTGACGGGGGCCGAGGGGGAGGTCGACTCGCGGGCCCGGTCCAGGATCTCCCGGTCGGCGTCGACGGCTTCGACCCGGTCGGCCCGTCCGGCCAGCAGCCGTGCCAGCTCGCCGCTGCCGCAGCCCACGTCCAGCGCGGCCGCGAAACGGCGGGGCAGCCGTCGTAGCAGCCACGGGTGGTAGTGCGCGTTGTGCGACCACGGGTACGCGGCGTTGAAACGGCTCAGGGCATCGAGGAGGCGGGCCTTGGAGGTCGTTTTCACGGCGCCAGTCCAGCACAGCCACCGCGGGCCGTGTGCCCCGGCCGGGTTTCGGTCGACTCAGTACCATCGATGGCACACGGGACTCGGAGGACTCAGGGACCGCAAGGAACTCAAGGACTGCGCAGGCTGACATGAACCACGCCCAGCTCACCGCCCTCGGACGCGCCCTGCGGCTGCTCGGGGAGCACGGGGAAGCCCTCACGGCCGACACCCCGGACGCCCGGCTGCACGAGGTCAAGGCCGATCTGCGGCGGGCGCTCGACCTGCTGGAGGAGAGCGTCGGCGCCGGTGCGCCCGCGACCCGCTGCCCCGAGCATCCGTACGGGCCCGTCGACGAGAGCGCCCCCGACGGGTGTCTGCTCTGCGAGACGCGGCGCCGGACCGCCCGCCGCTCGGAGTTCCAGGGCAGCAGGCCGCACGCCGCCGAACCGGTCGCCACCGCCCCGTCCCGGTACGGCGTGCGCGCCGACCGTCCGCAGCCCCAGCAGCGGTGGCTGCCGGAGGCCTGGAACGGACGCGAATGGCAGCTGTGCGGCACGCCCCGGCGGGACCGGCGGGAGGCCGAGGCGTACCTGGCCGCCCAGCGGCGCGGGTCCCGTCCCGCCATGGCGTACCGGCTGGTGCACGAGTTCACCGACTACGAGGTACTGAGGATCTGGGGAACCCCCGTCCAGGTCGACATCGAACCCATGGGCAACCTCTAAGCCGTGCCTCCCAACTCCATGGGGGCATGAGCGGGACGCATGCGCCTGTCCGGCTCATCGGGCACCGCGGTCCGCCGGGGGGGGGTGCCGTGACCAGCACTCTCCCAACAGCCCCTAGGACAGCAGCGGCAGGGGAAGGAACTCGTGTCCCTCCCAGATGCGTCTGCTGGATTCCCTCGGGTATGCCGTGACCGTCGGCTCCGCGTCCAGGACCTGCGCAAGGCGTTCCCCGGTGTCGTAGAGGGGCCAGCCCGGGTCGCCGGTCCGGGCGAACGCCGTCCACGAGCGGCGGATGCGGGACGACAGCTCCTGCGCCACGGCCGGTATGTCCACCCCCGAGAAGAGCAGGATCCCCAGGTCGGCGCGGAACGTGCCGAAGAGCAGAGGGATGTCCAGGCCGTGGCAGGCCCCCAGCTCACGGCTGCCGCCCGGGGCCTGCCAGGCCAGTTCGTACAGGTGCGCCCTGCCACCGCCCGCCCGCTGGGCCTCGGCGAGACGCAGCGACGGCATCGCGAACAGCCAGTCGGTCTGCACGCGTTCGTACAGCTCGGTGGGGGTGGCGTCGGGGAAGGCCGCGCGGTAGGCCCGCTCGCCCGCCTCGCCGCCCGGGGCCAGCAGCCGCAGGGCTCCCGTCAGCTGCTCCTGCGTGATCCGGCCGAGCATGCCGCCCATCGCCAGGAACAGCCGGAACTCGTCACGGTTGTGACCGGTCAGGAGGTCCACGTCCTCGGCCGCGCCCGCCGCGAGGGCCTGCCAGGGGGTGGTGGGCAGGACATCGCCGTCCACGACCGGCGAGAACGGCGTGACCGTGGGCGCCGCCTGGCCCCAACGGCCCGTGTACTGGAGCATCTTGGCGCTCAGCGACTGGCCCGCCTCGGTGAGCCGGCGGGGGTCCACCGCGGCCAGGTCCGCCGCGGCCGGCCGGTGCCCCGCCTCGGCCGCGAGGGCCGCCGCCATGTCGCGTGCCAGCGCCTCGGAGAAGAACGTGCCCGGCATGCTCTGTGCCACCGCCCGCCGGAACAGGCCGCGGGCCCTCGGCATCGCCAGCAGCGAGGCCACCGAGCCCGCACCGGCCGACTCGCCGAAGACGGTGATCTGTCCGGGGTCACCGCCGAACGCCGCGATGTTCTCCCGCACCCACTCCAGGGCCGCCACCTGGTCCAGCAGCCCCCGGTTGGCCGGGGCTCCGTCGAGGAGGGCGAAACCCTCCGTCCCCACGCGGTAGTTGAAGGTGACGACCACGACATCGCCGTCCCGGGCGATGTGCTGTGCGTCGTAGGCCGGCTGGCCGGCATGGCCCAGTTTGTAGGCGCCGCCGTAGATCCACACCATCACCGGGCGGGCGCAGGACGGGTCGGGGTCGGGCGTCCACACGTTCACCGTCAGCCAGTCGTCGCCCGTCGGGCCCGGAGCGCGGGCGACCTTGCGGCCCTGGATGCCGGGCTCCTGCGGAGGCGGCGGGCCGAACGCGTACGCCTCCCGGGTGCCGTCCCAGGGCCGGGCGGGGCGCGGGGCCTGGAAGCGGGCCTCGCCGACCGGCGGTTCGGCGTAGGGAATACCCCGGAAGACCGCCAGGCCGTCCTCGCCGAGGCCGCGCACCGCCCCCGAGACGGTGCGCACCACTGGTCCGGCGGCCGGTTCCGCCGAGGTCCGGGACTCGGTCGTCGTCATGCTCGCTCCTCGCTCCCCACGGGTCACCAGAAGAACGCACGACGACGATCACGAGTGCCCGAACCGACCGACCGCTTCGGCCCAGCCGCCCCCACGCAGCTGCCCCCACACAGCCGCGTCAGCCCAGCCACCCCCACGCAACCGCGTCAGCCCAGCCACCCCGACACAGCCGCGTCAGCCCAGCCACCCCCACACAGCCGCGTCAGCCCAGCCGCCCCGACACAGCCGCGTCAGCCCGGCCACCCCCACGCTGCCGCCCCTGCACAGCCGCGTCAGCTCAGCGTCTTGACCGCGGCAGCGTCGTACGGCTTCAGGTCCTCGAAGCGGTCGGCGAGCACCTTGGCCGCCCACTCGGGGTCCTGGAGCAGCGCACGGCCGACGGCGACCATGTCGAACTCGTCCGCCTCCAGGCGGTCCAGCAGGTTGTCGATGCCCTTGACCTGGGAACCCTCGCCCTGGAACGCGTTGATGAAGTCGCCGTCGAGGCCGACCGAGCCGACGCTGATGACCTGCTTGCCGGTGATCTTCTTGGTCCAGCCCGCGAGGTTCAGGTCGGAGCCGTCGAACTCGGGCTCCCAGTAGCGGCGGGTGGAGGCGTGGAAGACGTCCACACCGGCGGCGGCCAGCGGGGTCAGGATCGCCTCCAGCTCCTCGGGGGTCTCGGCGAGGCGGGCGCCGTAGTCCTGCTGCTTCCACTGCGAGTAGCGGAAGATGACCGGGAACTCGGGGGAGACGGCCGCGCGGACGGCCGCGACGATCTCCGCCGCGAACTTGGTGCGCGCCACCGGGTCGCCGCCGTAGGCGTCCGTACGGCGGTTGGTGCCCGCCCACAGGAACTGGTCCAGGAGGTAGCCGTGGGCGCCGTGCAGCTCGACACCGTCGAAGCCGATGCGCTCGGCGTCGGCCGCGGCCTCGGCGAACGCGGCGACGACGTCGTCCAGGTCCTGCTGGGTCATGGCCTTGCCGGTGAGCTCGGCACCCTCGCCGACCAGGCCGGACGGGCCCATCGCGGGGGCGTCCGGGAAGGGCGCGTCGCCGTCCTTGCGGACCATGCCGATGTGCCACAGCTGCGGGACGATCGTGCCGCCCGCCTTGTGCACCTCCTCGGCGACCCTCGCCCAGCCCGCCAGCTGCTCCTCGCCGTGGAACCGGGGCACGCGGTCGCTCTGGCCGGCCGAGTCGTGGCCGACGTAGGTGCCCTCGGTGACGATCAGGCCCACGCCCGCGGCGGCGCGGCGGGCGTAGTACGAGATCACGTCCTCGTCGGGGATGCCCCCCGGGGAGAACATGCGGGTCATCGGGGCCATCACGATCCGGTTGGGCACGGTGAGCCCGTTGAGCGCGATCGGCCGGGAGAGGATCTGGGCCGCGCGGGAGGCGGCGGGCGTGGTGACGGTCACGTGGGGGGCTCCTCGTGAGATGGCGACGTTAACCAGTGGGTATGTGCATGCGCATTGGTGCAGCTCCTTAAGTAAACCGTCCCGGCGGCGAAACGCATTCCCCACCCAGGAACGTCTTCATGTGACGCCGGGCACACCCCCGGGCGGCGACTCGGTCATGCCACGGAGGAGGGTCTCCCGGTTCAGCCGCCGCACCCGCTCCCGCAGCACCTCGTCCGGCGGCGCGGTTCCGGCCGACTCCGGCGGGCAGTCCCACTCGCGCCCGCCACCCACGGGCCGCAGCTGCACATATCCGCCCACGTGCCCCATCACCTCGCCGAGGCGACCGTTCCGCGCGTCGACGGCATACGAGCCGACCGCGGGCCCGCCGCCGCTCACACCTCACCACCGCGTGCCGCACCGCGCAGGACGGCCGCCAGTCGCGAGGCGACGCCCAGGTTGCAGCGCCCGAGGTCGACCAGGGCGTACGGCTCACCGTGCGCCCCCGTCCAGGGATCGACGCGCAGTGACGGCAGGATGATGCCGACGTCATGCAGGGCCGCGCGCAACTGCTCCACGGCCTCCTCGGTCGTCCGGGCCGGCCGGTGGCTCTCCGTCGTCCCCATCGGGCCTGTACCTCCACAGTGAGTGTTCGCGTTCGCTACACAGCGTGGCCGCGACACGGCTAGCCTGGCCATACACGGCGCCCCAACAACCCCATGTGCGTGACAGGGAGTTGCCCATGGCAGGACCGAAGGACCTCGACCCGTCGTCATCGCCGCGGGCCCTGCTCGGCGCGGAGTTACGGCACGCCCGCGAGAAGGCCGGGCTGAGCCAGGAGGAACTGGGCCGACGGCTGTTCGTCAGCGGGTCGTTCGTCGGGCAGCTGGAGGCGGGGACGCGGCGGATGCAGTTGGAGTACGCGCGGTTGTTGGACGAAGTACTTGGGATGGAGGACTTTTTCCAGCGGAACTGCGCGGCGGCAGCCAAGTCGAAGTATCCGGAGCACTTCGCGGAGGCGGCGGAGGCGGAGGCTGCCGCTACGGCCATCAGGCAATACACACCGCTTCTCATCCCTGGCCTGCTCCAGACGCCCAGGTACGCACATGCTGTGTCCCGCGCCTATCAGCCGACGGCTCCGGATGAGGCGAACGCCGAGTTGGTGGCACACCGGATGGAGCGGGCGAGAATCCTCGACGATCCAACAGAGCCGTTGTTTTGGGCGGTGATTGACGAAGCCGCACTGCGCAGGGCGACGGGAGGGCGTGCGGTGATGATCGATGCCCTGCACCACATCATCGGCGTGGTCCTTCGGAACCGAGCCATCGTGCAGGTGCTCCCTTTCGAAGCCGGGGCCCATCCGGCGCTGGAGGGCGCCATCAAGCTCATGGACTTCAAGGACGCCCCTCCGCTGGTCTACTTCGAAGGGGTCGGTACGGGTCGGCTGGAGGATGACCCAGCTACGGTCGCCCGGCTGAGGTTCACGTTCGATCTCCTGGTTGCCTCCGCGCTCTCGCCGGAGAAGTCCCTGGCCCTGCTGGAGACAGTGGCGCAGGATTACGAGCATGACGAGCATTCCTGACTACGACGCAGCCACTTGGTGCAAGTCCAGCTACAGCGGGGGAAGTGGCGGCGATTGCCTGGAAGTCACCGTCGACTTCCCTGCCGTCATCCCCGTCCGCGACTCCAAGACCCCCCTCGGCCCGAAGCTCGTGTTCCGGGCGGAGGCCTGGTCGGCGTTCGTCGAAAACCTCAGGAACCTCGGCGCCTGAGCCTCGGGCTTCGAGCCCCGAGCCCTCTTTTCAAGGAGTGGGTGGAGGGCCTCAACCCACCCTCCCACCCGGCGAGTTGACTTGACGCGTTCGGCTTGCCACGCACGGTGACGGTCGTCTAGCGTCCCGCATAACGAACAGCCCCCGCCAGGTGCGCCAACACCTGCGGGGGCTTGACCAACGAGATCGAAGGCAAGTCGATCCATGGCTGACGCCAAGTTTAGTGCTGCCCCCCTGTCCGCGCACGTGTCCCCGCACCCGATGGCCAATCCGGGTTACGGCAAGCGCTCGGCACCTGATCAACTCCCCCGCACCAACCATGACTTCGCATACTTACCGCCCCGCGAAGCCGCCATCGCCGCGTACGTCGACCGCCTCCCCGACGGCGCCGACATCTCCGTGAAGACGCTGGCCAAGACGCTCCCGTACGGCCAGTGCGCCTTACGTACGGCCCTCAACGCCCTCCAGCGGGCAGGGCACTTACGGCGAGGACGGGAACGGCTGGAGACCGGCTCGGGCGGCTCGCGCTGGATCACCCGATCGTGGTGGTCCCGTACTGCGCGTGACGACGGCTGGTGGGCGGCGTTCACACGCGGCGACGTACCGGAGGACCCACCCGAACGGCCCGGCCCCACCCGCTCCCGCGCCCACGTCCTCCTCGCCGCGCTGGGTCGTACGGCCCCGGTGCTGTCCCTGTCCGCCGCCGACTGCGCCGCGCTCGCCCCGCTGGCGGAGGAGTGGTTCGCACGCGGGGCCACCGAGGAGATCCTCCTGGCCGCGCTGACCGCAGGTCTGCCCACGCCCGTCCACAGCCCGGCGGCCCTGCTCCGCCGCAGGCTGACCGACAAACTCCCGCCGGAACCACCGGCACCACGCCCGCCCCGCCGGTTCCTGGAATGCGCGGAGTGCGGAGTACCGGGGCGTCCGGAAGCACTGCCGGGAGGCGTGTGCGCCGGCTGCCGGGGTGAGCGCGCTCCCGCGCACCCCCGTACGCCCCTGCCGGCTTCAGCAGTCCAGATCCACGCAGCCGAGATCCGCGCTGCGATGTCTCTCAAACGACCGGAAAGGGCACCCGTATGACGGCATCCACGGTCCGACATGACCACTCAGGGGCACGATGGAAGGGAGGAGGCAATGCCATGACCCCTGACACCGAAGAACGCCCGCAGATGTCCGTCGAGGACTTCGAAGAGCTTGTACGCAGGGCTCCCCGGGAGCTGAGGAACCGGCTGGAGTTCCTTGGCGGGCGCCTGTGCGTACGACACGGGCCGCTCGACGTCGAGGAGTTCGAGGAGCTGGCCGCGGTGGCCCCTGAAACTGTGCGGCTTGAGTACATGAACGGAAAAGTAGAGGTCAAAGCAGTGCCGGACGGCAAGCACACGTCGATCTTCATGTGGCTGCTACGTCAGTGCATGCAACAGCGCCCGGAGCTGGACCTCGCACCGGAGCGGGGAGTGAAGGCCGAGGCCTACCGCAAGGGGCGCGCCCGCACGGACGGTTTCCTGGCACCCGTGGATCACTTCGCCGAGGACGGCGAGTGGTCGATTCCCGACGGTGCCTTGATGGCCGTGGAAATCACCTCCCACGACCGCGACACCGACCAGCGCGACCGCGTCGACAAGCCCATCGGCTACGCCGAAGCCGAGATCCCCGTCTACCTCCTCATCGACCGCGACAACAACACCGTCGTCGTCTACAGCGAGCCCAAGGACGGCCGCTACCAGCAGTCCCCGTCCTACCCCTGGGGTGCCACCGTCGAACTCCCGCCCCCGGTGGCCATCACCCTCGACACCGAACCGCTCAAGCGCTACGCCGACTGAAAACGCCCAAGGGCGGCACCCCCAGCCAGAAGCATGGGAGCACCGCCCTCGGAACGGAAGGACAGGCGATCAACCGTCAGGTCGATCAGAAGTCCATGTCACCGCCCGGCATGCCGCCCGGAGCGGCCGCGGCGGCCTTCTCCGGCTTGTCGGCGATGACGGCCTCGGTGGTGAGGAACAGCGCGGCGATGGAGGCGGCGTTCTGCAGGGCAGAGCGGGTCACCTTCGCCGGGTCGATGATGCCCTCGGCGATCATGTCGACGTACTCGCCGGTGGCGGCGTTCAGACCGTGGCCGACGGCCAGGTTGCGCACCTTCTCCACGACGACGCCACCCTCGAGACCACCGTTGACGGCGATCTGCTTCAGCGGGGCCTCCAGGGCGAGCTTCACGGCGTTGGCGCCGGTCGCCTCGTCACCCTCCAGGTCCAGCTTCTCGAAGACCGAGGAAGCCTGGAGCAGGGCCACGCCACCACCGGCGACGATGCCCTCCTCGACGGCGGCCTTGGCGTTGCGGACGGCGTCCTCGATGCGGTGCTTGCGCTCCTTGAGCTCCACCTCGGTGGCGGCACCGGCCTTGATGACCGCGACACCGCCGGCGAGCTTCGCCAGGCGCTCCTGCAGCTTCTCGCGGTCGTAGTCCGAGTCGCTGTTCTCGATCTCGGCGCGGATCTGGTTGACCCGGCCGCCGACCTGGTCCGAGGAGCCGGCACCGTCGACGATGGTGGTCTCGTCCTTGGTGATGACGACCTTGCGGGCGCGGCCCAGGAGGTCCAGGGTCGCGTTCTCCAGCTTGAGGCCGACCTCCTCGGAGATGACCTCGCCGCCCGTGAGGATGGCGATGTCGCCGAGCATGGCCTTGCGGCGGTCACCGAAGCCCGGGGCCTTGACGGCGACGGACTTGAAGGTGCCGCGGATCTTGTTGACGACCAGGGTCGACAGGGCCTCGCCCTCGACGTCCTCGGCGATGATCAGCAGCGGCTTGCCCGACTGCATGACCTTCTCCAGGAGCGGGAGCAGGTCCTTGACCGAGGAGATCTTGGAGTTCGCGATGAGGATGTACGGGTCCTCGAGCGACGCCTCCATGCGCTCCATGTCGGTCGCGAAGTAGGCGGAGATGTAGCCCTTGTCGAAGCGCATGCCCTCGGTGAGCTCGAGCTCAAGACCGAAGGTGTTGCTCTCCTCGACGGTGATGACGCCTTCCTTGCCGACCTTGTCCATGGCCTCGGCGATCAGCTCGCCGATCTGGGTGTCGGCGGCGGAGATGGACGCGGTGGAGGCGATCTGCTCCTTGGTCTCCACGTCCTTCGCCTGCTCCAGCAGGGCGGCGGAGACGGCCTCGACGGCCTTCTCGATACCGCGCTTCAGGGCCATCGGGTTGGCACCGGCGGCGACGTTGCGCAGGCCTTCCTTGACCAGGGCCTGGGCCAGGACAGTCGCGGTCGTCGTGCCGTCACCGGCTACGTCGTCCGTCTTCTTGGCGACTTCCTTGACCAGCTCGGCGCCGATCTTCTCGTACGGGTCCTCGAGCTCGATCTCCTTGGCGATGGAGACACCATCGTTGGTGATCGTGGGGGCGCCCCACTTCTTCTCGAGGACGACGTTGCGGCCCTTGGGGCCGAGCGTCACCTTCACGGCGTCCGCGAGCTGGTTCATGCCGCGCTCGAGGCCGCGCCGCGCCTCCTCGTCGAACGCGATGATCTTGGCCATGTGAAGTGGTCCCTCCAGGACTGGGGGTGATTCCTTCGGACCGCGCCCGCGCCCGCGACGGACGGCTCGCATGCCATGTGGTTCCTTGCCCCACCCGGCCTGCGGGCCTCACCGACCCGGTCCTTCGTTGTCACTCTCACCTTCAGAGTGCTAACGCAATGATTAGCACTCGGCATGGTCGAGTGCAAGCGCCTCACGGGGTACAGCGGGGGTACTCAGCCCCCGGCGAACACGGGCGAACACCGGGTGCACACCGGTCGGACGCCGGACGGACGCCCGTCGGACGCAGGACAGACGCCGGTCGGACGCCGGACGGACGCCCGTCGGACGCAGGACGGACGCCGGGCGGACGCAGGACAGACGCCGTGCAGGCACCGCAGGGACACCGGGCGGGCACGACGAAGGGCCCGCACCCTGTGCCGGTGCGGGCCCTTCGTCACAAGAAACGTTCAGGCGCTGAGGCGAACCATGTCGGCCTGCGGGCCCTTCTGGCCCTGCGAGATCTCGAACTCCACCCGCTGGCCCTCTTCCAGGGTGCGGTAGCCGTCCATCTGAATGGCGCTGTAATGGACGAAGACGTCCGCACCACCGTCGACCGCGATGAAGCCGTACCCCTTCTCCGCGTTGAACCACTTGACGGTGCCCTGAGCCATGCCTAACTCCCCTATTACTGGCCCTTGCACAGATCCACACTTCGCGGACCCGGGTCAGACCTCACCCCCCATTGGTCGGGGGCGTGCGCCGGAACGCGTCGACCGCGGCTGAATGTATCTGTCCAACTGCCGTCTGCAACAGGTCAATCGGACGAGAATTCTGGACGAGCCCGGTCCGGAATCTGCCTAAAATTCGGCTGAATTCAGGGCAAGTCGGGCTACGCAAAGGGGAGCAAAAGCCGCATACAGCCCGCCTACTTTGGCTACTTCTTGTCGGGCGCGCGGCGTGAAATCCGGGGCCTGCGACCCGCAGGTCCGGAACGCGTTCCCCAACTGTACCGCGCTCAATCACACTGAATGGCCCCCTCCGTTTCTCTCACGGAGGGGGCCATTCAGTGAACAATCGGTAGCCGAGGTTACCGAAGGTAATGATCGGTCATTCGGTCATCCGCCGGCAACGGCCGGAATGATGGAGACGCCGGCCCCGTCGGGGGTCACCGTCTCCAGGCCCTGCTCAAAGCGCACGTCGTCGTCATTGACATACACATTGACGAAACGACGCAGCTTGCCCTGGTCGTCCAGGACCCGGGCGGCGATCCCCGTGTGGTTCTTCTCCAGGTCCGAGATGACCTCGGCGAGGGTCGCCCCGTCGGCTGCGACCTCGGCCCGGCCGCCGGTGTAGGTGCGCAGGATGGTGGGGATGCGAACGGTCACGCTCATGCGAGGCCAGCCTCTCGGAAGGAGTCCAGGGTCGGGCGGATGGTGGCGGTGAGACCCGTGCCGGCCACCGCGTCGAGGGTCTTGAGGCCGTCGCCGGTGTTGAGGACGACCGTGGTGAGCGACGGGTCCAGCACGCCGTCCTCGATCAGCTTCTTCGTCACGCCGACCGTCACACCGCCCGCCGTCTCGGCGAAGATGCCCTCGGTACGGGCCAGCAGCTTGATCGCGTCGACGACCTGCGCGTCGGTCACGTCCTCCACCGCACCGCCCGTGCGGCGGGCGATGTCCAGCACGTACGGCCCGTCGGCCGGGTTGCCGATGGCGAGGGACTTGGCGATGGTGTTCGGCTTCTGCGGCCGGACCACGTCGTGGCCCGCCTTGAACGCGGTCGACACCGGCGAGCAGCCCTCGGCCTGCGCACCGAAGATCTTGTACGGCCGGTCCTCGACCAGCCCGAGCTTGATCAGCTCCTGCAGGCCCTTGTCGATCTTCGTGAGCTGGGAGCCGGAGGCGATCGGGACCACGATCTGGTCCGGGAGCCGCCAGCCGAGCTGCTCGCAGATCTCGTACGCCAGGGTCTTCGAGCCCTCCGCGTAGTACGGCCGCAGGTTGACGTTGACGAAGCCCCAGCCCTCGCCGGCCGGGTCGCCGATCAGCTCGGAGCAGAAACGGTTCACGTCGTCGTAGTTGCCCTCGATGCCGACCAGCTCGCCGCCGTAGACCGCGGCCATGACGACCTTGCCCTGCTCCAGGTCGTGCGGGATGAACACGCAGGAGCGCAGGCCGGCCCGGGCGGCCGCGGCGCCGACGGCACCGGCCAGGTTGCCCGTGGAGGAGCAGGAGAGCGTCGTGAAGCCGAAGGCACGCGCGGCCTCCAGCGCCTGGGCGACCACCCGGTCCTTGAAGGAGTGCGTCGGGTTCCCGGAGTCGTCCTTCACGTACAGCCCGCCGGTGACGCCCAGCTCACGCGCGAGGTTGTCGGCCTTGACGAGCTTGGTCCAGCCCGGGTTGATGTTGGGCTTGCCGGCCACGTCGGCGGGGACGGGCAGCAGCGGCGCGTACCGCCAGATGTTCGCGGGGCCGGCTTCGATCCGCTTGCGCAGCTCTTCGGTGTCGTAGGCGGAGAAGTCGTAGGCGATCTCCAGCGGACCGAAACACTCCTCGCAGGCGAACAGGGGCCCGAGCGGTACCCGGTGACCGCACTCGCGGCAGCTCAGGGCAGCGGCCGGCCCGAGGTCTACGGTGGAAGTGCTGGTGGTGGCAACTGTCTGCACAGCCATGGAGGCGAGGCCCTTTCTCCTCATCTTCCTCACGACGCATCTCGCCGCGAGACGGATTTGGCACCTTCCCTAGCCGGGAGCCTCGCGTGGAAGACGAGAAACCGGCTGGAGGGTTGCCGGGGCTTCATCGGGCCGTATCCCTCTGCCCCTCTGGATGAGCTGTATTCGGTTGTCGGCGCCCGCGGCCCACGACATGCGATGGTCACCGGCGTTGTTCAAGACTGTAACCGAAGGCCAGGACAGTTGAGATAGTCGTCCGAACCGCGAGACAACGTGAGGAGCCGCTGACTGTGCTGGAAGAAGTCGAGCGCTGGCTGGCCACCCGCTCCTGGTCCGTGACCGATCGCCCGCTCCACAAGATCCTGGCGGCCAAGCAGCGCACGGGCCAGTCGGTCTCCGTGGTGCTGCCCGCGCTCAACGAGGAGGAGACGGTCGGCGACATCGTCGCCGTCATCCGACACGATCTCATGCAGCAGGTCCCGCTGGTCGACGAGATCGTCGTCGTCGACTCCGGGTCCACCGACCGCACCGCCGAGCTCGCCGCCGCCGCGGGCGCCCGGGTCGTCCACCGCGACGACATCCTCCCGCGCATTCCGGCCGTCCCCGGCAAGGGCGAGGTCCTGTGGCGCTCCCTGCTGGTGACCAGCGGGGACATCGTCTGCTTCATCGACGCCGACCTGAAGGAGTTCTCCTCCGACTTCGTCAGCGGGATCGCCGGCCCGCTGCTCACCGACCCGGGCGTGGACCTGGTCAAGGCCATGTACGACCGCCCGCTCGGCGCGGCGGCCGGACAGGGCGGCCGGGTGACCGAGCTGATGGCCCGCCCGCTGCTGAACATGCACTGGCCGCAGCTGGCCGGATTCGTCCAGCCGCTCGGCGGCGAGTACGCGGCCCGCCGCTCCCTGCTGGAACAGCTGCCGTTCCCGGTGGGCTACGGCGTGGAGCTGGGCATGCTCGTGGACGCGCTGCACCTGGTGGGCCTGGACGCCCTCGCCCAGGTGGACGTCGGCGTGCGCAAGCACCGCCACCAGGACGGGCAGGCCCTGGGCCGGATGGCCGCGGCGATCTACCGCACGGCCCAGCTGCGGCTGGCCCGCGGCCACCTCGTGCGGCCCGCCCTCACCCAGTTCGAACGGGGCGAGGACGGCTTTGAGCCACGCACCTATTCGGTGGACACCGAGGAGCGTCCGCCGATGGCGGAGATCGCGGAGTACACGGCCCGCCGGGTCGCCTGAAGGGGCGCACGAGATCGGCTGTATACAGCCCCCTTCTGGTACAGACCGTACGTTTGAGCGTTTCGGGGCCGGGCTAGGTTGAGGCGTATGGCTTCCACCCACGGTGCTGAGGTGCTGGTCGCGTCCAACCGCGGCCCGGTTTCGTACGAGGTCCTCGACAGCGGCTCGCTGCGCGCCAGACGCGGCGGCGGCGGGCTGGTCTCGGGTCTGTCGGCCATCGGGCCGGACGCCCGGGCGGTCTGGGTGTGCGCCGCGCTCGGCGACGGCGACCGGGAGGCGGTACGGCGCGCGGACGGCGGGCTGCTGCCGGCCGGGGACACCGGCGGACAGCGCGTGCGCATGCTCGACATCGACGCGGCGGTGTTCGCCGACGCGTACAACGGCATCGCCAACTCGGTGCTGTGGTTCGTCCACCACATGCTGTACCAGACCCCGCTGGAGCCGGTCTTCGACGCGGAGTTCCGGCGGCAGTGGGCGGCGTACGAGGCCTACAACCGGGCCTTCGCCGAGGCGCTGGCCGAGGAGGCGGCGGACGGCGCGGCGGTGCTGATCCAGGACTACCACCTGGCGCTCGCCCCCCGGATGCTCCGCCGGCTCCGTCCCGACCTGCGCATCGGCCACTTCTCGCACACCCCGTGGGCCCCGCCGGACTACTTCCGCATGCTGCCCGACGACATCGCGGCCGAGCTGCTGACCGGCATCCTGGGCGCGGACCGGGCGGCGTTCCTGACCCAGCGGTGGGCCGACGCGTTCACCGACTGCTGTCACGCCGTGCTCGGGCCGGGCATCCCCTCCGGGACCCGGATCGGGGTGCACGGCCTCGGTGCGGACGCGGACTTCCTGCGGGAGCGGGCGCACCGGACGGACGTGACCGAACGGATGGCCGCGCTGCGGGACGAGATCGGCGAGGGGCGCCGGACCGTCGTCCGGGTGGACCGCACCGAACTGTCCAAGAACATCGTGCGGGGCCTGCTGGCCTACCGGCAGCTGCTGGAGGACCACCCCGAGTGGCGCGAACAGGTGGTCCACCTCGCCTTCGCCTACCCCTCCCGGCAGGACCTCGCCGTCTACCGCGACTACACGGCCGAGGTGCAGCGGGTGGCCGAGGAGATCAACGCGCACTTCGGCACGCCGGGCTGGACACCGGTCGTGCTGCACGTCAAGGACGACTTCGCGCGGTCCCTGGCCGCGTACCGGCTCGCGGACGTGGCGCTGGTCAACCCGATCCGGGACGGCATGAACCTGGTCGCCAAGGAGGTGCCGGTCGTCTCGGACGAGGGCTGCGCGCTGGTGCTGTCGCGGGAGGCCGGGGCGTACGAGGAGCTGGGCGAGGACGCGATCGTGGTGAATCCGTACGACATCGCGGGGACGGCGGATGCGCTGCACGCTGCGCTGAGCATGGCGGGGGGCGAGCGGGCGGAGCGCTCGAAGAGGCTGGCGGCTGCCGCTACCGCGTTGCCGCCCACGCAGTGGTTCCTGGATCAGCTGGGGGCGCTTGACGGGTGATCGCCGGGGGGGTGGTGGCGTGGGCCGGGGGCCGGGCGCGGGCACGGCGCCGGGCGACCGGTCGCGGTCGCCGGGGAACCGGTGCGTGGACCCGGGGGCCGGGCGCGGGCACGGCGCCGAGTGACCGGTCGCGGTCGCCGGGGAACCGGTGCGTGGACCCGGGGGCGGGCGCGGGCACGGCGCCGGGCGACCGGTCGCGGTCGCCGGGGAACCGGTGCGTGGACCCGGGGGCGGGCGCGGGCACGGCGCCGGGCGACCGGTCGCGGTCGCCGGGGAACCGGTGCGTGGACCCGGGGGCCGGGCGCGGGCACGGCGCCGGGTGACCGGTCGCGGTCGCCGGGGAGCCGGTGATGTGAGCCGGGGCGGGTGCCTCAGGGCATGTGTGCTGCCAGGGTCCGGAGCAGGGCCACGACTCCCTGTGGGCCCTCCGTCACCACGTCCGCCCGCTCCGCCAGTTCCGTGACCTCCGAGCTGCCGCTGCAGACCAGGAGGCCGGGGGTGCCGTCGGAGCGGAGTTCGCCGACGGCCGCGTAGGCGGGGAGGTCGCCGAGGTCGTCGCCGGCGTAGAGGACGGACTCGGCGCCGGTGGCGCGGACGTGGTCGAGGAAGGCGACGCCCTTGTCCATGCCGGGCGGGCGCAGTTCGAGGACCAGCCGGCCGGGCTCGACGATCAGACCGTGCCGGGTGGCCAGGTCGGCCAGGGGTTCGCGCAGGGCCTCGAAGGCGGCCTGCGGATCGTCCGCGCGGCGGGTGTGGACGGCGATGGCCCGGCCCTTCTCCTCGATCCACGCGCCGTGCCGGGCGCCCATGCGGTCCAGGAGTCCCGGCAGCTCGGCGCGTACCGCGGCCACGCCGGGGTGGGGCGGGGGTGCGGTGACGGTGCCGGTGGCCGCGTCCCAGCGCTCGGCGCCGTAGTGGCCGAGGACGACGAGGTGTTCCAGGCCCGGTACGCCCGCGAAGCCGCCGTGCCCGACCGCGACCGCGGCGGGTCTGCCGGTGATCACGGCGACGGAGGCCACCTTGGGGGCGAGGGCGGCGAGGGCGGGGACGGCGTCGGGGTGGGCGCGGGCCTGCTCGGGGTCGGCGACGATCGGGGCCAGCGTGCCGTCGAAATCGAGGCCGATCACTGCGGTGCGGGGGTTGGCGAGCAGGGCTTGCAGTCCGTCCCGCCCGGGCTGGGTCACCGGGGTCGGCAGAAGGTCCATACACCGACAGTATCCAGCGGGGCGCCCAGCCACTCCCGGATCTACGGCCCCGCCAAGGGCTCCGCCCCAGACCCCGCCAAGAGCTGCGCCCCAAACCTTGCCAGTGGCTCGGCGCCGCAGTGGCCGCCAGGGGCTCCGCCCCAGACCCCGCCAGGGGCTCCGCCCCTGGACCCCGCCTCGCCCACCCACCACCCGACTCGGTGGGCTCCCATGAACCGAAAACCGACTCGGTGGGCTCCACGGCAACCGCCCGGTCGATCTCGCGCCATGTCTCTCGGGCGGGCCCGGCCGGCTCGGGCAGGGGGCCTCAGCGCTCGGAGCGGCGTGTTTCCCGTACTCGGCGGAGGCGGTTCACCGTCACCGGGTCCAGGGCCAGTGCCCGCTCGTCGTCCAGCAGGGCGTTGAGGAGCTGGTAGTAGCGCACCGGGGCCAGGCCCAGCTCCTCGCGTATCGCCCGCTCCTTCGCGCCGGGCCCGGCGAAGCCGCGGCGCTCCAGCGCGAGGATGGCCTGTTCACGGCTGCCCAGTTCCATGTGCGCAACCGTAGCGCCGGGCACCGACAACCCGCTGTCCCGGTCCGGGCCGGGCCGGATCAGCCCGGTTCAGCCCGGCCCGGATCAGCCCAGCCCGGTCCGGCGCCGGTCAGCCGGTCAGCCGGTCAGCCGGTCAGCCGGTGGAGGACGCGCCGCTGTCGGCCGTCGTGGCCGCCGCCTGCAGGCGGGTCAGGACGCCGGAGGGGTTGCCGTCGGGGGCGACCGCCTCGCCGATGTCCTTCTTCACGGCCGCGCTGACCGCCGCCCAGGAGGTCTTGCCGACCGGGTACAGCTCGGAGGTCGGCAGCTGGTCCAGGAAGGGGTGCAGATCCTTGTCCGGGGCCGAGTCCGAGTCGATCATGACGTTGGACGCGGAACCGGTGACCGGCAGCAGCCCGTACTCGCGGGAGAAGGCCAGCACGTTCTTCTGCTCGTAGACGAAGTCGAGGAAGTCGCCCACCTGCTTGGCGTGCCCGTTCTGCTTGAAGCCCATCATCCAGTCGGCGACGCCCATGGAGGCCTTGGCCTTGCCGCTGCGGCCCGGCATCGGGACCGCACCGAACTTCACGCCCTTCTTCCCGGCCTGCTGGATCAGCGTGGGATGCCCGTTGAGCATGCCGACCTGACCGTCGGCGAAGGCGGCGAAGGCGGCCGCGCGGTTGAGCTTGCCGGGGGCGACGGGACCGGTCAGCCCCTTGCCGACCAGCTCGTCCTTGAGCCAGGTGAAGGTCTGGACGTTCTGCGCGGAGTCGATGGTGTAGGTGCCGATGTCGTCGGTGTAGCCGTTGCCGCCGCTCAGCAGCCACTGCATGGTCTCGGCCTGGGCCTCCTCGGGGCCGAGCGGCAGCGCGTAGGGGAACTTCACGCCCTTGTCCTTGAGCGCCTTCGCATCGGCCGCCAGCTCGCTCCAGGTGGTGGGCGGGGTGATGCCGGCCTTGGCGAACAGGGTCTTGTTGTAGAAGAGCACCCGGGTGGAGGCGGCGAACGGAATGCCGTACTGGACGTGCTTCCACTGGCCCGCGTCGGCGAGCGGGGAGAGCAGGTCGGCCTGGGTGCGGATGGAGAGCAGGTCGGAGGCCTGGTAGAGCTTGCCCGCGGCGGCGTAGTCGGCGTAGGCGCCGATCTGGGCCAGGTCGGGGGCGTGTCCGGCGTCCACCATCTCCTTGACCTTGCGGTCGACGTCGTTCCAGGAGTAGACGCTGACCTCGACCTTCACCCCGGAGTGCTTGGCCTCGTACGCCTTGGCCAGCTTGTCCCAGTACTTCTGCGAGCTGTTGGCGGCGGAGTCGCCGTAGTCGGCGGCGACCAGCTTCAGGGTCACATCGGAGGACCCCGTGCTCCCGCAGCCGCTGAGGACCGCCGTCAAGCCCAGTGCGGACACCACCGCGATCGTTCCTGCCGTACGCCGACGCACCGTCAAAGCCCCAACCCTGCTGTCTGACCGTTCAATATATGGACAGATAAGGTCTACACCACGTGAGTGGACTAGACCTCTTGCGGGTCCGCGGGCCACACTGTCCCCCGTGAGACATGTCATCGCCCTGGACGTGGGCGGTACCGGGATGAAGGCGGCCCTCGTCGGCGCCGACACCGTGCCTTCCGGGGGAACGCCCCCGGCACCCCCCGTACTGCTGCACCGCGCCCGCCGCGCGACCGGCCGCGAGCGCGGGCCCGACGCGGTCGTCGAGAGCATCCTCGGCTTCGCGGCCGAGCTGCGCGCGTACGGCCTGGAGCGCTACGGCGAGCCGGCCGCCGCGGCAGGTCTCGCGGTCCCCGGCATCGTCGACGAGGAGCACGGCATCGCCGTCTACGCGGCCAACCTCGGCTGGCGGGACGTACCCCTGCGCGCCCTGCTCGCCGAGCGGCTCGGCATGCCCGTGGCGCTCGGCCACGACGTGCGCACCGGCGGGCTCGCCGAGGGGCGGATCGGCGCGGGCAAGGGCGCCGACCGGTTCCTGTTCGTGCCGCTGGGCACCGGGATCGCCGGCGCCATCGGCCTGGACGGGCGGGTGGAGGCGGGCGCACACGGGTTCGCGGGCGAGATCGGCCATGTCGTCGTACGCCCCGGAGGCACCCCCTGCCCCTGCGGACAGCACGGCTGTCTGGAGCGGTACGCCTCCGCGTCCGCGGTCAGCGAGGCCTGGGCCGAGGCCTGCGGGGACCCCTCGGCGGACGCCGCCGACTGCGCGAAGGCCGTCGCGTCCGGTGACCCGAACGCCGTCCGGGTCTGGCAGGAGGCGGTGGACGCGCTCGCCGACGGGCTGGTCACCGCGCTCACCCTGCTGGACCCGCGCACCCTGATCATCGGTGGCGGCCTGGCCGAGGCGGGGGAAGTGTTGTTCCAACCGCTGCGGGACGCCGTCCGGCAGCGGGTCACCTTCCAGAAACTGCCGTCCATCGTCCCCGCCGCCCTCGGCGACACCGCCGGCTGCCTGGGCGCGGGGCTCCTCGCCCGGGATCTCCTCAACCACACCGACCGTACGGAGGTAACCCCCTGATGGCAGCCGACCCAGGGGCGCGGGGCGCCTCGACATGCGGCTCCGCCGCGTGGGCGCGACCAGCCACGACGCACCCGCAGCCCGCGACGGCCGCAACCCCCCTCGTGCTGTCCGGCGCCTGCGTGGTCCTCCCCACCGGAACGGTCGAAGAGGGCCAGGTGATCGTCGACGGCACCCGCATCACCGGCACAGCCCCGGCAAACGCCCAGGTCATCGACGTACGAAACCACTGGCTTGTCCCCGGCTTCGTCGACATCCACAACCACGGCGGCGGCGGAGCCTCCTTCTCCGGCACGGCGGACGACGTGCTGAAGGCCGTCCGGACCCACCGCCTGCACGGCACCACCACGCTCGTCGCCTCCACCGTCACCGACGAGATGGACCTGCTGGTGCGGCAGGCGGGGCTGCTGAGCGAGCTGGCCGAGCAGGGCGACATCGCCGGGATCCACTTCGAGGGGCCGTTCATCTCCCCGTGCCGCAAGGGCGCGCACTCCGAGGGGCTGCTGCGCGACCCGGAGCCGGCCGAGGTGCGCAAGCTGATCGACGCGGCCCGCGGCAAGGCGAAGATGGTCACCCTCGCCACCGAGCTGCCCGGCGGCATCGACTCCGTACGACTGCTCGCCGAGCACGGCGTGATCGCCGCCATCGGCCACACGGACGCCACCTACGAGCAGACGGTCGAGGCCATCGACGCGGGCGCCACGGTCGCCACCCACCTCTTCAACGCGATGCCCACCCTCGGCCACCGCTCCCCCGGCCCGATCGCCGCCCTCCTGGAGGACGAGCGGGTGACGGTGGAGCTGATCAACGACGGCACCCATCTCCACCCCGCCGCCCTGCAACTGGCCTTCCACCACGCGGGCGCCTCCCGGGTCGCCTTCATCACCGACGCGATGGACGCGGCCGGCATCGGCGACGGCCGCTACATGCTCGGCCCGCTGGAGGTCGAGGTCAGCGAGGGCGTGGCCCGGCTGGTGGAGGGCGGCTCGATCGCGGGCTCCACGCTCACCCTGGACCGCGCGTTCAAGCGGGCGGTGACCGTGGACGGGCTGCCGGTGGAGGACGCCGTGAGGGCGTTGTCGGCCAACCCGGCCCGGCTGCTCGGCCTCTCGGACCACATCGGCTCCCTGGAGCCCGGCAAGGACGCCGACCTGGTCCTGCTGGACGCGAACTTCGACCTCAAGGGCGTGATGCGCCGGGGTGAATGGGTGGTCGTGCCCCAACTGCCCTGATCCGTACCCCCCTTCGCCGGACGGCGGCCGATCCTCGCACTGGGCCGGCCGCCGTCTGTTTGGCATGATCGGGGCCCCGGAACCGATGGCACACCAACTTCGAGGGAGGTCGGCCCGGGTGATCCTCACGGTCACACTGAACACCGCTCTCGACATCACCTATCGCGTACGGTCCCTGCGGCCGCACACCTCGCACCGCGTCACGGACGTCATCGAGCGTCCGGGCGGCAAGGGCGTGAACGTGGCCCGCGTGCTGGCCGCCCTCGGCCACGAGGTGACGGCCACCGGGTTCGCGGGCGGCGCGACCGGCCGCGCGATACGGGACCGGCTCGCGGACACGCCGGGGGTGACGGACGCGCTGGTCCCGATCGCCGGGGCGACCCGCCGCACGATCGCGGTCGTCGACGAACTGGGCGGCGACACCACCCAGTTGAACGAGCCGGGCCCGCAGATCTCCCCCACCGAGTGGGGCACCTTCCTGGACCGGTACGAGGAACTGCTGCCCGCCGCCTCGGCGGTGGCCCTGTCCGGCAGCCTGCCGCCGGGCGTACCGGTCGGCGCGTACGCGGGCCTCGTCCGAGCCGCACGCACCCTCGGCGTCCCCGTCCTCCTGGACACCAGCGGGGAGCCCCTGCGCCGCGGTGTCGCCGCCCGCCCCGACATCATCAAGCCCAACGCCGACGAACTGGCCGAACTCACCGGCTCCCACGAGCCGCTGCGCGCCACCCAGGACGCCCGCCGCCGCGGCGCCACCGCGGTGGTCGCCTCCCTCGGCCCGGAGGGCCTGCTCGCCGCCACCCCGAAGGGCCGCTGGCACGCCACCCCGCCCACCCGCGTCCGCGGCAACCCGACGGGCGCGGGCGACTCGGCGGTGGCGGGCCTGCTCTCGGGCCTGGTGGAACAACTCCCCTGGCCGGAGCGGCTGGCCCGCGCGGTGGCGTTGTCGACGGCTACGGTACGGGCGCCGGTGGCGGGGGAGTTCGATGCGGCGGTGTACGAGGAGCTGCGGGGGCGGATTTCGGTGACCGGCGGGGTCAGCGCGGCGTAACACCTCTGACGGCGGAGGCGACCAAGCGTTCGACAGGATCACCGCCGATCACGGATCCACCTGACCAGGGATCCGTTGCACGCGGGAATTTCACATGTGCGTGCTCAGGAACATGACGGTCCGCCGGTCTACCGGCGGACCGTTCCGCTGTCCTAGCCCGGCTGCACCCACAGTTGGTCGATGAGGGCGTTGCACTGGTTCCCCTGGCCACAGACGATCGCCAACGTGTTGGTGCCCTTGGTCAACGTCACTGGAGCCCAGGTGGACTGCCAGCCCTTCTCGAAGTCACCCTTCGCTTGATGGGTGAAGTTCTTCATGCCCAGCGGCTGTTGGTTGGGTTTGCCGTTGACCGTCAGCGTCGCGTTGGCGTCCACACCGGGAATGCTGTAATGCACGTACAGGCGGTACGAGCCGGCTTTCTGGACGTCATTGACAGTCCACGTGACCGAGGCGCCGACACTGTTGAACCCTGTCACATAGACCCCGCCGGCTGCTTTCGCACCCTTGACGTCCGAGGCCTTCGTCGCCCCGCCTGCCAGCTGTACGGAGCTGTCCGCGGCGTCCGTCTTCGGCAGCTCACCGCTCGCCGCCGAATTGCTGCCCGACGGGCTGGGCTCGCTGCTCTGGGACTGGGACGGCGTGCCGCCTGCCTGGTTGCCGGTCTTGTCGTCGTCCGAGCCGCCGTTCAGTACCGCGACGCCGATGCCTATGACGACCGCGGCGACCACCGCGATCGCGCCGATCAGCAGGCCCTTGGTGTTCGGGCCGCGGCGGCCGCCGGCGGGCGGCACGGGCTGGTGGCCGGCCGGGGCGCCGCCGGGGAGGGTCTCCGGGGCCTGGTAGTGGGCGTTCGCCTGGCCGTAGGCGCCCTGCTGCTGCGGGACGGTGGGCTGCGACTGGCCGTACCCGGCCTGCTGCTGGCCGTAAGGGGCCTGCTGCTGGCCGTACTGGCGCTCGCCGACCGCGCGCACCCTGCTGCTCCTGCTGACCGAGTTCGGGTAGCCGTAACCGCCGGACGGCGGCTGGGCTCCTCTGGCCTGACCGTCGGCGTACAGGTAGCCGAACGGATCGTCGTCCTCGGGCGTGCTCGCGCCGTTGTCGCCGGGCGTCATCCCTAGGTACTCCTCAACAGGTGCGGGCGGATGCGATACGGGTATGGAATGGCGAGCCTACCCGCTCTGGCTGGCCCAAACGGGTGACTCGGACCGCATCAACTCGCTGACCTGCGGATCATCCGGCGCGTCGGTGTTGTTTGGGACGAGATCGTTTCTCTACGTACATCCGCTCGTCGGCCGACTTCAACACTTCGTCCGCGGTCATGCCGCAGTGTGCCCACCCGATGCCGAAGCTGGCGCCCACCCGGACCGCCCGGCCCTCGGCGCGGATCGGCTGGATGATCTCGTTGCGCAGGCGTACGGCCAGGTCCTGGGCGTCGGCCTTGCCGAGCCCGTCGGCGAGGATCACGAACTCGTCGCCGCCGAGCCGGGCCACGGTGTCACCGTCGCGCACGCCCCGGGACAGCCGCCGGGCGACCTCGATCAGGACCGCGTCGCCCGCGTTGTGACCGAACCGGTCGTTGATCGACTTGAAGCCGTCCAGGTCGCAGAAGAGGACCGCCAGGCCCTTGGCACCGTCGTCGTGGGCGTCCTCGGGGGCGACGGTGTGCACATGGTGGTCGAAGGCGTCGAACGCCTCCGCGCCCGGGGCGAAGTCGAAGCCGTGGCCGGCGGGGGTGTCGTAGGCGGGGTGGCCGTAGGCCGCGTCCAGGGACTCCAGCTCGCCGGCATGGGCCTGGCGCCGGCACAGGCGGGCCGCCAGGCGCGAGCGCAGCTCGGCGGAGTTCGGCAGGCCGGTGAGGGAGTCGTGCGAGGCCCGGTGGGCGAGCTGCAGCTCGCGGCGCTTGCGCTCCTCGATGTCCTCGACGTGGGTGAGCAGGAAGCGGGGCCCGTCGGCGGCGTCCGCGACGACGGAGTTGCGCAGGCTGACCCAGACGTAGCTGCCGTCGCGGCGGCCGAGGCGGAGCTCCGCGCGGCCTCCCTCCGCGGAGGTCCGCAGCAGCGTGCCGATGTCCTCGGGGTGCACCAGGTCGGAGAAGGAGTAGCGGCGCATCGCGGAGGCGGGGCGGCCCAGCAGGCGGCACAGGGCGTCGTTGGTGCGCAGGATCCGGCCGTGCTGGTCCCCGCCCATCTCGGCGATCGCCATGCCGGAGGGGGCGTACTCGAAGGCCTGCCTGAAGCTTTCCTCGCTGGCCCTCAGGGCCTGCTGCTCACGCTCCAGCCGGACCAGCGCGCGCTGCATGTTCGCACGTAGACGCGCGTTGCTGATGGCGATGGCGGCCTGGAACGCGTACATCTGGAGCGCCTCGCGGCCCCAGGCTCCGGGGTGGCGGCCGTTGCGGGGCCGGTCGACGGATATGACGCCGAGCAGCTCGCCGGAGGAGCCGCCCTGCACGCCCGGCGTGTACATCGGCGCGAAGAGCCGGTCGGAGGGGTGCCACTCGTCCTCGAAGCGCGGCGCGGGCCCGTCGGTGTACCACTGCGGGACGTCGTCGTCGTCCAGCACCCAGCCCTCGGTGTGCGGTATGAACACCAGGTCGCCCCACTGTTCACCCATGTTCAGCCGGCGCAGCCAGGAGTCGCGGGAGCCGACCCGGCCGGTGATGAGGGCCTCGGCGGCGGAGTTCCCGGAGAAGGCGGCGACGACGAGATCGCCGTCGGGGCGTACGAGGTTGACGCAGGCCATCTCGTACCCGAGGGCGTTCACGACGCCGTCGGCCACGGTCTGCAGTGTGTCCGCCAGGCTGCGTGCCGTGTTCATGTCGGCCATGACCTGGTGCAGCTGCCGCAGGGACGCAAGGCGGACATACGGCTCCGACTCGGTCTCCATGCTCGCCCTCCCCCCGAGACCTCGCAGCGAATCAAGGGTTGTCTTCGGCGTTCTTTACGCGGTGCTCTACGTCGTGCCCTAGGTGGCTGTAGGTGGTGCTCTTACAGTGCTCTCTCAGCTTCCCGCCACTGAATCACAGCGCGCTGCCCACTCGGTACACAGGGTCAACAATTCCTGCCCCTTGTGACTCAAGTCACAGGGGAACGTGAACAATTGAGTGGAGTTTCTGCGTTTTCCCTGTGCCTTTACTGAACACACTCTTTGCGGGTGTGTGCACATGATGCACAAACCGTCCACCGTCCCACGGCCGTCCCGGGTCCGCGTCCGGCCCCGGCGCCGGGCCGCCGCCTGGTCCCCCGGTCCTAGGACCCGCCTCGGGCGCAGGCCCGATGCGGTGCGCGCCGTGCGGAGATTAGCGTTTCCGGCGTGCTGAACACTCCCTCACCCACCGCCCCCGCCGCTTCCGGGCATGCTGAGGGGGTGAGCAACGACGAGTTCCGGGCCGCGATGTCCCGGCTGGCCGCGGGCGTGGTCCTGGTCACCGCGCAGGAGCCGCCGCTGGACCCGGACGACCCCGGCGCACCGGGTGTCGAGGACGTCGGCATGACCGCCACCGCCTTCATGTCCGTCTCGCTGGACCCGCCGCTGGTGCTGGTCGGCCTGCGCGAGGGATCCCGCATGGACGACCTGCTCGACGAACAGCCGCTGTGGGCCGTCTCGGTCCTCACCGAGAGCCAGCGGCACATCGCCGGCCGGTTCGCCATGAAGGGCCGCATCAGCGACCGCCTGCTCTTCGAGGACCTCCCCTGCGTCCGCGGCGAGGTCACCGGCGCACCGCTGATGGGCGGCGCGCTCGCCACCCTGGAGTGCCGCACCGAGCAGCGGGTGACGGCGGGTGACCACACCCTCGTCATCGGCCGGGTGCTGACCGCGCAGGTGCCGAGCGCGGAGGGCGGGCCACTGCTCTATTTCCGGGGCCGCTACCGGCAGTTGGGCTGACCGGCCGCCCCGTCCCGCAATCCCGTAATACTGACCGGCCGACCAGCCCGCAATTCCGTGACCGAGCCGTGAAAGGCGTGCTCCATGTGCCTTACGGGACCTGCGACCGGCTCTCCATCTGTCTTTCCGCCCGGCTTTCCGCCCGGCTTTCAGCCCGACTTCCGCACTGCTTTCCGCCTGCCTTCCGTCTGCCTTCCGCCTGCCTTCCGCCTGCCTTCCGCCGACCGTCCTCGGTCCGCCTTCGGTCCGTCCGTCGTCTTCGGTCCGTCTTCGGTCCGTCCGTCGTCTTCGGTCCGTCTTCGGTCCGTGCTCGGTCGGTCCGTCTTCGGTCCGTGCTCGGTCCGTCCGTCTTCGGTCCGTGCTCGGTCCGTCCGTCTTCGGTCCGTGCTCGGTCCGTCCGTCTTCGGTCCGTGCTCGGTCCGTCCGTCGTCGGGTTTTGTGTGCCTTGGTCCGCAACGAGGACGGTCCGGGCGGAGCCTGACCGTCGGGTGCGCTACGCCGGCTCGACGGTGAGCCCGGACACCCGTGCGGGGTCGGTCACGATCTCGATGACGGCGATGCGGTCGCGGACGAAGGTGAAGGTCAGCACTCGCTCCGGGTGGCCGTCGGCGGCCAGGACCACCAGACCGGTGGCGCCGCCCACCAGGGCGGGTCGAGCAACCCGGGCCAGCTGGGCGTAACTCGTCGCGCCGGCGGCGACCGCCGGGGCGCCGCTGGTCACACCGGCCTCGCTGCGGGCCACCACGTCCGGGTCGAGCACCGCGAGCAGCCCGTCGAAGTCGCCGCCCCGCGCGGCGGCCAGGAAGGCGTCGACGACCCGGCGTTGCCGGGCCAGGTCGGCGTCCGGGGCCTCGGCGCCCTGCACCCGGCGGCGGGCCCGGCTGGCGAGCTGCCGTACCGCGGCCGGGCTGCGGCCGAGGATGCCGGCGACCTCCTCGAACGGCACGGCGAACAGGTCGTGCAGCACGAACGCGAGCCGCTCGGCGGGGGTGAGGGTGTCGAGGACGACCAGCAGGGCGCCCCCGACCGAGTCGGCGAGCAGGGCGTCCTGGGCGGGGTCCGGCTCACAGGACGGTGCCGGGTCCCAGGCGTCCAGCGGTTGCTCGGCACGGGAGCGGCGGGAGCGGAGCAGGTCCAGGCAGACCCGGCCGACGACCGTCGTCAGCCAGCCGCCGAGGTTCTCCACCTGCCGGGCATCGGTGCGGCTGAGCCGGAACCAGGCCTCCTGCACGGCGTCGTCGGCCTCGGCGGCCGACCCGAGCATGCGGTGGGCGACGGCATGGAGATGCCCCCGGTGCGCCTCGAAACGCTCGGCGAGCAAGTCCGTGCGGCCGCGATGGTCACCGCCCAGGCCGTCACCGCACGGCCGGTCACCGCCCGTGGCCCCGTCCTGCTGGCCGGCGCCATGGGGGCCACTGCGGTGGTCGCTGTCGCGCCGGCCACCGCCCGTGGCCCGGTCCCGGTGGCCGGCGCCATGCCGGTCGGCGCCGTGCCGGTCGGCGCCGTGCCGGTCGGCGCCGTGCCGGTCGGCGCCGTGCCGGTCGGCGCCACGGTGGTCGCTGCCGTGGTCGCACTCGCGGTCGCACTCGCGGTCGTTGTCGTTCATCGGCGGGCCAGCCTCTCCGTCCCGTACTGCACTCGTCGCTCGTCGCTCGTCAGTGGCATGACGGATCGGAAGGCGCGGGTGTGACAGCCGGCCGTGGCGGCTAGCCCCAGTCCCGTCCGGTGCGGCCGCGCTTCGTCTCCGAGCGCTGCTTCTTCTCCCGCAGGCGGCGCTCGTTGATGCCGCGCGGGATCCGGGTCGGCCTGCGGGGCTTGGGCGGGGGTGCGGTGGCCTCCGCGAGGAGGGCGGCGAGGCGTACGGCGGCGGCCTCACGGTTGCGCCACTGCGAACGGTGCTCGGAGGACCGTACGACGACGACCCCGTCGACCAGCCGCCCGGCCAGCCGCTGCAGCGCCCGTTCCTTCCACACCGGAGGAAGCGCCTCGGTGGCGGCCAGGTCGAAGCGCAGCTCCACCTGGGAGTCGCTGGTGTTCACATGCTGGCCGCCCGGCCCGGACGACCTGGAGAAACGCCACATCAGCTCGGCCTCGGGAAGCGAGACGGAGCCACGGATGCTGTGTTTGCCGGGGGCTCTTCCGGGGGTCGGCCCCCCAGACCCCGGAGAATGACCGGACATGTGTCCCATGTTCCCGCCCCTGCCCGGCTCGCGTCACCCGGTTTTCCGGGTTGGTAAAAGAGGTAAAGGGATCCGGAACCATGGGGACCCCCCTCGACGTTCTTCCCGGTGACGGTAGCTTCGTCGGCACAGAAACCTAAAGGAAGGGACTCCCAATCATGGCTGTAAGCCTGTCCAAGGGTGGCAACGTCTCGCTCACCAAGGAGGCTCCGGGCCTGACCGCCGTCACCGTGGGCCTCGGCTGGGACGTCCGCACCACCACCGGCACGGACTTCGACCTGGACGCCTCCGCCATCGCGGTCAACACGCAGGGCAAGGTCTACTCCGACGCCCACTTCGTCTTCTTCAACAACAAGCAGACCCCGGACAACTCGATCGTCCACACGGGCGACAACCGCACGGGCGAGGGCGCCGGCGACGACGAGGCCATCAACGTCAACCTCGCCGCTCTCCCGGCCGACATCGACAAGATCGTCTTCCCGGTCTCCATCTACGACGCCGAGAACCGCGGCCAGAACTTCGGCCAGGTCCGCAACGCCTACATCCGCATCATCAACCAGGCCGGCGGCGCCGAGATCGCGCGCTACGACCTCTCCGAGGACGCCGCCACCGAGACGGCCATGGTCTTCGGCGAGCTGTACCGCAACGGCGCGGAGTGGAAGTTCCGCGCCGTGGGCCAGGGCTACGCCTCGGGCCTCGTGGGCATCGCCCAGGACTTCGGCGTCAACGTCTGAGCGAGCCCGTCAGGGCGCTGAAGCCTGCTCGGAGCCCCCGGCCTTCCGGCCGGGGGCTCCGGCGCGTGCGCGGTCTTGATCGTCCGGCGGCCGAATCGAGAACCGATGTCTGACAGAATCGGCGGTCAAGGGTCTGCTCGGGGGGCGACCCGGCACTTTCGCCGGGCGTGCGGACCCAACTGGATATCGCGTCCTCGCGGACGGACACCGGTGGCCGGCTTCGGCCACCACGGCGGCCGTGCCGTGAGCCCGGCGCCCATCAACCCCCGGACTTGTCCGATGACTTCGGATCGATATCGGGATGATGAGAGCGATACGTGAATCCAGGCCACTGTGGGTGGCCGGTGCAGTGCTGATGGCCGTCGTCGCGGTCGGGGGATGCAGCGACTCCTCGGCCCCGGCGAACAGCGATTCGGCGAAGAAGCCCGCCCCGCCGGGCTTTTCGGGGACGGAGCCGTGGATTCCGCCGCTCGTCACGGCGTCGGACGGCGATCCGTCCAAGCCGGTCGGTCTCAAGGGCGGCGGTGCGGTCGTCCGGCCCGACGGTTCGATGACCCTGCCGCTGGACGCGTACGTCTCGGTGCGGGACGAGACGACGATCGTCCGGGCCGAGAACGTGCTCGCGCAGCGCTGCATGCGGGACAAGGGGCTGAAGCTCCCCAAGACACTCATGCCCGACGGCGGACCCGAGCCGCTGGCCCCCTATGTGCTCTACGGCGTGATCGACATGAAAGCCGTCAAGGTCTACGGGTACCGGGAGCCGTCCCCCGAAAAGGAGCCGGCGAGGGGCCGGCCGGCCCATGACGCGATCACTCCGGCGGTGCAGCGGGCCTATTTCGACGACCCGAAGAGCGGCAGGCTCGGATGCGAGGGGAAGGCGCGCAGGAAACTCGGCGGCAGGAACCCGGAGACGTTGTTCACGATCGTCCAGCAGCTGAGGTCGCAGACGCTGAGCGCGACTTTCCGGGACAGCCGGGTGGTGGCCACGGTCTCCAAGTGGAGCGCCTGCATGAAGCAGTCCGGCTACGACTACGACAACCCGCTGGCCCCCGCGCACGACCGGAACCTCCTCGGCAAGGGCCTGCCGGTCCCCAAGGGGGCGACCCTGCCACCGCCCTCCCCCGCCGAGATCGCGGCCGCCGTCACGGACGTCGAGTGCAAGCGGAAGGCGCAGTACCTGCAGACCGCTGCTCTGGTTTCCGCCGCATACGAGCGGGAGATCATCAAGCAGCGGGCCGATCAATTGCGGGACGCACGGCGTACACAGAAGCTGAAGGTGGAATCGGCCGAGAAAATCATCAAGGCCGGCGCCTGAGAATCCCTTGCCGATTCACACAGACCAGGACAGGGCCTGCCGAACGGATCGGCAGGCCCTGTGGCACGGCACTTACTTCCAGCGCTGGTTGGAGTTGTTGTAGTCGGTGGAGTTGGCGTAGATACCGCCGTGACCCTCGTCGTCCAGGATCCAGCCGGTCTGGACGTTCTGGAGCTTCCAGCCCGTCCCGGTCGAGATCTCCCTCCACCGCTGCCACGAGTTCGTCTGGTCGCGGTACGGGTTGCACGGCTCGGTGTACACCTGCCGCCAGTACCCCGTCATGCACCTGCCCGGACCAGGGGTCTCATTGGTACCGGCGGTCTCGTTCCAGCTGCCGTCGCTGTTCTGGATGTCCCACCACTGGATCTCCCATCCCGTCCCGCCCAGGCTCCCCTTGACCTGACCCTGGTAGTCCCCCCAGCCGTGGGCGAGATAGAGGTTGGACTTGGCGTTCCGCCACGTCACCCAGCCGTCCGCGGACGCCGCGCCGGACGTGGCCACGAGCAGGGCGGGAACCGCCGCGGCGACCATGAGCGCCTTGGTCGTTCTCCTCTTCACCAAGATCCCCCTCTGTAATACCGAGGGGCGGGCAGCCGAGTTTCCGGGCATGCCGAAGCCCCTCGTGAATCCATGATTGACACGCAAGATGATCTTGCCGGCCGACCCTAACACCCACCGGTGTCATGCCCACACCCGGAAATCCGCGGTGTGGTGCCGTTATCCGGAAGGGAGTAATCCGAATTCTTCCCCGGTCCGCCTGCGCATCACGGGTGGGCCGGCCTGCCGTCCCCGTACAGCCAGTCCTTCCAGATCTCCGTGAAGTCCTTGTCCGGGGCCTTCTTCTCCACGTAGGCCGTGAAGTCGGCGGTGCTCGCGCTGCCGTGCCGGCGGGTGGCGGCCCAGCCCTGGATGATGTCGTAGAAGGTGTCGTCGCCGACCTTCTGGCGGATCTTCTGCAGGACCATCGCGCCGCGCTTGTAGACGGGGCTGTCGGAGATGTGGGCGGCGCTGGAAGGTTTCGCCGGGGGGAAGGCCCACACGGCCTCGTCGTCCTCCTCGTACAGCTCGTCGAAGGTCTGCTGGGCGCTCTTGTGGCCGTAGTCCTCCTCGTAGAGCCACTCCGCGTACGTCGCGAAACCCTCGTTGAGCCACATGTCCCGCCAGGACTTCGGGGTGACCGAGTCGCCGTACCACTGGTGGGCCAGCTCGTGCACGAGTGTGCTGGTGTCGAGCTGGTCGGCGGGGAAGACGGGCCGGTTCTGGGTCTCCAGGGCGTAGTCGGCGTCGCCGGGGCGGTCGACGATCGCGCCGGTGGAGGAGAAGGGGTAGGGCCCGAAGTTGTTCTCCTCCCAGTCGATGATGCCGGGGATCTTCGCGAGCACCTTCGCGCTCGCCTTGGCCTGGGTGGGGTCGACGGCGGTGACGACCGGCAGGCCGTGCGGGCCCTTGGTGCTGGTGATGTCGTAGTGGCCGATGGCGACCGTGGCGACGTAGCTCGCCATGGGCTGGGCGGTGTGCCAGGCGTAGGTGGTACGGCCGCCCTTGGTGCTCCGGCTCGTCAACTCGCCGTTGGAGACGGCCTGGAGGCCCTTGGGGACGGTGACCGTGATGTCGTAGGTCGCCTTGTCGGAAGGGTGGTGGTTGCCGGGGAACCAGGCCATGGAGCCGACCGGCTCGCCGAGGCCGAGCGCGCCGTCGGCGGTGCGCAGCCAGCCTTCCTCGGAGCCGTCGGGGTCGGTGAGGGTCTTCGGGGTGCCCGAGTAACGCACGGTGGTGGTGAAGGTCTCGCCGTCGCTGAGGTCGTCATGGGGGCGGACGGTGAGTTCCTGGCCGGTGCGGTTCCACAGGGCGCGCCTGCCCTCGACGCTGACCGAGCCGACGTCCAGCCCGGCGAGGTCGAGGTCGAAGGCGGTGAGGTCCTTGGTGGCGCGGGCGGTGATGACCGCCTTGCCGGTGAGGCGGTGGGTGCCGGGGGTGTAGTCCAGGGTGAGGGCGTAGTGGGTGACGTCGTAGCCGCCGTTGCCCGCCTTCGGGAAGTACGGGTCGTGCACGCCCGAGCCGCCCGGGGTGCCGTGGACTCCGCCGTCGCACGCCGTGCCGGTGAGGGCGAGGGCGAACAGGGCGGCGGCGGACGGGACAAGGCGCGCGGATCTGGACATGTCAGTGATCTTAGGCGGGCGGGTCGCATCACGGCAGGGCCGCATCACGGCAGGGCCGGCCCGCGCCAGGGCCGGACCGTGCCAGGGTCAGGCCGACACGGAGCCAGGCCGCCACGGAGCCCGACCGCGGCAGGGCCAAGCCGCCGTAGGGCCAGGCCGCCGCAGAACCGGACCGCGCCGTTGACCGCGCCGCCGCAGACCAGAACTGCGCCTCACCAGGGCCGGACCGCCGCGGAACCAGGCCGTCGCAGAGCCAGGCCGCCACGGAGCCGGACCGCGGCAGGGCCGGGCCGCCGCAGAACCGGACCGCGGCAGGGCCGGGCCGGTCGGCGTGACACCATCTCTCCCGTGCTCGACATCGGCTACGCCCTCTCCAACCGCTTCCCCGACCCGCCGCAGACCGACTACCGCCGTGCGGACGTCCGTGCGCTGCGGCACGACCTGTTCTGCGGGGACGTCTATCTCGCGGACACCGAGACGGACCGGGAGCTGTCCACAGCCTGGGGATGGGTGCCGGTGCTGGACTTCGCGTGGGCGCTGTGCGACATCGCGGAGCAGCTGGACCGGGATCCCCTGGGTTCCCGGGCCTCCCGGCCGCAGCAGGCCGAGCTGGACTTCACCGAGTCCACCGACCGGATGCTCTTCGAGCGCCGCTTCGGCTGGGTGGACATCGAGGCCGACTGGATGCCGGCCGAGGAAGCGCCGCTCACCTTCTCCCACACCGAACTGCGCCGCGAAGCCCGTGACTTCCTGCACGACCTGCTCGCCGACCTGACCGATCTGCACGAGGACCTGGCGGAGAACCCGGCGGTCTGGACGCTTCAGGCCCGCTTCCCCCGTCTGCCCTGATCTCTCACCCCTCCACCCGGATCCCCAGCTCCAGCGCCAGCACCGGTGCCAGATCCAGCAGTTGCCCGGTGCTGATCACCGCGCCCGAGAGCCGGTCCAGGCCGCGCACGATCTCCAGCGGGGCGGCCCCGCGCAGGTCCACGTCCGTCAGGGTCGCGCCGCCGAAGTCGGCCTCCTTCAGGGCGCAGTCGACGAACTCCACCCGCTCCAGGCGGGCACCGGCGAAGTCCGGTTCGACCAGGACGCAGGACTCGAAGACGACGTCCTTGAGGCGGGCCTCGCGGAGATTGAGGTAGTCGATCTTGCCGCCCCGGATCACCACCCGCTCCAGGACGGCGCCGTGCAGCTGGGTGCCGCCCAGGCGGGCGTCGATCAACTCGACGTCACGGAACGTGGACTCGGCGAGATTCGTCCCGACCCCCCGCAGGCCGGTGAGGACCGAGTCCAGCACCCGGGCCCGGCCCAGCGCCGTCTCGTCCACCGCGCAGCCCGTCAGCGCACAGTCCATGAAGCGGGCGCCCGCGCCGTCCTGCCCGGCCAGGTCGGCCTCCCGGAACTCCAGCCCGTCGTAAACACCGTCCGGCTCCAACTCCCCGTCCGTCCAGGGCTCCAGAGGTGGCAGCCGCACCTCCGGCCGCCGCGCGCCCTTCGCCGCCGCCCCGCCCGCTCCCGTGCCGCTGCCACCGCCGCTGCCCGTCGCTCTCCTCGCCATGCCCCCATGCTGCACCCCGCCACTGACAATCCGCCCTGACCAGCGAGAACCGGATCCACGGGACGCGACCGGCCGGAGGGAGCGGGGCACCTGGCGGCGGGCGGCCGCGGCGGACCGTCGTAGGGGCGCCCTCGACCTGCCCGGCAGCAGCCGGCGGGCGCAGAGGTCCGGCCCGCCGTGGACCGCGGCGACGGCGTCCGTCTCGTGGGCGTCCGTATCGCGGCCGACCGAGTGCCGGCGACCGGGTGGCGGCGACCGGGTGGCGGCGACCGGGTGCCGGCGCCTGGTGTGCTGTCGGAGGTGTCTTCGGCGGTGCCCTCACCGCGGTGGCGCCGGTCCTCGGCCGGCCCGCCCGCCCTTGACCTCAATCACGCTTGAGGTTGAACAGTGGGTCTCCGGAGACGGAGACACGACCACTGGGGGTCCCATGCACGCCGTTCGCCTGTACGCCTACGGGCCGGCCGAGAACCTGACCTACGAGGAGACCGAGGACCCCGCCCCGGGGCCGGGCGAGGTGCGGATCGCGGTCGCCGCGGCCGGCGTGCACCTCCTGGACACCGCCCTGCGCGAGGGCCAGCAGGGCCCGCTGCCCGAGCGGCCCGCCCTGCCGACCGTCCCCGGCCGCGAGGTCGCCGGGACCGTGGACGCCCTCGGCGACGGCGTGGACGGGGCATGGCTCGGCACCCGGGTCGTCGCCCATCTGGGCTTCGCGCCCGGAGGGTACGCGGAACTCGCCGTCACCGGCGTCGAACGGCTGCACGAGATACCGGAGAACCTGGACCACGCCGACGCCGTCGCCATGATCGGCACGGGGCGTACGGCGCTGGGCATCGTGCAGTTCGCCGAGCCGGGGCCGGACGACGTGGTCGTCGTACCGGCGGCGGCGGGCGGCATCGGCACACTGCTCGTGCAGTACGCGAAGAACGCCGGAGCCGTGGTCGTCGGCCTGGCGGGCGGCCCGGAGAAGACCGCCCGCGTGCAGGCGGCCGGCGCCGACCTGGCCGTCGACTACACCGACACCGGCTGGCCCGCCAAGGTCCGCGCCCACCTCGGCGGACGGCACGCCACGGTCGTCTACGACGGCGTCGGCGGCGAAGTCGCCCGGCAGGCCGTGGACCTGCTCGGGTCCGGCGGCCGGCATCTGGTCTTCGGCTGGTCGGCGGAGGGGATCGGGGACGGCCGGCAGGGGTACTTCGCCGAGGGCGTCTCGGAGTCGGTCCTCGGCCCGGCCATGCTCCGGAAGGCGGGCGGCCTGCGCGCCCTCGAACTGCGCGCCCTGACCGAGGCGGCCGAGGGCCGCCTGCGCCCCGCCGTCACCCGCTTCCCGCTGTCCGAGGCGGCGGCCGCGCACCGCGCGCTGCAGACGCGCGGCACGGTCGGAAAGGTGGTGCTGGTGCCATGAGACACAAGGGGGACGGGGGGACGGCGGACCCGCGGACCCGGATGCGACGCGCCCCGATCCATGGTCTTCTGGCCAGATGAGCATCGGCCAGAGGGGTGAACCCCCACCGGCGCCGGCCGGAGCCGGGGACGCCGATCCCCACCGCTGGTGGGGTCTGGTCGTGATCGCCCTCGCCCAGCTGATGGTGGTCCTGGACGCGACGATCGTGAACATCGCGCTCCCCTCCGCCCAGCACGACCTCCACATGACCGACGGCAACCGCCAGTGGGTGATCACCGCCTACACCCTCGCCTTCGGCGGACTCCTGCTGCTCGGCGGCCGGATCGCCGATCTCGTCGGCCGCAAACGCACCTTCGTCGTCGGGCTGGCCGGCTTCGCCACCGCCTCCGCGTTCGGCGGCGCGGCGACCGGCCCGGGCATGCTCTTCGGCGCCCGCGCCCTCCAGGGCGCCTTCGCCGCCGTCCTCGCGCCCTCCGCGCTCTCCCTGCTGACCACGACGTTCACCGATCCCCGGGAGCGCGGCAAGGCCTTCGGCATCTACGGCGCCCTCGCCGGCAGCGGCTCGGCGATCGGGTTCATCGTCGGCGGTGTGCTCACCGAGTACCTGAACTGGCGCTGGTGTCTGTACGTCAACGTGCCCATCGCCGTGCTCGCGATGTCCGGTGCCTTCGCCCTGCTGCACGACCGTCCCGGACTCGGCGGGGCCCGCCTCGACGTGCCCGGCGCACTGCTCGGCTGCGGCGGACTCGTGGCGATCGTCTACGGCTTCAGCGAGGCCGAGCCGCGCGGCTGGTCCGACCCGCTGGTGCTCGCCCTGTTCACGGCCGGGGTGGTGCTGCTGGCCGCCTTCGTGTGGTGGCAGACCCGGGCCCCGAGCCCGCTGCTGCCGCTGCACATCGTCCGGGACCGCAACCGCGCGGGCTGCTTCCTGACCATGATGCTCGCGGTGATCGGCATGTTCGGGCTGTTCCTGTTCATGACCTACTACCTGCAGGTCATCCTGGGCTACTCGCCGGTCAGGGCGGGCCTCGCCTTCCTGCCCCTGACCGCCGCGATCATCATCGGCTCCACCCAGATATCGGCCCGTCTGCTGCACCGGGTGGCCCCGCGCGTGCTCATGGTGCCCGGCATGCTCCTCGCCGCGGCCGGTCTGCTGCTGCTCACCCGGATGACGGTCCACTCCTCCTACTCCGGGGAGATCCTGCCCGCCCTGATCCTCTTGGGTCTCGGCATGGGCCTGACCTTCATGCCGGTCTTCGCCACCGCCACCGCGGGCGTCGCCCCACGGGACTCCGGCGTCACCTCGGCCACCGTCAACACCTCCCAGCAGGTGGGCGGTTCCATCGGTACGGCCCTGCTCAACACCGTCGCCACCACCAGCACCGCCGCCTATCTCACGGCCCATCCGCAGCGCCCCGCGCAGAAGGCCACCGTGATCCCGGCGGCTGTCGTGCACGGCTACACGGTCGCCATCTGGTGGGCGGCCGGCGTCATGCTCCTGGCCGGCCTGGTCGCCGGCCTGATGGTCACGTCCAGAGCCCCCGGACACGACGCACACACCGAGACCCCCATACCGGAGCCGGCCACCTGACCCACCACGGACGGGGCGACCGTGCTGTCCGCGGCTAGTGTCCGTTTCCGAGGGTGGTCAGGGGGGCGTCCGTCAGGCGGTAGACCGTCCACTCGGCCTGGGGGCGGGCGCCGAGGGCCTCGTAGAAGCCGATGGCGGGGCGGTTCCAGTTCAGGACCGACCACTCCAGGCGTTCGTAGCCGCGCGCCACGCAGATCCGGGCCAGTTCGGTCAACAGGGCCCGGCCGTGGCCGCCGCCGCGTGCCGCGGGGCGGACGTACAGGTCCTCCAGGTAGATGCCGTGGACGCCGCGCCAGGTGGAGAAGTTGAGGAACCACAGCGCGAAGCCGACGGGCTCGCCGGTCGCGTCGTCCACGGCCATGTGCGCGAACGCCGCCGGCCGCTCCCCGAACAGCGCCTCGCGCAGCTGCTCCTCGCTCGCCCGCGCCTCCTGCGGGGCCTTCTCGTACTCGGCCAGCTCGCGGACCAGGGCGTGGATGACGGGGATGTCGGCGGGGGCCGCGGTGCGAATCATGAGAGGGAGGGTAGCCAGCGGCCGCCCTCCCCCGTCACCCGGTTCCGGTCCCTGGACGGCCCGTCTCCGACCGCCTCCGGCCCCGCGCTCCTGCACCACGCGGCCGACCGCCTTCGTCCCCACGGGCCGACCGCCTTCATCCCCACGGGCCGACCGCCTTCATCCCCACGGGCCGACCGCCTTCATCCCCACGGGCCGACCGCCTTCGTCCCCACGGCCGACCGCCTTCGTCCCCACGGCCGACCGCCTTCGTCCCCGCGCTCCTGCGCCGCAGGGGTCGGCGGGGCCGCCTCAGTGGCGGCCCGCGACCAGGTCCGCCGCACGGGCCGGTCGGGAGGACTCGGTGGCGGGGTGGAGCCGCTCGCGCTGGTCCGCGGCGCGGTACGTGGCGTACATGCCCTGTACGCCCAGCCAGCGGAAGGGTTCCGGCTCCCACTTGCGGACCTTGTGGTTCACCCAGGGCAGCTCGGTCAGTGCGGTGCGGCCGGCCTGGCCCGAGTCCTGCTGGACCAGGTCGCGCAGGGTGCGGGCGGCCAGGTTGGCGGTGGCGACGCCCGAGCCGACGTAACCGCCCGCCCAGCCGAGTCCGGTGGCCCGGTCGAGGGTGACCGTGGCGCACCAGTCGCGCGGCACGCCGAGGACGCCGGACCAGGCGTGCTCGACACGCAGGCCGGCCAGGGCGGGAAAGAAGCGGGTCAGGATCTCGCGCAGGGCCTCGACCGTCTCCGGCTGGGTGCGGCCGTCGTTGTCGGTGCGCGAACCGAAGCGGTACGGCACCCCGCGCCCGCCGAGCGCGATCCGCCCGTCGGCCGTGCGCTGCGCGTACATGTAGGCATGCGCCATGTCGCCCAGCGTCTCGTGGCCGTCCCAGCCGATCGCCGCCCACTGCTCGTCGGTGAGCGGCTCGGTGGCGATCATCGAGGAGTTCATCGGCAGCCAGGTCCGCTTCTGGCCCTTCAGGGACGCGGTGAAGCCCTCCGTGCAGCGCAGGATGTACGGGGCGCGGACCGTGCCGTAGGGCGTCACCGCCTGCTTGGGGCGGATCTCGGTCACCGGTGTCGACTCGTGGAGGGTGACGCCGAGCGCCTCCACGGTGGCCGCCAGCCCCTTGAGCAGCTTCACGGGGTGCAGCCGGGCGCCGTGCGGGGTCCAGGTCGAGCCCACCGCGCCGGCCACCCTGATCCGCTCGGTGGTCTGCCGGGCGCCGTAGAGCTCGCGGTCCTGCTCGCCGTACGACAGCTCGTGCTCGTGGAACGCCCTCAGCCGGGCGAGCTGCGCGGGGGTGGTCGCCACCTCCAGCACCCCGCCCCGGTGCAGATCGGCGTCGATGCCCTCCGCCGCGGTGACCGCGACGACCTCGGACACGGTGTCGTTCATCGCCTTCTGCAGGCGCACCGCGGCCTCGTGTCCGTGCAGCTTCGCGTACCGGTCGCGGCCCGCGATGCCGTTGTACAGCCAGCCGCCGTTGCGGCCGGAGGCGCCGTAGCCGCAGAACTTCTGCTCCAGGACCGTGATGCGGAGGAAGGGAGCGGCCTTCTTCAGGTAGTACGCGGTCCACAGCCCGGTGTACCCGCCGCCGACGATGACCACGTCGGCCGACGCGTCCCCGGGCAGCGGCTCCCGTTCCGCCGGGAGGCCGTCGTCCGCGTACCAGAAGGAGATGCCGCCGTTGACGACACCGCTTGCCGAGCTGTTCATGCGCGGACGTTAACCCACAGCGCGGCCAGTGTCTCCTTCGGATTCCATGCTTTTCCGTGGCCCCTGACCAGCGGATAGCACGCCAGCCCGATCAGTACGGACAGGAAGTGCCCGAAGTCGGTGAAGGTGCGGCTGCCGGCCAGCGGCACCGTGTAGAACGCGAGCAGGGCCGCCAGATACAGGTACCGCCAGGGCGCCGCGATCCGGTAGGTGAGCACCGCCATCACGCCGGCCAGCGCGTAACTCACGCCGATGTCGAGGGTGTTGACCGCCGAGTGCGGGGCGTGACCGTTGCGGATCGCCATGAGCAGGGCCAGCTCGCTGATCAGCGTGGCGAGCACGTGCGCGGCCCCGCACACCACGAGCCAGCGCCGGGTGCCGAGCCAGCGTTCGGCCGGCGCGTGGAAGACGGCGAACAGGACCGCGTACGGCAGCCAGTGTCCGCCGTCGATCCACATCGCGCTGGTGATCAGCACCCGGACGGGGTTCTGCGACAGCTCGTGGATGTTGGTGGAGCGCCGCCGCAGGAAGTGCTGCTCGAACTCCGGCGACATGTGGTGCAGGGCGACGGTGGTGAGGAACAGGATCAGCAGCCAGACGCAGGTGCCCGGGGCGCCGCGGACGCAGGCTGCCGCGCCCCGGAGCCCACGCCGACATCGAATGACCCGGTTCACACCCGTCAGTATGGCCAGCAAGGTGATCGAGGTGCCTTTCGAGCCGTCCGCTTCTCACGAGAAATTCAACGGTGGGGCGCCGGCGAGGACGGCGGACCGACAGCCGGTCGCCCCTGCCGGGTGCCGTGCGGCCGGGGATCGGGCCGGTGCCGTGCGGCCGGGGATCGGGCGGGTGCCGCGCGGGTGCTGACACGCCGCCGGACGGCCTATCCGGCCGACCAAGGGATTAATCGGTCATAGCGTATGCGATATGAACAGATGTCACATCGCATACCTGGCGTGCACCGCCGCGCTCGTCGGCGCGGGACTGGGCGCGGCCACCCCCGCGGCGGCCGCCCACAGGATCCTGGTGGTCCACCCGGGAGAATCGATCCAGAAGGCGGTGGACTCCGCGCAGACCGGGGACACCGTTCTGGTGCTCGCCGGCACCTACCACGAGAGCGTCAAGATCGGCACTCCCGGGGTGACACTGCGGGGCGTGGGCGCCGAGACGGTGATCGAGCCCGGCGCCAAGTCCTCGGCCAAGTCCTCGGCCAAGGCCGCCGACAGCTGCTCCGAGGGCGGCAACGGCATCTGTGTGGTGGGCACCAAGACCAAGAACGTCGAGGGCGTCACGGTCGCCGACCTGACGGTGACCGGCTTCAGCCGCACCGGCGTGTTCGGCATGGCGACCGACACCATGACCGTGCGCAGGGTGTACGCCCACGACAACGGGGTGTGGGGCATCGCCCAGGAGCGGTCCGTGCACGGGATCCTCCAGAGCAACTACGCGAAGGACAACGGCGACGCGGGCCTGTTCCTCGCCAACACCATCAAGGAGGAGGCGGGCGCCTACGACGCCGGCCAGACGCTGGTCCAGCACAACAGCCTGGAGGGCAACCGCATCGGCATCACCGTGCGCAGGCTGCGCAACCTCACCGTCACGGCGAACCGCGTCACCGGCAACTGCGCCGGGGTGTTCGTCGTCGGCGACGAGAACCAGCCCAAGGCCGGCGACCTGACCGTGTCCGCGAACCGGGTCACCGACAACAACAAGTCCTGCCCGAAGACCGACCGGCTGCCCCAGCTCCAGGGCTCCGGCATCGTCCTCACGGGCACCGACAAGACCCGGGTGACCGGGAACGTGGTCGCCCGCAACGCCGGCGCGTCCCCGCTGTCCGGCGGCATCGTGCTCTTCAAGAGCTTCGTGGGCGTGACCAGCGACGAGAACCGCATCGACCAGAACACGCTGCAGAACAACTCCCCGGCCGACCTCGTGAACACGGACACCGGCAAGGGCAACGCCTTCGACCGCAACCTGTGCCGGGCCTCCAGGCCCGCGGGTCTGTGCTGACCGACCGACCGCTTGTCCCTGCCGGACCGACGCAGGCCGAACGAAAAGAGAGGGCGGCAGATGAAGTCCGCTGAAACAGCCCCACCGCCACCCATGCGGCTGCGCGAACTCGTGTTCGGCGCAGCCTGTGCCGCCGCCGTCCGGGCCGCCGCCCGGCTGGGCGTCGCCGACGCCCTCAACGGCGCGGCCCCGATGACCGTCGAGGACCTCGCGGCCGCGGTGAAGGCCGAACCGAAGCCGTTGCGCCGGCTGCTGCGGGCCCTGTCCTGCTACGGCGTCTTCGCCGAGCGGGAGGACGGGACGTTCGCGCACACCGACATGTCCCGGCTGCTGCGCGAGGACGACCCGAACAGCCTGCGCGCCATCGCCCTGTGGTGCACCGAACCATGGACCTGGGACGCCTGGCCCCGGCTCGACGAGGCGGTGCGCACCGGCAGGAACGTCGTGGAGGACCTCTACGGCAAGGAGTTCTTCACCTACCTCAACGAGGACGCCCCGCAGTCCGCGGACGTCTTCAACCGCGCGATGACACGCTCCAGCGAGCAGTCGGCGCGGGAGGTCGCGGCCCTGCTGGACCTGTCCGGCAGCAAGTCGGTCGCCGACATCGGCGGCGGCCAGGGGCACGTGGTGGCCTGTCTGCTGGACAAGTACCCGATGATGCAGGGCAGTCTGCTCGACCTGCCCCGGGTGGTCGACAAGGCGCTGCCCCGGCTGCGCGAGGGCGGCGACCTCGCGGACCGCGCGCGGATCGTGCCCGGCGACGTCCGGGAGGCGATCCCGGTCCAGGCCGACGTCTACGTCATCAAGAACATCCTGGAGTGGGACGACGAGAGCACGGCCCGCACGCTGCGCAACGTCGTCGAGGCGGGCGGGCCCGGCACCCGGGTCGTCGTCATCGAGAACCTGGTCGACGACACCCCCTCGATGCGCTTCAGCACCGCCATGGACCTGCTGCTGCTCCTCAACGTGGGCGGGGCCAAGCACACCACCGACTCCATGGTGAACAGGCTGACCTCGGCCGGCCTGCTGGTGGACGACATCCGGCCGGTCAACCCGTACCTGCACGCGTTCGACTGCCACGTGCCCGGGTGACGGGGAACCCGGACACAGCGCACCGGCCGCCGGGCCCGCAGCATCGCGGGCCCGGCGGCCGGTGGCCGTACGGGGGTGCCGTACGGCTCAGTCGCGCTCCCAGACGTAGAAGCGGTGCGCCATCGCGTCCTTGGGAGACCTCCAGGTCTCCGGGTCGTACGCGCTGACGTACGCCGAAAGGCGCTCGCTGACGTCCCGGAACTGGGGGTGGCTCGTCACCTTGGCGATGGCGGGGCCGGGCTCGCGCTCGGACTCGATGAGGTGCATGTACACATCGCCGAACTGGAAGAGGCTGCGCCGGGTGACCCCGACGAGGTGGGGCAGCTCTCCGCGGTCGGACTCCGCGAACACCTTGGCGATGTCGGGGGCGGAGCCCGGGGCCATCCGGGCGACGATCAGGGCCTGGTGCATGGGACTTGCTCCTCCGTCCGGTTCAGTCGGCCATGACCGGCGAGGGCCGGTGGCCGGCGGCGGCCTTCTCGATCTTGTCCCGGATGAGAGCCATCTGGACCTTGGAGTTCCGGTTGATGTTGTCGGTCATCCAGTCGTCGTCGACCGGGGCGTCCGGCTTCATCGCGAAGTCCTGCGTCCAGACCATCCGGGTGCCGGCGGGCACCTCCTCGTAGGCCCAGTGGATGTCCATGTGGGCGAAGGGCCCGGTCTCCACGCGGCGGGCCTGCACGGTGAGCGTGTCGCGGTCGGGCTCGCGCTCGGAGACCCAGCTCCAGACGGTGCCGTTGTCGTCCGGGTGCATGGTCAGCCGGAACGTCGTCTTCTTCCCCTCCCGGGAGAGGACCTCGACGGACGCGTACTCGCTGAACAGCTGAGGCCAGCGCTCCAGGTCGTTGGTCATGTCCCAGACCAGGTCCAGCGGTGCGGCGATGGTGATCTCGTTCTGGGTGTGTCCTGCCATCTCAGGCTCCTGCCATCAGGGTGCTGTTGACGAGGTCGAGGAACTGCCGGGGCGTCTTGCAGCGCTCCGCGTCCGGCGGCATCGGAGTGCCGTGGGCGTTCTCCAGCTCGCCCACGATGCCGAGCAGGCCGAGCGAGTCGACACCGAGCGCGTCGAAGCCGGACTCGCCCTGCTCCAGCAGCGCGTCCGGGGCGACAGTGACCCCGGCCGCCTTCTTCATCAGCGCGGCCAGTTCCTCCACGGTGATCTTTGCGGTCATGCGATTACCTCCTGTACTGCTAGGCGTTGACAGCGCCGTGCCGCAGCACGAGCGCCGAGTTCGACCCCATGAGCCCGCGGCTCAGCACCAGCGCCGTACGCAACTCGGCGACGCGGGCGCGCCCGGTCACGAGATCGAGGTCGTGGCAGACGTCGAAGACGTTCGGCGTGGGCGGGATCAGTCCGTGCTCCATCGCGAGCACGGCCGCCGCACTGTCCAGCACGGGCGCCGCGCAGTAGCCCCGCCCGATGCCGGTCTTCGGCGCCGTGACCGGCACCCGGATGCCGTGCCCGCCCAGGGCGTCGGCGATCGCCAGCGCCTCGGCACGGTCCGCCTCCGGCACCCCGAGGGCGTCGGCGAAGACGACGTCGACCTCCTCGGGCGCACAGCCGGCCTCCTCCAGCGCCAGCCTGATGGCGTGCGCCAGGCCCTCCCGGGACTCCGCCCAACGGGAGGCACCGGTGAAGGTGGCCGCATGTCCGGCGACGTAGGCACGGATGTCCGCGCCGCGCTCCCGCGCGGACCGCTCCGCCTCCACCACGAGCATCGCGCCGCCCTCGGCGGGCACGAAACCGCAGGCGGCCTCCGTGAACGGGCGGTAGGCGCGGGACGGATCGGCCGCACGGCTCAGCTCCTGGTAGCCGAGCTGGCAGACCACCGAGTACGGCGCCAGCGGCGCCTCGGTGGAGCCGGCCACGATCACGTCGGTGCCGCGCCGCACCGCCCGGGCCGCGTGCGCGAGGGCGTCCAGACCCCCGGCCTCGTCGGAGGCGACGACCGAGCAGGGGCCCTTGAACTTGCGGCGGATGGAGACCTGACCGGTGCTCGCGGCGTAGAACCAGGCGATGGACTGGTACGGGCCCACGAACCGGCTGCCCTTGCCCCACAGCTGCTGCAGCTCGCGCTGGCCGAACGCGCCGCCGCCGGACCCGGCGGCGGTGACCACCCCGATGGAGTACGGCTCCTCGGAGGTGTCGGCCTGCCCGAGCCGGGCGTCGTCCAGCGCGAAGTCGGCCGCTGCCATGGCGAAGTGGGTGAACCGGTCGGTCTGGACGAGGAAGCGCTCCTCGATCGTCACCGCCGGATCGAAGGCCCGGACCTCGCCGGCCACCCTCAGCGGGAGGTGCTCGCAGCCCTCGCGGGTGACCCGGTCGAGGACGCTGAGACCTTCCTGGGTGGCCTTCCAGAAGGTGTCGGTGCTGGTGCCGTTGGGCGCGACCACCCCGATACCGGTGACGGCCGCGCGCCGGTCATGCGGTTCGCTCATCGTGTCCTCTCCCTCGTCCGGTCCCTCGGCCGGGTCAGGACCACCGCGGACTGGAATCCCCCGAAGCCGCTGCCCACGGACAGGACGCTGGTCAGCTTCCGGTCGCGGGCGACGCGCGGGACGTAGTCCAGGTCGCACTCGGGGTCGGGGGTCTCGTAGTTCGCGGTCGGGGGTACGGCCTGCTTGGCGAGGGCCAGCACACAGGCGACCACCTCGATCGCCCCGATCGCCCCGAGGGAGTGCCCCACCATCGACTTGATGGAGCTCATGGGGGTGTCGTAGGCGTGGTGGCCGAGCGCCCGCTTCACGGCCGCCGTCTCGTGGCGGTCGTTCTGCCGGGTGCCGGAGCCGTGTGCGTTGACGTAGTCGATGGCCGTCGGATCGATCCGGGCGTGGTCGAGCGCCATGTCTATCGCCCGGGCCATCTCCAGACCCTCGCTGGTCAGGCCGGTCATGTGGTAGGCGTTGCCGAAGGTGGCATAGCCGCCCAGTTCGCAGTACACGTGCGCGCCACGGGCCCGCGCGTGCTCCAGCTCCTCCAGGACGAGCACCGCACCGCCCTCGCCCATGACGAACCCGTCACGGTTGTTGTCGAAGGGCCGGGAGGCGTGTGCGGGGTCGTCGTTGTTCGGGGAGGTGGCCTTGATCGCGTCGAAGCACGCCATGGTGATCGGGGAGATCGGCGAGTCCGACGCGCCGGCTATGCAGATGTCGGCCCGGCCCTCCTCGACCGTGTGGAAGGCGTATCCGACCGCGTCCAGGCCCGAGGTGCAGCCCGTGGAGACGGTCTGTACCGGACCCTGGGCGCCGAATCGTTCCGCCACCGCGGAGGCGACCGTGCTGGGCGAGAACGCCCGGTGCAGATGCGGCTCCGCCTCCTGATGGTCGACGTCCCAGCGCTGCCCGTGGTGGCTCACCAGGACGTAGTCGTGCTCCAGGCGCGTGGTGCCGCCGACCGCGGTGCCCAGCGACACCCCGACCCGCCAGGGATCCTCCCGGGCCAGGTCGAGACCCGAGTCCCGGACCGCCTCGTCGCCGGCGACCAGGGCGAACTGGATGTACCGGTCCGCCCGGGCGACCTGGTCCGCGTCCAGGCCGTGCGCCACCGGGTCGAAGTCGCACTCGGCGGCGATCCGCGACCGCAGCTGCGAAGGGTCGAAGAAGGTTATGCCCCGCGTCGCGGTCCGGCCGTCGGCAAGCAGATCCCAGAATGCCGGTACGCCGATGCCGCCCGGAGCAACGATGCCTATGCCAGTGACCGCCACGCGCCGGGTCATGACAGAACCTGACCTCGGTCGGCCGCGTGGGCGGCACCTGCCGGCGCCGGTTCGGTGACCACCGCGGCCGCGCCGATCACCTCGGTCTCCTCGGTGTCCACATGGCCGAGCTGCGGCCTCGGCGCCAGCGGACCCAGATGGAAGACCATCCGCGCCTCCACCTTGCCGACGTTGCGGAACCGGTGCCGCATGTAGGCCGGGATCATCAGACCCTGCTCGGGCCGCAGCGTGTGCGGCTCACCGTCCAGGTCCACCTCCAGCTGCCCGCAGACGACGTAGACGAACTCCTCGGAGTAGGGGTGGTAGTGCTCACCGATGCGGTCCCCGGGCTGCACGATGGCCACGCCCATGAAGCCGCTGGTGGAGCCGACCGTGGCCGGGGTGAGCATGGCGCGCAGGTCGCCACCTCGCCGGACATTGGGCTCGACCTCACTGAGATCCACGATTTTCGGACGGGGTTTGATGGACAACGTTTCCTCCGTTGAGTGTGCTGCGCTGGCGCTGGGCGGTTGGGGTGACCCGGCCGCCGGGATCAGGCGCCCGGCGAACGGCGGTCGGTGATCAGGGCCATACGGGCGGCCTCGGCGTCGAGCAGCTCCCGCACCTGCGCGGCCGCCCGGGAGTCCTTCGGCAGCGCGTCCACGTCCCGGTCGCCGCGCACGTCGACCAGCCGCATCACGAGGTCGTCGCGCTGGAAGACCGTGCTGCGCAGGATCGGGCTCGCCGGATCGTCCGCGGCCGTCGAGTCGGCCTGGGAGAGCAGCTCGGCCAGCCGCATCCCACAACCGGGCCGGGCCGGATAGCACAGGGCCTGCCGCAGCCCCTCCGGCTGGTCGTCCGCGCTCACGTGGTGCACGGCCGGCAGCGCCGCCCGGGTGAAGAAGACCCGCGCCGACTCCTGGTCGTTGAGGTCCCGCTCCTGCTCCAGGTACGGGTTGATGGCCTCCTCGACGGCCCGCACCTCCGGCTGCTGGGCCACGTGCCGCAGCGCCGCGAGCAGATCGCCGCGCACCTCGATGGCCCGCACCACCCGGTTGCCGTGCATGAACAGCGAGGTCCGGCACAGCCGTGTCGTGTCGTCCACCTGGGCCTCGGGCGAGGCGTAGTCCGCGAGGATCTTCGCGACCTTCTCCTCGCTTCCCGGCCGGACCGTGAAGGTCAGCGCGTGCCGGATCACCCCGTCGCCGATGCGCGGGTGGGCCTGCAGCCGGCGGTCCTGCGGCGAGGTGTGGGCGGCGGCGCCGCCGGTCTCCCGGACGATGTGGAAACGCAGCGACCGGGTGTCACGGACGCAGGAGTGCAGCGGCTGCACCATCTGGACGTGCTCCTCGCTGTTCACCCAGGTGAGGAACGGCGGGGCACTCTCCCACTCACTCGTGATGAGCCATTGGGACGGATTCTCGATGGACTGGCAGAGCTGGTCGCTGACGTGGCCGGGCACGGAAGCGACCTGGTTGCACAGCTGCTCGTACGCCTCCAGGAACTGCTGCTGCGCGCCGTCGTACACGTCGACGAGCAGGACGACCCGGAGCCGGGAGCCGTCGAACACGGACTGGGAGACACGCTTCGACAGCTCGCGTGTCGTTTCTGAAAGACGTTCAGACGTCGTGGTCATCCTGCACACATCTCCTTCGCGGGGGCAGAGGCGACGCCGGCCGCGTCTGGCGCGACGGCAGCGTTCCTTGATCCTGTGCCGGTCCCCACAAGCCCGCGACTCGTATGAACCACGTGGGTGATTGGGCACGCGGAGCGGGCGCCACCGGGCATGAGAACTCACAGGCGCCCCACACGCGCACCCCTGCCTCTGGAGGCTTCGATGCATCAAAAAGCCGACCACCGGGTCCCCGTCCTCATCGTGGGCGGCTCCCTGGTGGGCCTGTCCATGTCCGTGTTCCTGGGCCGTCTCGGTGTGCGGCACATGCTCGTCGAGCGGCACTCCGGGACCTCGATCCACCCCCGCGGACGCGGCAACAACGTGCGGACGATGGAGCTGTTCCGGGGAGCCGGCATCGAGCCGGACATCAAGGCGGCGGCCTCACTCCTCGCGGACAACCACGGCATCCTGCAGACGCCCACCCTCGTGGGCGATGCGGGCGAATGGCTGTTCAAACACATCGACCCGGGCGGCGGACTCGCCAGATTCAGCCCCACCAGCTGGTGCCTGTGCAGCCAGAACGACCTCGAACCCGTCCTGCTCGACAGCGCCCGGGAACTCTGCGGCGACCTGCGCTACTTCCACCATATGGAGTCCTTCACGCAGGATTCCGACGGTGTGACGGCGACCGTCCTGAACCGCACCACCGACGAGCGCTTCACCGTCCGCGCGGACTACCTCGTCGCGGCCGACGGCCCCCGCAGCCCGGTCCGGCACGCCCTCGGCATCGGCCAGACGGGCCCGGGCGACCTCTTCGCCAATGTCAGCGTCACCTTCCGCTCCGCCGCCCTCGCCGAAGTCGTCGGCGACCGCCGCTTCATCTGCTGCTACCTCACCCACCCGGACGCCGACGGCGCCCTGCTCCCCGTCGACAACAAGGAACGCTGGGTCTTCCACGCCCCCTGGCACCCCGAGCACGGCGAGACCCTGGAGGAGTTCACCGAGGAACGCCTGAGCAGCCACATCAGCCGGGCCGTGGGTGTGCCCGGGCTCGACGTGGAAATCACCGGAAAGGCGTCCTGGCGTGCCGCCGAACGGGTCGCCGACCGGTACGCGTCCGGCAGGGTCTTCCTCACCGGCGACTCCGCCCACGAAATGTCCCCCACCGGCGCCTTCGGCTCCAACACCGGCATCCAGGACGCCCACAACCTGGCCTGGAAACTCGCCGCCGTCGTCGACGGCTGGGCCGGCCCCGACCTGCTGGCGAGCTACGAGGCCGAACGCCGCCCGGTCGCCCTCGCCACCAGCGCCCGCGCCTCCGCCCGCTCCGTCGAACACAGCCACCCCGGCTTCGCCCCCGCCCCCGGCGTCGGCGGCGGCAAGCGCGACGGCATCCTCAACGTCGTCCTCGGCTACCGCTACCCCCACGGCGCCGTCCTCGGCGCCGACCCCGACCAGCCGGTCGTCCCCGACGGCCTGGCGCTGTCCGGCGAGCCGGGCACCCGCGCCCCGCACCTGTGGCTGCGCCGCGCCGGACGCCGCATCTCCACCCTCGACCTGTACGAACGCTCCCTGGTCCTGCTCGCCGACGCCCCCGACGACGCGGGCTGGCACGAGGCGGCCCGCCGCATCGCCGACACGGACGGCGTACGCCTGGACGCCTACCGCATCGGCCCGGGCGCCGACGCGGACCTGAGGTACGACACCGAGGACAGCGACTGGGCCCGGCTCCACGGCACCACCGCCGACGGCGCTGTCCTGGTCCGCCCGGACGGGTTCGTGGCATGGCGGGCGACGGGGGCCGTCCCGGATCCGGAAGGGACGCTGCGGCAAGCGCTCAAGACCCTGCTCCGAACGGCCTGACCTGCACGGACAAAGGTCCACCACGGACGGCGAAGGCCGCCCGCACACCGAGGTGCGGGCGGCCTTCGCCCTGCCGAGCCCCCTGTCGGATTCGAACCGACGACCTTCGCTTTACAAGAGCGGCGCTCTGACCAGCTGAGCTAAGGAGGCGCGCACACACCCGGGGTGCGTGCCTGTGCAGTGTACCCACGTCCCGGGCGGGCCCTGTCGAAAATTTCCGCGAAGTTCACAGGGGTCCAGGTGCTGACATCCGAGGTGAACGCCAGGTACCGTCCTGACCCAGTTCACTCGCGTGGACTACACCAACCACCTTCCTACAACGGATCGTCCGGCACGTTCCTGCCGGTAGAAGGGGGCCCATTCACCATGGCCACTGTCACGTTCGACAAGGCGACCCGGATCTACCCGGGTTCCACCAAGCCCGCCGTCGACCAGCTCGACATCGCGATCGAGGACGGCGAGTTCCTCGTCCTGGTCGGACCGTCCGGCTGCGGCAAGTCCACCTCCCTGCGGATGCTCGCGGGCCTGGAGGACGTCAACGGCGGCGCCATCCGCATCGGTGACCGCGACGTCACGCACCTGCCGCCCAAGGACCGGGACATCGCCATGGTGTTCCAGAACTACGCGCTCTACCCGCACATGACGGTCGCCGACAACATGGGCTTCGCGCTCAAGATCGCCGGTGTCAACAAGGCGGAGATCCGGCAGAAGGTCGAGGAGGCCGCGAAGATCCTCGACCTCACCGAGTACCTGGACCGCAAGCCGAAGGCCCTCTCCGGCGGTCAGCGCCAGCGTGTCGCCATGGGCCGCGCCATCGTCCGCGAGCCGCAGGTCTTCCTCATGGACGAGCCACTGTCCAACCTGGACGCCAAGCTCCGCGTGTCGACGCGTACGCAGATCGCGTCCCTGCAGCGCCGCCTCGGCATCACCACCGTCTACGTCACCCACGACCAGGTCGAGGCCATGACGATGGGCGACCGCGTGGCCGTGCTCAAGGACGGTCTGCTCCAGCAGGTCGACTCGCCGCGGAACATGTACGACAAGCCCGCGAACCTCTTCGTCGCCGGCTTCATCGGCTCCCCGGCCATGAACCTGGTCGAGGTCCCGATCACCGACGGCGGAGTGAAGTTCGGCAACAGCGTCGTCCCCGTCAACCGGGACGCCCTGACGGCCGCCTCCGACAAGGGTGACCGCACGGTGACCGTGGGTGTCCGGCCCGAGCACTTCGACATCGTCGAGCACAACGGCGCTGCCGCCACCTCCCTCACCAAGGACAGCGAGGATGCCCCGGCCGGTCTCGCCGTCTCCGTGAACGTGGTCGAGGAGCTGGGCGCCGACGGCTATGTCTATGGCACCGCCGAGGTCGGCGGTGAGGTCAAGGACCTGGTCGTGCGCGTGAACGGGCGCCAGGTGCCGGAGAAGGGCTCCACCCTGCACGTCGTGCCGCGGCCGGGCGAGACCCATGTGTTCTCGACCTCCACGGGCGAGCGCCTCTCCGACTGACCGGCCCGACCAGACCGATCAGCCTGCCCAGACCGACCGGCTGACCAGCGCGCATGCGCAGAGGTTGACGAAAGGGGCCCCGCGGACCACCGCGGGGCCCCTTTCGCGCCCGTCACATACCCCGGCACAGCGATCAATTCGGGCGACGCGCGTCAACCCCTTACCCAGAAAGAGACGTAACTTCATCCCCCATAAGGGTGACTAAATGTCGCCAAATCATCACCGGGCGCTACCCTCACACGCGTGAAGCACTCCACCAACCCTCAGCCACGACGCGGCCATCGGGGCGGCCCTGCCCGCCGGATCGGCCGCACTCTCGCCCTCGTCCTGCCCGTCGTCCTGGTGCTCTCCGGAACCCTCGCGGTCACCCGGGTCAACTGGACGGGGAGCCCCTCCAGCTCGGTGCTCACCGCGTCGGACGTCTCCTCCGCGGAGGTCTCCTCCGACGCGGCCTCCCACGCCCCACAGGACGTGCTCCGCGACCAGCTGATGAGCGAGCTGCAGGACGAGAACCCCGGGACGGTCCTCACCCACCTCCAGCAGGCGGTCAACGGGCACCCCTCGCTCGCCAAGCACTGCACCTCCATCGCCCGTGCCCTGGGCCGGGCCGCGGTGCGCATCTACGGCGCCTCGCGGGCCCAGTCGTACGCCCGTCCCGTCTGCGACACGGCCTTCGCCTCCGGGGTGCTGGCCGCGCACAGCTAGACACGGTGGGAAGCAGGTAACGGCTCCTTAAGGAGCTCGTTGCGGTCGGAATCCCGGCCGGGGCGCCACGTACAGTTCGGGGCATGACCCATCCGAACGCCTCGTTGCGCCCCACTCAAGCCGTCGTCCTGGCCGGTGGCCAGGGCTCACGGCTGCGTCCCTACACCGACGACCGGCCCAAGCCGATGGTCGAGATCCCGGGAACGGGCACTCCGATCATCGGCCACCAGTTGGCCTGGCTCGCCGAAGAGGGCGTGACGGATGTGGTCGTCTCCTGCGGCCATCTCGCCGAGGTCCTGCAGAAGTGGCTGGACTCGGCCGACCTGCCCCTGTCCGTCACCACCGTCGTGGAGACGGAACCCCTCGGCCGCGGCGGCGGCCTCAAGTACGCCGCCGCACACCTCCCCCACCCCGACCAGCCCTGGTACGCCACCAACGGCGACATCTGGACCCGCTTCTCCCTGCGGGACATGGCCGACTTCCACACCGAGCGGGATGCCGTCGCCACGCTGGCGCTGGCCCGGCCGCGGATCCCCTGGGGTGCGGTGAAGACCGACGGGTTCGGGCACATCACCGACTTCATCGAGGCGCCGCCGTCCACGTTCGAGATCAACGCCGGTGTGTATGTGTTCTCGCCCGGGTTCGGCTCGATGCTGCCCGAGCGGGGCGACCATGAGCGGACCACGTTCCCCCGGCTGGCCCGGGAGCGGAAGCTGGCCGGGTTCCCCCTTCCGCAAGGTGCCTACTGGCGGGCCATCGACACGGCCAAGGACCTGACCGAGGCGGCCAAGGAACTGGCGGCCCTGGGGCGTTAGTCCGGCCGCGCATGAGGGGCGGCCGGTCGGTCACGCCCTCGCGGCGGACCCGCACAGCGCCACGCCCCCACGCCCCCGCGCCCTCGCGCCCCCACGCCCTCGCGCCCCTGTGCGGGGACCACCCGGGGAGGGCGGTCCCGACCACCGCGCTCGGCGGCGTGTTGCACCTTCCCTGCACCGAAAAGAGCCCCGCACCGTGTGGTGCAGGGCCCTTTCCCGTCGTCCGGCGTCGGCTTCCCGTCGTCCGGGATCGGCTAACCGAGCAGGCCGCCCACCAAGCCCGGCTGGCCGGTCGAGGTGCTGCCGCCGGTCGAGGCGCTGCCGCTGGTGCTGGTCGGGCCCGCCGTGCTGCTGGGGGCGCCGCCCGTCGGGGCGGACTGGCGGGGCGGAACCTGGCCCACGGTGCCCTGGGTCTGGCTCGGCGTCGTGGTGGTGGTGCCGCCGGCGGTACGGCTCGCGCCCGGAGTCGTCGCCGCCCGGGAGGGGCTCGCACCGGCCGTGGCGCCGCCCGTGGGCGAGCTGGAGGCCGACGGGGTGGTGCTGTGCCGCGTGCCGGGCTCGTGGGGCAGCGACGTGCCCGGCAGGTTGTTGCGGGGGGCCTCGCCGGGGCCGGGGACGACCACCCGGCTGGAGTCGCGCACGGCGCCGCCCAGCAGGGAGCCGACCAGCAGGGTGAGACCGACGGTGACGGCCGTGATGAGGGCACCGCGGCGCAGCACGTAGCTGCGCAGTTCCCAGATGTCGGAGCGGGGGCCGAGGGTGCGCCAGGCACCGCCCGCGAGACGTCCGTCGATCGAGTAGACCGGGGCCCCGGCGATGATCAGCGGGGACCAGGCGGCCAGGTAGATGATGTCGGGGGCGTCGTAGGCCGGGACCGTCTGCCAGCTGACGGTGACGATGAGGGCGGCGGAGAGCAGGGCGCCGACGACCGCGGCGACGCGCTGCCAGCAGCCGAGGACCGTCAGGACGCCGACGACGACCTGGAGGAAGGCGATCACCAGGCCGGAGCCGACCGGGTGGTGCAGGGCCAACTGGCGCAGCGGCTCGGCGACTTCCCAGGGGTGCAGGGTGTTGAGCCACTTGACCATGGAGCCGCGCTTGCCGCCGTCGAAGTAGACGGGGTCGCACAGCTTGCCCATGCCGGCGTAGATGGAGATGAAGCCGAGGAAGACCCGGAGGGGGAGGAGGACCACGCCGAGGTTCAGCCGGCGGCCCGGGTAGTAGGCGTGCCGGGCCGGGTCGTCGCCGTGCCGGGTCGCGATGCGCCCGCGGGACTCCTCGGCGGGATCGTCGGCGGCGTCCTCGTAGTCGTCGTAGTCGTCGTACGCCTCGAACCCGTCGTCCGGGTACGCCGGTTCGTCGTAGGTGTCGCTGACCGTGCGCATGTGCGGCAGGAGGCGGGTGCCGTCGTCGGAGGGGGTGCGCTGGTGGCCGACGACCGGGGTCTCGACGGTCTGGTCGAGGCCGTCATAACCGTCGCCGTACCCGGTCCCGACGCGCGGGATGACCTGGGTGGCGCCGGCCTCGGCGGGCTCGTCGGCGTGGCGGACGCTGCTGCCCCGTACGGCCTGGAGGAGACGGTGCGCGCCGGTGTCGTCGGGGGCGGACTTGCCGCTCCACACGACGGGACGGCGGCGGCCGGGCGCGGCGGCACCGGCTCGGGCCGCCGTGCCCACGACCGGGATGCGGGCGGTGTCCTGGGTGGCGCTCAGGTGTCGGGCGATCCGCGGGGACTGGCTGCGCTTGGCCGTCGCGCCCAGCTGCACGCGGAAGCTGGCGTGATTGACGATGACCTGCGCCGGATCGCTCGGCACCTTCACCATGCTCAGCGCGGGAGCGTCGTCGTATCCCGACGAGCGGTCCCCCGTGGGTGTGCGGGGTGTTCTGGTGTCCACACGTACCTAACCGAGCGACGTGGGGTTTGGACACTGCTTTGACCAGGCGGATGTGTCCGGACCGCGTCAAAGCAGCCCAGAGCGCCAGAATTACCCCGCACGGGTGAGGTTACGGACGCCTGTTCAAGCCCGTCGGCGCGCCGCCTCGTACAGCACGATTCCGGCCGCCACACCCGCGTTCAGCGACTCCGCACCACCCGGCATCGGGATGCGCACACGCGCGTCGCAGGTCTCGCCGACCAGGCGGGACAGGCCCTTGCCCTCGCTGCCGACCACGATGACGACGGGGCCCTGCAGGGCGTCCAGGTCGCCGAGTTCGGCCTCGCCGTCGGCGGCCAGGCCGACGACCGTGATACCGGCCTTCTTGTACGCCTCCAGGGCCCGGGTCAGGTTGGTGGCGCGGGCGACCGGGGTGCGGGCGGCGGTACCGGCCGAGGTCTTCCAGGCACCGGCGGTCATGCCGGCCGAGCGGCGCTCGGGGACGAGGACGCCGTGGCCGCCGAAGGCGGAGACGGAGCGGACGACCGCGCCGAGGTTGCGCGGGTCGGTGACCCCGTCGAGCGCCACGATCAGCGGGTCCTCACCCCCGTCGTAGGCGGCCGCGGTGAGGTCCTCCGGGTGCGCGTACTCGTACGGCGGGACCTGCAGGACCAGGCCCTGGTGGTTCAGGCCGTTGGTCATGCGGTCCAGCTCGGGACGCGGGGCCTCCATCAGGTTGATGCCACCGCGCTCGGCGACGAGCTGGAGGGCCTCGCGGACGCGCTCGTCGTTGTCGATGAACTGCTGGACGTAGAGCGTGGAGGCGGGCACGCCCTCGCGCAGCGCCTCGACCACCGGGTTGCGGCCGACCACCAGCTCGGAGGACGACTTGCCGCCCCGGCCCCTGGCCACCGGCCGGCGCACGGCCTGCTTGGCCTTGGCGTTGGCGACGCGGTTCTTCTTGTGCCCCTTGCGCATCTCTGCGGGCGGGGTCGGGCCCTTGCCCTCCAGGCCCTTGCGTCGCTGGCCGCCACTGCCGACCTGCGCGCCCTTCTTGCCGGACATGCGGCGGTTGTTCGCGGCCATGACCTACCTGTCTTCGTGAGCTGTCGTACGTACGTCTTATGCAGTGTGCCGCCCGGAGGCCCGGGCGGCACAATCGATCAAGCGGAGGACTAGCGCGGACCGAGGGTCCAGCGCGGTCCCTGGGGGCTGTCCTCGATGACGAGTCCGGACTGTCCCAGCTGGTCACGGATGGCGTCCGCGGTGGCCCAGTCCTTGCGGGCGCGGGCGGACTCGCGCTGGTCGAGGACGAGGCGTACGAGGCTGTCGACCACGCCGTGCAGGTCCTCGCCGCGGCCCGCGTCCTCGCCGGCCCAGTGCTCGTCCAGCGGGTCCAGGCCCAGGACACCGAGCATGGCCCGCACCTCGGCGAGCCGGGCGACCGCGGCCTCCTTGTCGTCGGCGGCCAGCGCGCTGTTGCCCTGCCGGACCGTGGTGTGCACCACGGCGAGCGCCTGCGGCACGCCCAGGTCGTCGTCCATCGCCTCGGCGAACGCCGGCGGCACCTCGGCCGCCGGCTCGACGGTCTTCCCGGCCAGCTCGATGACCCGCTGCACGAAGCCCTCGATCCGGGCGAACGCCGAATCGGCCTCGCGCAGCGCCTCCTCGCTGTACTCGATCATCGAGCGGTAGTGCGGGGTGCCGAGGTAGTAGCGCAGCACGATCGGACGCCACGCCTTGACCATCTCGGACACCAGCACGCTGTTGCCGAGCGACTTCGACATCTTCTCGCCGCTCATGGTGACCCAGGCGTTGTGCACCCAGTACGCGGCGAAGTCGTCACCGAACGCCTTGGCCTGGGCGATCTCGTTCTCGTGGTGCGGGAAGATCAGGTCGAGGCCGCCGCCGTGGATGTCGAAGGCCGGACCGAGGTACTTGTGCGCCATCGCGGAGCACTCCAGGTGCCAGCCCGGCCGGCCGCGTCCCCACGGCGTCTCCCAGCTGGGCTCGCCGGGCTTGACGGCCTTCCACAGCGCGAAGTCACGCGGGTCCCGCTTGCCGGTCTCGCCCTCGCCCCCGGGCTGGCGGAGGTTGTCCAGCTCCTGGTTGGACAGCTGGAGGTACTCCGGGAAGGACCGCACGTCGAAGTAGACGTTGCCGTCGGCCGCGTAGGCGTGCCCGCGCTCGATGAGCCCGCGCATCATCTCGATCATCTCGGGGACGTGCCCGGTGGCCCGTGGCTCGTACGTCGCCGGCAGGCAGCCCAGCGCCGTGTAGCCGAAGTCGAACGCACGCTCGTTCTCGTACCCGATCGCCCACCAGGGACGGCCCTGCTCGGCGGACTTGTTGATGATCTTGTCGTCGATGTCGGTGACGTTGCGGACGAACGTCACCGCGTAGCCGCGGTGTTCGAACCAGCGGCGCATGATGTCGAAGTTGAGACCGGAACGGATGTGCCCGATGTGCGGTGCGGCCTGCACGGTCGCGCCACACAGGTAGATCGAGACACAGCCCGGCTTGATCGGGGCGAAGTCACGGATCTGCCGGGCGCTGGTGTCGTACAGGCGAATGGTCACCACTCCAGGGTAGTGGGCCGGGCGTAGTGGGTTGCACCGGTTCGGGTCACATCCCGGCCCCGTCCTCAGGCCGTACGGGCCACCAGTGCGGTGGCGACGGCCATCAGTCCTTCACCCCTGCCGGGGAATCCGAGTCCGTCGGTGGTGGCGCCGGAGACCGACACCGGGGCGCCGGCCGCCTCGGTGAGGATCTTCTGGGCCTCGTCCCGGCGCTTGCCGATCTTCGGACGGGGGCCGACGACCTGGACCGCGATGTTGCCGATGGCGAACCCGGCCTCGCGGACGATCCGGGCGGCCTCGGTGAGCAGGGTGACCCCGGAGGCGCCGGACCACTCGGGGCGCCCGGTGCCGAAGTGCTGTCCGAGGTCGCCGAGCCCGGCGGCGGAGAAGAGCGCGTTGCAGGCCGCGTGGGCGACGACGTCGGCGTCGGAGTGTCCGGCCAGGCCGGACCCCTCGCCCTCCCACTTCAGGCCGGCGCACCACAGCTCGCGGCCTTCCTCGAAGGCGTGGATGTCGGTGCCGATGCCGACCTGGGGCAGCAGGGGGAGGCCGCCCGGCGGCTGCCGGGGATCAGATGCTTCAGAAGCCATCGTTGAGCCTCCTGCGGGCCAGGACCGCCTCGGCCAGCACCAGGTCGAGGGGGCGGGTGACCTTGAAGGCCTCCTCGTGGCCGGGGACGGTGACGACGCCCAGGCCGAGCCGCTCGACCATGCTCGCGTCGTCGGTGACGTCCCCGGTGACGGTCTCATGGGCGCGGACCAGGGTCTCCCGGTCGAAGCCCTGGGGCGTCTGCACGGCGCGAAGCCGGGCCCGCTCGGGGGTGGCCACCACCGGTTCGGGGTCGCCGGGGACGGCCGCGGGCTCGACCTCCTTCACGGTGTCGGCGAGCGGCAGCGCGGGGACGACGGCGGGGGCGCCCTCACGGACGGCCTCGATGACGGCGTCGACCGTGTCGACGGGGACGAGCGGGCGCGCCGCGTCATGGACGAGGACGATGCCGTACTCGGGCGGCAGGGCGTCCAGGCCCAGCCGGACCGACTCCTGCCGGCTGTCCCCGCCGGGGACGACCAGGAAGTCGGTTCGCTCGGGCAGCGCGTGCACGTCCAGCAGGGACTTGACGTCGGCGGCGCCGTCCGGCGGGGCGACGACGATGACCAGGGAGACATGGCGGGAGGCGGCGAGAGCGCGGACCGCGTGGATCAGCATGGGCGTGCCGTTCAGCGCGCGGAGCGCCTTGGGGGCGCCCGGGCCGAGGCGTACGCCCCGGCCGGCGGCGGGAATCACGGCGGCGACGGGGATCTGCGCGGGTGAAGGGCGCGAATCGTCAGACATCGGTTCCTGTCAGGTTTGTGTGCTCGACCTACGTGGGTATGGCCTGGAGGAGTGCCGGGCGCGACGCCTTGACCGGACCCTTCCGTGACCCTGGTCGAGCCATCTGCCCGGGCCCGGCACACCAAGTATCGGGGGATTTCCCCCGAGGTGAACGGCAAGCGGTACGGCGGCCCGCCGAGGCGGCCGCGGGGGTAACCGGAATCCGGCCACCGGAATCCGGGGACGAACATGCCGCAGCGCCCGGCGACAGGGTCAGTGTCATCGGGCACCGCGGCATTTTCACTGTGCTGAGCGTGCTGTGGGCGGCGGATGCCGCCTGCTGCGCGTCAGGAGGCGAGCACCTCGTCGAGCAGGGCCTCGGCCTTGTCCTCGTTCGTGTTCTCCGCGAGAGCGAGCTCGCTCACCAGGATCTGGCGGGCCTTGGCGAGCATGCGCTTCTCACCGGCGGACAGTCCGCGCTCGCGCTCACGACGCCACAGGTCACGCACCACTTCCGCGACCTTGATGACATCGCCGGAGGCAAGCTTCTCCAGATTTGCCTTGTAGCGCCGGGACCAGTTCGTGGGCTCCTCGGCATACGGTGCGCGCAGCACCTCGAAGACCCGGTCCAGCCCGTCCTGACCGACCACATCACGCACGCCCACGAACTCAGCATTGTCCGCTGGCACACGCACCGTGAGGTCACCCTGGGCGACCTTCAGCACCAAGTAGGTCTTGTCCACGCCTTTGATCTGGCGAGTTTCGATGGCCTCGATCAGCGCGGCCCCGTGATGGGGATAGACCACGGTGTCGCCAACCTTGAACGTCATGTGACAGGTACCCCTTCCGTGGCTATCCAGGGTAACACGGATACGGCGTCTTCTGAATGGCGTTTTCGCAGGTCAGGGCATATCTCAGGGCTTGACAACAGCGACAGGAACGTGCTGCGGGGGCCCTGCGGAACCAGGAATTCGCAGGTGGGAGGGGCTCTCCAGGCGAGGTGAAACGCGTACGCTACACGCTCGCCGAGCCGTCTCCAAGTGGATGAACGTCCCGATTTGTCCGCTTCCAAGCGTACGACTTCCGCTACTCCGTTCGGTGACCCGAGCCGGCTACGAGACGAATCCGGAATTGATCACAGGCGGCCGGATGGGCGGTCGGTGATCAATATCCCGGGTGGCCCGTGCATTCCTTCACGGAAAATTTGCGGGGCGCGTTGCGGGGATGCGGACTCGGGTGTTGCGGCCGCGTTATACGAATGGAGGACGAGTACCTCGTCAATGTGACTCATGGGTCACTTGCGGCGGGTGGGGCGCGTGCGATGAACCGCCGATGTACGGCCAGCCGGAGGGAAGCCGGGCGCTTGGGGGAGGGTCGGGTGCAGACGCGCGGGAACGGCTCGGTAGCCTAAGGCCGCTGACAGACACTTAGGGTGGCTTTATGAGGAGCCGCCCCTGGTTCAAGGAGTTGCCGCCGCCGTGAGCAGCAGCCTTCGACGCGGCGCCCTCGCCGCCTCCGCCATCGCCTTCTCGATCGCCTCGCTCGCCGCCTGCGGCGCCGGCAACAACTCCCAGACACTGGAGATCCAGCCGGACAACGCCGCGACCAGCGTCGGCAACATCAAGATCCAGAACGCCACGGTCATCACCCAGCCCGACCTGAAGGCGTCCGGTCCGGCCGTGATCTCCGCGACCATCTTCAACCAGGGCAAGACGGCCCAGACCCTGCAGTCGATCACCGTCGCCGGCTCCAGCGAGAGTGTCAAGCTGTCCCCCGCCAAGGGCCAGAGCCTGACCGTTCCGGCCCACGGCTCGCTGATCCTCGGCGGCAAGGGCAACGGCTCCGCCGTGCTGGCCAGCGGCCGTGAGGCGGTCCAGGACGGCAACGCGCAGAAGGTCACCTTCACCTTCAGCCAGACCGGTCCGGTGAACCTGCGCGCCTTCGTGGTCCCGGCCACCAGCTACTTCACCGGCTGGGGCCCGAGCGAGATTCCCTCCGCCTCGGCCACCACCTCCGCCGCCCCGGGCGCGTCCGCGTCCGGCAACGCCAAGCCGGGCAAGGGCGGCAAGTCCACCCCCTCCTCGACCGCGAGCGCCACGGACACGGCGACCACCGGCGCCACCCCCAGCGACTCGGCGTCGCAGTCGGCCGCCGGCCACTGAGCAGCCGTACGCACGAAGGGCGGCACCCCGGCCGGGGTGCCGCCCTTTCGTCGTGATCCATGCGGTTAGCCGTGAATCGCGCGGTTCGCCGTGAATTGTCCGGTCCGGTTTACGGCTCGAACTTGTAGCCGAGGCCACGGACCGTCACCAGGTAGCGCGGCGCTCCCGGGTCCGGCTCGATCTTGGCGCGCAGGCGCTTGACGTGGACGTCGAGGGTCTTGGTGTCGCCCACGTAGTCGGCGCCCCAGACCCGGTCGATCAGCTGCATACGGGTCAGCACGCGGCCCGCGTTGCGCAGCAGCATCTCCAGGAGGTCGAACTCCTTGAGCGGAAGGTCGACCTTGGAGCCGGAGACCGTCACGACGTGGCGGTCGACGTCCATGCGGACCGGGCCCGCCTCCAGCGCGGCCGGCGTCACCTCCTCCGGCTCGCCGCGGCGGCGCAGGACGGCCCGGATACGGGCGACCAGCTCGCGGGACGAGAAGGGCTTGGTGACGTAGTCGTCGGCTCCTATTTCCAGGCCCACGACCTTGTCGATCTCGCTGTCCTTCGCGGTCACCATGATCACGGGGACGTTGGAGCGGCCGCGCAGCTGGCGGCACACCTCCGTGCCGGGCAGCCCCGGCAGCATCAGGTCGAGGAGGACGAGATCGGCGCCGTTGCGCTCGAACTCGTCGAGTCCGTCGGGGCCGGTCGCCGCCACGGCGACCTCGAAGCCCTCCTTGCGGAGCATGTAGGACAGGGCGTCGGAGAAGGACTCCTCGTCCTCGACGACGAGCACTCGGGTCACGGAAGGACCTCCGGGGCGGTAAGCGGTTCGTACGGGGATGTCTCGGTGGGGCCGCCGGCCTCGTCGTCGAGGTCGGGATGCTGCTGTGCGCGGTCGCGGGCCACACCCGCCTCCGGCAGCCTGAGGGTGAAGGTGGAGCCCTGGCCTTCGGCGCTCCAGACCGTGACCTCCCCGCCGTGCGAGGCGACCACGTGCTTGACGATCGCGAGACCCAGACCGGTGCCTCCGGTGGCCCGGGAGCGGGCCGGGTCGACGCGGTAGAAGCGCTCGAAGATGCGCTCCTTGTCCTTGTCGGTGATGCCGATGCCCTGGTCCGTGACGGCGAGTTCGATCATGTCGCCGCCGGATGCGCTGACCCGGCGGGCGGCTATGCCGACGCGGGTGCGGGCCGGGGAGTAGTTCACGGCGTTCTCGACGAGGTTGCCGAGGGCCGCGGCCAGCTGACCGCGATTGCCCCAGACGTGCAGGTCGGCGGTACCGCCGGCGGCCATGGTGATCTGTTTGGTGCCGGCCTGGTGACGGCAGCGGTCGATGGCCTCGGCGACCAGCTCGTCCACCCGGACGGGTTCGGCGTCCTCGAGCGGGTCGTCGTTCTGCACCCGCGAGAGGTCGATCAGTTCCTGGACCAGGTTGGTCAGCCGGGTCGCCTCGATCTGCATGCGGCCCGCGAAGCGCTGAACGGCCTCGGGGTCGTCCGAGGCGTCCATGACGGCCTCGGAGAGCAGGGAGAGCGCGCCGACGGGTGTCTTCAGCTCGTGGCTCACGTTGGCCACGAAGTCACGCCGTACGGCCTCGATCCGGCGCGCCTCGGTGAGGTCCTCGACCAGCAGCAGGACCAGGCGGGAGCCGAGCGGGGCCACGCGTGCGGAGACGGCGAGGGCCTCGCCCCGGCCGGAGCCGCGACGGGGCAGGTCCAGCTCGACCTGGCGTATCTCCCCGTCCCGTCTGGTGTCCCGGGCCATCTGGAGCATGGGTTCGATGGCGAGCTTGCCGCCGCGGACCAGCCCGAGGGCGTAGGCGGCGGAGCTTGCCTTGACTACGGCGTCGCCCTCGTCGAGGACGACGGCCGAGGAGCGGAGCACCGACAGAACGGTGTCCACTCCGGGCGGGAGTACGGGATCGGTGTGCAAAGAAGTCCTGGTCGGTCGCTTCTGGTCGCGTTCGCTCCAGCGGAACGCCAGCATGGCGATGACGCCGGTGAGCACCCCGGCGATCGCTGCCGCTGCGGCGACCGCCGCGTTCACGTCCATGCATCCAGGTTAGGCATGCGGTACGACATGCCCACAGCCGTCGAGGTGCGACCTCGGCCACTCGTCGCCCAGAGTTCACCTGGGAGCCAGTGTTGGTTCATTTGGGGTGGCAGAAACGGTCGCGTCCGGGGCAGAACGTGGGAGCGTGGGGTTCGCACCGCTGGTTTCGCCACGGGGCGCGTGGTGTCACGGCCCCCGGAACCCCTAAGCACACGTACGAGAGGGAACCCTGATGCGGGACGCGTACCACGAGGAACTGGACTCGATCGGCGACGGTCTGGTGGAGATGGCCCGGCTGGTCGGGTCGGCGATCGGGCGCGCCACGACCGCCATCCTCGACGCCGACCTGAAGCTGGCCGAGAGCGTGATCGAGGCGGACCAGAAGGTCGACGAGCTCCAGCACGACCTGGAGGCGCGGGCGATAGCCCTGCTCGCCCGCCAGCAGCCGGTGGCGACCGACCTCCGTATCGTCGTCACGTCGCTGCGCATGTCCGCCGACCTGGAGCGCTCCGGCGACCTCGCCCAGCACGTGGCGAAGCTCGCCCGGCTGCGCTTCCCCAACCGTGCGGTCCCGCAGGACCTGCACGCCACCATCCTGGAGATGGGCCAGCTCGCGCAGCGCCTGATGGCGAAGGCGGCCGAGGTGATCGTGACGAAGGACGTCGACCTCGCCCTCCAGCTGGAGCAGGACGACGACGCGATGGACCTCCTGCACCGCACCCTCTTCCAGCACCTGATCGACGAGCGCTGGAAGCACGGCATCGAGACGGCCGTCGACGTGACCCTGCTGGGCCGCTACTACGAGCGGTACGCCGACCACGCGGTGGCCGTCGCCAAGCGCGTCGTCTTCCTGGTCACGGGTGAGCACGCGGACGAGCTGCAGTCGGACATCCACCCGGTGACCGGGTCCGAGGGGGCGTAGCACCGCAGGCCGACCGGGCGCCCGGGACCTCCTGGGCACCGGGATTCTCCCGGGCGTCCGGATCCCTCCGGACGCCCGGCTCCTTCTGGGCGTCCGGGTCCTGCCGGGCGTCCAGATCTTTGCGGGCGTCCAGATCTTTGCGGGCGTCCGGATCCCTCCCGGGCGTCCGGATCCCTCCCGGGCGTCCGGATCTTTCGGGGTGTCCGGATGCTTCCCTCGCGGCCGGCTCTTTCGGGGCGTCCAGCTCCCTCCCGCGAGGCCAGGTCCTGTCGTATCTTCATTTCCGGGCCCCATCTCCGGGCCCTACGAGCCCTCTCGGGGGCTCGTGGAGTGCCGGGCGGGGCGCGCGAGCGCATCCATGCGCCGTTGATGCGCCCAGCAAAACGGGCATGCAATGGGCGAGGGCACCAGCCCCCGTGTCGAGGAGGGACCCATGGCCGAATCCCCCAGCACCACGCCCAACCCCACCCAGGAGCGCGAGACCGACCAGCCCGCCCAGATCAGGAGCCTGCCGCTGGTAGGCGCGTGCGGCTGCGGTTCGGGCTGCGGGTGCGGATGCCAGTCGGGCGCGCCCTGCCAGTGCGGCTGACCGTACGGCTGCCCGGGCCGGTGTGAGCTCGACGCGGTTCACACCGGCTCTCGCCGCAGGCGCTTCTGCACCGCGGTCATGAGCGGCTGGAGCTTGCCGGTCAGCGACCGGTAGTCCTTGGTACGGCCGTCCGACCACTGGCCCAGGCCGACCAGCAGCAGTCTGTCGGTCCCGGCGAACGACTGCACCAGCCCGCTGTCCGCCGGCAGCGACCGCAGACCGGATCCGGCGGGCGGCAGCAGCACGCCGACCTCGTGGTCCGTGGGGTTCGATGCCAGGGCAGTGACCAGATGAGCGACGTCCTGCGGATCCTTCATCCCGAACGCGACCATCGTGTACTCGTTGTTCGCCGCGTCCTTGTAGAGCGCCCCTACGACGCCCCGGCAGCCCTTGCTCCGTTGGATCAACGCGGTCAGGTTCGGACCGACCATGCCCGAGCCCGTGCAGTTCGGACCGCCGGACTGCCTGACCTTCGTAAAGCCGCCGATGTGTGCGGGGAACGCCTGATCAGCGGTGACCATCGGCTCCGTGGCCGGCTTCGCCGCCCCGGCACCCGCGGTCACCGTCGGCCGGGCCGCGGGCGCGGCCGGGGCGTGCCGGGCCGAGGGCGCCGTGGGAGCGTGCCGGGCTGGGGGCGCGGCCTTCGCGTGCGCTGTCGCGTGGTGCCCCGAACTCAGCCACAGCCCCGCCCCGGCCAGTGCGGCCACGGCACCGAGCCCGGCTGTCACCGCAAGGGCCCTGCGGCGTCGCGGCCGTTGCGCAGCAGCCGCGCGCTCGGCTGCGCCCGGCTCCTGAAGGCCCGCGCGCTCAGCCGCGCTCGGCTCGTGAATCGCCGCGCGCCCAGTCGCGCTCGACCCGTGAATCCCCGCGCTCTTCTCGAACTCCCTGACGAACTCGTCCCACTGTTCGTCACCCGTCCCCTGGTGCGCTTCAGTCACGCGCGCACCCTAGCGGGTCCGGTTCACGCGCCGGGGGCGCGGAAGGCGACCTGCCGGCGGGCGGCCTCGTCGATCTCATCGAGGGTGAGGAGAGGGGTGGCCCGGGTCTGGAGGGCGCCGCTGGCCTTGACGGTCAGGCTGACGGCGGCCATCGAGACCGGATCGGGAAAGTCCACGATCATGACGAGGTCGTCCTGCCCGAAGGCGAAGTACATGGTCTCGACCGTCCCGCCGAGGCCGGTGACGACCTGCTCGACGGCGGCACGGCGGCCACTCCCGCCTTCCGTGAGCAGCCCCTTCGTACCCTCGGTCGTGTAGGTGGCCTGAATGAGGAACTTCGGCATGGGGACGCTCCCTGCCCATCGCTTGTCCGGTCTGCGAAACAGGCCTTCCCGCTGTTCCATCGGCCGCCACTCGGGCGGCGGCCGGATTCACTCGTTGGAAGCGCGGACCTGCGGACCGCTTTCCCGGTCGTCCGGCCCGCGCCCGTCGGCTACGCGGCCCGGGCCGGCCCTTCCGGAACGAGCCGGGTGATGGCGTTCACCTACTACACCCGCCTGGAACGCGGCCGCCCCATCAACGCCTCGGACACCGTGCTGGACGCCGTGGCCCGGGCCCTGCGACTGGACGGCGCCGAACGCACCCATCTCTTCGACCTCGCCGGACACACCACCACCCGGACCTTCCGGACCTCCCGCAACCCCGCGCCCGCGCAGCGCGTCCGCCCCGGTCTGCACAGACTGCTGGACAGCCTGCGCGACACCCCCGCCCTGATCATCGGCTGTCGCATGGACGTCCTGGCCGCCAATCGACTGGCCCGCGCCCTGTACACCGACTTCGAGGCCATGCCCCGCCGGGAGCGCAATGTGGCGCGCTACGTCTTCCTCGACCCGGCCGCCCGCGAGCTGTTCGCCGACTGGGCGGCCGCCGGACGCGACGCCGTGGCATCCCTCCACCTCTACGCGGGCCGCCACCCTCAGGACCCCCTGCTGACCGGACTGATCGCCGAGCTGTCGGACCGGGACGACGACTTCAGCCGCTGGCGGGACGCGCACGACGTGGTCGAGCACGCCCACGGCACCAAGCGCTACCGCCATCCCCTCGCCGGCGAGATCACGCTGGACTTCGAGTCCCTCCCCGTGCCCGGCGACCCGGACCAGACCCTCGTCCTGCAGACGGCGGAGCCGGGATCACCGTCGGCCCGGGCCCTGCGGACGCTTGCCGACCACGCCGCCGCCGAGGTGTCCGACGCGGCCGGTGACTCCGGCTCCTGGAACCGCGCTTGAACCGGACGCGGGCCGACGCACACGGGCGGGCGCGGGCCGACGTACTCGGGTGGGCGCGGGCCGACGTACTCGGGTGGGCGCGGGCCGACGTACTCGGGTGGGCGCGGGCCGACGTACTCGGGTGGAACTGAGTACTTGCGCCCTGGCCGGTGAACAGGGTGGGCCGGGACGCTGGGGGCATGCGTCAAGGACTGAAAGCCGTTCTCCAGTTGCTGTCGATCCCCGTGCTGGCCGGTCTGTCGCTGACGGCGTGGGCCGCCTGGCTGGGCTGGGACCAGCATCGCGACGTGCACCCTGACGGTACGACGACCGGCCCGTACGAGCCGTGGCAGGTGATCGGGCTGGTGCTGACCCTGCTGGTACCGGTGTGCTGGGCGGCATACCGGCGCTACGTCGCAGGCGCGGTGCTCGGCACCACGGCCGGCATGACCGTCGCCGCCTATTGCGACTGGTCGGACGATTCCAGCGGCCTCTTCATGATCGGCGTGGTGATGGTCATGATCGGGACCTTCGTCGCGACCGCCGTCGTCAGCGCCGTCACCGCCTCCGCGCAACGAGACATCCACCGCATCACAGCCTGACCGCCGCGGCCGTCTGCGGAGGGCGTCCGGCCGAGGTCCGCACGTCCGGTGAACACAGCTGCCGCACCAGCGTGCAACCGCCGCGTCAGGAAGGCCCGGGCGGTTCCGCGGACGGCCAGCTGGCCGGTCGGGCGCGGGCCTCCTGCGCGATGGCCGGCCACGGGTCATCGACCAAACGCGCAACTGCCGAGCGTGGCGAACGTGGATGGCCTGCAACGAGCCTCCGCACAGAGTCATGCGCGTCGTCGGCCAGCCCCGTGCCGTGCTGTGCCGGGTGCCGCGGCGTGCCGGGTGCCGCGGCGGGCGATGGCAGGCACGGTCCCGCGGGCGAGTTCATCCGGCACGGCTCACGGCGACGTCCCCGCCCCGCACCGCACGCCCAACTACCGGACTGGACATGGCCGCCAGGGCCGATCCGCCTCACGGCGTGAGCCGTTGTAGGGTGCCGGTGATCATGAAAATAATGAATCGGGGAACTGTGCATCTCTCTCTGAAGGCCGCGACCGTCACCGCTTCGCTCATCGGCGCCACGGCGTTCGCGATCGCCCCGGCCGGCGCCGCGCCCGCGCAGACCACCACGAAGACCGCTTCCGCCGCCGCGTTCAGCTGCCACGTCTACAACACCTCCGGCTCCGAGCTGAACGTGCGCAGCGGGGCCGGGACGACGTACGCGGTCATCGGCACCATCGCCGCCAAGGGAAAGCTGCCGTGCGGCAGCCTCGGCGAGAGCTCCGTGAACCGCCAGCGGTACACGGCGTGCCACATCACCAGCACCGAGTGGATGACCGTACGGATCAACGGCCACGACGGCTGGGTGGCCGTGGCGTGCGTGGCGCTGGGCGTCTGAGCATCACCCGCATCTGAGTGCCGCGGCCCGGACACGGCCCCGGCACGGCACCGAGCCCCCTGCCTGCTGCGACCCCGCAGGCAGGGGGCTCGATCGATAGGGCCTGCTTCTTCCTGCCCTGGGTCCGGCGGGCCTGCCTCTCGATCCAGCCGACCGTCGGACTCGAGAATTCAGCAGTAGTTGAAATTGATGTTGTTCTTCCCGGCATTGCACCTGTTGCTGGTGTTCGTGCGGTTGCTCCCGCGCCAGCCCCTGTTGTGATTGTTGCTGTTATTTCCCTGGCCGGCACTGGTGTTGTTGTTCCTACTGTTCCCGCCTCCGCTGTTATTGCTGTTGCCGGTGGGATTGCAGGCGTTGCTGCTGTTGTTGTACACACACCCGCCGCTGCCGTTCCCGCTGCCGCCGCTGCTGCTGGTGTTGCTCCCGCTGCTGCTTGTGGGGTTGCAGGCGTTACTGGCGTTGTTGTACACACACCCGCCGCTGCCGTTCCCGCTGCCGCCGCTGTTGCTCCCGCTGCTGCTGGTGTTGCTCCCGCTGCTGCTTGTGTTGCTCCCACCGCTGCCGGTGGGGTTGCAGGCGTTACTGGCGTTGTTGTACACACACCCGCCGTTGTCAGCACGCGCCGTCACGTGAGTTCCCGTAGTCGCCGGGGCGGCGAATGCGGCAGAGGACCCCAGAGCACCTCCCACCGCCAGGGCAGCCGATGCGATCAGCAGCGCCGCACACTTTGCGAGTTTGTGAGCCATGACGATTCCTTTCCCATGACTACAGTCCTGCCGATGGGCAGCCCCATTCGATCGCGGAAGGAATTGACCACAGAATGCGCCACCAGGTCATGAACTGATGAGCCGCCAGAGTCATTTCGCCGGCGTGATGGGCGACATTCCGGGAAACCCGGCATCCAGAACCCTTTCGGCAGTATGCCCTGCTGCAGCGGGGGATACATCGGGCGATCCCCCCAGATTTCACCGCGCCACACCCCACATGCCACCCCGGCATGGACCGCCCGCTCAGGAGACGAACCGGCCGTCAGCGACCGTGCTCGCTGAAGTCCAGCGGCGCCTGCCCAGCCGTTCGCCGGTCCGGATCTTGGGACGCTGGGCCGTCCGATCCACCCGGTCGGCCGGACGGGTCGGCTACCGCGCTTCGCACCATCGCAGTTACTCAGCGCGGTCGCTCCAGGTGTCCAGGACGAGCCCGCCCTCCGGGTGCCCAGGACGGGCGGGGTAGAGGGTGCGACGCTGGAGTGAGGGGCCCGCGAGTGGAGGTCCGACTGCGTCTCATCCGGCCCGGGGCCGTCTCCTTCGGCCTGGCGACCATGTCCCGGTGCGGCTCAGTGGATGCGACGCGGAATCGTGCGGTCAATCTGTGAGCCCGCCGGCCGGGGGCACCACTCACCGAGCGTCGCCAGGCGGCCTTACCGCGTGGATCCGGCCCGCCGGGACCAGGACCGCGCGACCGACCCGGAAGGCAGGTGCGTCCCATGCGCACGTCGACCCGTATCGCCGGTGCCCTCACCGGTCTGACCCTCACCCTCGGCGGTGCGGTCCTCGCCGCTCCCGCGGTCCGGGCGGACATCCCCGCCTGCACACGGATGGCCGAACTGGCCGGTGCCACCGCTTCCGACTCCGTCACAGCGGCCTGCGGCCGTGGCGTGGTCGGAGACCTGCAGAGTTGTGTGACCGGGCTGACCGGGGCCGGAGTGGCGGGCGGCGCCGCGACCGGTGCCTGCCGGGCGGCGGCCCACGAACCGCGTTAGAGGACCGCGCGCGGCAGCCGCCCGCCGACACCGGTCGGAGGCAGGGACGTACGGCCCGTCTCCTCCTCAACCCCCGGCCTGCCCGGACACAACGCGTGGCCTGTCCGGACACAACGCGTGGCCTGCCCGGACACAACGCGGCCCCGGTGGGCAGTCCCGACGCCAAGGACATCGACGTCGCCCCGCTCCTGCCGACGCGAACACGGCGTACCGATGCGGCCGGTCGAGGTCGGTGACGTCATGCCTCTCCGGGGGCGGGCAGTCACCTTCCGGGCGCGGCGCCCAGCCTCGCCTCGCCTCGCGGGCCTCGTGCGGAGCGCCCATGCTGACCAAGAGGGCGCCGTCGTCATGAGACTTGTCCTTCCCGAAGGCCGAACGAAGGCGCCTGAGAGGAGGAGGAAGTCATGCGCGTACGAAGAATCCTGGGCCTCGCCCTGGCCGCGGCAACCCTTGCCGGCGTGAGCGCCGTCGGCGCTGTCAGCGCCGGGGCCGCCTCGTCTCCGAACATCTCCAGGGACGACTGCACGGCCGCCGGCGGACAGGTCGTTTCACGCCCCTACGCCGGCCTCGCCTGCTCGCTGCCCGACGGGACCACGCCGGCGATCACTTGACCGGTCGGCGCACGGCTGGGCAACCAGTCCGGCCGGTGCACCCGGCGCGGTGCGTACGGGGTGACGGCACCCGGTCCACCGTCGGGTGGACCGCCCGCGCCCGTCTCGACACCGCGGCACCAGCGATGGTGGACGCCGACCGTCTCGAAGCCAACGCCGTCACCGCTTCGAGCCGGTCCGCGCCGCCCTGAACACCGCGCTCCCCGCCGTCCTGAACGGCCTCGGCCGTGTCGTCATACGGTGACCGCCGAGGTCGTTCGCATGTCCAGGCCCGTTCCGACCGAGGCACCCACGGTGAACGTCGTCACAACGCTGTGCGGCTTGACCTCGCCGCACGTCCGACAGAGCTTGTGTGCGCTGTTCACACGTCCAGACGACCAGGGCGAGCCACAGGGCGCACCGGCAACGCCCGAATGTGACAACGTGACCGAACTGGTCACCCACGACAAGGCCGGCGAGCGTCGCGCTCACCTACTACGACCTGCGCTTCCTCAAGCCCGGCAACACCACCACCCTGCCCACCGCCTATCAACTGGCCACGCTGCAGCACGGAAACCCGAAGCTCCGGACCGAACGACGGATCTCGCGGGTCTTCGACTGGCTGCAGGCGCCGTTCTCCGGGGGCTACTTCCTCGGCGACTACCAAGGCCTGGTGGCAGACGGCAAGGGAGTGCGGGCGGTGCTCACCGAGACCCACTCCGGCGCACCACAGAACCGTACGGACGTGTACACCAGCAGTCTCCGCACCCGCTGACAGCGCCGGTTGCGGACGCCGCCCCCTCCGGAACAACGGAGAGACCACGCATCCGGCCGGGGTGGTCTCTTCGTTCCAGGGCCTGTCCGACGGGTCGTATCACCGACCCCGCACCCGACAAGACTTTCACCCGAATGGCGCAATACGACGTGCCACCCACATGGGTGAAGATCAAGCTGGCTAGTGCCCCAACCGAGGCAATGCGTGAAAGGGGAACCACATGCGCATGGGACGAATCCTCGCCGCCGTCATCGCCACGGCAGCGCTCGCCGGACTCGGCCTCACAGGCGCCGCCACCGCCACCGCCGCCGCACGGGGCGGTCCATCCTACGTCACCCCTTCCGAGTGCAAGCAGGGCGGCGGAACGGCTGACCTCACCAGCAACACCTGCAATGGCGGTACGCACAACGGGGAGAAGATCGACTAACCGCCACAAGGCGCCCCGCAGCCACGCGCCGCGGGGCGCTCCCGGGCGAGCGTGGCCGGGAGCGCCGGCGAGTGTGGCCGGGAGCGCCGCAGGGACTGTGCCGACGCGCCAAGGAGCACATGAAACGGTTCCCGCTCCCGCGAAGGCGGGCGTCATCCCGCAGGCCGAGAGCCGGGAGCGGGCCCGAAGACTCTCGGGCAGGCTCTCCACCCGCAAGATCACACGGGCTGAGGTTCCGGGGAGGTCCCAGACCAAGAAAACACCCCTGATCCGCACCGAAAGTGCAGATCAGAGGCATGATCATAAAAGCTACTTCTTCTTGCCCTGGTTCTTGACCGCCTCGATCGCCGCCGCGGCGGCCTCCGGGTCGAGGTACGTGCCGCCGGGGGTGAGCGGCTTGAAGTCGGCGTCCAGCTCGTAGTACAGCGGGATGCCCGTCGGGATGTTCAGGCCCGCGATGTCCGCGTCCGAGATGCCGTCCAGGTGCTTGACCAGGGCGCGGAGGCTGTTGCCGTGGGCGGCGACCAGGACCGTGCGGCCGGCCAGGAGGTCGGGGACGATGCCGTCGTACCAGTACGGGAGCATGCGGACGACGACGTCCTTCAGGCACTCCGTCTTCGGGCGCAGCTCCGGCGGGATGGAGGCGTAGCGGGCGTCGTTCGCCTGGGAGAACTCGGAGTCGTCCGCGAGCGGGGGCGGCGGGGTGTCGTACGAGCGGCGCCAGAGCATGAACTGCTCCTCGCCGAACTCGGCCAGCGTCGCCGCCTTGTCCTTGCCCTGCAGGGCGCCGTAGTGGCGCTCGTTCAGGCGCCACGAGCGGTGGACGGGGATCCAGTGGCGGTCGGCGGACTCCAGCGCCAGCTGGGCCGTGCGGATCGCGCGCTTCTGGAGGGACGTGTGGAGCACGTCGGGCAGCAGGCCGGCGTCCTTGAGCAGCTCACCGCCGCGGACCGCCTCCTTCTCGCCCTTCTCGTTCAGGTTGACGTCCACCCAGCCGGTGAACAGGTTCTTCGCGTTCCACTCGCTCTCGCCGTGACGGAGGAGGATCAGCTTGTACGGTGCGTCGGCCATGCCCCAGAGCGTAATCCACGCATTCGGCCCCCAGAGCGTGTGCCCGGCAGCCGGACAGTTGACGGCTTCTGTTAATTGAGTGGCCGCGGTCAAGTCCACGCATGTAAGTTGCGCTTGCTGGTCGAGCCACTTACGTCGTCGCTGTACATCCATGGGGGTCCGTCATGTCCGTCGCCCGTCTCAGACGAGCCACCCGGGAGAGCGTCTCCGGGCTCCCCCGGGAGTTCTGGTGGCTGTGGACCAGCACTCTCGTCAACCGGCTGGGCGCCTTCGTCGCCACCTTCATGGCGCTCTACCTCACGCTCGACCGCGGCTACTCCGCCTCCTACGCCGGTCTCGTCGCCTCCCTGCACGGGCTCGGCGGAGTCGTCTCCGCGCTCGGCGGCGGGGTGATGGCGGACCGGCTCGGCAGGCGGCCCACCCTGCTGATCGCGCAGACGGCCACCGCGGGCTCCGTCGCGCTGCTCGGCTTCATGCACGACCCCGTCGCCATCGCCGCCGTCGCGTTCCTCGTCGGCATGGCCTCCAACGCCTCCCGGCCTGCCGTGCAGGCGATGATGGCCGACATCGTCCGGCCCGAGGACCGGGTGCGGGCGTTCTCGCTCAACTACTGGGCCATCAACCTCGGCTTCGCCGTCTCCTCCATGGCCGCCGGGTTCATCGCCGAGTTCAGCTATCTCGCCGGGTTCCTGATCGAGGCCGGGATGACCCTGGCGTGCGCGGTCGTCGTCTTCGTCAAGCTGCCCGAATCGCGGCCCACGGCCGCCGCCAGGCAGGCGGAGGGCGAGATCAGCCTCGGAACCGTGCTGCGTGACGGGCGGTACATGGCCGTCGTCGGGCTGTCCTTCCTCGTCGCCCTCGTCTTCCAGCAGGGCTCGGTCGGACTGCCGGTGGCCATGGGGCGGGCCGGGTTCTCGCCCGCCGACTACGGCCTGGCCATCGCCGTCAACGGCATCCTGATCGTCGTGCTGCAGATCCCGGTCACGCGCTTCATCGAGCACCGCGACCCGCGCTCGCTGCTCGTCGTGTCCTCGCTGCTCGCGGGCTACGGCTTCGGGCTCACCGCCTTCGCCGGGTCGGTCGGCGTCTTCGCGCTCACCGTGTGCGTGTGGACGCTCGCCGAGATCGTGAGCGCGCCGACGCAGACCGGGCTCGTCGTCCGGCTGTCGCCCGTGCACGGGCGCGGGCGCTACCAGGGCATGTACACGCTGTCGTGGTCCGCCGCCTCGCTGATCGCGCCGCTCATGTCGGGCACGGTCATCGACCGGTGGGGCGCGGGGTGGCTGTGGGGGATGTGTGCCGTGGTGGGAACGGTCGCGGGGCTGGGGTACGGAGTGCTCATGCGGGGGCTGCCCAAGGAGCTCCCGATGGCGTCCGCCCCGACGGCGGAGGCCGAGCCCGTGGTCCGCGCCGCCTGAGGAGCCGGGGCCTCCATGACGACCGGGCTCCGGCCGGGGGTTCTCCGCCGGCCGGGGCCCGGTGCGGCGATCAGACGTCAGAAGGAGGCGTTGACGCCGATCCGGCGGTACTGGCCGAGGGCGCCCAGCGCCTCGCCCTTGACGGCGTCGAGCTGGGACAGCAGGCCGGCGCTGTCGAGGGTCGTGGAGCCGGCGGTGATGCCGGCCTCGGGGCTCAGGCCGCCGGAGACGCCGTCGAGTTCGGCGTCGGAGATCTCGAGGGTCTGAACCTGGTGAGCGGAGTTCATGGGGAAACTGCCCTTCGCATGGATGGTCCACAAGGGGAACGGCCCCGCCGGGGACAGGCGGTAGGCCGCAGCCGGAGGCATGCGCCATCCTTTTCAGGACACCTTGGCGCGATCCCGGCGGCACCAGCGATGAAATCACGGAGCCCGCGGGGCATCCAGTCAACCGCCCCTCGCACCGCGCCCGTTGGCGGTGACCGGTGACCCATCCGTGCGGACACGGTCACGCGTCGGGGGCAACTTCTCCACACACCGTGCCACAGAGGCAGGTCACAGCTCTTGCCACCGCCGCGCCGACCGGGGCAACTCCGCACCAACGGCATCCACCCGGTCCGCAGTTGCGCACACGCTGTGCAGATTCCGTTCACGGACGCGTCCGCACCCCTTCGGCACGCCGCCGGACGCCCGGCGAACGCAAGATCCCCTGCCCCGCACCGAGAGCATCACGGTGCGGGGCAGGGGACGAAGGTGCGACGCAGCCGTCAGCGGCCCATGGCTCCATCGAAAACAGACCCGGGCTGACCGAAATCAGACGCACCCTGCCCGAAACCAGACGCGCCCTGGCCAAATTCAGACGAACCCTGGCCGACACTGGGCGCAGCCGGAGAGCTGCTCCCGAAATCGGCTCCGGCGCTGCTCATGTCGTCGTCGCCGTCGGCGAGGGCCTGGGTCGCGCCTCCGAGCAGAACGGTCCCGGCGAGCGCGACGGCGGCCAGCACGGTGGGTACACGCATGAACGTCTCCTTCGATCGGTGTGTGCTCGCCAGAGGTATGCCGCCGGCCCCCGGGCGAGAAGCGTTGACGTGCACACAAACACCCGAACAGATGGCGCACATGCCACCCCCCGCAGCGGGATCTCGCCGGCGGAATGCCCCCACGGGGACGTGCACGACGGCCGGAACGGCGATAAAGCACGAGGTCACAGCGGTGTGAGCGCGTTCGGCACGCCGTACGCACCGCGCCGTCGGAACCGAGCATTTAAATTCGGTATGCATGGAATATTCCCCCGAATGCCCGACACCCCCGCCTCCGGTCACCTTCGTTAGGTGAACCGTGACGCGATTGGACTGGCATACAACAGAGGATCATCCGACCACCGCACTTCACTGGGACGGCGATGCGGGGCTCAAGTCGTCCGCCGATCTGCTCCATGATTTCCTGAATAAAATCAACAGAATGGAAACTGAATACCGGCGGGCCATGGCGGATCTGTATGGAGCCTCCTGACGGAGCGCACGGAGGATCCAGAGGGATTATCGATGGACAGGATTTACGACGACACCGGTCTCTACGAGAATATCTGGAGCGTCCCCGAACCGGACATCGCGCCGAACGACTGGGACCCGGTCGAAGAGCTGGCCCAGATACTGTCCACGACGGCCCCCGTGACCACCGTGCCCACCCCGCCGACCGTGCCGTCCCGGCACAGGAGCGGCCGTCGGCGGCTCCGCCAGGAGTCCCATCTGCTCGACGGCGGCCGGCGCACGACGCACATCACGGTCCTGATCGCGATGGTCTCGCTGTGCGCGGTGTGCATGCTGGGATGGTCCGTTTCCTATTCCTACGGCCAACTGCGCGGTATCGCCTCGACCGTGCTGCCCATGAGACTGGCGCAATGCTGGCCGCTGACGGTGTACGGGCCGTGGTTCGTGGCGGCCCTCTCCGTCCTGCGGGCCACCGTTCAGCGCCGGAGTGCGCGCCGTTCCTGGTGCGTTGTGGTGGCCGCCTCCGCGATGGCCGTGGCGTTGTGCGTCAGTAACTGGTCACACGCTCAGCTCTCGCCGGTGATCTTCGGAATTCCACCGGTCACCGCTCTGGTGTGCTTCGGGGAACTCGTCGGCCAGATCTCGGCCAAGGGCCGGCCCCGGCACGCCACCCAGACCGACCGCCCGATGTCCAAGCCGTAGGCGGATCACGGGTGCATCCGCGCCGATGTCACGGGTGCATCCGCGTCGAAGTCACGGGTGCATCCGCGCCCCCTTCAGTACCTTGTCCACCCCGTTCCGCGGCCCGTAGACCGCCAGCCCGACCAGATCCAGGTCCGCCGTCGCCACCGCTCGCACCGCCGCGCGGTTGTCGCGGTCGTTGCCCGTCGTGAAGAGGTCGGCCGTGAAGACGGCACGCGGCAGGGCCCGCGCGAGCGCCCGGGCGTGCGCTGCCTTCAGGGTTTCCTTCGTCCCCTCGAAGATCAGCACCGGCTGGCGGAACATCGGGAGGCAGACGACGCCGTCCGCGTCCTCGTAGAGGTCCCCGATCACCTCGGGGACCTGGCTGCCCAGGCCGCTGACCAGGAACGCCGTCACGTTCAGGCGCTGCCAGGACTCCAGGTCCGCACGGAGCAGTACAGCGATCTTGGTGTCGAAGCGGATCGGTTCGCCGGACATGCCGGCAGCACGGCCGGCGGCCGCATCGGGACGCTGTTCGGTGTTCATGGGGTGAGACTGCCGGTCGTCGTACGGCAGGGTCTTGTACGTTTTTTGCGTGGCCGCCGCAGCTCAGCCCGAAGTCTCCGCCTGGCGCCCCTGCGTCCCGGGTGTCGTGGAGGTCTTCCACGCCCACTTCACCGAGTACGCCTACCCGATGCACGTCCACGACGCCTGGACGCTGCTGATCGTCGACGACGGGGCCGTACGGTACGACCTGGACCGGCACGAACACGGAACCCCGCACGACACCGTGTCGCTGCTGCCGCCGCACGTTCCGCACAACGGCTCCCCCGCCACCCCGCACGGCTTCCGCAAGCGGGTGCTGTACCTCGACAGCAGCCACCTCGGGGACGAGCTGATCGGTGCGGCCGTCGACGGGCCCGATCTCCGGGATCCGGTGCTGCGGCTGCGGGTCGCACAGGTGCACGCGGCGCTCGGGCGGCCCGGTGACGAGCTGGAGGCGGAGAGCCGGCTGGTCCTCGTCGGGGAGCGGCTCCGGGACCATCTGCGGCGCCGGACGGCCGGCGACGCCGGACGCCCCGGCCCCGCCCTCGCCCGCTCCCTGCGCGAGCTGCTCGACGAGCACGTCACCGAGGGGCTCACCCTCGCCGGCGCCGCCCGGCTGCTGCACGCCCATCCCGCCCATCTGGTAAGGGCGTTCAGCGCCGCCTACGGCATCGCACCGCACCAGTACCTGACCTCCCGCCGGGTCGGCCGGGCCCGTCGGCTGCTGCTGGACGGGCTGCCGCCGGGCGAGGTGGCCGCGGCGACCGGGTTCTGCGACCAGGCCCATCTCACCCGGCACTTCAAGAAGCTGGTGGGGGTGACTCCGGGGCGCTACCGGAGCAGCGCGCGCTGGGCCTCGTAGAGGTTGCGCGGGCGTACGACGCCGGTGGTGCCGTACAGCTCCAGGCGGGCGTGCAGATCGCCGGTGAAGTCGGGGACATCGGTCTGGTCGAACTCCCGGACCTCGTTCAGGCCCACCGTCGCCGACCAGGGAGCCAGGCCGTCGAGCTTCATCAGACCCGCGCGGCCGTTGGTGACCCTGATGTTCCAGTGGGTGAAGCGGGCGCCGAACAGGGGGCCCGCGCTGGCGTCTCCGCCGTGACGGCCGTTGTTGTTCACCGTGATGTCGGTGCGCACGTCGGCGAAGGGCAGGCCGCGGTGCGAGTCGAAGGTGCCCATCTGCATCTCGCCGCGCGACCAGACGTTGTGGGAGGACAGGCCCTCGACGTTGATGCCGTGCAGTTGGGTGTCGGGCGGCGCGGGCACCGTGCGCTGTTCGATCGTGAAGTCCTCGACCAGGTTGTCGTGGGAGCCCTCGCGGCAGAAGTAGGGGTGGTGCGAGCCGCGGCCGGCGACCCGGGTCCGGCGCAGGGTGCAGGCGGAGGCGGCGACCAGGCCGAAGCCGTTGTCGACATGGCGGACCGTGACGTCGTCCACCCAGCAGTCGTAGGCGCACTGGAGGACGACCCCGTTGTAGCCCTTGTCCAGGAGGTGCGGGGACTGCGGGGTCTCCACCGCCTCCAGGGTGAGGGCCTCCACACCCGAGCCCGTCAGCTCGGGGACGTGCGTGGTCAGCCGGGGGTCCCACTCCGGGCGCAGGTCGAGCGGGAGGGGGCGTTCGAGGGTGACGCGGCGGCCGTGCACCCGGGTGATGCGCACGGGCCACTCGTAGGGGACGTAGGAGGTCAGCTTGGTCTTGTCGTCCCAGTAGTAGGCGGCGGGGCCGGGGCCGCCGCCCGCCATGTGCTGCAGCAGGGTGTGCGCCGGGTCGTCGGCCAGGCGCAGGAGGACCAGGCGGCCCGGCGCGAGCCCGCGCGCGTCGCTCACGGTCACCGTCCATGAGCCCCGGAGGGCCGGCTCGACGGTCGTGAGGGTCGTCCACTCGTCCCGCCCGTTGCCGGTCCAGCCCTCGAAGGGCCAGGACCTGGCGCGGATCGCGGCCACCAGGGAGTCCCAACGGGCCCTCGGCGCCAGCCAGATCAGGCCTCCGGCCCAGGACCAGGACGACTTGTCGCCGCCGTAGCGGGAGCCGTAGACACCGATCAGTTCGGTGAGGTTCTTCGTGGCGTACAGGGTCGTACGGCCGCTGCCGGCGCCGCGCAGGACGACGTTCGAGTCGCCGATCCGGATCAGGCCGTCGATGCGGAAGGTGCCGGGCGGGATAGTGACCGTGCCACCGCCGGCCCTTCCGGCGGCGGCGATGGCACGGTTGATCGCGGGGGCGCAGTCCGTGGTGCCGTCGGGCACGGCGCCGAAGTCGGTGACGTCGGCGACGGTGCGGGGGCGGGGGAAGCCCGGGGATCCGGCGCGCCGGCCCGCCCGGCCGACGTAGGGGATCTGCGGGTGGGTGAACGGAGTGCGGGTGAACTCCCGCCAGAGGGAGGGGACTTCACAGGGGACTTCACCCGTCTCCGCTGCCGCCGTGCCGGTTGCCGCACCCAGGGCCACGGCGGTGGCGCCGGCCAGAAGTGTCCGTCTGCTGACGTGCCCGTGGTTCATGTCCAGCCACCTCTTCACATTCATGCATGTGAACTGCGTTCAGGAATGCGTTGGCGGTGAGCATGCCACTGCCCCTGGGGCGGGGGGAAGGGGTCGTACGGTCAGTACGTCGCTGTCGTACGGTCAGTACGTCGCTGCGTCTGTCGGCACCCGGTACGTCAGCGCGTCGGCCGGTCGTCGGGCCGGTCGGCCGGGCGCTCGATCAGATGCTTGAACGCGTCCAGGTTCCGCGTCGGCTCGCCGCGGGACACCCGCCATGCGTACTCCTTGCGGATGGCCGAGGCGAAACCCAGCTCCAGCAGGGTGTTGAAGGCACCGTCGGCCGCCTCCAGGACCTGGCCGAGGAGGCGGTCGATCTCCTCGGCGGTGACGGCGGCGAGGGACAGGCGCGCGGTGACATAGATGTCGCCGAGGCGGTCCACGGCGTAACTCACCCCGTACAGCTTGAGGTTGCGCTCCAGCAGCCAGCGGTGGACGCCCGCCTCGTTCTCGTCGGGGTGGCGGATGACGAAGGCGTTGAGGGAGAGGGTGTGGCGGCCCACGAGGAGGCTGACGGTCGTGGAGAGCTTGCGGGTGCCGGGGAGTCTGACGACGTAGCTCCCGGGCTCCGGGCTCTCCCACTCCAGCTCGGCGTCCTTGAGGGCGCCCTCGACGACCTGAGCGCCCTTCTCCACATCACCCATGCTGGGAGCGTACGTGACGGCGGTGGGACTGGGTCGCGGCCGTGTACACATCGGCGGTGGCGGCCGCCGCGGTGTCCCAGCCGAAGGACCGGGCATGCCGGGCCGCGGCCGCGCCCATGCTCGCCGGCAGGGACGGCTCGTCGGCGAAACGGCGCAGCTCGCGCGCGTAGTCGGCCGGGTTGTGGCCCTCCACGAGGAAGCCGGTGACGCCGTCGCGCACGGCCACCGGGAGGCCGCCGACCGCCGCGGCGACCACCGGCGTCCCGGCCGCCTGCGCCTCCACGGCGACCAGACCGAAGGACTCGCTGTAGGAGGGCATGACGAGGACCGACGCGGCCCGGAACCAGTCGGCGAGCTGCTCCTGGCCGACCGGCGGCCGGAACCGCACGACGTCGGCGACGCCGAGCCGGGCGGCGAGCTTCTGCAGCCCCTCGGGCCTGGCGAGGCCGCTGCCGCTGGGGCCGCCGACCACGGGCACGACGATCCGCGAGCGCAGCTCCGGGCGCTCGTCGAGCAGGACGGCCACCGCCCGGAGCAGCACGTCCGGGGCCTTGAGCGGCTGTATACGGCCGGCGAAGAGCGGGATCAGTGCGTCCTGCGGGAGGCCGAGGCGGGCGCGGGCGGCGGCGCGGCCGTCGGCGGGACGGAAGCGGTCGAGGTTCACACCGGGGTGGACGACGGCGACCTTGGCGCGGTCGGCCGTGTAGTGCCGTACGAGCTCGTCGGCCTCTTCGACGGTGTTGGCGATGAGCCGGTCGGCGGCGGCGACGATCTGGGTCTCGCCGATGACGCGGGCGGCGGGCTCGGGGGTGTCGCCGTCGGCCAGGCTGGCGTTCTTGACCTTGGCCATGGTGTGCATGGCGTGCACCAGGGGAACGCCCCAGCGCTGGGCGGCGAGCCAGCCGACATGGCCGGAGAGCCAGTAGTGGGAGTGCACGAGGTCGTAGTAGCCGGGGCGGTGACCGGCCCAGGCCTGCATCACGCCGTGCGTGAAGGCGCACAGCTGGGCCGGGAGGTCCTCCTTGGCGAGGCCTTCGTAGGGGCCCGCGTCGACGTGCCGGACGAGGACACCGGGGGCGAGCTGGACCGTGGGCGGCAGGCCGCCCTCCGTAGCCCGGGTGAAGATCTCGACCTCGATGTTGATCGCGGCCAGACGCTGGGCCAGCTCCACGATGTAGACGTTCATGCCGCCGGCGTCACCGGTGCCGGGCTGGTGGAGCGGTGAGGTGTGTACGGAGAGCATGGCGACGCGGCGGGGCCTGCGGTGCAGCCTGAGCCGCGGCGGCGCCACCGGAGAGCGTCGCCCGAGCCTGCTGACGTACTGGCTCACGTGGCGTTCCTCCTTGCTGCGGGCATGCCTGCCGGAGGACCGTCCGCGCCCTCCGAAGGGGTGCAACAGCCGGCGGGTGCTCACCATTTCCCGATCAAGCGGCTTTACCCAATCATGACCTTTGATCGCTCAACCGTTCGATGGGTTGCTGCGTGGCCCGTCGGACGGCCGACCCGGCCCGCCGGTCCGGTCTTCCGACCCGCCCTTCAGGCCCGCCGCTGAGGCCCGCCCTTCAGGCCCACTCGTCAGGCCCGCCGCTCAGGCCCGCCCTTCAGGCCCACTCGTCAGGTTCGGCCTGCCGGCCCGGTCCGGCGGGCGGCTGGTCCGGCGGCCCGTGGGAAGCCGGGCTGCATGTTCATGACCATTCCTTGACCGGCGGTACATCGATCGCCAACCACTCCTTCATCGGCTCTTGACCTGCCGCGACACAACCTTTGACAGCGCCGTCACGGGCTTGTAGACGTGACGGGCCCCGGGCCCATCGACTGTAAGGACAAGCGTGTCCCTCTCCCCCCGCGCCGCCAGGGCGGCCCGCGTCATAGGCACCTCCGCCGCCGCGGCCGCGCTCTCCGTCGCCGCCGCACACACCGCGCTCGCCTGCAGCATCGGTGACTTCTCCGCGGAACCCGTCTGCGACGGCAAGGACCACGGCGTCATCCGCGTCACCGACAAGGACCCGACCGGCACCCCGGCCACCGTCAGCCTGTACCTGGAGCTGACCGGGGACCGCGGCGAGCGTCTGGTCGACACCGAGACCGTCGACCACCCGACCGCCGAGGGCGCCGGCGTCGACCTCAAAGCCCTGGAGTGGTACGCCGGCGAGACGTTCCGCGTCCACGTCAAGGCGGGCGACCGGGTCGACGACGACATCGAGCCGAAGGTGGTCGTGCCGGACGTGACCTGCGAGGACTCCGCCTCGGCTTCCGCGTCGGCGTCCGCTTCCGTCCCGGCGTCCGGCGCGCCCTCGACGCCGTCGAAGCCCTCCTCCGGCTCCTCCTCCACCCCGACCCCCGCCGAGAGCAGCAGCGCCGCCCCCGCACCGGCGGCGAGCAGCGCCCCGTCGCCCGCGGGCGGCGGCACCCACCTCGCCGAAACCGGCGCGGGCGACGGCACCACGGTGCTCGCGGGCGGCGCGGCCGCGCTGGTCGTGGCGGGAGGCGGCATCGTCCTCGCGCTGCGCCGCAGGGCGGCACACGGCACGCGCTGACACGCCTGCGGCGAGCCGCCCACACCCGGCACCCGCACCTGACCGCCCACGCCCTGTCACCCGGGCCGAGTCACCCAGGCCGACGCATACCCTCATAGGTATGACAGCCCGCGCGACGCCCCTCCCTCACCCACGGCTTCGCCCGACCGGGGCGACCCCCGTCGTGGGAACGGTGACGCGCGGGACGACCAACCCCAACCGGCTGCGGCGCATGGACCGCTGGATCGCGGCCGTGCACGGCGCCGAGCTGCGGCGTGCCGAGAATCCGGTGGCGGTCGACCTCGGGTACGGGGCCGCGCCCTGGACCGCCGTCGAACTGCTCGGCCGGCTGCGCACCGTCGCCCCGCGCACACGGGTGGTCGGGGTCGAGATCGAACCGGAGCGGGTCGCGGCGGCGCGGCCCTACGGGCGGGAGGGCCTGGACTTCCGGCACGGCGGCTTCGAGATCCCCGTCGCCGGGCGCCCCCTGCTGGTCCGGGCCGCCAATGTGCTGCGGCAGTACGACGAGGACGAGGTCGCCGCCGTGTGGCAGCGGCTGTGCGCGCGGCTCGCCCCGGCGGCGGGCGGCTCGCGCGGGGGGTTGCTGGTCGAGGGGACGTGCGACGAGATCGGGCGGCGGCACGTATGGGTGGCGCTCGGTCCAAAGGGGCCGCGGACGGTGACCTTCGCGACCCGGCTGGGCTCCCTGGAACGCCCCTCGGACCTCGCCGAACGGCTGCCGAAGGCGCTGATCCACCGCAACGTTCCCGGCGAGCCGGTGCACGCCTTCCTGCGCGACTTCGACCGCGCCTGGGCCGCCGCCGCGCCCTACGCCTCCTACGGCGCCCGCCAGCGCTGGATCCGCGCGGTCCGGGACCTGAGCGCCGACTGGCCGGTGACGGACACGCCGGCGCGCTGGCGGCAGGGCGAAGTGACCGTGACATGGGGGGCGTTGGCGCCCGGCGCCGGCTGAGCGACCGGGGACGACCGGGAATGCGACGAGGGACGCGCCGGGGACGCGGTCTGCGCGCGTCGCTCCCGGCAGGGAACGGTCTGCGGGCGTCGTACGTCACATCGGCGAGGTGATCGTCGTAGGCGGCGGGAGCAGGGGGAAGTACGGGGAAGCGGGGCGGGTGGCGGGGGGCCCGGCTCAGGGGGGCGGGGCGAAAATCCGACTTCCGACGACCTCTGTCGCTTTGCGCCCGTCCGTGGCACGATCCCTCAGGCGACCGTAAGTTACTGACGGTAAATCAGGTGGGGGGCTCATATGGGTACGGGCAAGCGCGGCCTGCTCACGGCTGCCGTGACCGTGGTCTGCGCGGTGACCGTGCTGGCCGCGCCCGGCACGGCGTTCGCCGCCCCGAAGCCCACGCCGAGTACGAGCGCGACGCCCGGCGCCTCCCCGACTCCCCCGCCCAGCAAGGACCTTCAGAAGGTCCGGGACAAGCTGGACAAGCTGTACCACGACGCGGAAGCGGCCACCGACGCCTACAACGCGGCCGAGGAGCAGGCGAAGCAGCAGTCCGCCCGGATCGTCGAGCTGGCGAAGAAGATCGTCGAGGGCCAGAAGAAGCTGGACAGGCTCAAGGGCCTGGCGGGCGCGTCGGCCCGGGCGCAGTACCGCAGCGGCGGGTTGCCGCCCACGGCCCAGTTCCTGCTCAGCGACGACCCGGAGCAGTTCATCGACGGGGCCGGGACGGTGCTCAACGGCCAGCGGGCGACCAACAAGCTGATCGCCGAAATGACCCGCACCCAGAAGGACTTGCAGAGCTACGCCGATGACGCCTCGGCGGAGTGGCGGAAGCTGGAGGCGGGCCGCAAGGCGAAGGCGGCGGCCAAGAAGAAGATCGAGCAGCAGATCTCCGAGGCCGAGCAGCTCCAATCCCGGCTGGAGAAGAAGGAGAAGGAGCGGCTCGCCAAGCTGGAGCAGGAGGCCGCCTACAAGGCGCAGACCGCCTGGCTGGGCACCGGCGTCCTCAAGGACATCAGCGGCAAGGCCTCCGAGCAGGGCAGGAAGGCGGTCGAGTTCGCCACGGCCCAGCTGGGCAAGCCGTATGTGTGGGGTGCCGAGGGGCCCGGCTCCTTCGACTGCTCGGGTCTGACCTCCCAGGCCTGGGCGGCGGCCGGCCACCCCATCCCGCGGACCTCGCAGGAGCAGTGGAAGCAGCTCAAGCACGTCGACATCAAGGACATGCGCCCCGGCGACCTCATCATCTACTTCGACGACGCCACCCACGTCGCGATGTACGTGGGCGACGGCGCGATCATCCACGCCCCGCGACCCGGGCGGACGGTGACGGTCGCGGGCGCGGGCTCGATGCCGATCCTGGGGGTCGTACGGCCGGACGCGTGAGCCAGGCCATGTGACGGCCCCCACGGTTCGGGCGACGGCGCGGCCCCAATGTGCCGTCGTACCGCTCGCCGTCGCACCGCGCCGTCACGGCCCTGCCGTCACGACCTTGCCGTCATGACCCCGCCTTCATGACCTTGCCGTCGTGCCGTCGAATCCCTGCCGTGTGACCCACCGCACGCCCAATCCCCCGCCCGAACGGGGCGGTACGTGAGCTTCGTCATCCCTGCGCCGGTGGCGGCCTGTCCAACTGCGGTAGGGATCGCGGCATATGACGGGGGCCTGCGCCCGAGCGACGCGGCTCACACCATTCCATCGGAGCGGCCTCTACCGCTATGGTCACCCGTCGGTGGGTCGAGGTCCCTCGCCCCCACCATGCCCTCGGGGGGAGGGAAGGAACCCAACACGATGCCCGTACCCGTACCGCGGCAGAGAGCGATCCCGGCCGTGGAGACCGGTCAGGCGCAGGCCGCCGTCCACGGCGGCCCCCTCAAGGACGAGGTTCACCGGGGCGCCACGGCCACCGGCGCGAACAGCGCCGCTCTCACCCTGCTGCTGATCGAGGACGATCCGGCCGGCTCGCCGATCGTGCCCGAACTGCTGGACTCCTCCGGCAAGCCGATCCGCGTGCGCACCGCCCGCAACCTCACCGAGGCCGAGCGGCTGCTCACCGACGACGTCCACTGCATCCTGCTGGACCTCGCGCTCGCGGCCCCCGGCGGCACCGGGGACGACGACGAGCTTGCCGTGCTCAAGCACGTACTGGAGCTCGCGCCCCGGCACGCCGTGCTCGCGCTGACCGCCTCCGGCGACGCCGAGCGCGGCGCCGAGGCCGTGCGCGTGGGCGCCCAGGACTACCTGTTCCGGGACGAACTGGACGGCCGCCTGCTCAGCCGGGCCATCCGCTACGCGGTGGAGCGCAAGCGCTCCGACTCGGCCGAGCGACGCCTGGCCGAGGGCCGGCTGCGCGCCCAGGAGAACCGCCGGCTGGAGCGCGGGCTGCTGCCCACGCCGCTGCTGGAGGGCTCCTCGCTGCGCTTCGCCGCCCGCTACCGCCCCGGCCGCTCCCGGGCGCTGCTCGGCGGCGACTTCTACGACGCCGTGCGCACCCCCGACGGCACCGTGCACGCCATGATCGGCGACGTCTGCGGCCACGGCCCGGACGAGGCCGCGCTCGGCGTGGAGCTGCGCATCGCCTGGCGGGCGCTGACGCTGGCCGGGCTGTGCGGGGACGAGCTGCTGAGCACGCTCCAGGAAGTGCTGGAGCACGAGCGCGCGGACGAGGAGATCTTCGCGACGCTGTGCACGGTGGACATCGCCCCGGACAGCCGCCGGGCGGGCCTGTGCCTGGCCGGCCATCCGTCCCCGCTGCTCGCCCGCCCCGGGCGGGCGCCGCAGCTGCTGCCGTACGACAACAACGGCCCCGCCCTCGGCCTGCTCCCCGGTGCCCGCTGGCCGCGGATGCAGGTGGAGCTGGGTGCCGAGTGGAGCCTGATGCTCTACACCGACGGCCTGATCGAGGGCCGGGTCGGCACGAGCGGGGAGCGCCTCGGCCAGGACGGGATGGTGGACCTGGTCCGGCGCCAGCTGGCCGAGGGCCTGCGCGGCGAGAATCTGCTGCGGGCCGCGGTGAGCGAGGTCCGTGACCTCAACGGCGGCGAGCTGACGGACGACGTGGCCGTGGTCCTGCTGGACCGCACGGCGTAGGCGGCCCCACGGCGTGGGCGGCCCCACAACGTCGGTGGCCCCACGGCATCGGCGGCCCCGGGCCGGACCGCACGGCCTACGTGGGCGGCCCCGGGCCGGACCGCACGGCCTACGTGGGCGGCCCCGGGCCGGACCGCACGGCATAGGTGGCCCCGGACCGCACGACGGGGGCGGTCCCGGGCGCCGGGTGCGGGTCAGCGGCCGCCGTTGTACGGCCCGTACGGACCGTCGCTGCTGCTCCCGCCGCCGCGGCGGCCCCAGCCGCTGCCGCCGCCGGAGACCTGCTTGACCGCGGGGCGTACGTCCACGATGTAGACGATGCTCGCGACCACGCCGGCGATCGGCAGGATGGACAGGAGCGAGAACAGATAGCTGACCACCAGCGCGATGCCGAGGATGATCAGCCAGAAGACCTTGTTCTGCTTGTCGGCCGCGCGGAAGGCGTCCTCGCGCCGGAACGCGGCGTCGAAGAGCCCGAACGCGGCGAGGGCCATCATGACGATCTTCAAGATCCCCATGAACCCCGCGAAGCCCAACATCAGCATGCTGCCCACCGCCCGCTCTCTCCCGGTCCGTACGCCGCCACCGTACCCATAGAACGGGCCGGGCACCCCAAAGGTGCCCGGCCCGATCCCGCCCGGTCGGTCATGCTCACTTGGCCGGCGGGGTCGTCTTCTTGGCGCCGGTGGCCTTGCGGGGGGCCGGGGTCTTCTTCGCCGCGGGCTTCTTCTCCGCGGCCTCGGCCTTGGCCCCGGCCGGCTTCGGCTCCTCGGCCTCGGCCTCCTCGACCTCGCCCTCCTCGGGCTTGCCCTCGACGGCGATCGCCAGGTCCTCGATCTCCTCGGCGGCCTCGCCGCGCCAGGTCTTCACGGCCTGCTCGCCGTGCTCGGCGACCTTCTCGTAGGTCTCACGGGCCTTGACGGCGTACTCGGCGGCAACGCCGACCCCGCGCAGGGCCAGGTCCTGGGCGTTCTCGCCGAACTTCTTCAGGTCGACGTCCAGGGTGCCGATGAACTCGTTGACCTTGGTCTGCAGGGTGGTCTGCGCCTCCTTGGCCCGGGCGGCGGCCTTCTCCTGCACGGCCTTCGGGTCGGTGTTGCGCACGGCCTCGATGCGGGCCGGGGCCTCGGCGCGCAGCTGCTCGACCAGGGCGGGCACCTTCTTGGCCTGCTGAAGAGCCAGGTCGGCGGTACCGGCGGCGAAGTAGAACGGAGTCGGGTCGCTGAAGGTCTTGCGCAGGTCGTCGGTGATGGCCATGGTGATGGTCCTCCCGGATTCGCGTTCGGCTGAGGTTGGTGTGGTCCGCGGTGTCGGCGGCCGGAGGCTGACTTGTCGAGGGCCTGCCTATCCGGCCGTCCGCCGCGGACCGGCATCACTGCCGCCGGCCGTGCGGGTGCCGCGTACGGCGGTGTCGCTCGGGACATCGGTGTCGCCGGGCCGTTCCTCCGCAGCCTGCTCGCCGAGGTCCTCGGCCGTGTCGCCGACCCCGAATCCGTTCTCCTTGCGGAAGGACTCGTAGATCTGGAGCAGCACCTGCTTCTGCCGCTCGTTGAGCGTGGGATCGGCGAGGATGACCGCTCTGGTCTCCACCTCGTCCCGGTCCCGCTCGGCGTCGAGGATGCCGGCGCGGACGTACAGCGTCTCGGCGGAGATGCGCAGCGCCTTGGCGACCTGCTGGAGCACCTCCGCGCTGGGCTTGCGCAGCCCGCGCTCGATCTGGCTCAGGTACGGATTGGACACCCCGGCGGCGTCGGCGAGCTGCCGCAACGAGAGCTGGGCGTTGCGCCGCTGCTCGCGCAGGTACTCACCGAGATTGCCGACGTTGAGCGATGCCATGCCCCCCACCTTGCCCCACCCGTGCTAACAATTGCAAGCACCTGCTTGCAAAAGCGAGCCACCCCACACCCATGATTCACCCACTCGCCACAAGGCCCGCTGTCCCGTCTCGGGCCGGCGGCTCCGATGTCGCTGGAGCGGGGGCTGGCGCTGGAGCGGGGGCTGGGGCTGAGGCTGAGGCTGGCGCTGGAGCGGGGGCTGGAGCGGGGGCTGGAGCGGGGGCTGGAGCCGGAGCCGGAGCCGGAGCCGGAGCCGGAGCCGGAGCCGGAGGAGTCTGACCTGAGATCTCGCGGTCTTCGAGGGGGAACCGCCGGCGACACGGTCCCCGTGAGAGGTCGGCTCTCCTGCGTCTGCTCAGCCCTGTGGACGTGGTTCCGGGGCGAGTACGGCGCGGCAGGCAGACCAGGCCGGTTCACTCAGCAGCGGGCGGAAGCGGGTGAACAGGGCGAGGAGTTCGGCTCCCCATTTCTCCCGGAAGGACCGGTCGACGCGGGCGAGATCGAGTTCGTTGGCGGCGGTCAGTTCGACGAAGTCCTGGCGCAGTTGCGGCTCGGGAACGCGGTCGCATCCGGTGAACCGATCGCGGAAGGCCGCATCGGCATCCGCGAGCTTCGGATAGGTCGCCTTCCGGTCGCAGGACGCGTAGAGGTACACGATCGCCTCGGCCTCCGCGCCGATCACCGCGGCGAGTTCGGTGCGGCGGTCCAGGGGCAGCAGGACCGTGGGGAAGCCGTCCGTGCCGTAGAACGCGTGGCTCAGGCCCGCAAGCCGGAGGGCAGGGCGGGCGCCCCATGCGGCGAGTTGTTCTTGGACACGCTGAAGGTGCACGAGAAGAGTGCCGCCCGGATGAGTGATGTCCACGGCACCGAGTTCGCGCAGGAGTGCGACGGCCCGATCGGCAGCGGGAGGGGAAGCGGACACGAGGCGGAATCCTTTCCGTTGCCCGGATCGGCGCCCGTCCGTGCCTCCGTCCGGCGTCCGGATCCCGCGAAAGTGCCGGACGGGTTGCGGCCCAGGGCCCTGTGCCGATCATCGCGAGCAGCAGCAACCCCGGTCAATCCCGAGGATTTCTCGAGAACCCCAAGCTGCCGCTTGGGGCCATGACTTCGGGCGACCTACGGCGTCTTCGCGGCCGTGCACCGGGCCGGCGGCCTCAACACCGGCTCCGTGCGCGTGACCACGGGCGGAACGGCCGTACGGCAGTTCATGTCCAGGTCATCGTCGCCTTCCTGCGGCGCTGCCCGAAGGCCGACCCGGAGTTCCGGAGAGCGAGCCCCGTGGTGGTGATCGGGCAGGCCCCGGAGCTTCCCTAGGCCAGGCCCGGCCGGCCGAGCGCCCCGAGCCACTCGCGTATCGAGCCGAAGTCGGCCTCCATCAGACCGTAGCGGTGGTCGACCCGGTGGAGGAGGGCCGGTCCTGGGTGGTGGACGGCGACCCAGGCGCGGTCGGCCTCGGTCAGTTCGTCGTCGATCCAGACGAAGGGGCGGCCGGCCGCCCAGGCGACCAGCGGCCGGGTCTTCCAGTGCAGCAGGTCCGGCGGCTCGTCCTCGTCCGGCCACTCGACGACCGGCAGCGGAGGCAGGCCGAGCCAGGGCGCCAGGACCGAGTTGGCGTCGTCCATCCAGGTCGTGGCCCACACCAGCTCGCAGCCCAGCTCCGCGAGCCGCGGCCCGAGCGCCGGGTCGACACGCTCCAGCAGCGGATGCGCGTCGGAGCCCGGCGGCAGGCCGCAGCCGTGGTCGTAGACCGGGTAGGCGCGGTCCGCCGCCCCGAACGGGATGATCGGGCCGTCGACGTCGAGGAAGAGCAGCATCACCCTCCATGATCAGCCCTTGAAGCCCCGCTCGGCGAGGCTCGCGGATCGCAGACCACAGACCACAGACTGCGGACCGAGGCTCCCAGCCCCCAGCCCCCAGCCCAAGGCTCACAGAGCGAGGCTCGCAGGCCGCGTCGGTCATGGCACGGTGCGCCTTCTCCCCCTCCTCGCCGCGCTCAGAACGGCAGTGCTCCTCGCCGCGCTCAGAACGGCAGTGCTCCTCGCCGCGCTCAGAACGGCAGTGCTCCTCGCCGCGCTCAGAACGGCAGTGGCCGTTCGTGCACGACGTCCAGGCGGGACACCGCGCGGGTCAGTACCACGTACAGCCGGTGCCCGCCCCGCTCCTCCGCCTCGGTGACGGCGGCCGGTTCGACGGCGACGACGTGGTCGTACTCCAGGCCCTTGACCAGGCTCGCGGGCACCACGGCGACCCGGGCACCCAGGTCCTCGGGTCCGGCCGTCCGGATGCCGGCCGCGGTGAGCGCGTCCCGTACCCGGGCCAGGTCCGCATCGGCGGCGACCACCCCGACCGATCCCTCGCGGGCGAGCGCCTCCCGTACGGCCGCCACGGTCGTGCCGGGCACGTCGTTTGTCGGCCGGATGCTCAGCTCGCCGTCCGAGCGCAGCGACCGGGCGGCGGGCACGGCCACGTCCAGCCGTGCCAGCAGGCGGTTGGCCAGCCCGACCACCGCGGCGGGCACCCGGAACCCGATGGTCAGCGGCACCACGGCCGCGCCCGGCTTGCCCAGGTGGCGCAGCTGGACGTCCCAGTCCCGGGCCGCCCACGGCGTGGTGCCCTGGGCGAGGTCGCCGAGCACGGTCAGCGAGCCGAAGACGGCCCGGCGGGCGATCGCCCGGCACTCCATGGGCGAGAGGTCCTGGGCCTCGTCCACGACGATGTGGCCGTACCCCTCGGGGTGCTCGACCAGCCCCGACAGCTCGTCCAGGAGGACGAGATCGGCGGCCGACCAGCGGGCGGACTTGTACGACCGCGGCGGGCGCGGCCACAGCAGCGCCGCCTGCTCGCCCGGGTCCAGCAGCCCGTCGGCGGCCCGCGCCAGCGCCTCGCTGTCGCCGAGCAGTTCGGTGAGGACCTCCTCGGGCCGGGCCTTCGGCCACACGGCGTCCAGCCATGCGGTCAGTGCCCGTGCCCGTTCGATCCGGCGCACCCAGGCGTTCGGCGGCGGCCCGGACCGCCGTTCGACCCGCTCCAGCAGCCGTCGCACGATCCGGGAGCGCACCCGCTCGCGCCCGACGGCGTACGGCGGCTGCTCGGCGCGAACCTCCTCGACGATGCCGGCCAGCGCCCCGGCGGACAGCCGCCACCGGTAGGAGCCGTCGGGTACGGCCAGCTCGGCCGCGTCCGCGGCGGACACGCGCGCGTACAGTGCCCGGCGCAGCACCTCGGCCATGCGGGCGTCGTGCTTGACGGTGGCCGTGGGGACGGGGTCGGTGCCGGTGACCGGGTGGCGGGCGATCTCGTCCAGGAGGGTGGCCTGGCGGACCCCGGTCTCGCCGAGGGAGGGCAGCACCTCGGCGATGTAGGCGAGGAAGGTGCGGTTGGGGCCGAGGATCAGCAGGCCGGAGCGCTGGATCCGCTTGGGGTGGGTGTAGAGCAGGTAGGCGGCGCGGTGCAGGCCGACGGCGGTCTTGCCGGTGCCCGGGGCGCCCTGGACGCACACGGAGGCGGTGAGGCCGGCGCGTACGAGGTCGTCCTGCTCGGGCTGGATGGTGGCGGCGATGTCCCGCATCGGCCCGACCCGGGGCCGCTCGATCTCCCGCGTGACGATGTCGCTGACCTGGGACTCGCCCCGGCCCAGGCGCTCGTCCTCCAGCCCGGTGAGGTCGGCGGAGCCGCCCCGGCCGCCCGGCGCCCAGCCGAACCGGCGCCGGACCTCGACGCCCTGCGGCTCACGCGCACTGGCCTGGTAGAAGGCGCGGGAGACGGGCGCCCGCCAGTCCACGACCAGGGGCGGGGCGGCCGGGTCCTCGGTGATCCGCAGCCGGCCGACGTGGTAGCTCTGTCCGCCGTGCTCGGGGGCGGTGCCGGCGAAGTCCAGCCGCCCGAAGAACAGCGGGCCCTCGGGCAGTTCCCGCAGCGCCTTGGCCCGGCTGCGCAGCTGGTAGCCGAGGACCTCGGCGTCGGCACCGGAGGCGGAGACGTCCTCGCCGGCGACGACCTGATCGGCGGCGCCGTCGACCATGGCGGCGAAGGCGGTGGCGCAGGTGTCGTGGTAGGCGCGTTCGCCGTGGAGGGCGGCTTCCATGTCCTCGGGAGCGGGGTGGGGTGACGTCATGGCCCCACCGTACCCAGAAAATGTAACTGGGTTAAATATGTTACTTGGTCTCACCTATCGGATCGCTGAGGTACGACAGCCCCGCAGCCAGCCGCCGGAAGGCCCGCTCCGCCGCCGGCACCGCGTCCGCCCGCACCCGGGCCACCGCCTCGCCGGCCGCGATCCGCCGCCAGTTCTCCTGCGCGAGGATCCGCTGGACGGCGATGATCTGGCCCGCGGCCAGCCGCGCGTCCAGGCCGCCGCCGAGGGCCTCGGCGAGCGCCTCCTCCGACCGCTCCACATACCCGTACAGCCGCGCCACCAGGGCGGGCGTGCCGTACAGCAGGGTGTGGAAGGCGAGCACCTGCGGATGGTCGTTCAGCCCGGTGACCGGATCGCACCGCTCCAGCCCCTCCAGGAAGTGCCGGCGCAGCGCGTCCAGCGGCTCGGCGGCCCCGGCGGCCACCCGCGCGGCCTCCGTCTCGTGGTCCGCGAACCGGTACAGGACCAGGTCCTCCTTGGCCGGGAAGTACCGGAAGAGGGTCGGCTTGGAGATCCCGGCCGCGGCGGCGACCTCCGCGACCGACACGGCGTCGAAGCCGCGCTCCAGGAACAGCCGTACGGCGGTGTCCGACACGTCCTGGTACATCCGCTGCTTCTTGCGCTCGCGCAGGCCCATCTCTTCCATGGGGGGAGCCTACGCAGTGCCGGGGCCCGGCCCCGGGGTCAGTCCTGGCGCCGGGGGGCGGGGACGGGACCGGCCGACCAGGCCTCCTCCAGGCGGACGGCGCGGTTCCAGTCGTGCTCGTAGAGGCCCCGGTAGTGGCGGATCTTCTCCCGTGCCTGCGGTCCCGCGTCCCGGTGCCAGCGGCTCAGCGGCGCCTCGTGCCCGATGATGTCGAGCAGCAGGTCCGTGCTCCCGTCCGTGCTGTACACGTCCGGCCGCAGCTCGAACTTGTCGTACTCCCCCTCGATCACCTGGTCCTCGTTGAGGAGGTACACCTTCCGCGTCGGCGCCATGTGCAGCACCTTGTACTCGACCGTCAGGGTGCCCTGGTTCCGGTTGTTCATCCGCTCGATCATCCCCTCCAGGTCCGCCTTGTACTCGGAGATGCGTCCCACCAGGAAGGCACGGAAAGCGGGGGCGTCGTAGACCGTCCCGTCCGGCCGCACCCGTCCGGGATAGGCGATCGGCCGGCTGAGGTCGGGGACCAGGACCCGGAGGGAGACCTTGCGGTCCGCACGCGGGGGAAGCGCCCCCAGCAACCGCTTCAGCGGCAGGGCGAAGTTCTCCCCCGTGAACGCCATGGTGGCCAGCTTGATGTCGTTCCCGCTCCACAGCGCGCGCCGGAGCTCCTCGGTGATGTGCTCCGAGTCGATCTGGGCACCGGCCGCCGACTGCTGGGCCACCAGGTCGGCCAGGGCGTCGCGCAGGCCCTCCGTGGACACCCGCTGGCTCTCCGTCGCCGAGTTCAGCCGCTGCACCTCGCTGTAGAGCACATAGCCCACCAGGCTCAGCAGGGCCGCGCTGATGTACACCTTGCCCTGCAGGGCGTCGCCCACCGGTTTGACGAACTGCGCGATCAGGCCGACGACGAAGACGGCCAGCAGCACGATCCTCGTCAGTACGCCCTCGGCCCGCTCCCAGCGGGCCGACAGTCTGCTTCTCAGCGTGGTGTCCGCCACCAAATCCCCCTTTTGGCTTCCGCCGCCAAATCCCCCTCTTGGCAAGCGCCTTGGCGCGGTCACCTCATGGTGCCCGGTGACGGTCCGGTCAGGAAGGGGAGGCGCCGCCCCCGCCCGGTCCGGTGTGCCGGGCGAGCTCCAGCAGCGGAGGATACGAGGACAGAACGACCTTCGCCCCGGCGTCGCGCAGCCGCAGCCGCTTCTCGGTGTTGCGGCCGTAGCCGATGAAGCGGACCCCGGCCCGTTCGGCGGCGTCGAAGTCGGCGGGGGTGTCCCCGATCATCACCGCCTCGTCCGGAGGCAGCCCGAGACCCCGCAGGGCACGGTGGAGGACATCGGGATGCGGTTTCATCAGGCCGGGATCGGGGCTGCGCCCGTGGATCGCCTCGAAGTAGGGCCGCAGACCGTGGTCCCGGAGGTAGCGGTCCGCCGCGCGGGCGTCGTTGTTCGTGACCACGGCCAGCCGGGACCCGCGTCCGTGCAGCCATCCGATCAGCCGGTCCGCGCCGGGGGTGGGCAGCGCGGACGGGACGGCGGCCAGCTCGAACTCCGTCAGCTTCGCGTCCATGTCCTCGACCAGATCACCGAGGTCCCGCCCCTGCCGCGCGCGGTGGACCTCCCGAAGCACCAGATACGGGTCCTTGTCGGTCCACTCCACGGCCGCGCCGCGCGGGTACAGCCGGCAGACGGGCCCGTCGAAGTCGAACAGGACGCAGCCCGCGTCCGTCAGCAGCTCCCAGGCGTTCTCGACGTCCCGGTGCTCACCACCCATGCCGTCCCATCCGCTCCTCAGCTCGCCCCCGCACTCCGTACGCCCGGGCCACGGGTACCCCGCCCAGCCTCAACGGCCGCCGGTCCGTGGGCAAGGCCCGACACACGTGTCCAGCCGCACGGGTGAGGGCGATACGGCCGGGCGGGAGCGACTCCCGTCCCCCGGCACATGTGAACCGCCGTCCGGGACAGCCTAGTTGGGGCGGACAGGCGTTCTGAGCACGGAAAGGACCGCTTCCAGCGACCGTACGACCACGGGGGCACCCGCCGCCCGCAGCCGCTGCTCCCCGGCCTCGCCCTGCGCATGGCCCAGGAACGGCACACCGGCCGCGCGCGCCGCGGCGAGGCCGAGCGGGGAGTCGCCGAGGGCCAGGACGGCGTCCGGCGCGGCTCCCGTCGCGCCCAGGACGCGCATCAGGCCGTGCCGGTCCGGCTCCGCACCGCGCCCGAGCCCGTCCCGGCCGTAGACGCGGGGAGCGAAGCACTCGGTGAGGCCCCGGCCGGCCAGATAGGCGGTGACCGCCTGCGGCGCGTTGCCTGCGACGACGGCCATACGGGCACCGAGGGCCGTCCAGGTGCGGATCAGCGGGTCGGCGAAGGCGGTCGGCATCGCCGAGGACACGGCCCGCAGCTCCTCCCGGGTGAGCCGCTCCTCCAGTTCCGCGACGAGATCCCCGTCGGGACCGCCGCGGTCCACGGCGCGCAGCACCGCCTGCGGGTCGGGCGTGTCCCGGTCGATGCCGGTGAGCAGATCACGCAGGCCCCGCCGCTCCAGCCGGTCCACCAGGTCGGCGGCCACCCGTTCCGCCTCGCGCCTGGCGAACAGGCGGCAGATCGGCCCGTCGAAGTCCCAGACGACGACACGGGCCGGTGCGATCAGTTCGGTCAGCTCAGAGGTCACTAGGAGAGTGTCAGGTCCGAGGAGATGGTTTCCCAGAGGGCGTCGAACCACATCTGGGACTGTTCCACGAACGCAGCATCCCGCTGGCCGGCCCGGCCGTCGAAGCAGAACAGGAGGGATGCGGTGCCCAGGACGTCGTACATCTCCAGCGGCCCGCTGTCCGTCTGCTCCTCGCGGCGCGTGAGCATGTAGTAGGCGAGCAGCGCCTCCGTGCCGTTGAGCAGGTACAGCTTCACCGGCGGGGTGAACGGCAGCGCACGGAAAGCCACCCGCACGTCGATGCCGTGGCTGGAGCGCAGGGTCATGAGGTTGTGCCGCAGGACCTGCCCCTGGGCGTTGCGCTGGCCGAGCCAGCGCTCGTGGACCGGATCGTCCCCGCCCCGGCCTTCCACCGCGACCGGGAAGGCGAGGCCGATGTCCCTCGACGGCAACAGGATGCGCACGTCCACCGACTGAGGGCGGATGCGGCCCAGATGGATGAGGCGCAACGGCTCGGTCAGCGCCAGCATCAGGGTCTCCGCGGTCAGGCAGGCCGCGTCCACGCGCACCGTGGGGGCCGAGAACGCCTGCGCCAGCCGGGGCGCCAGGGCCACCATCGTCGGCTGGGGTTCGTCGCCGGCGGGCGCCGGCTCGGCGATGCGCGGCGGACTGCCCTTGGTGATGTTGCTGAGCAGACCGGCGTCCGCGAGTTCCCTGAGGGCCTGGCGTACGGCACCGCGCTCCACCCCGAACTCCTCGGCCAGCTCGGCCTGGGTGGGGAGGCGGTCTCCGGCTCTGAGCTCTCCGGCCCGGATCCGTTCCCGAAGCGCTTCGGCGATCTCCCGGGGCGTGAGCCTCCCGCTGCCGTTGATGTGCATGAGCTCCTCCGTCAGCGGGATCCCGGTGCGCCGGGACCAGGTCCGGGAGAGCGCCCGCGTCCCGTCGAACAGGCGGAGCTCGACCGGCGGGGTGAAGGGCGGCTGCGCGCACCGGACCCGGTCCGGGCCCGCAGCTCGTCCGCCGCCCGGAGGGGCGGCCGAAGCGGCCGCTGCCGCATGGTGCCACCGGCGCCTTGCGACTCCACACCGGCACAGTACAACTTTGCGCCAACTCACGGCAGTTGTTCCACAGATGGTGACCAACTCGAACCAACCGCGGCGCCCGTCATGGCAGTTGACGGAAACGGAGGATTTCCCGGGCGCCAAAGGCACCTCGGGCTGCGCAACAGGGACGCCCCGGCCTGCGCAGCACGTACTCCCGGGTCTGCGCAGCACGTATCCCTGGGCCTGCGCAGCACGTACTCCTGGGCCGGCGCGACACGTGCTCGTGGGCCGGCGCAGCAGAGACGCCGAGGCCCGCACGTCGGCGTCCCGGCCGGTCAGGTCGGGTCAGGTCAGGTCAGGTCAGCAGGTCGTCCACCTGTGCCTCGCCCACCCGGTAGCGGCGCGCGATCTCCCCGCTGCACTCGTCGGTGGTGCCCTGCAGCCGCTGGCGGCGCCCGGAGACCTCCTGCTCGTAGCGGACCAGGCGACCCATCGCGGTGGTCAGTTCGAGGTCGGTCCTGGCCTGGAGATCCGACAGCTCGACCTCCGCGAGCATCTCCGCGGCCAGCCGCCGGTACTCCTCGTTGTGCGGGGTACCCAGCGTGACATGGCGGGCCGAGGAGCGCTGGCGGGCCGGGGCGTCGGTGAGGATCTCCGGCAGCCGCTGCACCACGGAGGCGTCCGCGGGCGCCGGCACGGACGCCCGGCCGCGCCGGGCCAGTTCCGCGCGCAGGATGTCGATCCGGCCCTGCAGCAGCCGCCGCACATAGCTGAGGTCCGCCTCGTCGCGCTGGGCGTCGCGGCGCAGTGCCCGCAGTTCGGGCAGGCTCAGCCGGGCCAGGTCGTGCTCGGGCGGCTCCGCCGGCAGCGACGGCCCGGGCGGGCTGTCGCCGCGCTGTGCGGGCGGCCGATGTGTCTCCAGCCGCCCGCTGGTACTCGGTGTGCTCATCTTGCTGACCGTCCCCTCGACCGGCGTGTGAAAGCATCGTGCCACCCCAAGTGGCCGCTATGTGACCGAGTGCCCCCGAACAGCCCCAGATGGGGGGTTAAGGATCAATAATGGGCCCCTGGTGACGGTGCACGGGCCACCCGGCATGATGGTCCGCATGCGAGCGGTGGTGCAGAGGGTGGACGGCGCGAGCGTCGTCGTGGGCGGCGAGACGGTGGGCGCGATCGAGGGCGAGGGACTGTGCGTCCTCGTCGGGGTCACCCATGAGGACACCAAGGAGAAGGCGGCCCAACTGGCCCGCAAGCTCTGGTCGATCCGGATGCTCCAGGACGAGAAGTCCTGCAGCGACATCGACGCCCCGCTGCTCGTCATCAGCCAGTTCACCCTCTACGGCGACGCCCGCAAGGGCCGCCGCCCCACCTGGAACGCGGCCGCACCCGGCGAGGTGGCCGAGCCGCTGGTGGACGAGGTGGTCGCCCAGCTGCGCACGCTGGGCGCGACGGTGGCGACGGGCCGGTTCGGGGCGCAGATGCGGGTGTCGTTGACCAACGACGGTCCGTTCACCGTACTTCTCGAGATCTGACGGCAGTTGGCTGCCAAGTTGTTTATGAACCGCCGCCCGGCGGGGATAACTTAGCCAGAGTTGGTTGCCAACTTCCGCGAGCTGGCGGATATTGGTTGCCGAAGCGTCTCCCGGCTTCCCTGTCAGCCCAGGCGAGTCGGACGCACAGCGAGGCGGGACCTGTAGCAGCAGGTCCCGCTGTTGTGGTTTTCCTACGTCGCGCGACGCAGCGACGTCTCCTACGGCCGTACGGCTCTTTTCCGTAATTTGGAATGTGTTGCTCCGGTTGCCGCGCGGGCATCTCTCCGAACACGGAATACGCGGCTGCTACCGCCTATTCCGCGCTTCACCCCTCGCCTGGGCTGACAAAGGAAAAGAAAGGGAGCAGGGGTATGGAAGAACACCGGACGGCCGTCGCACGGCTGCCCATGTCGAACGCCATAGCGGCGGTGATCATCGCCGTCGCGGCACTCCTGGCCGGCATCGTGGTGCTGCTCGTCATGCCGGGGACGATCGAAGCGCTGGGCACATCGGCGACGATCAGCGGCTCCGGATTCACACTGGCGGCGAGGATCGCCGTGCCGCGCTGAGAACGGACACTGGCGGCGAGTGTCGCCGTACCGCGCTGAGAACGGACACTGGCGGCGAGTGTCGCCGTACCGCGCTGAGAACGGACACTGCCGGGCCCGGCACCCGGGTCCCGGCAGTGGCCACGCGCCCTCAGGGTTCCACGACGACTTCCTGGGCGGCAGCCGTGTTCCCGGCGACCAGGGGCTCGTCCACCGGCACGTTCCGCTTGACCAGCGCCAGGGCCACCGGTCCCAGCTCGTAGTGGCGCACGGAGGTCGTCACGAAGCCGATCCTGCGCCCGTCCGGGCCCTCGCCGGCGACCCGGATCTCCGTGCCCGGCGCGGGCAGATGGACCTCGCTGCCGTCCAGGTGCAGAAAGACCAGCCGGCGGGGCGGCTTGCCCAGGTTCTGCACCCGGGCCACCGTCTCCTGGCCGCGGTAGCAGCCCTTCTGGAGGTGGACCGCGGTACCGATCCAGCCCAGCTCGTGCGGGATCGTGCGGTGGTCGGTCTCGAAACCGAGACGGGGGCGGTGGTGCTCGACGCGCAGCGCCTCGTAGGCGAGCAGACCGGCGGCGGGACCCGCCTTCGCCGCGAAGTCCTCCAGGTCCGCCCGCGGCAGGAACAGATCACGGCCGTACGCCGTCTCGCGTACGACGACACCCTCGGGCACCTCGGCGATCGAGCCGGCCGGCAGGTGCACCACGGCGGTGTCGGCCGTGCGGTCGGCGACCTCGACCCGGTAGAAGAACTTCATCGAGTCCAGGTACGCGATCAGCGCCTCCTGGGTGTCGGGCTCCACATGGGCCCAGACCGTCGTGCCGTCGTCCACCAGGTACAGGGCGTGCTCGATGTGGCCGTGCGCGGAGAGGATCAGCGCCTCGGTGGCCTCGCCCGCGGGCAGGTCGCTGACATGCTGGGTGAGCAGCAGGTGCAGCCAGCTCAGACGGTCCTCGCCGGTGACCGCGACCACCCCGCGGTGGGAGAGGTCGACGAAACCGGTGCCGTCGGCGAGGGCGCGCTGTTCGCGGAACAGGTCGCCGTAGTGGGCGGCGACGCCTTCGTCCACGCCCTCGGCGGGGACGGCGCCGGGCAGGGACAGCAGGGGGCTCTTCATACGGGTAAGCCTACGACGTGGTACTTGAACCCTTGAGCGAACAGGCCTGGCAGCGGCCGAAGATCGCAAAATGCTTCATGTCGGTGTCGAAGCCGAACTGCTCGCGCAGCTTGGCCGTGAACTCCGCGGCCACCGCGACGTCCGCCTCGATGACGTTGTCGCAGTCACGGCACACCAGGTGCAGATGGTGGTGCCGGTCGGCGAGGTGGTAGGTGGGCGCGCCGTGGCCGAGGTGGGCGTGGCTGACCAGGCCCAGCTCCTCCAGCAGCTCCAGCGTGCGGTAGACGGTGGAAATGTTGACCCCCGACGCCGTCTTCCTCACCTCGTTGAGGATGTCGTCGGGGGTCGCATGCTCCAGGGTGTCCACGGCTTCGAGCACGAGTTGCCGCTGCGGCGTCAGCCGGTAGCCGCGCTGCCTGAGGTCGCTCTTCCAGTCGGTGCTCACCACACCAGAGAGTCTAGAACTACTTGAAGAAGGCGATGCCGTCGTCCGGAAGGTCGTCGGGCAGGGCCTTGGCCCAGCGTTCGACCTCCTCGGGGGTGACGACCTTCTTCAGCTGGGCCGACATGTAGGGGCGCAGCTCGACCTCGGGGGTCTGCTTCTCGCCGACCCACATCAGGTCGCTCTTCACATAGCCGTACAGCCGCTTGCCGCCGTTGTAGGGGGCGGAGCCGGCCGTCCGCGCCACGGCGTCCGTGACCAGGTCGATCTGCGGCTTCTTGTCGGCCAGCTCGCCGTACCAGATCTCGATGACGCCGTCGTCGCGGGTCATCGTGACCTCGACCTTGCGGTCGGCGTCGATCCGCCAGAAGCCGGACTCCGACTCCAGCGGCCGGACCTTGTTCCCGTCGCCGTCCAGCACCCAGGTGTGAGAGCGGTACTCCAGGAAGTCCCGGCCGTCGTGGGTGAAGCTGACTTCCTGCCCGAAGTTGCACTTCTGGGAGCCGGGGAAGTCGTGGACGCCCGCGCCGGCCCAGTTGCCGAGCAGGAAGGCGAGCGGGACGAGGTCCTTGTGCAGGTCGGACGGGATCTCGATCATGAGCGGCAGTTCCTAGGTGGGGGTCAGCGCTGGCCCTGGTACAGCTTCTTCACGGTCAGTCCGGCGAAGGCGAGAACGCCGACGCAGACCAGGACCAGCAGGGTTTCGAAGAAGATCTCCACGGGTGCTCCTTGAGCGGGGGTGGGCGTACGACAGAGCCGGGGCCCAGCTTACGCGGCCGGGGCCGGGCGCTCCTGACGAGGTGCGGGCTACGCTTCCGCCATGGCGAAGAAGCTCGTGATCAAGGTGACTGCCGGGTCCGATGCGCCCGAGCGCTGCTCGCAGGCGTTCACGGTCGCGGCGGTGGCCGTGGCGAGCGGGGTCGAGGTCTCGCTGTGGCTGACCGGGGAGTCGTCCTGGTTCGCGCTGCCGGGGCGGGCCGCCGAGTTCGAGCTGCCGCACGCGGCACCGCTGCCGGACCTGATCGACTCGATCCTCGCGGCCGGCCGCGTCACGCTGTGCACGCAGTGCGCCGCCCGGCGGGAGATCACCGAGAAGGACGTGGTCGAGGGCGTACGGATCGCGGGCGCGCAGGTCTTCGTCCAGGAGGCTCTCGCGGACGACACCCAGGCGCTCGTGTACTGAGCGGCCCGGTCACCGCCTTGCCGAGCGGCCCGGTCACGGCACGGTACTGAGCGGCCCGGTCACGGCCCTGCCGAGCGGCACCCGGCAGAACCCGGTACCGGGCAGCCGTGTCACGGCCCGGGCCGTTTCTTGCCGTCCAGCTCGTCCCACCACTCGTCGGACTTGGGATCGCCGGACGGGTCGTCCCACCAGCGGTCCTCCGGACCCCGCCGGTTGGCGATCACCGCGGCGACCGGTGGGATGACCATGGCCACCACGCACATCCCGACGGCCGCGGGAACCGACCACAGGCGCACGACTCCCCACGCCAGGACGAAGAGGACGATGCACGTCCCCATCATGGCGAAGTACACGTGACGTCGCCGTGCGTACATGCTTCCAGGGTAGGCCGGGGCGCCCCTGTCACAAGTGATCCACAATCGGCCGCCGGGCGGCCCGTACGGAGTTACCGTGACGTAGCCGTACACCACCGTCGATCCGGGGGACACACACCACCATGCGCGCCCTGCGAATAATTCTGATCCTCGTCGTGATTCTGGGCGGGCTCTTCGTGATCGCGGACCGGGTCGCCGTCCACTTCGCCGAGAGCGAGGCCGCGGACAAGCTGAGGTCGACGCAGAACCTGGCCTCGACGCCGGACGTCAGCATCAAGGGCTTCCCGTTCCTGACCCAGGTCGCGGGCGGTTCCCTGGACGACGTCGAGGTCGGCATCAAGGACTACGAGGCGGCCACCGGCACGGCGGGCGGGACCATCCGTGTGGACGACCTGAAGGCCGACATGAAGGGCGTCGACTTCTCCGGCGACTACAGCTCGGCCACCGCGGCCACCGCCACCGGCACCGCGACGATCTCCTACGACCAGTTGCTGAAGACCGCCAAGTCCGAGCCGACCCAGGTCGCGCCGGGTGTCACCGCCCAGGTCATCGGCCTCTCCGACGGCGGCAACGGCAAGATCAAGGTCGCGGTGGCGGCCACCGTGTTCGGCACCAGGCTGCCCGAGCCGGTCTATGTGCTCAGCTCGGTCGCCGTGGAGAACGACAAGGTGAAGGTGCACGCCGACGCCCTGCCCCGGCTCGGCGGCGCCGCCGTCGCCGAGGGCCGGATCCGCCAGATCACCGACTTCCAGCAGGCCGTCGACCGGCTCCCGGGCGGCATCAAGCTGGACAAGGTGCAGGCCGCCAAGGACGGTGTGCAGATCAGCGTGAAGGGTTCGGACGTCAGGCTGGCCGGGTAACCGAGTAGCCGGAGTACGACCGCCGGCGAGGACCGGCGAGGGCCCGTGACACCGCGGGTGTCCGACAGGCGAGACACCCGCGTCCGCACCGCAGATGCACGGACCGGCACAGGCGCCCGGAAGCCGTCCCACGGCGACCGGGCGCTTTTCTCATCCCACAATCCGGACGATCGCGTCTCAGGATCCGACACACCGGTGACACGCCCGCCCGGACGTCCCTACGATCGACCGCATGAAGCGACAGGCGGATCTCACAAAGCGGCGGGCAGTGGACCTGTGCCGCGTTGCCGCCATGCTCTGTCGCCCCTTCTGAGCGAAATTCCGCGGGGAATCCTGCGGATGCCGCATTCTCGGCCGCCCTGTCTGGAAGGGCACCCGTGCGCCGCTCGGGCCTGAGCGCGCACTCTCTGTACTCGCACGCCCCGCCGCAACTGCCCCGGAGGAATGAGCATGAGCCGCAGCGACGTCCTGGTCGACGCCGACTGGCTTCAGGAGCACCTGGACGACCCGACCATCGCCATCGTCGAGGTGGACGAGGACACGTCCGCCTACGAGAAGAACCACATCAAGAACGCGATCCGCATCGACTGGACCAAGGACCTCCAGGACCCGGTGCGCCGCGACTTCATCGACCAGGAGGGCTTCGAGAAGCTCCTCTCGTCGAAGGGCATCGCCAACGACACCCTGGTGATCCTCTACGGCGGCAACAACAACTGGTTCGCCTCCTACGCCTACTGGTACTTCAAGCTGTACGGCCACGAGAACGTCAAGCTCCTCGACGGCGGCCGCAAGAAGTGGGAGCTGGACGCCCGCGAGCTGGTCGAGGAGGTTCCGCAGCGGGACAACACCGCGTACCGGGCCAAGCCGCAGAACACCTCGATCCGCGCCTTCCGCGACGACGTCGTGGCGGCCATCGGCTCGTACAACCTGGTCGACGTGCGCTCGCCCGACGAGTTCTCCGGCAAGCTGCTCGCGCCGGCCCACCTTCCGCAGGAGCAGTCGCAGCGCCCGGGCCACGTCCCGAGCGCGAAGAACATCCCGTGGTCGAAGAACGCCAACGACGACGGCACCTTCAAGTCGGACGACGACCTCAAGGAGCTGTACGCCCAGGAGAGCGTGGACCTCGCCAAGGACACGATCGCCTACTGCCGCATCGGTGAGCGCTCGGCCCTGACCTGGTTCGTGCTGCACGAGCTGCTGGGCGTGCAGAACGTCAAGAACTACGACGGCTCCTGGACCGAGTACGGCTCCCTCGTCGGCGTGCCGATCGAGCTCGGCGCCGGCAAGTAACCCCATCCGACCGACCTTCTGGTCAGACCCCTCTGGAGAAAGACATGTGTGGAGCGAAGGCCGGCGGCCCCGACGCCTCGACGATCAAGCCCGGTGAGACCACGATCCAGGGTCAGGTGACCCGCGACGGCGAGCCGGTGACGGGCTACGTGCGTCTGCTGGACTCGACCGGTGAGTTCACCGCGGAGGTGCCCACCTCCGCTACGGGCCAGTTCCGCTTCTATGCGGCCGAGGGCACCTGGACCGTGCGGGCTCTCGTTCCCGGCGCCACGGCCGACCGTACGGTCGTCGCCCAGCAGGGCGGGCTCGCGGAGGTCGCGATCGCCGTCTGACGAGGTCGGCGAGGGCCTGCCGACGGCAAGCCGATGGCCAGGGCCGCATTTCCCTTCGGGTTGGACGCCAGTGGGGGGTGCGGCCCTTCGGCGTCCCGCCGCGGGGTGTCTTTTCGACGCCGGGTGCGTGCACTCCTTCGGCGTGCCGCCGCGCGGGTGCCTCTGCGATGCCGGGTGCGTGCACGTCGTCGGCGTCCCGCCGCGCGGGTGTCTGTTTCACGCCGGTGCGGGTGAGCCGTGGCTGAGCGCACGGTTCCCCGCGCCCCGTGAGGGCGCCCGGTGCAACGCGCCCGAGGGGCGCGGGGAACCGCGCGGCGAGCCAGGACGGAGCCGCACCCGGCGCCCTGAGGGGCACCCCGGCGGCGGCTAGCCCAGGGCTCGTCCCAGGACCCAGACCACCGGGGCCGCCGCGGACAGCGGCAGCGCCACGCCCGCCGTGAAGTGCACGAAGCGGGAGGGGTAGTCGTAGCCGGCGACCCGGTGACCGATCAGCGCGCAGGCCGCTGCCGCCGCCCCCAGGGCGGAGCCCTTCGCGCCGCCCACCGCGATCCCCGCGCCCGCCGCAGCGAGCAGGGAGACCACGACCGAGGCCGGGGCCGGCAGGGGCAGGGCGCGGGCCAGGACGGCCACCGCGACCGCCGCCGCGCCCACCGACACCGCGTGCGGATCGGCACCGAGATAGCCCGTCGCGAGGACCGTGAGGGCCGTGGAGACGACCGTCGCCATCAGGCCGTACATCCGCTCGTCGGGCGAGGCGTGCGAGCGCAGCTGGAGCACCAGCGACAGCAGGACCCAGATGCCGAGCGGGCCGAGGATCGCGGCCGGCGCGTGGTCGCGGCCCGCGGCCAGGACCGCCACGTCCGCGGTGAGGCCGCCCGCGAAGGCCAGCGCGATGCCCTGCCGGGCGGGCCACATGCCGTTCAGCCGGAACCAGCCCGCGGCCGTGACGGCCTGGAGCAGTACCAGGGGCACGACGAGGGCCCACGCGGCGATGGGCGCCGAGGCGGCGATCAGCACGGCCAGCAGGGCGGTGAGCAGCGCCGGCTGCATGCCGGGCTCGATGATCGGCGAACGGCCCTCGATGCGGGCCCGCTGGGCATCGGTGACGCGGGCGTTGCCGGCGAGGGTGGCGGGGCCGTAGGAGGGGCCCGTCCCGTCGTCGGGCTCGGCTCCGGGCTCCGGTTCCCCGGCCGGGGGTGCGTACGGCTGCGGTGCGGGCGCGGGCGCGGCTTCGGGCCCGGGCGCCGGCGCGGCCGCGTACGGCCCCTGGTGGTGCCCGGCCTGGTGGTGCCCGGCCTGCTGGTACGCCTCCTGCTGGTACGCCCCCTTCGGGTACGCCTCCTGCTGGTACCCCTCCTGCTGGTGCAGGTACGCCGGGTCCGCCGCCGACGTCGTCGCGTGCGTCTGCGTCTCCCAGGTCTGGCCCTGCCACTGCTGGGTGTGCTGCGGGTCGTACCCGGGCTGCTCGTACTGGCCGCCCTGCCCCGGGTACTGGTCGTACGCCGACCAGGCCTGCTGCGGCTGCTGCGGCGGCGCCTGGTGCTGCGGCTGCTGGTGCTGCGGCGCCTGGTGCTGCTGCGGCTGCTGCTGCTGGTGCTGCGGCTGGTGCTGCTGCTGGTAGGGGTCGTAGCCCTCGTAGGGGCCGCCCTGATACGGCTGGTCGCTCAACGCCTCACCCTCCTGCGAACGGCGGGAGCACCTCGACCGTGCCGCCCTCGGCCAGCCGTACCGTCTCATGCGCGCGGGTCCCGACGGGGTCACCGTCGACGAGGAACGAGCATCGCTGCAGGACGCGCGTGAGTTCACCGGGGTGTCGCGCACGCACGGCGGCGAGCGCGTCGGCGAGGGTGGCCGCGTCGTACGGCTCCTCGGCGACCTGGGCCGCGGCCTTGGCAGCGGCCCAGTAACGGACCGTGACCTTGGGCATCTGGTTCCTCAATCGACGGCAGGAAAGAACAAAAGATGGTCGGGGTCAGGCTAGCCCGCCTGTGCGACCGCCCAGTCCCCGATCCGGGCCAGCAGTCCGTCGCCCGCCGCGTGCTCCGCATGGCCCATGCCGGGCTCCAGCCAGAGTTCGCCGTGGTCACCGGCCGCCTCGGCGAGCATCCGGGGGTGGTCGAGGGGGAAGTAGCCGTCCCGGTCGCCGTGCACGATCAGCAACGGCGTCGGAGCGATCCCCGGGACCGCCTCCACCGGGGAGAGCGGCACCGGGTTCCAGTCCCGGTGATGGATGCGGGTGCGCAGGCCGTAGCGGCCGACCAGGCGGCCCTCGGGGCGGGTGACCAGCCAGTGCAGCCGGCGCATGGGGGCCGTGCCCCGGTAGTACCAGCGCGCGGGGGCGCTGACCGAGACCACCGCGTCGACCGTGCCCGGGTGCAGGGCCGCGTGCCGGAGCACCACCGACCCGCCCATGGAGAAGCCGACGGTCACCAGGTGCGCGTGTCCGAAGCCGCGCGCCCACCGCACCGCGGCGGCCAGGTCCAGCACCTCCCGGTCGCCGACCGTGGAGCGGCCGCCCGAGGCGCCGTGCCCGCGGAAGGAGAAGGTGACGACGGCGCCGTAACGGGCCAGCGCGCCCGCCACCCTTCGTACATGTGGCCGGTCCGCGTCCCCGGTGAAGCCATGGGCGATCACGAACACGAGATCACGGGAGAGTGGACGGGAGGCATCCGGTTCTGCTTCGTATACGACCGTGGCAGGGTTGTATACGGAATCGACCGGGATCCCGTCGGCGGTGCGCAGGAACGTCCGGATAGGTGCCCTTCTGCCTGTCTCGGCATTCGGACGAACGGTGGAACGTGCCGCATGACCTGCCGGGCGGTTGCTCATGTGGGCTATTCTGCTGGGCAGAGGACTCGGGCAGCGCAGCCCCCGGGTCCTTTTGTGCTTTCGGAAGCGTTGTATACGAAGCGGGAAACCGCCGGTGTACGGGGCCCCGGGATCGCAGAGCAGTGCCGCACCGCACACGTCCTCGCAGGGACCGAGGAGGAACCAGACATATGAGTTCTCTGCTGCTCCTGACCAACGCCCTCCAGCCGTCGACGGAGGTGCTCCCCGCGCTTGGCCTGCTGCTGCACAACGTGCGGGTGGCTCCGGCGGAGGGCCCCGCCCTCGTCGACACCCCGGGCGCCGACGTCATCCTCATCGACGGGCGCCGTGATCTGCCGCAGGTGCGCAGCCTGTGCCAGCTGCTGCGCTCCACCGGCCCCGGCTGTCCGCTGGTGCTCGTCGTCACCGAGGGCGGCCTGGCCGCCGTCACCGCCGACTGGGGCATCGACGACGTCCTGCTCGACACCGCCGGCCCGGCGGAGGTCGAGGCACGGCTGCGGCTGGCCATGGGCCGGCAGCAGATCGTGAACGACGACTCCCCGATGGAGATCCGCAACGGCGACCTGTCCGTGGACGAGGCGACCTATTCCGCCAAGCTCAAGGGCCGGGTGCTCGACCTCACCTTCAAGGAGTTCGAGCTCCTCAAGTACCTCGCACAGCACCCGGGCCGCGTCTTCACCCGCGCCCAGCTGCTGCAGGAGGTCTGGGGCTACGACTACTTCGGCGGCACCCGGACCGTGGACGTGCACGTACGGCGGCTGCGCGCCAAGCTCGGCCCCGAGCACGAGTCGCTGATCGGGACCGTCCGGAACGTCGGTTATCGATTCGTGACGCCCGAGAAGGGCGACCGGTCCGGCGACGAGGCCAAGGCCAAGGCGGCCCGGGCAAAGGCGGAAGATGCGGACGCATCGGCCGTCCTGGACGACTCCCAGCTCCACGCGGACGCATAGCGAAGGCATGGACTCCGCTCCGGCGGGGCATTGCTTCCGCACATCCGGGATGCGATAAGCCCTGCCCAGAGCGGGTCCATCCGCGTAGACTCCGCGCGTGGCCAAGGTGACTCGGGATGATGTGGCACGGCTGGCTGGAACCTCCACCGCCGTCGTCAGTTATGTCATCAACAACGGACCCCGGCCGGTCGCCCCGGCCACGCGCGAGCGTGTCCTCGCGGCGATCAAGGAGCTGGGGTACCGGCCCGACCGGGTCGCCCAGGCGATGGCCTCGCGCCGCACCGACCTCATAGGCCTGATCATCCCGGACGCCCGCCAGCCCTTCTTCGGCGAGATGGCGCACGCGGTCGAGCAGGCCGCCTCCGAGCGCGGGAAGATGGTGCTCGTCGGCAACACCGATTACATCGGCGAACGCGAGGTCCACTATCTGCGCGCGTTCCTCGGCATGCGGGTCTCCGGCCTGATCCTCGTCTCCCACGCCCTGAACGACCTCGCCGCGGCCGAGATCGACGCCTGGGACGCCCGGGTGGTGCTGCTGCACGAGCGCCCGGAGGCCATCGACGACGTCGCCGTCGTCACCGACGACCTGGGCGGCGCCCAGCTCGCCGTGCGCCACCTGCTGGAGCACGGCTACGACTACGTCGCCTGTATGGGCGGTACGGCGGAGACCCCGTCCGTCGGCGACCCGGTCTCCGACCACGTCGAGGGCTGGCGGCGGGCCATGGCCGAGGCGGGCGTCTCCACCGAGGGCCGCCTGTTCGAGGCGCCGTACAACCGCTACGACGCCTACCGGGTGGCCCTGGAGGTGCTGGCCGGTCCTGAGCGGCCGCCCGCGATCTTCTGCTCCACCGACGACCAGGCGATCGGCCTGCTGCGGGCCGCGCGCGAGCTGCGCATCGACGTGCCCGGCGAGCTGGCCGTGGCCGCCTTCGACGACATCAAGGAGGCGGCGCTCGCCGACCCGCCGCTGACGACGGTCGCCTCGGACCGCTCGGCGATGGCGCGGGCGGCGGTGGACCTCGTCCTGGACGACGGGCTCAGGGTGGCGGGCTCGCGGCGCGAGCGGCTGAAGACGTTCCCGTCCCGGCTCGTCCTGCGGACCAGCTGCGGTTGCGGCTGAGCCCTTCCCGAGGGGCGCGTGAGGCCTCCATGAAGGCCGGGTGAGAGCCCGTCCCGCACGGCCGGAGGCGCCTTTATATCGGGCAAACGAGGTTCTGCCGGGCTTCTCAGGGAGCACTCAGGAAGCTCTCATGGTGACAGGGAAGGCTGTTTGTCATGACCGAGAGCATCCGCCGCAGCGGCGAGTACGGGTACGAGAACCCCCAGGGTCCCTACGCTCAGCAGCACTACTCCGCTCCCGTGAACCCCGAGTGGCCGCCCCCGCCGTCGTACGGGCCGGCGGCGTACCCGGACCCCGCGGCCGCGACGGCGTCCCCGATGGCGGCGGCGCCCCCGGTCACGGCGGTGACCGCCCCCGCGGCGGCGCCCCCGGCCACGGCGCGCAAGAAGCGCACCCGCGGCCCGATCGGTCTGCTGGCGGCGGTGGCGATCGTCGCGGCCGCCGTCGGCGGCGGCACGGCCTACGCCTTCCGCGAGCTGACCGGGGGCGGCACGGTCGCCTCGGCCGGTACCACCACCAACGTGGTGCCCTCCAGCAAGAAGGGTGACGTCGCCGCGATCGCCTCCGCGGTCAGCCCGAGCGTCGTCGAGGTCAACGCGACCCTCAGCAACGGCTCCTCCACCGGCTCCGGTGTGATCATCACCAGCGGCGGCGAGATCGTCACCAACAACCACGTCATCTCCGGCGCCTCCTCGATCAAGGTGCGCACCAGCGACGGCAAGAGCTACCCGGCCCAGGTCGTCGGCACCGACAGCTCCAAGGACCTCGCGCTGATCAAGCTGCAGGGCGCCTCCGGCCTCAAGGCCGCCGCGCTCGGCAACTCCAGCGGCGTCCAGGTCGGTGACTCGGTCGTCGCGATCGGCTCCCCCGAGGGCCTGACCGGCACCGTCACCAGCGGCATCGTCTCCGCGCTCAACCGTGACGTGACGGTCTCCACGGACGAGAACCAGGGCCAGGAGCAGGGCGGCGACGGGCAGTGGCCGTTCCAGTTCGGCGGCCGCCAGTTCAACGGCGACACCGGCTCGTCCACGACCACGTACAAGGCCATCCAGACCGACGCCTCGCTCAACCCCGGCAACTCCGGCGGCGCGCTGATCGACGCGAGCGGCCACATCATCGGCATCAACTCAGCGATGTACTCGTCGAGTTCGCAGGCCTCCTCGTCCTCGGACGCGGGCAGCGTCGGGCTCGGCTTCGCGATCCCCGTCAACACCGTCAAGTCGGACCTGGCGAAGTTGCGGGCGGGCTCCACCAGCTGATCGATCCACCCGGCACATCAGGGAGTACGTCATGCTCAAGCAGATTTCCCACCAGGCCGCCGGCACCGGTCCGGCCGCCCTCGCGCTGGCCCTCTCCGTCGCCCACGAGCTGCACGCTCCGGACTCCACGCCCCGGCCGGCCCCGGTCCACCGCCCCGCGGAGGTCGCCCGCGTCCCCGAGATGATGGGGCTGCGCACCTCGGCCGACCGCCATCACCGCCGCAAGGTGCCGTTGCACCGGCTGAACACGGTCCGCGGTCTCGCCGCGCTCCAGGCCTAGCCCCGACCACACTCCCCGCCTCGCCCCGCCCGTCCCACGTCTCCCGCCCGCCTCACGCCTCCCCCGCCCCGCACCGCGGCCCCGCCCGCCCTGCGCTTCCGGCCCAACCCGCCCCGCTCCTGGCCCGGCCTGGCCTGCGTGCCCGGCAACCCGTGAACGTGCGACGCTGAGAGACACTCCGCCCACCCCACCGCACCCCGAGGAATCGCGAGCGATGAGCCCCGCCGAAGGCGACCGTGACCCCCTGCGCATCCTGATCGTCGACGACGAGCCCGCCGTGCGCGAGGCGCTCCAGCGCAGCCTCGCCTTCGAGGGCTACGACACGGAGGTCGCGGTCGACGGCGCGGACGCGGTCGACAAGGCCACGGCCTACCGGCCCGACCTGGTCGTCCTGGACATCCAGATGCCCCGCATGGACGGCCTGACGGCGGCGCGGCGCATCCGGGGCGCCGGGGACACGACCCCGATCCTCATGCTCACGGCGCGCGACACGGTCGGCGACCGGGTGACGGGACTGGACGCGGGAGCCGACGACTACCTGGTCAAGCCGTTCGAACTGGACGAACTCTTCGCCCGTATCCGTGCACTGCTGCGCCGCAGTACCTACGCCGTCTCCGCCGAGGCCCAGGAGAACGAGGCGCTCTCCTTCGCCGACCTGCGCATGGACCTCGCGACCCGGGAGGTCACCCGCGGTGGCCGGCAGGTGGAGCTGACCCGCACGGAGTTCACGCTCCTGGAGATGTTCATGGCCCACCCCCGCCAGGTGCTCACCCGCGAGCAGATCCTGAAGGCCGTGTGGGGCTTCGACTTCGAGCCCTCGTCCAACTCGCTGGACGTCTACGTCATGTACCTGCGCCGCAAGACGGAGGCCGGCGGCGAGCCGCGGCTCGTGCACACGGTCCGGGGCGTGGGGTATGTGCTGCGACAGGGCGGCGCGGAGTGAAGAAGGTGCTGCGCCGGTACCGGGCGCTGCCGATCCGGACGCGACTGGCGATGCTGGTCGCGGCGGCGGTGGCGTTCGCGGTGGCGGCGGTCTCGGTGACGTGCTGGTTCATCGTGCAGCAGAAGCTGTACGACCAGCTCAACAACGACCTGACCAAGGCTGTGGCCATGCCGCGGCCGCAGCTCACGGCCCAGGTCGTCGACGCCCTCACCGACTGCAGGCAGTCCCCGGAGCATCCGGGCGGCTGGCAGAACTCCTACTCCCAGGTGGTCAGGGCGGACGGCAAGGTCTGCCTCTTCGGCTCCTCGATGGGCCGCGTGAAGGTCACCCAGGCCGACCTGGACGTGATCAAGAGCGCCGGAGCCGGTGATCGCTACACCGTCTTCCACAACGGCACGGACGCGGACGGCAACGCCGTGCGCGTGCTCACCGTGCCCCTGACCCTGGCGGACCCGCTCACCAACGCCACCACCAACGCGGCCTTCGTCGCCGCCGTCCCGCTCCGGAGCACCGAGAAGACGCTCAGCGACCTGGCCCTCATCCTCCTCCTCGTCTCCGGCATCGGAGTCATAGGAGCGGGCGCGGCCGGTCTCGCCGTGGCCCGGGCCGGCCTGCGCCCGGTCGACAAGCTCACCGAGGCCGTGGAGCACGTGGCCCGCACGGAGGACCTGGCCGTGCGCATTCCCGTGGAGGACGAGAGCGACGACGAAGTCGCCCGGCTCTCCCGGTCCTTCAACTCGATGACCGCCTCCCTGGCCAGCTCCCGCGACCTGCAGCAGCAGCTGATCGCGGACGCCGGCCACGAACTGCGCACCCCCCTCACCTCCCTCCGTACCAACATCGAACTGCTCACCCGCAGTGAGGAGACGGGCCGCCCGCTCCCCCCGGAGGACCGCAAGGCGCTGCTCGACTCGGTGAAGGCGCAGATGACGGAACTGGCCTCGCTGATCGGCGACTTGCAGGAGCTGTCCCGCTCGGAGGGCCAGCGCGGCGAACGTGTCCAGGTGGTCTCCTTGCGGGACACCGTGGAGGCCGCCCTGCGCCGGGCCCGGCTGCGCGGCCCCGAGCTGACGATCACGGCGGACCTGGATCCCTGGTTCGTCCGGGCGGAGCCCTCCGCGCTGGAGCGGGCGATCGTCAACATCCTCGACAACGCGGTGAAGTTCAGCCCCGAGGGCAGCACGATCGAGGTGCAGCTGAGCGAGGGCGCGCTGACCGTGCGCGACCACGGCCCCGGCATCCCCGCCGACGAACTCCCGCACGTCTTCGACCGCTTCTGGCGCTCCCCCAGTGCCCGCGCCCTGCCCGGCTCGGGCCTCGGCCTGTCCATCGTGGCCCGCACGGTCCAGCAGGCGGGCGGCGAGGTCACCCTGGCCCACGCAGTGGGCGGCGGCACGGTGGCGACGGTACGCCTGCCGGGAGCGCCGACCCCGCCGCCGGACACGGTGTAGCAGGCAACGCCCTCCAGGCCGCACGCGCGGCAACGCCCTCCCAGCCACGCGCGCAACAACATCCTCCCAGCCGCACGTGCAGCAACATCCTCCCGGCCGCGTGTGCGGCAGCACCCTTCCGCCGGTTCCGGAACGCGCCGGCCGGCCACGGTCCGGGGCGGCCGGCGAAAGGGCACCTGAGGAGATCCGTCACTGCCGGAGCACGGCGGGCCCACCGGGCACGGAGCAGGCTGCACCGGGCGGTGGCCTCCGCGCCGTGGGTGGTGAGCGCGCACTGCGGGTACGCCGAGCGGGTACGGCGAGCTGTTACGCCGAGCGGGTACGCCGAGGTGATGGGGCTCGGGCCGGTCGGGCTCCGGACGGCCCTGGGCACCCTGCCGACGGGGTCGGCCGGCCGGGGACTGCTCCGTCCGCAGCGGGCCGGCACGTTTCGTACGGGCCGACGGCACAGCCGTACCGCGGCGCGCTGCCCACACGCAGCCGGGACCGGCGGGCCATCCGTGATCTGCGGATCGAGGCCTGCCCGGACGCCGCGGGGTCCGCTCCCCGGCACAGCACCTGCCGCTACGACTCCTTGAGCCGCAGGACCGTGCTGACCTGCGCCGACGACCAGATCCTCGGCGATCCGCACGCCGAGGCGGAGGCCCTGCGCACCCTCGTCGCCGGGCACGCCGGGCACGCCGGGCTGCGCTGACACCGGCCGCGTCCGCCGGCCGCGTCCGCCGGGCGCCTGCGCGGCGCCCGCCGGGACGGGCTGCCGGCCCCCGCCGCGGCCGGGCCCAACTACCCGCTGTGATGTCGCCCCTTCGACCCGGCCGCCCCGTACCCTCGTACGCATGAGCAGCGACGACGCCGTACGGCCCTCTTCCTCCCGCTCCATCGAGACCTACGCCGAACTCGGTCCGGGACAGGCCGAGGCCGTGCTCGGACTGCTCGCCGAGGCCGCCCGTGTCGACGGACAGCAGCCGGTGTCCGAGCAGGGGCGCCTCCAGCTGCGCGGAGGTGCCCGCGCGGGCGTGTCCCATCTGCTGCTGACCCTCGGGGACGAACTCGTCGGCTACGCCCAGCTGGAGGACACCGACCCGGTGGAGGCGCCGGCCGCCGAACTGGTCGTCCACCCGGCGCACCGCGGGCACGGACACGGGCGGGCGCTGGGCTCGGCGCTGCTCGCCGCCTCGGGCAAGCGGCTGCGGGTGTGGGCGCACGGCGGGCACTCCGCCGCCCGGCACCTCGCCCAGGTGCTGGGGCTGACCCTGTTCCGTGAACTGCGGCAGATGCGGCGGCCGTTGGGCGATCCGGAGCCGTCCGCCCCGCAGCTGCCGGAGGGCGTGAGCGTCCGCACCTTCCTGCCCGGCAAGGACGACACGGCCTGGCTCGCGGTCAACGCGGCCGCCTTCGCGCACCACCCCGAGCAGGGCTCGCTGACCCAGCGCGACCTGGACGACCGCAAGGCCGAGCCGTGGTTCGACCCGGCGGGATTCTTCCTGGCCGAGCGGGCCGGGGAGCTGATCGGCTTCCACTGGACCAAGGTGCACGCCGAGGAGGGCCTCGGCGAGGTGTACGTGCTCGGGGTCCGGCCGGGCGAGCAGGGCGGCGGCCTCGGCAAGGCGCTGACCACGATCGGCCTGAGCCACCTGGCCGGGCAGGGCCTGCCCACGGCCATGCTCTATGTGGACGCCGACAACCAGGCGGCGGTCTCGGTGTACGAGCGGCTGGGTTTCACCACGTACGAGACCGACCTGATGTACCGCACCGAAACATGACATGAGCACAAGCGGAGGACGACCGTCCGCGGGGTCGGCCCGCCCGGGCCGCCCGAGGGCGGGCCAGGACCGTCGCTTTCGCGATGAGAACGCCTTCGAGCCGCCCTGCGATATCCCGCACGTCATGTCTCCGTAACCATTGATTCAGCCAGGCTTGCGACGCTCAGGCAATGAAGCCCGCCGTGCCAGAGCCTTCGCCGCCCCCCGAGGGGCCCGGGAGAAACGGGGTCGTGACGCTCCCACCCGCACGTTCCGACGCGCCCGTCTCGCCCCTGGCGCGGAAGAATGGGGTCATGAGTCAGCAAGACACCCAGGCAGAGGTCCAGCACCCGCAGCCCTCCGTGGGCTCCATAGCCGCGCACCGGCCGCACACCGTCGCAGCGAACGTCTCCGACCTGGAACCCGACATCGATGCCGACCTCGACGCCTACGAGGAGGCACCGGGGGAGGGCGCCCCGCTGCCGCTCGGCCGTTTCCTCGACCGGGAGCGCAGCTGGCTCGCGTTCAACGAGCGCGTCCTGGAGCTCGCCGAGGACCCGGAAACGCCCCTGCTCGAGCGCACGAACTTCCTGGCGATCTTCGCCAGCAACCTGGACGAGTTCTTCATGGTCCGGGTGGCCGGTCTGAAGCGCCGTATCGCGACCGGGGTCGCCACCCGTTCGGCCTCCGGCCTCCAGCCCCGCGAGGTGCTGGAGATGATCTGGGCCCGCTCGCGCGAGCTCATGGCCCGGCACGCCGCCTGCTACCACGAGGACGTCGCCCCCGCACTCGCGGAGGAGGGCATCCACCTGGTCCGCTGGAGCGAGCTGACCGACAAGGAGCAGGCACGGCTCTTCACGCTGTTCCGGCACCAGATCTTCCCGGTCCTCACCCCGCTGGCCGTGGACCCCGCGCACCCGTTCCCGTACATCTCCGGCCTGTCCCTGAACCTGGCCGTCGTCGTGCGCAACCCGGTCAGCGGCCACAAGCACTTCGCGCGCGTGAAGGTGCCGCCGCTGCTGTCGCGCTTCCTGGAGGCAGCCCCGGGCCGCTACGTCCCCCTCGAGGACGTCATCGCCGCGCACCTGGAAGAGCTCTTCCCGGGCATGGAGGTGCTGGAGCACCACGCCTTCCGGCTCACCCGCAACGAGGACCTGGAGGTCGAGGAGGACGACGCGGAGAACCTGCTCCAGGCCCTGGAGAAGGAACTCATGCGGCGCCGCTTCGGGCCGCCGGTGCGCCTGGAGGTCGAGGAGTCCATCGACCGCGAGGTGCTCGACCTGCTCGTGCGCGAGCTGAAGATCTCCGAGGCCGAGGTGTACCCGCTGCCGGGTCCCCTGGACCTCACCGGGCTGTTCCGCATCCACGGCCTGGACCGCCCGGAGCTGAAGTACCCGAAGTTCATCGCGGGCACCCACCGTGACCTGGCCGAGGTCGAATCCGCGTCGGCGCCGGACATCTTCGCGGCGCTGCGCGCCCGGGACGTGCTGCTGCACCACCCCTACGACAGCTTCTCCACCTCCGTGCAGGCCTTCCTGGAGCAGGCGGCCGGCGACCCGGACGTCCTCGCGATCAAGCAGACCCTGTACCGCACCTCCGGCGACTCCCCGATAGTCGACGCGCTCATCGACGCCGCCGAGTCCGGCAAGCAGGTCCTCGTCCTGGTCGAGATCAAGGCCCGCTTCGACGAGCACGCCAACATCAAGTGGGCGCGCAAGCTGGAGGAGGCAGGCTGCCATGTCGTCTACGGCCTGGTCGGTCTGAAGACCCACTGCAAGCTGTCCCTGGTGGTCCGCCAGGAGGGCGAGACGCTGCGCCGCTACAGCCACGTCGGCACGGGCAACTACCACCCCAAGACGGCGCGCCTGTACGAGGACCTCGGCCTGCTGACGGCGGACCCGCAGGTCGGCGCGGACCTCTCGGACCTCTTCAACCGCCTGTCCGGCTACTCCCGCCGCGAGACCTACCGCCGGCTGCTGGTCGCCCCCAAGTCCCTGCGCGACGGCCTGGTCTCGCGGATCAACAAGGAGGTCCAGCACCACCAGGCGGGCCGCCCGGCCTTCGTCCGCATCAAGGTCAACTCGATGGTCGACGAGGCCGTCATCGACGCGCTCTACCGGGCCTCCCAGGCCGGTGTGCCGGTCGACATCTGGGTGCGGGGCATCTGTGCCGTCCGCCCGGGCGTGACGGGCCTGTCGGAGAACATCCAGGTCCGCTCCATCCTCGGCCGCTTCCTCGAACACTCCCGGGTGTTCGCCTTCGGCAACGGCGGCGAACCCGAGGTGTGGATCGGCAGCGCCGACATGATGCACCGCAACCTCGACCGCCGGATAGAGGCCCTGGTCCGGGTCACCGACCCCGGCCACCGGGCGGCCCTGAACAGGCTGCTCGACACCGGCATGTCCGACGGCACCGCCTCCTGGCACCTCGGCCCCGACGGCGAGTGGACCCGGCACGCGAACGACGCGGACGGACAGCCCCTGCGCAACGTTCAGGAGATGCTCATAGACGCCCGGAGGCGCCGGCGTGGCACAGCAACACCTTGACCCGACGGACCCCGCGGCCAAGGCGGTGACGGGGGAGGCTCTCGCCGGCTACCTGCGCGCTCAGGCCACGGAGTTCCTCCGCGCGCTGCGCCTGCACCGGGAGACCGGGGGCACCGCGGCCGGCGGCCCGGAGGACTCCGTCGACGCGGCCCGGGCCCTGCGCCACTCGGCCCGCCGGATCAGCGGCAGCCTGCACACGTTCCGGCCGCTCCTCGACACGGACTGGTCGGAGGAGATGCGCCCCGAACTGGCGTGGCTGTCCGGCACGTTGGGCCTTGAACACGCCTACGAGTCCCGCCTGGAGAGGCTGTTGCTGGCGCTGCACCGGCTGTCGGGAGCGCCGGCGTTCCCGGGACAGACGGCGGGCGGCACGGCCGACGCCGCCGTGGCGGCGGGCAGCCGTGCCGCCGGCGCGGCGCGGCCGGCCGGCGCGGGTGCCCCCGCGCGGGCGAAGGCGGGCACGGGGGAGGCGCCGGCCGCCGGCCCCGCCCTCCCGATGCCCGCGGTGGAACGCGGCAGCCTCACGGTCGGCGCGGCGAAGGCGGGCGCCCTGCTCGAACGCCAGCTCACCCTCGCCCGGACCAGGGCCCACTCCACGGCCCTGCAGGCCCTCGGCTCCTCCCGCTTCCACGCGGTCGCCGACAAGGTCGCCGTGCTCGCCAGCGAGGTCCCCCTCACCCCCGCCGCCCCCACCACCGGCCTGGGCGCCCTGGCCGGTGCCGCCGAGGAGCGGCTCACGGACGCCGTCGCCGCGCTCCCGCTGCTCACCGCCGGCCACCCCTACAACGCGGAGGCCCTGGTCCACGGCCTGTCCCCGGACCCGTCCCCGCACCCCCAGGACGGCCCCTGGCACCAGGTCCGCCTGCTGCTGCGCCTGCACCGGTACGCCCGTGAGGTGCTGTGCGAGGGCGACGTGCCGATGGACGTGCGGCTGCTCACGGCGGGCCAGGCCCTGAACCGGCACCGGGACGCCGCGGAGGCGGCGGCGGCGGCCGCGCAGGCGGCCCGTACGCCCCGCATCGCCCCGGCGACCGCGTACGCCCTCGGCGTGCTCCACGCCGACCAGCGGCACGAGGTGGAGGCGGCCAGGTTCGGCTTCCAGCAGGCGTGGCAGAAGCAGACGGTCAGCGCACCCTGAACCCTCCGAGGAGGCGGTGTGAACGACAGCACGATCCAGGCGGCGGGCTGCGTGCTGTGGCGCCGCTCGCCGGTGGACGGCGGGCTGGAGGTCTGCCTGGTCCACCGGCCGAAGTACGACGACTGGTCGCATCCGAAGGGCAAGCTCAAGCGGGGTGAGCAGGCGCTCGCCGGCGCCCTGCGCGAGGTCGCGGAGGAGACCGGGTACACCGCCGATCCCGGCCCCGAGCTGCCGACCCTGCACTATCTGGCCAACGGCCGCCCGAAGCGGGTGCGCTACTGGGCGGCCGAGGCGACACGGGGCCGCTTCGTCCCGAGCGCCGAGGTGGACCGCATCCTGTGGGTCTCCCCCGGTGCGGCCCGCATCCGCCTGACCCAGCCCCGCGACCGCGACCTGGTGGACGCCCTCGTCCGTCCCATCGAACACAGATGAGCCGCCCGGCGGCCGCCCCGGGCCCCGGCCCCCTCACCTGCACACCCGGCCCCGGACCTTTCACCTGACACCCGGCCCCGGACCTTTCACCTGCCCGCCCGGCGGCAGACCCCGGCCCGGGCGCCTCACAGGTCCACGGCGTGCCCCTCGGCGTCCGTACGGGCCTGACTGCGGGCCCGTCTGGCAGGTCCGCGCCAGCCGCACGTACAACGGGCCACACAGAAACGGCCCTGCTCGGCCGTCGTCGTGAGATGTTCCTGCCCCTGCCGGACTCGCTCCGGCCCGTTCTGGTGCGCCACGGTGACAACGTTACCGACCCCGGCCCCCGAGGGGCGCGTACGGTCTCCGCCACCTCCGGTACGGCCCGGGCCGCGCGTGACGGCACCCCTTACCCGTCGTTAACCGAAACGACAGGGGGCCCGTGACGGACGTACCGGCTGGGGGTAGGCAGGCGATGGATCGGCGGCAGCACAGGCGCGCAGGCAGGACGGTCGTCGCAGTAGGGATCATGGTCGGACTCGGGGCCGGTGCCACGGGATGTTCCGGCAGCGGGGCGGCGGCGGAGGGCGTGAGCGGCGCGGTCGGCGATCCGGTGACCGCGCTGCACCGGGCCGCCGACACCCTGCGCGGAGCGGGCAGCTCCAAGGCCACCACGTCCATGGAGATGGCGACCGGCGGCACCCGGGTCACCATCCGCGGCAAGGGCGTCTACGACTACCGGCACCGGATCGGCGAGCTGACCGTCGTCCTGCCGGAGGATCCCGCGGGAACCGCCGAGCACAGGCCCATCACCGAGCTGCTCGCCCCGGGCGCCCTGTTCATGAAGAACCGGGGCGCGGGGGTGCCCGCCGACAAGTGGGTACGGGTGGAGACCGCGAGCCTCTCCGACGGCAACCTCGTCACCGGCGGCGCGACCGACCCCTACGCCGCCGCCGAGGTGCTGCGCGGGACCCGTAGGGCGACCTACGTGGGGCAGACCGAGGTCGCCGGGACGCCGGTGCGGCACTACCGGGGCACCGCGGACCTGACCAGCGCGGCGGACATGGCCTCGGCGGACAACAGGGCGCCCCTGCGGGCGGCGGCGAAAGGGTTCGCTTCGGCCGAGGTGCCGTTCGACGCCTACCTGGACGACGAGGGCCGCATCCGCAAGCTGCGCCAGCACTTCAGCTTCGTCAACGGCCGGGAGAAGGCCACCGTGGCCGTCGCCTCGACCACGCTGCTGTACGACTTCGGCACCCCCGCCGACGTGCGCCTGCCGCGTCCGCAGGACATCTACGCCGGCCGGATCGCCGAGAACCAGGGCGGCGGGGACGGCGGCGGCGACGGGAGCCGGCCTGCGCACTAGTCCGGGACGCCACCCCTGAACTAGCCCGTCCGTGCCATGCGCGGTGTGTAGACCACTCCCTACCCTAGGAAGTCGGTGACGGCAGAGAAGAGGTGATGCACGTGGCTCCGGTCGGCGGTACGGCAGTTCAGGACCACGTGGCCCTCGCCGAGATCGAGCTGTGCGGAGAACTGATCATCGCGGCCTCGGCCGCCGAGGACCGGCTCAGCCTGGAGAGCATCGACGAGGTGCTGCGGGTGGCAAAGGAGCGGGAGCCGGCCGACACCTGAGGCTCAGGTGCGCAGCAGCCGGCCGATCGCCTTCGTGGCTTCCTCCACCTTCGCGTCGATCTCTCCGCCGCCCTTGAGGGCCGCGTCGGCGACGCAGTGCCGCAGGTGCTCCTCCAGCAGCTGCAGGGCGAAGGACTGCAGGGCCTTGGTGGAGGCGGAGACCTGCGTGAGTATGTCGATGCAGTACGTGTCCTCGTCGACCATGCGCTGCAGGCCTCGGATCTGGCCCTCGATCCGGCGCAGCCGCTTGAGGTGCTCGTCCTTCTGCTTGTGGTAACCGTGCGTGGCGCCGGCCTCGGTCGTCGTCATCGCGGGCCTCCATCTCGGGACGAACAGCGGATACATACCCCTGGTGGGTATATGGTAACGAATTTTGCTGGGTAAAGGGCCCTTGGTACGCCCCTGTGCTGATCGCGATGTCCCATGGGCGACACTGGGGGACGGCCCGATAGCCGTGGCCGGATGTTGCGCCTAGCATCAGCCTGACCGAAACCGAAGCACCCCGAGGACCCCACGTGCGCTTTCGTCTGACCCCCAGGGAGACGAGCTTCTACGACATGTTCGCCGCATCCGCGGACAACATCGTCACGGGCTCGAAACTCCTGATGGAACTGCTCGGGGCGGACGCATCTGCCCGGGCCGAGATCGCAGAGCGTATGCGGGCCGCGGAACACGCAGGTGACGACGCCACGCACGCGATCTTCCACCAGCTGAACTCCTCGTTCATCACGCCCTTCGACCGTGAGGACATCTACTCCCTCGCCGGTTCCCTCGACGACATCATGGACTTCATGGAGGAGGCCGTCGACCTGGTCGTCCTCTACAACGTCGAGGAACTGCCGAAGGGTGTCGAGCAGCAGATCGAGGTGCTGGCCCGGGCGGCCGAGCTGACGGCGGAGGCGATGCCGAACCTCCGCACCCTGGACAACCTCACCGAGTACTGGATCGAGGTCAACCGGCTGGAGAACCAGGCGGACCAGATCCACCGCAAGCTGCTGGCCCACCTCTTCAACGGCAAGTACGACGCGATCGAGGTGCTCAAGCTCAAGCAGATCGTGGACGTCCTGGAAGAGGCGGCGGACGCGTTCGAGCACGTGGCGAACACGGTGGAGACCATCGCCGTCAAGGAGTCCTGAGGCGTCGATGGACACCTTCGCTCTCATCGTGACCATCGCGGTCGCGCTCTTCTTCACGTACACGAACGGTTTCCACGACTCGGCGAACGCCATCGCGACGTCGGTGTCGACGCGGGCGCTGACCCCGCGGGCGGCTCTCGCCATGGCCGCGGTGATGAACCTCGCGGGCGCCTTCCTGGGCTCCGGGGTCGCCAAGACCGTCAGCGAGGGCCTGATCGAGACCCCACACGGCTCGCACGGGATGGGCATCCTCTTCGCCGGCCTCGTCGGCGCGATCGTCTGGAACCTGGTCACCTGGTACTTCGGCCTGCCCTCCTCGTCCTCCCACGCCCTCTTCGGCGGCCTGGTCGGCGCGGCCCTGGCGGGCGGCACGACCGTGCTCTGGGACGGCGTCCTCGACAAGGTCGTCCTGCCGATGTTCATCTCGCCGCTGGTCGGCCTGGTGGTCGGCTATCTGGTGATGACGGCCATCCTGTGGCTGTTCCGCCGCTCCAACCCGCACAAGGCCAAGCGCGGCTTCCGCATCGCCCAGACCGTCTCCGCGGCCGGCATGGCCCTCGGACACGGCCTCCAGGACGCCCAGAAGACGATGGGTGTCGTGGTGATGGCACTGGTGATTTCCGGCCATGAGACCTACGGCGATCCGATCCCGGTCTGGGTGAAGATCGTCTGTGCGGTGATGCTGTCGCTGGGCACCTACGCGGGTGGCTGGCGCATCATGCGCACCCTGGGCCGCAAGATCATCGAACTCGACCCCCCGCAGGGTTTCGCCGCCGAGACCACCGGCGCGTCGATCATGTTCACCACCGCCTTCATCTTCAAGGCGCCGATCTCCACCACCCATGTGATCACCTCGGCGATCATGGGTGTGGGCGCCACCAAGCGGGTCAACGCCGTCCGCTGGGGCGTGGCCAAGAACATCGTCATGGGCTGGTTCATCACCATGCCGGCCGCCGCCCTGGTCGCGGCCCTGGCCTTCGGGATCGTGGACCTGACGGTCCTGTAACGGCCCGGCAGGGCCTTCAGCGGCGGTCGGGCGAGGCAGGCGTGCCCCTCGGCGACCGTCCCGCGGCGGGCCGACGGGGTTCGAGATGCGGTAGTGCGCTCGGTGAGAAGACTGGACGTATGACTACCAAGGCACTCCTCGAAGGCGGGCCGGACGATCTGGCGGGCACCACCGTGCCGATCGTTCCCCCCGGACAAGAGCTGAAGATCCCGCACACCGGTGGCTACGAGCACTACAAGGTCACCACGCGGCACGAGGACACCACGGAGGGACGGGTCACCGTCTACCGGTGGTGGGAGCGGACCGAAGTGGCCGAATGAAACGCGAGGGGCCCGCCCCCGGGAGCCGGGGGCGGGCCCTTTTGCGTCCTCGCGGTGGCACCGCCATGCAGCACCGCGAGGGGTTCTCAGCGGAGGAACCGCACCGGCTCAGCCGAAGCGGCCGGAGATGTAGTCCTCCGTCGCCTGGACCGAGGGGTTGGAGAAGATCCGCTCGGTGTCGTCGATCTCGATCAGCCGGCCCGGCTGCCCGACGGCGGACAGGTTGAAGAACGCCGTACGGTCCGAGACACGGGCCGCCTGCTGCATGTTGTGCGTCACGATGACGATCGTGAACCGTTCCTTCAGCTCACCGATCAGGTCCTCGATGGCGAGGGTCGAGATCGGGTCGAGGGCCGAGCAGGGCTCGTCCATGAGCAGGACCTTCGGCTCGACCGCGATGGCACGGGCGATGCACAGACGCTGCTGCTGACCGCCGGAGAGGCCGGAGCCGGGCTTGTTCAGCCGGTCCTTGACCTCGTTCCAGAGGTTGGCGCCCTTGAGGGACTTCTCGACGATGTCGCTGAGCTCTGCCTTCTTGTAGCTGCCGTTCAGACGCAGGCCCGCGGCCACGTTGTCGAAGATGGACATCGTGGGGAACGGGTTCGGGCGCTGGAAGACCATGCCCACCTCGCGCCGCACCGACACCGGGTCGACGCCCGCGCCGTAGAGGTCCTCGTCGTCCAGGAGCACCTTGCCCTCGACGCGGCCACCGGGGGTGACCTCGTGCATACGGTTCAGGGTGCGCAGGAACGTCGACTTGCCGCAGCCGGAGGGGCCGATGAACGCCGTCACCGAGCGCGGCTCGACGGTCATCGAGATGTCCTCGATCGCCTTGTGGGAGCCGTAGTAGGCGGTGAGTCCGCTTACGTCGATTCGCTTGGCCATTAGTACTTCACTTCCAGTCAGTCGCTGAGGGGGCCGCGGTCAGCGACCGGTCTTCGGGGCCTTCCAGCGGGCGATGCCGCGGGCCACCAGGTTGAGGATCATCACGAAGGCGATCAGCGTGAGGGACGCCGCCCAGGCGCGGTCGTAGGCCGCGTTGGCGCCCGCGCTCTGCGAGTACTGCTGGTAGATGTACAGCGGCAGCGACGCCTGCGCACCCTCGAAGGGGTTGTTGTTGATGAACGGGTTGCCGAACACCAGCAGCAGCACCGGCGCGGTCTCGCCCGCGATTCGGGCAATGGACAGCATGATGCCGGTCGTGATGCCGCCGATGGAGGTCGGCAGGACCACCTTCAGGATGGTCCGCCACTTCGGCACACCGAGCGCCAGCGAGGCCTCACGCAGCTCGTTCGGGACGAGCTTGAGCATCTCCTCCGTGGAGCGGACGACGACCGGCATCATCAGGATGGCCAGCGCCAGCGAACCGGCGAAGCCGAACGGCTGCATCTTGAAGATGAGCATCAGGCTGAGGATGAACAGACCGGCGACGATCGACGGGATGCCCGTCATGACGTCGACGAAGAAGGTGACCGCCTGGGCGAGGCGACCGCGCCCGTACTCCACCAGGTAGATCGCGGTCATCACACCGATCGGGGCGCCGATCAGCGTGGCCAGACCGACCTGCTCCAGGCTGCCGATGATGGCGTGGTAGATACCGCCGCCCGGCTCGGAGTCGGCGACGACACCCATGGAGTGGGTGAGGAAGTAGACGTTCAGGACCTTCACGCCGCGCGAGACGGTCACCCAGACCAGGGAGACCAGCGGGACGACGGCGACCATGAAGGCGACCCACACGAAGGAGGTGGCGACCCGGTCCTTGGCCTGGCGGCGGCCCTCCACCCGGGCGGCGATGCCGTAGGTGCCGAGGACGAAGAGGGCCGCGGCGATCAGACCCCACTGGATCTTGCTGTGCAGGTCGGCGGCGAAGCTGATGCCGATCCCGAGGGCGATGGAGCCGGCGGCGATGGCCCACGGCGTCCACTTCGGGAGGCTGGCGGCGCGCAGCGTGCTGGGCCGCTTGTGGCTGACGGCTGCGGTGCTCATGCGTTGGCCCCCGAGTACTCCTTGCGGCGGGCGATGATCGCGCGGGCCGCACCGTTGACCAGCAGGGTGATGACGAAGAGCACCAGACCGGAGGCGATCAGCGCGTCGCGGCCCTGCTCGGTCGCCTCACCGAACTTGCTGGCGATGTTCTGGGCGAAGGTGCCGCCGCCCGGGTCGAGCAGGCTGGCCTGGATGTCGTAGCTCGGGGAGAGCACGGTGGCCACGGCCATCGTCTCGCCGAGGGCGCGGCCGAGGCCGAGCATCGAGGCGGAGATCACGCCGGAGCGGCCGAAGGGCAGCACCGACATGCGGACGACCTCCCAGCGGGTGGCGCCGAGGGCCAGGGCGGCCTCCTCGTGCATCCGCGGAACCTGGCGGAAGACCTCGCGGCTCACGTTGGTGATGATCGGCAGGATCATGATCGCCAGCAGGATACCGACGGTGAGCATGGCGCGGGGGGCGCCGCCGTCCCAGGAGAAGATGCCGGTCCAGCCGAGGTAGTCGTTCAGCCAGCCGTACAGGCCCTGCATGTGCGGGACGAGGATCAGGGCGCCCCAGAGGCCGTACACGATGGACGGCACCGCGGCGAGCAGGTCGATCACGTAGCCGATCGGACCGCTCAGCCGGCGGGGGGCGTAGTGCGTGAGGAACAGCGCGATCGCGACGGCGACCGGGACCGCGAGGGCCATGGCGATGATCGAGGAGACGACCGTGCCGAAGGCCAGCACCGCGATGCCGAAGCTCGGCGGCGTGAGGTTGGTGTTCCACTCGAAGGTGGTCAGGAAGTTGCCGTGGTCCTTGCTGATCGCGAGGGAGGCGCGGTAGGTCAGGAAGACCGCGATCGCGGCCATGATCACGAGCAGCAGGATGCCGGAGCCACGGGAAAGGCCGAGGAAGATGCGGTCGCCGGGGCGGGTCGCGCCGCGGGCGTTGCGCTTCTGCTGGGCCACGTCCGGCTTCGGCGTGGGCGGAGGTGCGTCAGTGGTCTGTGTCGATATGTCCATCGGGGGTTCTCCGGTCTGCGGAGCCACCGGGTGGGGCGGCTCGGTGGAGCCGGATCCCTTTCGGGCTCGTGGCTCCGGGCGGCGGTGCACCGGACGGTGCGGCCCGGGTCTGGGGAGAACCGGGCCGCACTCTCGGATCAGGTCAGCTCAGGCCGGCAATGGTGGTGCGGACCTTGGCGATGATCTCGTCGGGGATCGGCGCGTAGCTGTTGTCCGACAGCAGCTTCTGGCCGTCCTCGCTGGCGATGTAGTTCAGGAAGGCCTTCGTGGCGGGCAGGGTGTCCGCCTTGTTGCCCTTGTCGCAGATGATCTCGTACGTGACCAGGGTGATCGGGTAGGCACCCTCGGCCTTGGTCGAGTAGTCCAGCTTCAGCGACAGGTCCTTGCCGGTGCCGACGACCTTGGCGGCCGCGATGTCGGCGGTGGCGCTCTCCACGGAGGGCTTGACCGGGGTCTTGGCACCGGTGGCGATGGAGACGGTGCTCATGTCCTTGGCGTAGGACAGCTCGAAGTAGCCGATGGCGCCGGCGTTCTGCTTGACACCCTGGGCCACACCGGCGGAGCCGGAGGCCGCCTGGCCGCCCTTGGCCTGCCAGGCCTTACCGCCGGAGTACTTCCAGTTGGACGGCGCGGTGGCGATCAGGTACTTGGTGAAGTTGTCCGTGGTACCGGAGTCCTCGGAGCGGTGGAAGGCCTGGATCTTCAGGTCGGGGAGCTTCGCCGAGGGGTTCAGCTTCTTGATCGCCGGGTCGTTCCACTTCTTGATCTCGCTGTTGAAGATCTTGGCGATCGTGGGAGCGTCCAGCACCAGGTTGTCGACACCCGGGACGTTGTAACCGAGGGCGATCGGGCCGCCGACCATCGGGAGGTCGATGCCCTGGCCGCCGGAGCAGACCTTCTTGGAGGCGGTGACCTCTTCGGGCTTCAGCGCGGAGTCCGAACCGGCGAAAGCGAGCTGGCCCTGGTTGAAGGAGGTGACGCCGGCACCGGAGCCGCCGCCCTTGTAGTTGATCTGAACACCACAGGCCTGGGAGAACTGCTTCACCCACGCGTCGATCGCGTTCTTCTGCGCCGACGAACCGTCGGCGAGCAGCTGACCCTTGGCGTTGTCACACTTGATGGAGCCCGCGCTGGCCGAGGCCGTCGACTTGCCGCTGCCCGTGTTGTTGCCGTTGTCGTCCGAGCCGCACGCCGTCAGGGCCAGGGCGCCGGAGACGGCGATCGCACCGAGAGACAGGGCGCGCAGCCGGTTCTTGCGCTGAAGCTTCACTTTCGGGAGTTCCTTCCAGGAGCCGCCGCTGTCGGCGGCGTGCGAGGTAAGTGAGTGCGCGAGCGCGTTCCTGACCGCCCCCGCACCGGGTAGGGCCGAAATTAGGCAGATCAGATGAAGTGGCCGATGGCCATAAGTGAACGGAGGGTGAACCCCTGCCGTCGGCCTGGTTAGGTCACGGAATGCTCACGGGGAGAGCACATGGAGATTCCGACTGCCGGGTTGCTCGGACACGTATTCGCCGTTCGTTCGCGCGTCACGGGAACCCCCGCACGCACGCCGTCGTCTCGTCCCAGGAGAGCCGAGGAAGGGCGACGGACATGGAACGGCGAACATTCATATCGGGCGGCGTGGCCGCACTGACGGCCACCGCACTGGCAGGATGCAGTTCTGGTCCGGACACGTCCGCCGGGTCCTCGGCGCACACGTTCTCATCCTCCGGTACGGCGCTGAAGACCACCAGCCAGGTCGCCGCCGCGAACTGGACGGCCCTCGCACGCGACCTGGACGGCCCCCTGCTGCGCCCCGGGGACGCGACCTGGAAGACGGCCCACCAGCTGTACAACACCCGCTTCGACGGCCTGAAGCCCGCAGCGGTCGCCTACGTCGCCCACACCGACGACATCCGTACGACCCTGGCGTACGCCCACGCCCACCGGATACAGGTGTCCATACGCAACGGCGGACACTCCTACGCAGGCTACTCCTCCGGTGACAACCGGCTCATTCTCGACGTGTCCAGGCTGAACCGGATCCGGGTGAGCGGCGGGCAGGCGGTGGTCGGCGCCGGCTCCAAGCTGATCGACGTCTACCGGGCGCTGGGCGCGAAGGGCGTGGCCATACCCGCGGGCTCCTGCCCCACCGTCGGCGTCTCCGGCCTGGTCCTCGGCGGCGGCCACGGTGTCGCCTCCCGCGCCTACGGCCTGACCTGCGACAGCCTCACCCAGGCGACGCTCATCACCGCGGACGGCACCCAGGTGACCGCCGACGCCACGCACCACTCCGACCTCTTCTGGGCGCTGCGCGGCGCGGGCAACGGAAACTTCGGCGTCGTCACCGAGCTGCACTTCAAGACGCACGCCGCGCCGCAGGCGGTGACCGCGTACATGACGTGGCCGTGGTCCAGGGCGGCCGCGGTGATCAAGGCCTGGCAGGAGTGGGGGCCGTCCCAGCCGGACGAGATCTGGTCCTCCCTCCACCTGTCGAACACCCCGGGCGGCACCCCCGCGATCTCCGTGGCCTGCTTCTCCCTCGGCACCTACGGCGAACTCCAGAACGCGGTGGACCAGCTGGCGCACAAGGCCGGCGCCGACGCCCGGTCCGTCACCCTGCGCCGCCGGGGCTACGAGGAGGCGATGGAGATCTACGCCGGCTGCTCCTCCTTCTCCACGGACGCCCAGTGCCACCTGCCGGGCTCCACCCCCGGCCGCTCCCCCCAGGGCAAGCTGGGCCGGGAGACCTACGCGGCCCGCTCCGACTTCTTCGACCGCTCCCTGTCCTCGGCGGGCATCCAGACCCTGCTGAAGCAGATCGGTTCCGTCCGGGGCGGCGGGGGCAGCATCACGTTCACCGCCCTGGGCGGCGCGGTCAACCGCGTCAGCCCCACGGCGACGGCCTTCGTCCACCGCCGCTCGCGCATGCTGGCGCAGTACATCGCGTCCTGGGGCGCGGGGGCCTCCGGCAGCACGGCCCAGTCGTGGCTCACGTCGGCGCACGACGCGATGAAGCCGTACGCCTCCGGCGCGGCCTACCAGAACTACACGGACCCGACCCTGACGAACTGGCGCAAGGCGTACTACGGCGATGCGGCCACCCGCCTGGCCAAGGTGAAGAAGCAGTACGACCCGCAGCGGTTCTTCTCCTACGCACAGGGGTTGTAAGGGGCAGGGGGGCGGGGCCGGCCACCGGAAACCTGCGGGCGCGTGGGGGCCGGGAGAAACCTGCGGGTGCGTGGGGGCAGGGGGCGGGGCCGGCCACCGGAAACCGGCGGGTGCGTGGAAGCAGGGGGGCGCGGCCGGCCACCGGAAACCCGCGGGTGCGTGGGGGCCGGTCGCGCGGTTCCCGCGCCCCTGGGCGGGCTGCGGTCCCGGTTTTACGCCGCCAGATCCCGTTCTTCCGACTCGACCGGGCGGCGGGCACCGGGCACCGGCGCCTCCCCCGGAACCCCGCCCGTCACCCGCCGCCGCACGATCCACCCCGCCCGCGGCGACCGCTCCACCGCCTTCATCAGCGGAGTGAGCAGGGCCATCGCCGGCGGGGACAGGAGCAGGGCGACCGCCGTGCCGAGGGCGAAGCCGCCGATGACGTCCGTCGGGTAGTGCACCCCCATGTACACCCGGCAGAAACCCTCAAGCAGCGCCAGCCCGATCCCCGCGATGCCGAAGCGGCGGTTGGCGACGAACAGCCCGACACCGAGCGCCATCGTGATCGTCGCGTGGTCGCTGACGAAGGAGAAGTCGGTCTTGCCGGAGACGAGGACGTCCAGCCCCTGGTGATCGTGGAAGGGGCGGGGGCGGGCGACGAAGCCTCTGATCGGTACGTTCACCAGCACCGCGGCGGCGGCCGCGAGCGGCGCCCACACCAGCGCGGCGACGGAGGACGCGGCGTCCTCGTCGGCCCGGCGCCGCACCGACCACCAGCACCACAGCACGAGCAGCACCATGGCGAGCAGCAGTCCGTACTCGCCCACGAACTCCATGGCCCGGTCGAACCAGTGCGGGGCGTCCTTGGCCAGGCCGTTGATGTCGTAGAGCAGGTCGACGTCGGGGTTCGATCCGGATTCGGCGAGTACAGCCATGGTGCTGTGGCCCCTTCGTCGTCTTCCCGGACGCACCTCGTGTGCGTCGCTCCTGCCCCCCGTGGTTCGTAGATCCGCTTCCGCTGCACTGCCGCACTGACGTCTGCTCGGCTACGTCAACAGGAACGCACGACCCCCGTCAATACGTTCCACTCTCCACTGAATGATCACGCAGACGTTATCGAAGAGAGACTCATCACCGCAGCTCAGGGGGCAGGTTCACGGACCGTTCACACCTTCGTGGGGAGTGCTTTTGCGCCATCCTCGGTGACCCGTGTGGCACCGAAGTAGTCGGGGGTGTCGATCGGGTCGAACCGGATCACGGCACCCGACCGCGGCGCGTCGATCATGTATCCGCCGCCGACGTAGATCCCCACGTGCCGGATGGCCCGCGAGTCGGTGAGGTTGTCGGAGAAGAAGACGAGGTCGCCGGGGAGCAGCTGGTCCCGCGAGGGGTGGGCACCGGCGTTGTACTGGTCGTTGGCCACCCGGGGAAGCGTGATCCCGACCGTTTCGTACGCGGCCTTGGTCAGACCCGAGCAGTCGAAGCGTCCGCCCTGGTCGGCGGTGCCGTCGCCGCCCCACAGATAGGGGGTGCCGAGCTTGCTCTGGGCGAAGGCGATGGCACCGGCGGCCTGCCGGGTGGGGTCGATCCGCTTGACCGGGGCGGCGAAGCTCTTCTCCAGGCTGCGGATGCGCTGGACGTAGTTCTGCGTCTCGCTGATGCCCGGGACGCCGCCGGCCTTTATGACCCGGTAGGCACCCGCGTTGTAGGCGGCGAGCATGTTGTCGGAGGTGTTCCCGGGAACGTCCTTCACGTACTTCGCGAGCTCGCAGTCGTACGAAGCGGCCGACGGAATCGCGTCATTCGGGTCCCAGATGTCGCGCTTGCCGTCGCCGTTGCCGTCGATGCCGTGGGTCGCCCAGGTGCCCGGGATGAACTGGGCGATGCCGCGTGCGTCGGCCGGGCTGACGACCCTCGGGTTCCACCCGCTCTCCTGGTACAGCTGCGCGGCCAGCAGCGCCGGGCTGAGCGCCGGGCACAGATTGCCCCACTGCTGCACCAGCTGCTTGTAGGCGGCCGGCACGGCCCCCTTGGCAAGCCCGCGACTGCCCGCCGCCACCCCGTTGACGAGGTTCCCGGCGACGACGTACACCCCGACGACGAGCAGCATGACGAAGCTGAGCCCGGCCCCCGCGAGGGCGCCACCGACGATCCATGCCTTACGCACCGTCAACCGCCCCTCGACACCGGTCAGTCCGCCTGGCAGCAGTCTAGAAGTGGACCGGGCCGGGCACGAGAATACGGGCCCGGCCGACGACGGCCGTGTCATGCACTTACCATGAGCAACCGCAAAGGCGGACCGACCCGAGCGGTACGGATCGCGGAACGGGGGAGACGAGCGGATGTCCTGGGACGAGTGGGAGCAGCTCAAATCCGACGCCAAGTCAGGCGGCTCCACGCACATGCAGCTCAACCACCTGGCCGACCCGGTGGACGGGGGCGGCAGCAGCACCTACGGCGACCTGAAGGTCAGCAACAACGATCTTGTGCAAATCGGCAAAGAGGCTCACTCGCTCTACACCCAGCTGTGGGACAAGGCCCGGGTCGCGCAGACCACGAGCGAGTCGGCCGCCGGCGACCTGGCCAAGCAGGGATTCACCCTGGGCAAGGGCCTGAAGCACGTGGCCCAGCGCTGGGACGACCAGCTGCAGTCGCTGCTGGACGCGTGCGCCCAGATCTCCAACCACATGCACGTCACCCAGAAGATCCAGCCGGTGACAACGGCTACATCGCGCGCACGATGAGCAGCATCGACACCCTGGACGCCGGCTTCGACGACCGCGCGGGAGAACCGGGCAAGAAGAACCCGGTCCACTCCCCCGAGAAGAAGAAGCAGTGAGCGGGGCCGCCGAATGAAGTTCGAAGACCTCTATCAAGCCAACTTCAAGCAGCTCGACGACGCCGTCGACGACTGGGGCCTGCTCGTCGGCAACCTGACGGACCTGCAGAAGCAGGCGAAGGACGGACTGCACAACAAGGCGGTCAAGGTCGACTGACACGGCGTGAACGCCGCCGTCTCCAAGGAGTTCATCGGCAGGACCGCCGGTGAGTTCGAGGACGCCACCAAGGAAGCGACGTCCGTCCACAACATCCTGCAGGACACCAGGAACGAGCTGAAGCACTACAAGGAGCAGCTGCACCAGGCCATCGAGAACGGCCGCAAGAAGAACCTCACCGTGATGCCCTCGGGCGACGGCGGCTTCATCGTCACCATGACCGTCCATCCCGACCGCGCCGCGCAAGGGACCAAGGTCGCCGACCACAGCGTCGCGGACGAGAACGCCCTGCGCGACGAGGTGCAGAAGATCCTCGACAACGCCGCGAAGAGCGACAGCACCGCGTCCGGCGTCCTCATGGCGCTCGTGGACGAGAGCGAGTACGGGTTCTCCGGCGCCGTCTACAAGGACCGCGACCAGGCGGAAAAGGCCGTGCAGGAGGCCGACGAGCTGGCGAAGCTGGCACGGAAGGATCCGTCGAAGCTGACCCCTGCCGACTTCGACAAGATCAACGCCGGTTTGAAGCAGTACCACGACGACCCGCTGTTCGCCGAGGAGTTCGCGGAGCGGCTGGGCGCCCAGGGAACCGAGAAGTTCTGGCTCGGCCTCAGTGACAGCCGCGAGGGCGCCCACATGGGCTACGAACGCGGATACAAGTACGCCGAGCTGCAGAAGAACCTGAGTCTGACCCTTGCCACCGCGAGCCAGTCGGACAGCGCGGGCATGACGGCGTGGAAGCAGCAGGTGATCACCACTGGCAACAAGGCGGTCGGGACCCACGGCGACGTCCTCGGCTTCCAGGTGATGAGCAACCTGATGCGCAACGGCGACTTCGACGACACGTTCATGAACGACTACGGTCGCGCGCTGATGAAGACCGAGCGGTTCTACACGGACGACGGCAAGAACGTGGCCTGGCAGGCGAACATCTGCCCACAGCTCAACTACGAGGGCAGCGACGGCGGATGGGATCCGCTGGGCGGATACCTGGAAGGCCTGGCGAACAATCCCACGGCCGCCACGAACTTCTTCAACGACGACTTCATCCCGCAGGACGGAGACCACAAGAAGGCCGTCTCCAACTTCGACTACCTCTTCAAGCAGCGCCAGTGGCCGATGGACATCCACGACACCCACGATGTCCACAGCATCGCCGGCCAGAACTATCTGGCCCAGGCCCTGGAGGCGGCGACCACCGGTCACCCCGCGGGTGAGATGCCGACGATCGACACCCCGGCCCACACCAGCGCCCAGACGAAGCTGTTCCAGGAGATCGTCTCCGCCACGGCGGACAAGTCGGAACTCCTCACGGACCGCGGGTACATGTCCGACAGCATGGGCCAGATCGCCTCGGAGTACCTGCCGGACATCAACCGGGCCAACAGCGACTTGCCGCACACGGACCTGCTGTATCCCGTCGACGGCTCTGCGGCCCATCTCGAAGGCCGGGACGTGAACAAGTTCCTGTTCGCCGTGGGACAGAATCCCGAGGGATACGCTGCCGTCGAAGTGGGCCAGAAGGCGTACATGTCCAACCTGATGCAGTACCACTTGGACCCCGACCTGCCCGCCGACCACCGCTTCACCAACGATCACAAACTTCTCGTGCAGACCATCGGGGAGCGGAGCGGCGAGGTCTCCGGGATGCTCAGCCAGGGCCGGATGGAGGCCATCGGAAGTGTGGCAAAGGGGAAGGACGATTCCTTCGACCACGCCGTCGCCCAGTATCAGAACCTGGTCTCCGGTGGCGTCGGTATCGTCGTCGGCATAGGCACGTCATTCATCGGTTCTCCCGTGGCAGGCGGGATTGTGGGCGGGGCCGCGGGCACCGCTACGGGCGCGGCCATGCAGTGGCTGTTCCAAGACGTCGAGGGCAGTGCGGCGGATGATGCTCAGGACGACCAGGGGAAGGTCTGGGATCACGGTCGGCATCGCAACGGTGAGTACGCACAGCAGGCGACGGAGCAGGCAGTGAACCGCTACCACTTGAGCCCAGACCTTGTGGCCTACGCAGGAAATTCCGCGCGCCAGGGTTACGAGAACGCCTGGACCATTGTTCACGGGCAGACTCCGGGCAGTACCGCAGACATTCCCTGAGACCAATGAAAAAAGGAGAGTCATTGAACGCCCTCCAGCCTCACGCGGGAATGCGTCTTGCTATCACTGCAGGCACAACAGTCACTCTTCTGGCCACGCTCTCCGGATGCGGCAGTCAGAATGAAAAGCGTGAGTACGCCGTACCGCACTCTCTGTGCGGGATTCCAGTCGACAGCAGCAAAATGGCACCATTCATGCCACCTGGTCGAAAGATCACAGTAAAGCAGAAACTAGCCGCCGGCTTCGCAGCACGTTGCGAAGTCCGCATCGACTCGCGCCTCGCAGTACAGGCATCGCAAGAGTGGCTGTCAGGGCCCAACACGGCCTACTTCGTTGGAGGATCGGCCAATTCCAAACTCGATCACCAAGCCGAGGACGGAAGGTTTCTCTATTCAGGCTGGGAAGCATTCGGGGAAACGCGTCACTGCAAGAAGGCGCTACTGGGCGACGACTTGTTCACCGCGTTCCAGATGAACTCGTCCGACCACCAGGACGCCGACGCGATGAAGCAGCTCATCACCGCATACACAACGGCCGTCGAAAAGACGGACACCTGCAAGCGAGGGCTGCCCTTCAAGTCCTCGTCGTAAGACCGGTGAACACCATCGCGGGGCGGTAATGTTCGGCCGCCGGTCAGGACGCGGTGGCGTCCTTGTACAGCTCGGCCGCCTCGCGGCTGAGCACCACGCTGTACGACGTGCCCGCCGTCACCCCGCCCTTCTCGTGGCCGCCCAGGACGCCGACGACCTGACCGTCGCCGTTGATCCAGGGGCTGCCGCTGGTGCCCCCGGTGAACTCGGGGCACCTGATGCGCTGTTGCGTGCCGCTGTGCAGCGCCGGCTTGTTGGTGCAGGTGATGGGCACCTCGCGTTCGTCGGGATAGCCGGTGACGGTCACGGCGGTGGCCCCGGTGGCCACACCGGTCACGAACCGGTTGGCGCCGACGACGTCCTCGATCCGCTTCCCGCCCAGCTCGTCCACGTACGCGAAGGCGATGTCGCTGTCCTCGCTCTGCTGCTTCGCCCACTCGTCGGGCAGGAACCGCTTCCCCACCTTCCACACCCCGTAGGGGGCCTTCCCGTCCCGGTAACCCGGCACGAAGACAAGATCCCCGTTGTCCCCGTCCACACAGTGCGCGGCGGTGACGATCAGCGTGTGCCGCGGGCTGCGGACGACCGAGGCGCTGCAGAAGTGGCCGCCGGCCAGCTTGCCTACCCGGTCCGCGTCGAAGAGCGCGCCCACCCGCTTGCTCTGGGCGGTCGTGTCGGCGACGGCCGTGACCCCGAAGGGCCCCGGCCCGTCGGAGGCGGCAGCCACGGACGCCGACGTCAGGGCGAGCGTCACCACAGCACACAGCGAGGCGGGACGCGAGGTGAGCCAGATGCGTGAGATGCGCTTCATCAGGCCTCACTCTCTCCCACAAAGGTGAGAATCCTGCCCTGACTTCACTGAGATTTTCCTGTGAAACCCACCTATGGCCGCTGTGCTTCTCCAGAGGGCCGTCCGGCGCGCACACCAGGGTACGGCGCACCCCCTCCTCCCGCCCCCACGCGTCACGCCGGACCCTCCCCCCGGCACTCCGCCCACAGCAGCTTCCCGCCCTTCGACCCGCCCAGCTCGCGCAGCACGGAGGCTCCCCATGAGTCGGCGCACGCCCGCACGAGGTGCAGCCCGCGCCCGGATTCGGCATCGTCCGATGCCGCGGCGGCCTCCTGTGCAGAGAAGCCGGGCGGGACTCGGGGGTCTGTGTCCCAGACAGCGACGCACAGCCGCCCCGGTTCCCTGCCGAGCAGACGCAGCGCGTAGGGCCCGGTGGTGTGCAGATGCGCGTTGGCGAGCAGCTCGGCCGCCAGCAGTTCCGCGGTGGTCGTGAGGGCGGAGAGGTCGTGCGCGGCAAGGACGGTACGGAGGGTTGCCCTTGCGATCCCCGGTGCGCGTGGATCGTGCGGGAGTTGGAGGGTGTAGGTCCAGGGCGGGGCTACGGTGGGCATGGAAGTCTCCGCTCGGTGAGGGGGGTTGAGGTGCGGTGTTCGGTTGCCCAGTGGCTTACCGGTCCGTCGAGCCGGTGCGCTTCTGGGCGGGCGCCCAAGCCATAAGCTAGCGACTTCCATGTAACTCTTTACACGGTTCTCGTTAAATCACCTACATGACACCCATGTGAGTGACACGCACGGCTAGGAGGCGGACAAACCCGTGAGAAGCAACCCAACGGGTCGGCAGCTCCGCCTGGGCACCGAGCTGCGCAAACTTCGCGAGCGGGCCGGCCTCACAGCCGCAGAGGCCAGTCAACTGCTCAGCGTGAGGCCGAATCAGATCAGCAACATGGAGGCCGGACGGGCAGGCGTGAGCGCCGAGCGGGTCCGCACTCTGGCCGGCAATTACGACTGCTCGGCCTCGGACCTGATTGAGGCACTCTGCGGGATGACCAGCGAGCGCGCTCGCGGCTGGTGGGAGACGTACCGCGAGATCCTGCCCGCCGCCCTGCTGGACCTGGCCGAGTTGGAGCACTACGCCATCCGGTTGCGTACCGCCGTTGTCGTGCACGTTCCGGGCCTGTTCCAGACGGCCGAGTACGCCCGCGAGATCTTCCGTCAGGCAGTGCCTCAACTCCCGCCGCCGGATGTCGAGCACAGGGTGTCGTTCCGGGTGAAGCGGCAGGCCGTACTGTTCCGGGATCCGCCGACCCCGCATCAGGTGATCATCCATGAGGCCGCCCTGCGTATGCGGTTCGGCGGCCCGCAGGTGATCCGAGGCCAGCTCAGGCAACTGCTCGACATGAACGACCGCGACAACATCGCAATCCACGTCCTGCCGTTCAACTCCGTGGTCTTCCCCGGCTCGGGGCAGTCGATCTACTACGCCGAAGGCCCCGTACCGGAACTCGACACGGTCAACCTCGACCAGTCGCACGGCCCCGTGTTCCTCGACGCCGAGGCTCAGCTCGACAAGTACCGGGTCCTGCTCGACCGCATGGAGGCGGCGGCCCTGACCCCCGTGGAGTCGCAGCACTTCATCCACAACATGCTCAAGGAGCTGTGATGGAACCCCCGATGCCCCGGCTCACCTGGCAGAAATCGTCGTACTGCCCGGAGGGCAACTCCTGCATACACATAGCCACCACCCCAGGAATCATCCACCTCACCGAATCCTCCGACCCCACCAGGGCGACACTCGACCTCACCCCCGCTTCCTTCCGCGCCCTCCTCTCCGGGCTCAAGAAGGAACCCGCCCCCGGCCTCCGCGGCGATGGCGGCGACACCCCCCTCCGCCTCCGCTCCGCGGACACGGTCGTCACGACCACCCGCGGCAAGTGGAACGTCTTCGTTCTCGGTGTTCAGGCAGGCGAGTTCGACCACTTCGTCGAGTGACGGAACCTTCCCCCGGAGTGCCGTCGACCTGCCTTGCAGGGGAACTCGGCAGAGCGGTCCTCCCCGCCACCCCCATCACCCCCGCCACCTCCGGTGCCCTCCGATCCGCGGACACGGTCGTCACGACCACCCGTGCTCGGACTCCGGGCGCGCGTGAAACTCGTCCGCGGTGGCGTGCGGCCGGACGTACCCGACCTCGCCTCGCCGATGACGCACACGGACTCTTTCGGCAGATGGGAGCCGCGCGCCGGTGCTGCACCAGCACCGGCGCGCATGGCGTCGAATTCCTCGCGAACCGGCCGCATATCCGCACCGGTTCGCCTCGTGCGCCCGTGCGGTGCAACCGAACGAGTACGGACCGCCGACGACCCGATATCAGGTGCCGGTGTTGACGCAAATGGCGTAGACGGTGCCCGAGAACGTGTTGTTCCCGGTGTTGAATACCGTGGCCACCCACCCGGTGCTGTCCTCGGTCGGACCGTTGTCGTGCTCACCGATATCCGTGCTGTGCCCACTCCAGCGGATTCCTCCACCCGTCACTTTCTTGCCGGCGGGGCAGTCCGCCTCGAAAGGGACCCCGAGCGAGCTGGGAAGGACGTCGAAGTTCTTCGAGACCACCTCGTAGCCCGTGAGGCCCTGCTGGCCGGGTGGAGTCGAGGTCTGTCCGGCACTCTGACTGCAAGTGATGTTCTGTGTGCCGGTCAGGCTGTTCCCCTCCCCCACTTGTCCCGTCGGGATGCAGAGGAGCGTGATCGAGTTCCCGTTGAGCAGCGAGAGAAGACCGTTGTCCTGTGCCTGGGCGCTACTCGTACTGAGAAGAAACGGTGCCACGGCAGAAACACCGATGGCCGCGATTCGCTGATAGAGATTCATATCTCCCGCCTTTTCCGGGGCAGTTCCGCTTTGCGCCCCCATATGATGTGCTCCAGTCAGCGCATGTCACATGAGGCACACCGGGTGAAACGCCCGGAGCGCCGCAATTTCCATCCGTTGCACCCTTACCCGGCGCTTCTTTTGGTGTTTGCGGTCGTTGAACGGTTCCTGCACTTGGCGGAAGCTCCCGCCACGATGTCCTACTCCCGCGCGCGCAGCCCTTCGGCGAACGTGCGCGCCGCCTGCAGGTCGCCGGCGTCGGGCCGTCCCTTCTTGATGCCCCCGACGGCCTTGAAGGGGAGCCAGGTGTCCAGCGCGCGGCACGAGAAGGAGCCCGCCACCTCGAAGCCCTTCTGCTCCAGGAGCCCTACGAGGCGGCGGATGTAGGGGCGGAACGGCGGCTCGGGAAACCCGCTGGTGGCGAACACGAACGCCTTGCGCCGCTGCTCCCGCGGGAGGGAGCGGACGAACTGGCGCAGCCGTGGGTGGAAGGCCATCTGGAAGATCCCCGAGCCGAATCCCACCAGGTCGCAGGCGGCCAGCTCGGCCATGTCGACCTGCTCGGGGGTGACGACGGGGGCCTCCAGGACACGCCCCATCACGTCGGCGACCCTCCTCGTGCTGCCGTGCGAAACGGAGACACACACGATCATGGCCTTCATGACGATGCTCCTTCACTTCCCGGTCGACGCGGTCGCCTGCGGAACCGCTCGCCTGTAGGACCGCGCACGGCCCGCGAGTGTGACAGCGCTCGGCTGTGCCCTGCGCCACGTGCTCGTCACCTGCGCAGCTGGACCGGCGCCACCTGGGACGGAAGTTCCGGCTGGTCGACTGCGCTCACCTGCGTTCCCTCGGGATAGCGGGCGCAGTCTGCATGGGCGGCGACCTGGAGCCGGCCGCCGGGGTACGCCTCCACGGACACGGAGTCCTCGCTGTTCGCGGGCTTCAGGCCGAGCCGGAGCCCGTAGTGGGAGTTCTCGTAGCCGGTGACCTTCCAGCCGCGCCGCGTCAGTTCCGTGCGCGCCCGTTGCAGCGAGGACACCGCCTCCTTGCGGGAGACCCCCTTCAGCGCCCACTCGTCGCGCACGGCGACCACGCCCGGAGGGTTCGCCGGGGAGTCGCTCAACTGCTCGTCCAGGTGGCTCAGTCCGCGGTAGGAGCAGTCATAGCCGTCGGCCTCCGAGCCGGCGCCCGGCCAGTTGCCGTCCAGTTCGGCGTCGGGCAGGTCCAGAGCGTCGTACACGGTCTGCGTGTAGCCGTCCAGCCGCGTTGCCGTGACGACCGGATCCGCGACGGGATACGGCTCCCCCCGCCACAGCCGCACGAAGCCGACGAGGCCGGCCGCGGTCAGCCCCACGATCAGCACGGCGGCGATCATCCGGCGCGGACCCGGGCGGCGATGTTCCTGTGTCATGAACAGAATCGTGCGGCGGGCGCCGCACCGCGGCATGAGTCGTCGTACTCAAACCCCACTGAGCCCCTCGCGCGAGCCCCTCATGGAGGAGTCCCGCCGGCCTCACGGCATCCGGTCCCGGGGCCGGGCTAGGCCCCGGCCACCCGGCTCACGGGGGCCGTGCTCCATTCCACCCCCGTCAGCTCCTCCGACAGCGTCCACAGCCGCCTCGCCGCCTCCGGATCGCTCGCCGCCGCGCTGCGGCCGACCAGCGTCGGGGTGCCGCGCATCTCCCCAAGGCCGTCCGGGCCGACGAAGGACGCCCCGGGCAGGTCCTGGGTGGCCGCGTAGAGGGTCGGCAGGGCGCCGGACCTGTCGTCCTGGGCGAGCACCCTGTTGCCGAGGCCCATGAACGCCCGCGCCACCGGGTTCGCATGATGGCTCTGCAGGTTGGTGGCCGCGTAGCCGGGGTGGGCCGCCAGGGCGCGCACCGGCGAGCCGGCCTCGGCCAGGCGCCTCTGGAGCTCCAGGGTGAACAGGAGGTTGGCCAGCTTGGACTGGGCGTAGGCGCGGCTCGGGGAGTAGCGGCCCCGCAGGTTCACGTCCTCGAAGTGGATCACGCCGTCGCCCGCGCGGTGGAGGCCGGAGGAGACCGTCACGACGCGGTCGGTGACGTACGGCAGCAGCAGGTTGGTCAGCGCGAAGTGCCCGAGGTGGTTCGTGCCGAACTGCATCTCGAAGCCCTGCCTGGTGCGCTGCTCCGGCAGCATCATCACGCCCGCGTTGTTGATCAGCAGGTCCAGCGGGCGGTCCCAGGAGGCGGCGAACTCCCGCACCGAGTCCAGGTCCGCCAGGTCCAGACGGCGCACCTCGGTGCTGCCGTCCACCCGCGCCGCCGCGGCGCCGCCGCGCGCGAGGTCCCGTACGGCGAACACCACATGGGCCCCGGACCGGGCCAGGGCATCGGCGGCCGCGAAGCCGATGCCGCTGTTGGCACCGGTGATCACGGCCGTACGGCCGGCCAGGTCGGGGAGGTGGGTCGCGTTCCACTTGCGCTTGCCGCGCGCTTCGGTCGTATCAGCCATGGCCTCAATGTAGCCATCGCCAACAATGCTGTCAATGACAACAATGATGGCAACGGCAACTATATTGACGTCGCCAACATCGGGATACGATGGTGCGCATGCCCACGAGCCGCCCCTATCACCACGGAGACCTGCGCGCAGCCCTGCTCAAGAGCGCCGAGCGGACCCTGCGCGAGAAGGGCGCCGGCGCACTCTCGCTGCGCGAACTGGCCCGTGACATCGGCGTGAGCCACGCCGCCCCGGGCCGGCACTTCAAGGACAAGCAGGCCCTGCTCGACGCCCTCGCGCTGGACGGGTACGAGCGGCTGAACCAGGCCCTGGATTCCGCCGCCGACGCCCCCGACCTCACCTTCGAGGGGCGGCTGACGGCGCTCGCCGGGGCCTACCTCGGCTTCGCCGTCGAGCACCCGGAGCTCCTGGAGCTGATGTTCGCGCGCAAGCACGACCCCGACAGCTCCGCGCACCTCGCGGCGGCCGTCGACCACTCCCTCGGCGGCCTCACCCGGATGTTCGCCGAGGCGCAGGAGCGCGGCGAGATCGTCCAGGGCGACCCCGAGCGGATCACGATGGTCGCCGCCGCGAGCCTGCACGGCCTCGCCGCCCTCATCGCGAGCTGCGCCCTGGAGCCCGAGGAGGCCCTGGCCGGCCTGGACACCCACGTACATCTGCTGCTGCACGGACTCCGGCCGCGCTGACTCGGACCGCACCAACTTCGGCCGAGCCAACTCCGAGCGCGCCAACTTGGGCCGAGGCAACTCCGACCGCGCCAACTCCGAGCGCGTCAACTCCGACTGCACCGACTTCGGCCGAGCCGACTCCGGCCGAGCCGACTGCACATCGCGCCGACTTCGCCCGCGCCGACCGCGCATCGCGTCAACTCCGCCCACACCCACTCCGCCCGCGCCAACTCCGGCCGCGCTGAGGCCCTCCACGCCCTACGCCCGCTACGCCCTCCCCGCCCTCTGCGCGCGTAGAAACGACCTGTGCCCGGCCTGTGCCGCAGGTCAAGCGCAGCCCAGCACAGTTCCATCCCACCGCCATTGATCAGTAAGCCGTCAACCCGCTTCGGTATGGCGGAGGTCAGGAATCCGGAACCTGGCTTGTTTGTCGCGTACTCAACAAGCGATCGTCGTCGCGGGCCGCCGCCCCCACCGGCAACCACCGGTGGTCCCCCACCCGCAGGCCTCTGTCAACCCCACCCACAGGAGGCTGTACGTTGCGTACGCCCACCCCCACCACCCCCCACATACGCGGCAGATGGCACCGCATCGGCTCCGCCGCCGCGGCCACCGCAGCACTCGTCCTCGCCGGAATCGGCACCGCCGCCCACGCGGACGCGGCCACCCCCACGGCCCACCACGTGAGCGCCAAGGCCATCGCCGCGCAGGTCGCCAAGGCCCATGTGCAGTACACCAACACCTGTTCCACGACCCCGAAGAAGGGGTACGCCGCCTGCCACGCGCTGCGCGTCACCGGCGGCACCACCGCCTTCCAGGAGGAGCAGGCCGCCAAGAAGGGCATCGCGCCCGGGACCGTCTCCCCGAAGGCGTCCTCCGCCTCCCCGACCGGGTACGGCCCGAGCGACCTCCAGTCCGCCTACGGCCTGAGTGACGCCGCCGCCGCCGACGGCTCCGGCGAGACCATCGCGATCGTCGACGCCTACGACGACCCGAACGCCGAGGCGGACCTGGCCACGTACCGCTCGCACTACGGCCTGTCGGACTGCACCACCGACAACGGCTGCTTCAAGAAGGTCGGCCAGACCGGCTCCACGACCTCCCTCCCCTCCGCCGACAGCGGCTGGGCCGGTGAGATCTCGCTCGACGTCGACATGGCGTCCGCCGTCTGCCCGAACTGCAACATCCTGCTCGTCGAAGCCAAGTCGGCCTCGGACGCCAACCTGGGCACCGCCGTGAACGAGGCCGTCAAGCTCGGCGCCAAGTTCGTCTCGAACAGCTACGGCGGCTCCGAGTCCTCCTCCGACACGTCGTACGACTCGAAGTACTACAACCACCCGGGCGTCGCCATCACCGCCAGCGCCGGCGACGAGGGCTACGGCGCCGAGTACCCGGCCGCCTCCAAGTACGTGACCGCGGTCGGCGGCACCGCCCTCAAGACCTCCTCCAACAGCCGCGGCTGGACCGAGAGCGTCTGGAAGACCTCCAGCACCGAGGGCACCGGCTCCGGCTGCTCCGCCTACGACGCCAAGCCCAGCTGGCAGACCGACACCGGCTGCACCAAGCGCATGATCGCCGACGTCTCGGCCGTCGCCGACCCGGCCACCGGCGTGTCCGTCTACGACACCTACGGCTCCGACGGCACCGGCTGGAACACCTACGGCGGAACCAGCGCCTCGGCCCCGATCATCGCGGCCGTCTACGCCCTCGCGGGCACCCCGGGCTCCAGCGCCTACCCGTCCAAGTACCCGTACGCCGCGGCCGGCACCTCCGCCCTCAACGACGTCACCAGCGGCAACAACGGCACCTGCGCCACCAGCTACTTCTGCACCGCCAAGTCCGGCTACGACGGCCCGACCGGCTGGGGCACCCCGCACGGCACGGACGCCTTCACCGGCTGAGCAGCACCTTCTTGAACCACCCCGTCGGGTCACGGGGAGCCGCCATCTGAGGGGGACGTGGGGTCCCTTCGGCGGCACGGAAAGGAAGACGGGTCACGGCAGCCGGCCGCGGCCCGTTTTCCCTGTCCCCCGCGGCCCGTTTCTCCCCGTCCTCCCGCGTCCCGGCCGTCACCGGCCGGGCGTGGCCGGACCCGACCGCCCCAGGGGCCTCGGCGATCGACGCCGGGGCCCTCTCCCGTTCCGTCCGTGAGAACATCGTGTCGACACCTCACCCGACCAGCCGTCAGAAACCGCGCCAGGTCGTAAAGGAGGACAACGACGGAACCACACCACAGGTTCCGCACCCACCTCGTTGCCCGGCGTGACCTGCCGTGATACACAGAGTCACCGTACGGGCCATTCGTACGAAACCCGCAAGCCAATGACGCCAAGTCGACATACGACGGCGTCGTTGTCGGCGAGAATGACGTTTGACCTCTGCACACGGCAGAGGCGCTGCAGAACTACCCACCAGGGGCGGTGACTTACATGCTCTTTGCGGCCGACAAGGGAGACATCAACACCATCATCGGCGGGATCGCTCCGGACTGGGGCCCCTTCGGCAGCCTGGGCAACGAAGCCAAGGTGATGATCGAGGTCGTGATGGCCGTGGCCATCCTGCTCTGCCTCGGCATCGCGGTCTGGGGTGCGGCCAAACAGCGGATCGGTGCGACCGCCCTGCGCGACACCTTCAGCGCGGAACAGGGCAAGGGCCTGATCATCGCCGGCCTCACCGGAGTCTTCATCATCGGCTCCCTGGGCACGCTGTTCACCATCGTGTACGGCATGGCGGTCTGACGACCCGTACCCGCTCCGTCCCCTCCCGGGCGCGCCCGGTCGTCCCCCTCCACCCCCACCCACCCGTCGTGCCCACCGGCTGAGGTTGCGTTTCCCTGATGTCGAGTCACCACACCGCGCCCACGCGGGAACCAGCACGGCTACCGTCGTATGTCTACAAGGCGGAGGGGGCATACGCGGCATGAGTCCCGGAGACGAGCAGGGCTACACCGAAGCGGGCCAGACCCGTACCCGGCTGCCCGGGGGCGACCCGTACGGCGGGGCACCCCGGCGAGGCGGCCGTTCCTCCTCCCGGAGCCTGGTCACGGTCGTCGGCGTGGTCGTCCTCCTCATCGCCGCGATCGCCTTCGCCAACCGAGGAGACGATTCGTCGGGCAAGGGCTCAAGAGCGAAGGACGACCGCCCGCACACGTCGTCCACCGCGGCCAGCGGGACGAAGCCGGTGGAATCGAAGATCGGCACCATCCCCTCGGGCTTCGCCCACACGGAACAAGGGGCACAGAGCGCCGCGGCGAACTATGCGGTGGCGTTGGGGTCGGCCGAGATGTTCAACACCGCGTGGCGCCACCAGATCGTCGGCACGGTCTACGCCCCGGATGCGGCAGCCGCCAAGCAGTCCGCGATGGACAGCGCCTACTCCAGCCAGAAGTTCCTTTCCAACATCGGCCTCACCAAGGACGGCACCGCGCCCAAGGGCCAGACCTTCATCTCCCGGGTCATCCCCGTCGGCACCAAGGTCACCGCTTCGGGAACGGACACCACCACGGTCGAGGTCTGGTACACCTCGCTGTTCGGTCTCTCCGGTCAAGCCTCGACGAACCCGGTCACCGAGAGCTGGTACACCACGACGTACGAACTGAAATGGGTCGCCGGTGACTGGAAGATCACCGACTTCCAGCAGAAGGACGGGCCCGTCCCCGTGGGCCGGGATCAGACGGCTTCCACCGCCGACGACATGACGAAGGCCGTCGAGGAGTACGGAGGGTTCACGTATGCGCGCTAACCACCGCATCCTCAAGATCACGGCGGTCTTCGGAGCCGTGCAGACAGCCACGGTGCTGCTGGCCGCCCACGCCTTCGCCGCACCCACTCCGACCCCCTCGAAGAGCAACGACCCCTGTGACCTGATCCGGGGCGCGGCCAAGCAGTTCTGCGAAAAGGACAAGGGGTCCAAACGCTCCGGCACCACCTCCGACGACCCCACCCTCGGCGGCACCCTCGACCCCCTCACCTCCCTCGCCAAGGGCTGTGCCAACGCCGCCTCCTGGACGATCCAGAAGCTCAGCCACGCCGTGAAGGAGACCGCGAACGTCGACTTCACCAACACCAAGTTCCTTCAGCAGTACGCCGTCGTCTTCGCCGCGTCGACGATCCTGACGCTCCTGCTGTGGCTGCTGGCCGTGACCAAGAGGGCCGTACGTGGGGTGCCGCTCACCACCGCCATCTCCGAAGCCGTCGGCTTCCTCTGGCTGACCGTGCTCGCCTCCGCCTTCACCCCGCTGATCCTCTACACCGTCGTCTCGGCGACCGACGGCGTGACGGACGTCCTCGCGAAGGCCACCGGCGACCAGGCCGACACGTTCTTCGGCACCTTCTCCGGCGCCCTCGACAAGGGCACCGACATCGGCGGCGGCCCCATCATGCTGATCGTCGTGTCCCTGGTCAGCATCCTCGCCGCCGGCATCCTCTGGCTGGAGCTGGTCATCCGCGCCGCCCTGCTCTACGTCGGCGCCCTCCTCGGCACCGTCGTCTATGCGGGCCTCGTGGACAAGAACCTCTGGGGCCACGTACGCCGCTGGGCCGGAATCATGATCGCCGTGATCCTCGTCAAACCGGTGATCGTCATCGTGCTCGGCCTGGCCGGAGCCCTGTCCGGGGACAACGGCCCGGACTCCTTCTCCGCCGTCGTCTCCGGCCTCTCCATCATCCTGCTCGCCATCTTCGCCAGCGCGATGATCTACCGCTTCGTCCCCGGCTTCGGCGACGAGATCGCCAACGGCCGCAACAACCGCATCATGCAGGGCGCCGAGAGCAAGGCCGCCGCCGTCATCACCTCCCCGGCCAGCTTCGTCGCCCAGGGCATCAAGACCCACAGCGCCCGTGCCGACAGCAACGCAGGAGGCGGAGGCGGCAGCACGCCCCGCCCCGCCAACCCCGCCTCCGGAGGCGTCGCCGCGCACAGCAGCCGTACCCCCCAGGGCGGCGGCGGAGCAGGCTCTTCCGCCACCCCCGCGCCGCGCGCACCCAGCCCGGCCAACACCCCGCACGCCAGCAACACCCGCAACAGCAGCAACCGCTCGGGAGGTGAAGGGCGTTGACGACCGAGTCCCATATGTCCCATCCGGTAACGCCCCGCCGTACGTATCTGATCGGCCGCGCGCGGCCGAACGCGATCATCGGCCGCAACCGTGAGTCCGGCGAGATCGCGCTGATCGTCGCCGGCGCGTTCCTCGGCATGATGTGCGGCCTCCTCGTCCCGGTGCTGTCCCTGCGGATCGTGCTGCTCACGGGCTTCCCGCTGCTCGCGCTCGCCGCGGTCTACGTGCCCTACAAGCGCCGCACGTTCTACAAGTGGTTCGAGATCAACCGCACGTACAAGCGGACCGTCAAACGCGGCTCGGCCTACCGCTCCGGTGTCATCGAGGCCGGCACCCGGCTGGACGGACGCGAGGTCGAGATCGGCCCGCCGCCGGGCATCGGACGGATCAACTGGCTCGCCGCCCCCTTCGGACCGGACGAGATCGCCGTACTCCTGCACGCCGACCGCAAGACCGTCACGGCCTGCATCGAGATCGAGGGCCCCGGCGTCGGCCTGCGCGACTCCGAGGACCAGGAGGCCCTCGTCGACCGCTTCGGCACGCTGCTCAAGCACGTGGCCAACGGCGACGGCTTCGTCACCCGGCTGCAGATGCTCGCCCGCACCCTGCCCGCCGACCCGGACGCCCACGCCAAGGACGTCGCCGTACGCGGCGACGGCCGCTCACCCGACTGGCTGCAGCAGTCCTACGACCAGCTCCAGTCCATGGTGTCCACCAGCAGCGAGCAGCACCGCGCCTACCTCGTCGCCTGTATGCACTACACCCGCGAACTCGCCGCCGAGGCCCACGCCATGGCGCGCGCCACGCGGCCCCAGGCCGGACGGAAGCTGGACCGGGACGCCGGCCTCGCCGTCGTGATGGCCCGCGAGCTGACCGACATCTGCTCGCGCCTGCAGGAGGCCGACATCCGCGTCCGCCAGCCCCTCGGCCAGGGCAGGCTCGCCTCCCTCATCCACTCCATGTACGACCCGGACCACCCCATCGACCACATCCAGGCGATGACCAAGCGCAACGCCTGGCCGGCCGAGCTGGACGCCATGGAGCCCACCTTCCTCCAGGCCAAGACGCGCGAGTCCACCACCCGCGCCCCCTGGTGCCACGCCACCGCCTGGGTGAAGGAGTGGCCGATGACCCCCGTCGGCGTCAACTTCCTCGCGCCCCTCCTCGTCCACACCCCGGACGTCATCCGAACGGTCGCCGTGACGATGGATCTCGAACCCACCGAGGTAGCCATCGAACGCATGCTGACCGAGAAGACCAACGACGAGGCCGAGGCCTCCCGCGCCGCCAAGATGAACCGCACCGTCGACCCGCGCGACATCGCCGCCCACAACCGCCTCGACCAGCGCGGCGAAGACCTCGCCAGCGGCGCGGCCGGCGTCAACCTGGTCGGCTTCATCACCGTCTCCGCCCGTTCCCCGGAAGCCCTCAACCGCGACAAGCGGACCATAAGGGCCTCCGCCGGAAAGTCGTACCTGAAACTGGAATGGTGCGACCGCGAGCATCACCGCGCCTTTGTGAACACCCTCCCGTTCGCCACCGGCATCCGAAGGTAGGGGCACCACATGCGGGATCCGCTGTCCGTCCTCACCGAAGCCTTCACGTCCTTCCTGTTCGGAAAGGTCGAGACGACCCGGCTGCCGGTGCGCACGTCCACGGGCCAGGCCCAGGCGGTCTACCTCCCGACCGCCGCGCCCGGCCTCGGCGACTCCGGCGTCATCATCGGCCGCGAGGTGTACTCCGGGAAGGGCTACATCTACGACCCCTTCCAGCTCTACGGGCAGCAGCTCCCGGCCCCGCACTGGCTGGTCCTCGGCGAGTCGGGCAACGGCAAGTCGGCCCTGGAGAAGACGTACGTCCTGCGCCAGCTGCGCTTCAAGGACCGCCAGGTCGTCGTCCTGGACGCCCAGGGCGAGGACGGCGTGGGCGAATGGAACCTCATCGCCCAGGAGCTGGGGATAACACCCATCCGCCTGGACCCGACGGCCGCCCTGGACCACGGAATCCGCCTGAACCCCCTCGACCCCGCGATCACCACCACGGGCCAGCTCGCGCTGCTCCGCACGATCATCGAGGTCGCGATGGGCCACGGCCTGGACGAACGCGCCGGCTTCGCCCTCAAGGTCGCCCACTCCTACGTCAACGAGTCGATCGTCGACCGCCAGCCGGTCCTGACCGACATCGTGGAGCAGCTGCGGCACCCCGAACCGGAGTCCGCGGAGGCGATGAACGTCGCCATAGACGACGTACGGGCATGGGGCCTGGACGTGGCCCTGGTGCTGGACCGGCTGGTCGACGGTGACCTGCGCGGCATGTTCGACGGCCCGACCACGGTCGGCATCGACCTCGACGCGCCCCTCATCGTCTTCGACCTGTCCCACATCGACCGCAACTCCATCGCCATGCCGATCCTCATGGCGATCGTCGGCGTGTGGCTGGAGCACACCTGGATCCGCCCCGACCGCAAGAAGCGCATCTTCCTGGTCGAAGAGGCCTGGCACATCATCAACAGCCCCTTCGTGGCCCAGCTGTTCCAGCGGCTGCTGAAGTTCGGCCGCCGCCTGGGCCTGTCCTTCGTCGCCGTCGTCCACCACCTGTCCGACGTGGTCGACGGCGCGGCGGCCAAGGAAGCGGCGGCGATCCTGAAGATGGCGTCCACCAGGACGATCTACGCCCAGAAGGCCGACGAGGCGAGGGCGACGGGCCGGGTGCTGGGCCTCCCGCGCTGGGCGGTGGAGATCATCCCCACCCTCACCCCCGGCATCGCGGTCTGGGACGTCAACGGCAACGTCCAGGTGGTCAAACACCTGATCACGGAGACGGAACGCCCGCTGGTCTTCACCGACCGCGCGATGACGGAGTCCTCCAGCGACCTGGCGGCCGACGACGCGCTGCGCGCCGCGGAGTTGGAGGCCGAGCAGCGGGCGGCGGCCTTCGTGGAGCAGCACCTGGGCGACTCCGAATCGACGGTGGCGTAGGGGGAGGAAGCGTGAGACCGGACAACCGCGGTCGCGGCCGCGAGCACGACCGCCGTGGCGGCCATGCCGGCGACGGCAGCCGGCAGGAGGGCCGGGGCGGCATCCCTGACGGCCTCCTGGTCGGCTTCATCGCCTTCATCCTCGGCATGACCTTGCTGGTGTGGACGTCCACGGGTCTGGCGGCCCTGTTCTCCCGGGGCGCCTGGCCCGACGGCGTCACCTTCGCCCGCACCGCCCCGGCCATGCGCCAGCTCATCGGCCGGCCCCACGACCTCGCCGGCGCCTGGCCCGCCACCCCGGCGTCCCAGCTCTCGGGCTGGGGCCTGTTCTGGGGCCTGCTCATCGGCCAGCTGATGGCACTGATCGTCCTCGCCATATTCGTGATGGGCACCCTGGCGAGATGGCGGGCGGGGAAGGTACGGCGCGCTTTCGAGCGAGGGGCGGCGAAGGGCCGGGCCCGGTCGGTCACACCGGCACCCCTCTCGACTCCCGCACCGGCACGGGAAGAACACCACGAGGCCCCGGAGCAGCGCCACGAGGTCCCCGAGCGGCGCTACGGAGCCCCCGACCAGCGCCACGAAGTCCCGGAGCGCCACGAGGTCCCGGTACCGCGTGCGGAGGCGGAGCGGGGGACGGGGGAGGCGGCGGCGCAGCTGCGGTCGGCAGAGGCGGAGCGAGGGGCGCGGCCGACGGAGGCCGGGGGAGTCGCGCAGCTGGCAGAGGCCTCGCAAGGAGCCGCTGTCCAGGGGACCGCTGTCCAGGGGGCGGGCGTGCCGGGTTCGTCGGGCGCCTTCCCGGCCGCCGGTGGACACGGAGCATGGGAAAGGAACCGCACCGAAGGCGCGGTCCTGTTCGCCCCACCCGCGGGCCGCCACGCAGCAGCGGCCCAGGCCATCCAGGACGCACCCGGCCCCACCGTGGTCGTCACCTCGAACCCGGCCCTCTGGTCGGACACCAAGGACGCCCGGGCCAAACTGGGCCCCACCCTCCTCTACGACCCCGCCCACCTGTGCGACACCCCGGCCCGCCTCCACTGGTCCCCCACCACTGGCTGCGAAGACAAACAGACGGCCCTTCAGCGAGCGACCGCCCTGCTGAGCCCGGTCCGTCCCAGCGCCAGGATCGACCAGGCGATGGCCGACACGGCGACCACACTCCTACGGAGCTACCTGCACGCCGCCGCCCTGGAGAACCGCACGATCCGCCACGTCCACCGCTGGTCCCAGGGCACCCAGGTCCAGGACGCCGTACGAACCCTCCGCACCCACCAGAAGGCCGCCCCCGGTGCCGCGGGCGAGCTCGAGGCCGCCCTCACCGCGTACCCGGAACGCCGCGACATGGCCCAGGAGTTGACCAGCCGGGCCCTGTCCGCCCTCTTCACGGTCAACATCCGCGAAGCCTGCACTCCCAACCGAACTGATGCACTCGCCTTGGATTCCTTCGTCCACGAAGGGGGCACGCTTTATGTGGTCGGTGAATCCATCGAGGACCCCAGGACCAATCCAGGCGCGATGCCCCTCCTGACGGCCCTCGTCTCAAGCGTGGTCGAGCGCGGCCGGCGCATGGCCGAACGGTCATCCTCCGGTCGGCTCGACCCACCACTCACGCTCGTCCTGGACGACGTCGCGGCCGTGGCCCCGCTCCCCCAGCTGCCCGAGCTGCTCGCCACCGGATCCGACCAGGGCCTGCCGGCCCTCGCGCTGCTCCGCTCCCGCGAACAGGCCAGGGCCCGCTGGCCCCATCAGGAACTACCCGCGTGACCCGCGCTCCAGCACGAACTCCAGCTCCTCCTCGGCCTCGTCCTTCGAGAACGAGACGACCAGCCCGCTCGGCGAGAACCCCACCTTGCGGTACGCCCCCTGCGCCCGCGTGTTGTCCGCGTGGACGAACAGCCGTACCCGCTCGGCCTCCCGCTCCCACGCCCAGCCGACACCGGCCTCGAACAGGGCCTTGATCAGCCCGTTCCCGCGGTGCTCGGGCCGTACGAAGACCCCGACCACATGCCCCTGCCGCCGCCCGACCGGATGGCCGGCCCAGTCCTCGCTCCCGGCCTCCTCCAGCAGCACGGTCACGGTGCCGACCCAGGTCCCGTCCGGCGCCTCGGCGATGAACTGCCGTGCCGAACCGGACTTCCCACCGGCTCCGGTGGCCCGCTCCTGATAGAAGGAGTCCGGCCTGGCCAGGGCGTCTTCGTAGGTCTCCAGGAAGGCGATGTGCGCGACCGGGTCCCGCAGCGCCTCCAGGCGCAGCTGCTTCACTGCCGCCCATTCGTGGGGTCGTATGCCGCGGACGACGAAGTCATCACTGGTCGGGGTGCTCATGGAGCCACGGTAGCCGCGACCGCCACAGCACTCACCTGAAATACGGGCGTGCGCTGTCGGTGCCGGACCCTACTGTGAGCCCATGACCACGCTTCCTGATCGACCCAACACAGCACTGCTGATCATCGACGTCCAGAACGGGGTGGTGGCCGGCTCCCCCAACCGCGACGACGTCATCGCGAACATCAACACCGTGATCACCAAGGCGCGTACCGCGAAGGTGCCGGTCATCTGGGTGCAGCACTCCGACGAGGAACTCGAAAAGGGCAGCGAGAGCTGGGAGTACGTCCCGGAGCTGGTCCGCCGGGACGGCGAACCGCTGGTCCACAAGAGCTACACGGACTCCTTCGAGGAGACCGATCTGGAGTCGGTGCTGGCCGAGCACAAGGTGGGCCGGCTCGTCGTCACGGGCGCCCAGACGGACGCGTGCATCCGCTCGACGCTGCACGGCGCGATCGTCCGCGGGTACGACGCGACGCTGGTCGCCGACGCCCACACCACCGAGGACCTGACCAAGTACGGCGCGCCCGCCCCGGAGCAGGTGATCGCCCACACCAACGTCTACTGGCGCTGGCACAGTGCACCCGGCCGCCAGGGCGGCATCGTCGATACCGCCGAAGTGACTTTCTAGGGAAACGCAAAAGAGCCCCAACTCACGGGTTGTACCCGGAGTTGGGGCTCTTTCTCAAAATTTGTTCGGCGGCGTCCTACTCTCCCACAGGGTCCCCCCTGCAGTACCATCGGCGCTGTGAGGCTTAGCTTCCGGGTTCGGAATG
>NZ_JBVKBH010000010.1:0-352385 GCF_055657175.1 Streptomyces sp. NPDC107581
CCCCAAGCCTGCACTCGGATGGCCCAACGAGACCGGTACCCGCACGGCCACGGAACCGATTCAGGCATCACCCGAAGGTGTCCAGATAAGGAGATCCTTGGCCGCTATCTGTTCAACATCCAGGACAGCGGCCCCGGGCAGGGCCTGCGCCCCTTCCGTGACCCGGACGCGATGGAAGACGCCGACGCGGAGTGACGGGCGGCGTCATCGTGGTGGGCCGCTGTCGGCAGCCGGACTCGGTGTCTCGGAAAGCCGCAGGAATGCGGTGGCGTGGGGCGCGGTGGCGGCGAGGGTGTAGGTGACGACGGTGAGGCCGGGGTCGGCGGGGACTTCGAGGGCGTCGTAGTCGAGGTCGAGGTCGCCGGCGTCGGGGTGGTGGAAGCGCTGCCGGCCGGAGCGGTAGTACTCGACGTCGTGGTCGTCCCAGCGCTGGGCGAACTCGTCGCTGCAGATGGCGAGTTCGTCGATGAGGTCGGCGAGGTCGGTGTCGGCGCGGTTGCGGGCAGCTTCGGTGCGCAGGCTGCCGACCGCGTCGTGGGCGATGCCCTCCCAGTCGCGGTAGAAGCGTCGGGCGCGGGAGTCGCAAAAGACGAAGCGGGCCAGGTTGGGGGGCTGCTCGTCGCAGTCGAGGGCCTCGGTGTATAGGGCGCGGGCGAGAGCGTTGGTGGCGAGGACGTCCAGGTGGGCGTTACGGACGAAGGCTGCGGCCCCGGTCATGGCGTCGAGGATCTGCTGGAGGCTGGGCCGTACGTAGCTGGCGCCGCCGTCGCGGTCGGGGACGCGGTGGGGGTTGCCGGCGGCGCGGACGAGGGCGGCCAGGTGGGCGCGTTCGACGTCGTCCAGGTGCAGAGCGCGGGCGAGGGCGTCGAGGATGTCCTCGGAGACGCCGCCGACGTTGCCGCGTTCGATGCGGGTGTAGTACTCGACGCTGATGGCGGCGAGCTGGGCGACCTCTGAGCGTCGCAGCCCGGCCACCTGCCGCCGCCCGCCGAAGTCGGGCAGGCCGGCCTCCTGGGGGGTGATGCGCGCCCGGCGGCTGGTGAGGAAGGTGCGGATGTCCTCGCGGACGGTATCGGCTGGCACGGCTCAAGCGTAGGCCGGTGCCGTTCGCGAGGGTCCCTGCCAATACCCCTCCCAGCAAGGACTCCCAGCTCAGAGGCGGTGCGTGGTTCTGTGGATGGGTGACCGGACCGTCTGGCCCGGCGCGTTTCCACTGGAAAGGATCACGCCCGTCATGACCGTCACCGCTTCTTCGCGCCGCTCCCGGGATGTGGGCACGGCTGACAGCGGCCGGCACGCCACGGCGACGCTGGCCGCCGCTGTGCTGGGGTTCTTCGTGATCACCCTGGACGCGACGATCGTGAACGTGGCCCTGCCCTCGATCCGTGACGCGCTCGGCGGCGGGATCACCGGCCTGCAGTGGGTGGTCGACGGCTACACGCTGATGTTCGCCGCCCTGCTGCTGTCCGCGGGCGCCCTGTCGGACCGGATCGGTGCACGCAAGGCGTTCGCCGGCGGCCTGGTCCTGTTCGTGGTCGCCTCGCTGGCGTGCGGGTCGGCCCCGTCACTGCCGGTCCTCATCGCCGCCCGGGTGGTGCAGGGCATCGGCGCGGCTGTGACCATGCCGACCTCGATGGCGCTGGTCCGTCACGCCTTCCCCGACCCGGCCCGCCGGGCCCGTGCGGTGGGTGTGTGGGCGATGGGCGGCGCCGTGGCCGCCGCTGCGGGCCCGGTGCTCGGCGGTGTGCTGAGCCTGGCCTCCTGGCGGATGATCTTCTTCATCAACCTGCCGGTCGGCCTGTTCACCCTGGCACTGCTCGCCCGCAGCCCGCAGTCCCCGACGCGCCCGGCGCCGTTCGACTGGATCGGGCAGATCACCGGCATCCTCGCGATGGGCGGGCTGACCTTCGGCGCGATCGAGGCCGGCGAGGCCGCGTTCACCGCCCCGCAGGTGCTGATCTCACTCGGTATCGCGGTCGTGGCGCTTGCCGCGTTCGTGCTGGCGCAGGCCAGGGTGGCGCACCCGATGGTGCCGCTGGCCCTGTTCCGCGTCCCCACGGTGGTGATCGCCACCGGGATCGGCTTCGCGTTCATGGTCGGCTTCTACGGGCTGCCGTTCGTCTTCAGCCTCGACTTCCAACAGCAGCATGGTCTGTCCGCCCTCGGTGCCGGCATCGCGTTCCTGCCGATGATGCTGCTCAGCGCCTGCCTGACCCCCTTCTCCACACGGATCGCGGAGCGCACCGGCCCCCGCGTGCCGGTCATCGCCGGGCTGGTGCTGATCGCGACCGGATCGATCGCCCTGGCCGCATTGCCCGCCTCGGCACCGGTATGGGCCAGCGCTCTGCTGCTGATCCCGGCCGGGCTGGCCGGCCCGCTGGTGATGCCGCCGACCACCGCGGTGCTGCTGGAGCACGTACCGGCCGAGCAGACCGGCACCGCCAGCGGGGTGTTCAACACCAGCCGCCAGATCGGCGGCGCCCTGGCCGTGGCCGTCTTCGGCGCACTGATCTCCGGCACTGCCGGCTTCCAGCACGGCCTGCGTATCAGCCTCACTTTGGCCGCCGTCATCGCTCTGGCAGCGGCGCTGGCCGCCCCCCGCATGGTCGCCGCCCGGCATCGCGCCTGACCCAACCCATGCCGACCGCGCGACCGTCCGGCAAAACCCATAGCTCACCGCCCCGCCGTTGCGGGGCCCGACGACAGGAGCCACCCATGTCCGCCACCGAACAGCCCTCGGGCGCAGCGAAGATGTTCGGCGACTTCGCCCCGCAACTGGTGCACTTCACCGACGACGTCCTGTTCGGCGAGGTGTGGCAGCGCTCCGGCCTCGACCCGCGCGACCGCTCGCTGATCACCGTGGCGAGCCTGGTCACGAGCGGCAGCGCCGAGCAGCTGCGCCACCACCTGGGGCGCGCCAAGGACAACGGCGTCACCGAGGAACAGCTGATCGAAGCGATCACCCACCTCGCCTTCTACACCGGCTGGCCGCGCGCCATGTCCGCCATGGCCGTCGCAAAAGACCTCTTCATCGACTGACCCACCGCTACCTCGTTCAAGGAGCTATCTGATGGAACTGCGCACCCGTCCCGCCACCCGCAAGCTGCCCGACACGATGTTCACCGGCGACGCCTGGGCCGACGTCATCTACCGCGGCGAGGAGCCCTCCAGAACGCGGGCCAACGCGGTGCACTTCGCGCCCGGCGCCCGGACCGCCTGGCACTCCCACGGCATCGGCCAGACCCTCTACATCGTCGAGGGCATCGCCCTGATCCAGTCCCGCGGCAGCAAGATCCTCGAAGCCCACCCGGGCCAGGTGATCTGGACCCCGCCGGGCGAGGAGCACTGGCACGGCGCCGCCCCCGACCACTTCATGACCCACATCGCTCTGTGGGAAGGCGACGACGTCGACTGGCTCGACCACGTCACCGACGCCGAATACGCCAGCCCCCGCACCCGCGAACTCTGATCCCCCTCCCCAACGACAGCAAGGTGCACCCCGCCATGCGTGGAGCCATCCTGTACGGACCCGGCGACGTCCGAGTCGAAGAGCGCGACGCCCCTACCATCCTCAAGCCCACCGACGCGGTGATCCGCACCTTCGCCACCTGCGTGTGCGGCTCGGACCTGTGGGACTACCGCGGCATCAACCCCGCCAAGGAACCCGCCCCCATCGGCCACGAGTACGTCGGCATCGTCGAAGAGGTCGGTGACGACGTCACCACCGTGCGGCCGGGCCAGTTCGTCGTCGGCTCCTTCTTCGCCAGCGACGGCACCTGCGCCAACTGCCGCAACGGCTACCCCAGCAACTGCCTCGACCGGGAGTTCGTCGGCGGCTGCCAGGCCGAGTACATCCGCATCCCATGGGCCGACGGCACCCTGGTCGCCACCCCCGAACTGCCCACCGAGGCTCAAGTGCCCGACCTGCTGGCCTGCTCCGACGTGATGGGTACCGGCTGGTGGGCCGCCGTCGCCGCCGGCGTACAGCGCGGTGACACAGTCGCGGTCGTCGGTGACGGAGCCGTCGGCCTGTCCGCCGTCCTCGCCGCACGCGAGCTCGGCGCCGAGCGCATCATCGCCATGTCCCGTCACGAGAGCCGCCAGAAGCTCGCCGTCGAGTTCGGCGCGACCGACATCTTCGCCGAACGAGGCGAGGAAGGCGTGGCCCGCATCAAGGACATGACCGGCGGCATCGGCGCCGACCGCGTCCTGGAATGCGTCGGCACCGAACAGCCCACCCAGCAGGCCCTGGACTCCACCCGGCCCGGCGGCGGTGTGGGCATCGCCGGTGTCCCCCACGGCGTCCAGATCGACGGCACCGCCCTGTTCTACTCCCATGTCACCGTCCAGGGCGGCCCCGCCCCCGTGCGCCGCTTCCTGCCCGATCTCATTGACCGCGTCATGACCGGCCGCATCAACCCCGGCCGCGTCTTCGACCTCACCCTGCCCCTCGACCAGGCCGCCGAAGGCTACAAGGCCATGGACGAACGCCGAGCCATCAAGACTCTTCTCAGTCCCTGACCACCACCGGAGGCAAGAACCCCTCCCCGCGGTCCGCCGAGGTTTGGTCAGAGGGACCGCGGGGGCTCCACCGACCGCCAGCTCCTTCAAAAGACCTTCGTTTTCTGAAGATCACGCTGCGGGCCCGCCCGGACCCCGCAGGACCTTCAAAACCCCCCGCGCCCTCCCCCGGCAGCTCGACGCTCGTACTAGGTAGGCGAACCCCCAGCAAGATCGTTCTCACCGGGATTTCCTGTACCTCAACTACTCACACCCGCGGTCGACGGCCCCCCGAGGCGCCCAAGCGTGGTCCCCGGAAGTGCGGCGATCGCGAGCACGGGCGGCTTGCGCCACAGGACCTCCGGGGTCGGGACCGGCGCCAGGGACATCGCCTCGACCTCGACGTCGATGCGCGCCTGATCGGCGTCCACCTTCAGGAACACGTCGCCGACGCGCAGAGTCGCACGCTCGGAATGGGCGACGACGACTTCGACCTCATCCATGGGCGACCAGTATCCCGGGGATGATCGCCGACGTCGCCAAATTTTCGCCTGCGATTACGCGGCCGGCCGCGTCCCGCCAAAGGCTGTCCCGCAATGATCAACTGGCTCTGGCGGTCATGGTCGGGGTGTCCACGTTCGGCCTGACCATCCCGCAGAGGCGGCGGTCGCGGCTCTCCACGATGCGGGAGCGCAGGCAGAGGCGAGGGCACAGCCGGAGCCGGAATCCTCGAGCCCTGACGGCCCGGTCAAGCAGCAGACGGCCCAGAGACGGCCCAAGGCCATCGGAAAGCCCCCTACCAACGGAGAACTCGCAGGTAGGGGGCTTGATCAGTCCGTGTTACTTCTTCTTGCCCCGGGTCTGGTGGGCCCGTCTTTCCGGCCTGGCCACGGGAGTACACACCTCAATTGACCATTGGTTGAGCAGTTGTTGACGGTCGTCATTGGTCGTCGTCGGTCGTCGCGGGAGGTTCCCCAGAGGTTCGCCGACTTGGGCCCCGGACATCGCACGCCGGGCGTCCGGCCGTGCTGTCGGAGGCGGCTTGTATCCTGCACGCATTCGACGATCGGACGATCACGGATACGGGCATGCGGGCACGGGGTGGGCGTCCAGGGGCGGGAGCGCGGGGATTTCGATGAGTGACGCACATCCGATACAAAGCCATAGACCGGGCCTCTCGGTCGGCGCGCGCATCATCGCGGGGGTCGTCCTCGCCGCGATCGGGGCCGTCGGCGCCTGGCTCCAGCACGACGCTCCCGGCCGGAGTGCGGAGCCGCGTACGGAGTTCACCGCGAACAACCCGCCCGCCGGTCTGCCCACCGCGCTCACCACCGGCCAGCACCTCCACTGGTCCAGATGCACCTCGCCGCCCACCGCGCGCACGGGCTACGGCTGCGCCACCATGAAGGCCCCCCTCGACTACCGGAAACCGGACGGCAGGACGATCGACGTCGCCCTGATCCGCCGCAAGGCCACCGGCCCGAACGCCCGGCGCATCGGCTCGCTCGTCCTCAACTTCGGCGGCCCCGGCGTGTCCGGCGTGAGCGGACTGCCCGAATTCCTCAACCAGTACGAGCCGCTCCTCGACCGCTACGACCTGGTCTCCTTCGACCCGCGCGGCGTCGGCGCGACCATCCCCGTGCGATGCGGGAAGACCGCGGAAGACACTGGCTACGACGGGGCCGACGCCTGCGCCGAGCACTCCAGGGCGCTCCTCCCGTACATCGGCACCACGCACACCGCGCGCGACCTCGACCTGATGCGCTACCTCCTCGGCGACGAGCGGCTGCACTACTTCGGCGTCTCGTACGGAACGGCGCTCGGCGCGGTCTACGCCCACCTGTACCCGTCGCACGTCGGACGGCTCGTCCTCGAAGCGTCCGTCGATCCGACCGAGGACCACGACGAGGAGAAGGTGTCGCAGGTCAAGGCGGTCCAGGGGGCGTTCGACCGGTTCGCCGCGCACTGCGCGGCCCGTATCCCCCACTGCCCGACCGGCGACGGACCCGAGGAGGCCGCGCGGCGCATGGCGCGCCTGGCCGACCGCCTGAAGAAGAAGCCCGCCCCGGCCGGCGCCGGAAGGAACCTCGACGCCGACGACCTCGCGTACGCCGTCAGCGACCATCTCGACCTCGGCACGGACGGCTGGACGCCGCTCGCCAAGGCCCTCACCGCGCTGATCGACCACAACGACGGCCGTCCGCTGAGCAAGGGCGCGGACGACATCGGCTCCGCCGACCGCGCGGCGACCCCGCTCGACAACAACAGCGCCGCCCGGACCGCGATCACCTGCGCGGACTCCAGCCTGCGTCCCGGCTTCGAACGCCTCGACCGGGACGAGGCCCGCGTCAAAGCCGCCTCACCCGTCTTCGGCGCAGCCTGGTCCACCGGCGTCTACCTCTGCTACGACTGGCCGTTCGACGGCGAGCACGCCACGCTCCAGGTGAACGCCGACGGCGCTGCCCCCGTCCTGGTGGTCGGCGGCACCGGCGACCCGATCACCCCCTACCCCGGCGCCCGCCACATGGCCCGCGCCCTGGGCGACGGCGTCGGCGTCCTCCTGACGGCCGAGGAGGAGGGCCACGGCACATATCCGCAGAACCGCTGCGTCACGGAGACGGTCGACCACTACCTCCGCACGGGCCGCACCCCGGCCCCGGGGACGGTGTGCCGGGGCAGCATGTCCTGAGGCTCGTACGGATCCGCCGGGCGGCTCAGCAACAGCGCGAGCGTCAGCAACGACCCCTAGCGCAGGGGCAGGTGCCGCAAACGTCAGCGACCCCGCTGAGGGTTGTCCCATGAAGATCTCTGAGTCGCCTCGGGCATGGGGCCACCGTGCTGCCTGCCGGTCCACCCGGCGAGAGCGAGGTTGTGCATCCGGGCGATGCCGAGCATGGCGTGGTGGACACCGTCGCCTTTGAGGCGGCAGTCGCGGAGGGTCTTCCAGGCCTTCATGCGCGCGAAGACGTGCTCGACGCGGGCCCGAACCTGCTTGCGGGACTTGTTGTGGTCCTCTTTCCAGGCCGGGAGCTCGGTCCGGCCGCACTCGCGGCGGTGTGGGATGATGAGTCCGGTGCCCGGGTAGCCGCCGTCGGCGATGGCAAGATTCTTGCCGACGGCAGCCTTGGCGCCGGACTCCTCCCATGCCTCGCAGTCGATGCGGTTCCCGGCGAGCGGCCGGCCGACCACGACGACCAGGCGGGTGTCAGCATCGATGACGACTTGGTGGTTGGTGGAGCATCGGTAGTTCTTCGCCCGCTCGGCGATGGTGTGGTCGCGGGTGGGGACCAGGGTGCCGTCCACGATGAGCACGGTGTCCTTGGCGAACCGCTTGCGGGGCCGGAGCGCGAGCAGGGGGCCGAGGCGTTGATGACTCGGTCGGCTGCGGACTGCGAGACGCCGAACAATGGGGCGAGCTGGCGCAACGTCAGGTTGGTACGCCAGTAGGCCGTGACCGGCAGCACCCGGTCCTCCAGCGACGGACTCCACGGCCGGCCCCGGTGAACCACATCTGCTCCGTCGCGCCGCAGCCTGGTCATCAGCTTGCCGAAGCAGCGCGGACTCAGCCCGGTGAACGGGACTGTCCCAGGACGGCTCAGATGCCGTGATCACAGCCACCACATCGTGATCACCAATCAGGCCGACCCAACGCCGAGGCGATCTCGGCAGCTACGCTTCTCGGGGCAGTCGACAGTGAGCAAGACCGGGGGAAACCGTGAACCGACCACTGCTGTTCCTCGACGTGGACGGACCGCTCAACCCTTATGCGGCCAAGCCGGAGAAACGTCCCGACGGCTACACCACACTCAGAGTGCCCCAGGACGGCGGGGCCCATGAGGAGGACAGGGGCCTCTCGTCCCGGCGACGCCCCCTGCGGGTCTGGCTCAACCCGGAACACGGACGATTCCTGCTCCGGCTCGGTTTCGAGCTGTGCTGGGCCACCACATGGATGGACGACGCCAACCGGTGGATCGCACCGGCGCTCGGCCTTCCGGAACTTCCCTTTGTCGACTTCGGTGACGCCTTGCTCCAAGAGCGCCCTGATGGAGTCCACTGGAAGACCGGCCCGCTGGTGAACTACGCAGGCGGCCGCCCTTTCGCCTGGGCGGACGACGAACAGAGCGAGCTGGATCAGACCTACGTGACCGCCCACCATCGCGGGCCCGGGCTTCTGCACCACGTCAACCCGCGGATCGGCCTACGGGAGAACGACTTCCACACGCTCGCCGACTTCGCCCGATCCCTGGACACTTCACGAGCCACCTGCTGAGCACGTCATTGGCTCTTCAGGCGGCGACGTACTCGGAGCCGCGATCATTTGCGGGACAGTCCTTGGCCTGCGGACGCGTGCACGACACCGACCTCCAACCAGTCAAGCCCACCACTTTTGTCCGCAGTCCCAAGTGCAGTTGCCCGTCGCACGGGGACTGTTCGGGCGAGGGCAGTGCATGAAGTCGGGATCTCCTGGCGGTTCGGCGGTGCAAGTCGAACCGCGCCGCACCAGCTCCATGTTGAGTCAGCGGATCAACTTTCCGCTGTCGAAGTCGTTCTGCACATGCACGAGTCCGGTGCGACAGGTCCCTGTCCGCCCCCTCGCACCGGACATCGGCGGGACCGCTGCTCAGGCGGTCGCGGGCTGCGTCTCGGCCGCCGCCGTGGCGGAAGCCGCCGAATAGAAGACGGACTTGCCCTGCTTGGCGCGACGGACATGTCCCTTGGCGACCATGGCCTCCAGGGTGCTGCGCACCACCGTGATCTTGATCCCGCGATCCGGATGGGTGCCGGTCAGGGCGTCGGTGACTTCGAGGGCCGAGCGGGGCTCACCCTCCCGGCTCAGGTGATCGACCACGAGATCGCGCAGAGTCGGGCCGTCGTCACCTTTGGAGGCGGGCGCGGAACGGACAGCGGGCACTGCCTTCGTCGTCGACTTTGCCGTCGACTTCGCCGCGGGCTTTGCCTTCTTGGTGCGGCTCGTCTTTTCCTTGCCCTGCTGCGGAACAGCCGCGGTCTGACGGGGAAGGGAGGCTGTGGCCGTGGATGCCGGTTCGCCGCTTTCCTCCGCGCTGTTGAGTGCCTGCCGCATGGTGTTCAGGAGGGCCTGGTCATGGCGCAGCGTCTCCAGCTTCTCCTGAAGTGCGGCCACTTCACTGCTGAGACGTTCCTGTTCTTCGGCATTGTGTTTCAGGTCTTCTGCCAGACGTGTGGCGTACAACGGCTTGAGGCTGGTCATATTGTCCCGGTTCTCGGTCACGGTGACTCTCCCAGAAGGTGTGTGCCGTTGGTTTGCTGAATAGTACGCACAACAATTCCGGTTGGCTTGTCCGTGTACTCAATCTGCGATGGCAGATATGTTCGGAAGGTCGGCACCGTCGCACTGCGAACGGCACTTGGTTCGCCGGACAAGTCACTCAACCCGCAGCGGAGCAAGGGGTGTTCGGGGTGCTGAGGTGAGTGGCGGCGTGCGGGGCCGCCTTCGACGGCGTGTGCCGCTTCCTGAAGAGCGGGGCCAAGGTCCGGCCGCCCGCAGTGACCGTTCTCTGCCGATCCTGGCGGACGGCGTTCTCGACACGGCCGTGCCTGCTGGACGACAGTCGACGCGCCCATGCCTGCGCGATGCGACAGCCGGCATGCTCGTGTCTGCTGGACGACAGCCGGCGCCCTCATGCCTGCGCGATGCGACAGCCGACATGCTCATGCCTGCCGCACCTCGGCCGACGACCCCCGGTCGTGCCTGCCGGGCGACGGTGAACGACGGCCGTACCTGTCCTCTCGCGTACCCTGGGAGAACGACGGTTCTCATGGCTCTCACACCAGGACGGCAAGGGCGGCCCACGATGCAGGACGACCCGATCCGGACGCGGATCCTCGACGCGGCCGAAGATCTCTTCTACGGTCAGGGGATCCAAGCGGTCGGGATGGACGCCGTGCGCACCGCCGCAGCAGTCACCCTCAGACGCCTCTACCAGCAGTTTCCCTCCAAGGGGGTACTGGTCGAGGAGTATCTGCGGCGGCGGGACGCCCGGTGGCGAAAGGATCTGACGGAGTACGTCGAGGCGGCGGATGTGTCGCCGCAGGAGCGTGTCCTGGCGGTCTTCGACTGGCTGCGCATCTGGTTCGAGCAGCCGGACTTCCGCGGGTGCGCCTTCATCAACTCGTTCGGTGAGCTGGGTGCCACATGCCCGGAAGTCACCGAAGCCGCGCGCCATCACAAGCAGATGTTCCGGCAGTACGTGGCCGACCTGGTCCGTCGGGCCGGTGCTCCTGCGGACGTCACCGATCATGTCGTACTGCTCGCCGAAGGGGCCATGACCACCGCGGCCATCTCCGGCACGTCTCACCCTGCCGCTCAGGGCAGGTCGGCTGCGGCGGCTCTCCTGCAGTCGGCACGGGTCGACTGAGGGGCTCTCCCCGGGGTCGGCGCTTGTCGGCTGCGGCGGCCCCGTTGCGTCAGCGGCCCACGTCGACGGCATCGCTCGATGCGCTCGGGAGGCGGTCGCTCCGGAAGATCCGGTTCAAGTGGTGGTCCAGGACCGCTGCCGCCGATCCGGGGCTGCGCTGGCCGACCAGGATGCTGGTGCCCAGCCCCGCGGACATGGCGAGCAGGCCGATTGCTTCCAGCTCCACGTCCACACCGGGCTGAACCAGGTCACTCTCCTGCGCCTGCCGCAAGAATGCGACCAGTGCACCCTCGGCGGCCTCGGGATTCTTGATGAAGGGCTGGTCGGCAAGTGCCCGGTCGGTGACCGACAGGATGGCGTACGAGGTGTAGACGAGGTGGAAGGTGCGGCTCTCCTCGTCCGTCGGCAACGCCGCCGTGAGCATGGCCTCGATCAGAGCGCGCGGTCCGGGACGGGGGCCTGCGGCCTGCACCCGGGCGACGGCTCGCTGCCCGAATCTCTCCGCCAAGTGCTGCAGCCCGTAGAGCAGCAGCTTCTCCTTGGTTTCGAAGTAGTACTGCACCAGGCGCAGGGACACGCCTGCCTCCGTGGCCACATCGCGCATCCCGACGGCATGCAGCCCGCGCCGCGCCGCGACCCGCAGGAGAGCCTCGGCGATCTCGGTGCGCCGGGCCGTGTGATCCACGCGTTTGGGCATCGGCCGTTCCTCCGCTTGATGTCTTCCCCGGTCGGGTTCGCCCCGGCCTCTTGATGGTACAGCCGTACCATCATCGTGATACGTTCGTACCATAAAGAGTTCCACCCACACGGAGGTGACCATGCCCCAGACCGCGACCCGCTCCCGGGCCGATGTCGGCCGATACGTGAGCGATGCCTGGCGAGACCGCTACTTCGAGGCCTGCGACGCTCTCTATGCGATGGGAGCGACCGCTCATGCGGAAGCGGACGTGGAGACCTCCTTCGGCACCACGCACGTCTACCGGTACCGACCCGCCGACCCCGCCGCCGCGTCCCGCACCCCCGTCGTCCTGGTGCACGGAGCGGGCAGCTGCGCTGCCATGTGGTACCCCAACACCCCCGCCCTCAGCGCCGACCGCCCGGTGTACGCCATCGACACCCCCGGCGATCCCGGACGCAGTATCCAGCGCGAGCCCATCCACCAGCCCGAACGCGCCGCACAGTGGCTGGAGGAGACACTGGCCGGGCTCGGACTCGAACGCGTACACCTGGTTGGCTCCTCCTACGGTGGCTGGCTCGCCGTGAACCAGGCACACCGCAGGCCCGAACGCCTCGCCTCGGTCACCCTCCTCGACCCCGGCGGCCTGGAGAAGGTGGGCTTGCGCTTCTTCGTCTGGATCTTCGTCAGTCTCTTTGCGACCTTCGCGCCCAAGGTCTTTCGCCCACGGCTGGCAGCCTGGCTGGAACAGCCGGTCCTCATCGTGCCGGAGCTGCGCACCATGGTCAGGCTCGGCGTGCGCTCCTACCGCATCCGCCGGCCCGCCCCCCTGCCCCTGTCCGAGGAAGAACTGTCCACCATCCGCACACCGCTGTACCTCGTGCTCGGCAAGCGAAGCCTTCTGGTGCACCCACGGCGGCAGGTCGAGCGCATCCCCCGTCTGATACCGGGCGCCCGCGCCGAGATCATCTCCAACACGGGCCACGGGCCCCAGATCGACCATGCGGACGAGACCAACCGCCGGATGCTCGCCTTCATGGACTCGGTCGGCTGACACCTGCCGAGCCGGACGACGCGGGGCGGGGAAGCCCGAAGCGGCAGGGCGAGGCCTGGTTCCGCACCTCGGGTGAAAGACCCGGGCCGGCCGGGGCGGTGTGCCGAGCCCTGCCTGCGGGATCGGCATAGTGACGGGTCCCGTACCGGACTCGCAGGAGGAATCCCATGCTCGGCACCGACTTCCGCACCGGATCACCCATCTGGATCGACCTCGGCAGCCCGGACACGGAAGCGGCCACCTCGTTCTACGGCGCCGTCTTCGGCTGGCGGTTCGCGTCCGCGGGACCGCAGACGGGCGGCTACGGCTTCTTCCAGAAGGACGGGAAGACGGTCGCCGCCCTCGGACCGCTGACCGAGGAGGGGGCCCGGTCGGCCTGGACGACGTACTTCCGCAGCGACGACGCGGAGGCCGCCGCCCGTGAGGTGGTCTCCGCCGGCGGCAGCGTGCGTGTCGAACCCATGAGCGTGGGCGAGGGACGGCTGGCCCAGTTCACCGACTCCCAAGGCGCCCAGTTCGCCGTCCTGCAGTCCGCGATGGGTCTGCAGAGGGCATCCGAGGACGACACCCTGGTGTGGGTGGAACTGCACGTGGCCGACCCCGAGGCGGCGATCGGCTTCTACCAGAAGCTGTTCGGCTGGCGCTCACAGGAGATGCAGGCGCCCGGTATGACGTACCGGGTCCTCAGCATCGCGGACGGCGACCAGCAGCAGGGCTCCTTCGGCGGTGTGGCCCAGTTGCAGGGCGAGCAGCGGGAGGCGCGCTGGGTGCCGTACTTCGCGGTGGCGGACGCCGATGCCGCCGTCACGGCGGTGCAGGCCAACGGTGGGACGGTGCTCATGCCGGCCGCGGACGTGCCCGACGTGGGACGCATCGCCTGGCTGGCGGACCCGGGCGAGGCGGTGTTCGCCGTACTGAAGCCCAATCCGCGGCAGGGCTGATCAGCCCACGGAGTTACGGTGATCGCGCCGTGCCGCACTGGTGGACAGCGGACCGGAGGCGGTTCGCTGTCCGGGTTCGATCTGCCGGGCGAAGGCCTGCATCGCCACGTCGCTGTTCGCCGGCAGGACGGCCATCAGACCGCGGTCCTGTGCCTCCGCGATCGTCGTGGCGGCGACGCTGCCCTCGGGGACGAAGGCCAGGCGGACATGGCCGTCACCGGAGCCGCGGCGGTCCACCGGGGCGACGGCGCCATGGGTGCCGTCGGGCAGGGTCACCCACAGCTGGAAGTCGTCGTACCGGACGAAGTCGGCGCCCTTCACCGGCCACGGGTAGTGGTGTTCACCGGGCACCTTGGGAAGGATCCCCTGGTGGTTGCCGCGGCTCAGCGGCACACACGCGTTGAACAGGGAGTCGGTCCAGGCCTCGACACCGTCGGCGTCCTTGATCGGTGTGCGCAGCAGGTCGTCGGCACGCTCGTAGCCCACCTCGGCCAGGGCGGGCAGGGTGAGGGGGAAGGCGTCGACCAGAACGGCGGCCTCCTGCCGCAGCCGGTCCACCTTCTCGGGATCGGCGCAGAACTGCATGCTCCACTCGATGCCGACCCGGGCGCGGTACATCAGCCAGTGGTCCGGTCCCTTGACCCACAGGCTGCCGCCGTGGTGCATCTCCCATTGCTCGGAACGATTCGGCCCCGCGCCCGTGGCGACGGGTCTGGGCCCGTAGGGCAGGTCGGGGTCGTCCATCGTGCGGAGGATGCCTTGTGCCGTCTTCTTCGCGGCGCGGAAGTGTGATGACTCGAACCGTTTTGGATGTTCGACGAGGCGGATCTTCCACGGATGGTTCTCCGATTCCACGCCGCCCGGCCGGAGTTCGGTGTGGGCCATGGCTGACCTCCTCGGCCCGGCCCCACGGGCTGGTCATCGACTCGCGGGGTGGAGCCCCTTCGCGGGGTGGCCGCCCGCTCGCGGGGCGCAGTCCCTTCGCGCGGGGCGGAGTCCCCCTGCCTCCATGCATCCATCGTGCGCTTCGAACCGGTCGGCCGCGAGTTGAGCGGAGGTATCGTCAGATCGCGGCCGGGACCGGCCGACTTCCTTGCCGCCTGACGCTCCACGACCGGCTACGGCTACTGCGCGGACCGGCTACTGCACGGACCGGATGCGGTGCGGATCGGCTACTGCGCGGACCGGATGCGGTGCGGGCCGGCTGCGGTGCGGATCGGCCGCGGCACCACGGCGTGCACCGGCTACTGCGGCACGAACCGGCGTCGCCGCCAAGACCGGCTACTGGGCCAAGAGCGGCTCCACTCCGAGGAAGTGGCCGTACCGCACGAGGAGTTCGCCGAGGCCGGCTGGACCGTGTCTGTGCGGAAGCCGACTCTCGCGGTCTCCTGGCCGGTGCTGAACCGGTCGAGGGGTTGCGTACCGCGCCCGGAGAGGCGAGGCCGGCCGCAGGCGGCGCCACGGCACGCTCACCGCACGAAGGGTGTCTCGAAAGGGGCTGGTCAGGCGGTACTGGCAGGGATGTGGAAGTAGTGCCCCTTGTCGAGGTCGGGGAGGAGGTCCGGGTGGGTCGGCTCCCAGCCCAGCAGTTCGCGGGTGAGTGAGCTGGACGCAGGGACGTCCATGCCGAGGAAGCCACTGAGCCACGTGAAGTGGCCGGCCGCCGCCTCGGGGGCCACGGAAGCCACCGGAACGTCGAGGTGACGGCCGATCACCTCGGCGACATCGCGGATCGCGACGCCTTCTTCGGTGGCGCCGTGCAGCACCGATCCGGCGGGTGCCTTCTCGACGGCCAGGCGGAACAGCCGTGCGGCGTCGAGGCGGTGGGTCGCCGGCCAGCGGTTGGCCCCGTCGCCGATGTAGCCGGAGACTCCCTTGGCCCGGGCGATGGCGACCAGGGTGGACATGAAACCGTTGTCCCCCTCGCCGTGGCAGGTGGGGGAGAGCCGCACCACGCATGAGCGCACCCCGCGTGACGGGAGGGCGAGTACCGCTTCTGCGGTGGACGACCGGATCGAGACCGGTGAGCCGTCGATCGCGGGCATGTCCCGTTCGGTCGCCACACGTCCGGGCGTGAGGCCGGCCAGGCCGGAGGCGAGGACGAAGGGGCGGTCGGTACCGGCGAGCGCGTCGCCGAAGGTGTCGACCGCTCGGCGGTCGGCCTCGGCGGCGCCCCGGAAGTCGCCGCTGAAGGCGATGTCGTGCTTGAAGGCGAGGTGGATCACCGCGTCCGACGCGGCGGCCGCGTTCCCCAGGACGTCGAGGTCGTCGACGGTGCCCCGGACGACCTCGGCGCCGGCCGCGGAGAGCGAGGCGGCGGACGCGTCGGAGCGGGCGAGCCCGACGACCTGGTGCCCCGCGTCGAGGAGCTCGGGTACGACGGCCGAGCCGATCCAGCCGGACGCGCCGGTGACAAAGATGCGCATGGGAGGCCCCCATCTGTTGATGTCAGCTACTGTCATCAACGTACACCTGATGTCAGCTGCTGTCATCACCTGATGGCAGTCGCTGTCATCGCGTAGGATCTGCCGCATGGGTAGATGGGAGCCGGACGCGCGCGGACGGCTGGCGAACGCGGCGCTGGAGCTGTACAGCGAGCGTGGGTACGAGCAGACCACCGTGGCGGAGATCGCCAAACGGGCCGGGCTCACGGAGCGGACCTTCTTCCGGCACTACGCCGACAAGCGCGAGGTGCTGTTCGCCGGCTCCGGCGAGCTGCAGGAGCTGTTTGTGCAGGCGGTCGCGGGCGCTCCGGAGTCGGCGGCACCGGTCGACGCACTGGGGGCGGGTCTCGACGCGGTCTCCGAGGTGTTCGTCGACCGGCGCGAGTACGCGCGCAGGCGATACGCGGTGATCATGGCGAACGCGGAGCTCCATGAGCGCGAGCTGATCAAGTTCGCCACGCTGTCGGCCGCGCTCGCCGAGACCCTGCGCCGACGCGGCGTTGCGGAGCCGGCCGCCGGCCTGGCCGCCGAGGCGGGCGTCGCCGTCTTCAAGATCGGCTTCGAACGCTGGATCGAGGCGACCGGGGAACTCACGATGTCGCAGTTCATGCGGGAATCGCTGGACGAGCTCAAGAGCCTGGCGTCGGGCGGCTAGAGGGAGCTTTTTCGGACCGGAGGCCGTTCTCGCCGTCCGCGCACACTCATCGCGCGCGATCCGCGGGCATCTCCGCCGACGTGGCATCCGGGCAATCAGCCCGCGGCCCGGAGACCAGATCGGGCACCGTCTGGGGCGAGGCCGCGCGGGAGGTCGCCCGCCCCACCTCGACGTCGTGGCATGCGAGCAACGCAATATCGTCGCGCGGTGCATCAACCGCCACGAGGAGTGGCGCGGCCGGCGTATGCGGCAGGTCGGCCGCCGGACGGGCGTGACAGCATGCGGCCATGCCCTTCCCGCACCCCGACGGCGATTACGCGATCACTGCCATGTACTCCGTACCCGATGACGCCTGGTACTTGGAGCTGGACCTCGTCGCTGAGCAGCGAAATCTTGTGACCGCGATCGTTCCCGACGAGGACCCGGAACGGGAGCCGACGGTGTGTTTCAACCCTCATGGGCGACACCTGGACGTGCCGTACGAGGTCATGCGCTGGTTCATGGACCAGGTTGAGCAGGAGATCCGCACGTCCCGCGCCTGGATGCGGCTGCGCCCCGAGCTTGTCGAGGTCATCCACCAACTGCGCCAGGAGTACCTGGGTGCCATCGACGATGACGATTTTCGTCATGTCCTGGCGGAGGTGCGCGCAGCAGTCCCCCGGGCAGACCTCCCCGCCGTGCTCGAGGCCGCCTTCGGGCGGAAACCCGACGGCACCACCGTTGACCAAGGACAAGCGCTCCGGCTGCCGGATGACCAAGGAGACAGAAGCTAGACCGTTTTCCATGGGGCACCTCGCCGACCAGATGAGGATGGCGGCGAGGCGAGGCCCGGATGTGGGGTCCGGGGAGGTGGACGGTGGCGGCGATGCGAGTCCGGTGAGGTGAAGGGTGGCGAGGCGGATCCGTCAGGCGAACGTCACGCTGTGCGGTACGGGTTGACCGAAGTCGCGCGTGGAATGCGGTGCCAGCGGCGCGCCCAGGGCGTCCTCGCACCCTTGGTCCGAGTAGACGGTCGCCACGGAGTCGGTGCCGTTGTCGACGTGCACCGCTCCGGCCACCAGGAGGAAGCACTCGCCGCTGCCCGGGTTGTCGGTGGTGAACTCGTCGCCGTTGACATTGGTGTAGTGCAACGCCCCGTTGGCCGCCTGGGCGTCGGCCGAGACTCCGGCCACCAGTGCGAGAGCGGCGACGACGACTCCGGCCATCCGCGCCAGGTGCCTGAATGCATCCATGTGTGTTCCCCTCGGGTTGACGGCACACCCGGACCAACGACCGGCCGCTCCCGACGAAACGGCCTGGCCGCATGGCGAAAGCGCTGGTCGCGTCAGGGGAGGCCGGACGGGCGGGTGTTAGCCTCCGGGCGTATGGACGACAGTGTGTACGTGGGCAACGCAGGCCGGGATGCGGCACTTGACCGGGGCTGGCTGCTGGGGCACTTCAAGGGTGCCGGCGATCCTCGCCACAGCGACGCGGTGGAGATCAAATGGGGTGTCCACCCGCAGGGCGACAGACGCGCGCAGTGGGTGCAGGATGAGAAGCGCACGGCCCTTCTGGTGCTCATCAGCGGTCGCTTCCGCGTCGAACTTCCCGGCCGCAGCGTGCTGCTGTCGCGCCAAGGCGACTACGTCGTCTGGGGGCGGGGCGTGGACCACTCCTGGGGCGCGGAGGAGGAATCCGTGGTGCTGACCGTGCGATGGCCGTCCGTCCCCGGCTACGCGCTGCCGCAGCAGGCGGAAGGACAGCTCCGTGGGTGAGCCGGACCGGAAAGCCGACAGAACGCATGCGGGCGCTGCGGGCACTGAAGGAGGCTCCGGCTGAGCTTCGCCGGTGCTACCGCCCAACTGCCCCGACGTCACATCTGCGTTGAACACGTATGGCCCTGCCCTTACCGTCTACCGTCCTACGTCATTGACCTTGATCAAACGGGGTCGTCACGGGGGAGGCTGGAGGAGCTGGCGGGCTGAGCGTGTGAAGGCCAAGCGGTAGGGGCCGTATCCGGAAGTCGTTTCCGGGTACGGCCCCTACCGTGTGCGGGGCGATGGGTGTGAGGTGGAGGGACGGCACGCGGGGTGCCGCCCCTCCACCTCTCGGGGGATCGCCAGTTGGTCTGAGGTCAGCCGCGCGGGACGCGTTCGATGAACGGGGCGAGCAGCTTGGGTACGGCCTCTTCGGCGTAGGTGAGGCCGACGCCGACGGATACGTCCCGCACCTTGTAGCAGCCGACACCCGCGGTGGTGGCGCCGATGGTGAGCAGTCCGTTGCGTCGCTGGAAGTAGGAGCGGGTGATGTTCCAGCCGATGACGCCGTCCCGCTGGAGGGCGACGGTGCGGCGGGTGAAGGTGCCGGCACGGACGACGAGGTAGCGGTCGCGGATTCCGTGTCCGAGGGCACGGTGGGCGTCGTTGGCGAGGGCGATGACGACCGGCAGGCCGACGAGTGCCGTGATCCAGGCGGTGTGCACCAGGACGGGGGTGAGCCACAGCCCCAGGCCCAGCGGGATCGCGACGACAGGCACGAGGAGCAACAGGCCGCGGTTGATGCGACGGCGCAGGGCGGCGCGGGAGTGCGGGACGAGTTCGGTCAGCTCCGTCGGGGACTGTTCCTCGGCGAGGACGTCGGCGGCGACCCGCAGGGCCTCGTCCCGGGGCACGGGCGGGGTGAGGGAACAGCGGTTTCGGTTCTCGTCGCTGTTGCTGAGGCCGCCGGCTATGGCGCTCAGGGTGGCGCCGCCCGCCCAGCGCAGCAGCATCGGCTCGGCGACCTCGACGCCGCGCAGCCGGCGCTCCTCGATGGTGACGGAGCGGGAGATGAGCAGTCCGCGGCGGATTCGGAAGCTGCCGTCCTGCTCGCGCTCCAAGCGGTAGTCGGTCCAGGCGTCCACAAAGGTGGCGGTGGAGATCGCGGCACCCGCGACGGCGGTGATCACGACGGCGACAAGGATGCCGAACCACAGGGGTACGGAACCGCAGCGGTCCTCGATGTCCTTGACGATGCCCAGTTCGAGCGGGTCGACCTTCATCTCGTGCAGGATGCGGTAGGCGGTGCCGACACCGGCGAAGACACTGCCGACGCCCCAGACGGTGAGCGGCGCGTACCGCAGCCAGGCCCAGTCCATCTCGGCGATGGTGACGTCTTGGTCCTGGCCGGTGGCGCGGCCGCTGCCACGGCGGTCGATGAGGAGCCTGCGCAGCTCGCGCGCCTGATGCCTGGTGATGCCGTCGAGGCAGAGCTTGCGGCTGGAGGACGAGCTCTGTTCGCCGGTGCCGATGCGCAGCGAGGTGAGGCCGAAGAGGCGGTGCATCGGCTTGGCTTCGATGTCGACACTGCGGATCCGGTCGACGGGGACCGAGCGGCGGCTGCGGAAGAGCAGGCCGGAGCACAGTTCGACGCGGTCGCCGGTGACGCGGAAGCGGGTGGTCAGCAGCCGCATCGTGCTGATCCCGGTGATGACCAGGAAGGTGATCACCAGTGAGCCGAGCGAGATGAGGGCCTGGAGGTTGGCGCCGGTCAAGGCGACCGTCACGGCGAACAGGGCGAGCGGTCCGGCGAGCATGCTCAGGTTGACCCACAGCAGTCTGGGGCTGAGCCCGCTCCACTCGGGGCCTTCGGCGGCCCCGTTGGAGGTCCCGGTGGCCTCCCGCTGTCCGGTGTCGTGGCTCATGTCGCGTCTCCCGGCATGGCCTGGGTCACCCTGGTGAGATGTTCGACCACTTCCCGCGCGGTCCGGTGGTCGATTCCCTTGATCTTCACGGCGCCGGAGTAGGAGGCGGTGGTGACGGTGATGCCGGAGAGACCGAAGAGCTGCTGGAGAGGCCCGCGCAGGGTGTCCACGGTCTGGATGCGCGACAGCGGCACGACCCGCCACTGCTGCCAGAGCCAGCCGGACGCCGCGTAGACGGCTTCGTCGGTGGTCTCCCAACGGTGCACCCGGTAGCGCCAGACGGGCATGACGGCCATGTAGGCGAGACCCGGTACGAGCGAGATCACGAAGGCCCAGCCGAAGAACGGCCTGGCGGACGGGATGAAGAGATACAGCACGCCGAAGACGATCGGCAGGGGCAGGGCGAACATCGCAGACTGAAGCGTCCACCAGCCCACTGCCCGGGCTTCGACACGATTGCGCGGGGGCCTGAGCCTGACATCATCCATGTGTTCCACCGCTTCACCCTAGTTCTGAGACGATCTTGCACCAAAACCGGATCTGACGTTCCGTCATGTCAGTGCGTACTGGCGGAACTCGTCTCATCTGCCGTCGTGTTGCCAGCCGCAGGAGTCTGCCCGTCGCGCAGCCGACGGCGCTTGGCAAATCGAGTTTCGGCGGTGTGCCGGTAGGCGGGCTTGGGACGCCAAGGGGCCGCGTAGACGTAGCCCACGACTTCACCGGACAGTTCGGCGACCAGAAAGGGCAGACCTTGGGCGGTGAGGTCGTCGTGCCGCTGGTGCCAGACGGCCTTCGGTGGCGGGGTCACCTCGAAGGTGATCACGGTGTGGCGAACGTAGTGCGTGAAGATCTCGGCCACGGCGTCCAGATCGGCCGGGACCGCCGGGCGGATCACTGGCTCCATGGCTGTCACAACGCAGAGGGTGGGCCCGTGCTGTGCCGGTCACCGTTTCAGGTCTGTGGCCAGCGGGTTTGTGTGACTTCGATGCCGAGGAGTTCGAGGAGGTGGAGTTGGACGCCTCGGGTGATCTGCACCGTCGGCGGATCGGTCACGCTCCCGATCCGCAGGCTCAGCTCGCCGAGGTGCTGGAGGATCACCCGGCCGGTCGGCCGGACCCGGCGGTTGTCCGGGCAGAGTCCGGCCATGGTCTGCTGCGGCCCCAGGGACTGTCTGACCTGGCGTTCGATCAGGCAGAAGACCAGCAGCGCCAGGCAGATGTCCTGGATCAAGGCGGCGGCGCGGCGGTTGTGCTGGACGAAGACCGCGGTGACCGCGAGCGGGCCTTTGAAGTCCGCGTAACGGCGTTCGACCACGCCTTGACCTTTGTACTGGATCAGGACCCGTGCTGGGGTGGCCTGCTCGGCGGTGAGCGGGGTGATCGGCGCGTACCAGCCGTCGGCGTTGGCTTCGGCGCTAAGGACGTGCTGGTCGAAGCCCCATTCCGGCGATGGCAGGCCGGCGTCGTCCTGGCGGACGTGCCAGCGCAGGCAGGCGGTCACGCGGCGCTTGGCCGCGATCCCCCCGGCCCGGGCGGCGATCTTCTCGGCGGTCTTGTAGTGCCGTCCGCCCGCGGCGCGGGCGAGCTTGTCCACGTCCTCGGCCGCCTTGGCCCCGGCCGGTAGTACTGGTCACCGGTTCTGCTCGATGGGCAGCTCCAGATGGAGCACGTAGCCGCCGTCGGCTGTGGGACCTGAGCTGACGGTGCCGCCGAGGAGTTCGGCGCGTTGACCCAGGCCCGCGAGGCCGTGCTGGGCGCTGGGCAGAGCGAGTGAGGGGCGCGTGGGTGCGGTGTTGGTGACGGTGACGCGGACGGCGCCGTCCTTGCACAGGACGCCGACGGTCGCCGTAGCCCCCGCCGCATGCTTGCGCACGTTGGTCAGGGCTTCCTGGACAGTGCGGTAGACGGCCCGCTGGACCGTGGGCGGCAGGTCTTCGGGCAGGTCCGTCTTCAGCTGCGCTTCGATGCCGCTGCCCTCGACCAGCCGCTGCAGGTCGGCGAGGGACGGCTGAGGGGTCAGCTCCGTGGGGCGGCTTCCTGCGGCGCGCAGCACGCTGACCATGTGCCGCAACTCGTCCAGGGTCTGCACACTGAGGCGCCGGATCGTGGCCGCGGCCTGTCTGGTCTCCGCGTCCCGGCTGCCCACCTGGAGCGCTCCGGCCTGTACGGCGATGAGGCTGACCTGGTGGGAGACCACATCGTGCATCTCCCGGGCCAGCTCCGCGCGTTCCTTCGCCAGGACGCCCTGAGCCGTCAGCAGCCGTTCGTGTTCGCGGGCCTCGGTGATCTCGGTGAGCCTGAGCGACAGCTCGCGCTGGGCCTGGACGAGTTGGCCGAGGAAGACAGGGGCGGCTGCGGTGGCCAGGGTGTAGCTGAGATGGACGATGTTGTGGGTACCGGAGAGCTCGTCCGTCTTCAGGGACGACCAGGGCCAGGGGAGGAAGTCGGCAATTGCGTAGACCAGGGCGCAGCCGGCCAGCAGGACGCGGTGACGGCTGTACGACGAGAGCGTGTACAGCGCTGCCACGGGAGCGACCACCGCGTCGGTGATCATGGCGGTGGGGAGAGTCAGCACGTAGGTCAGCAACGGCACCCGGCGTCGCAGGGCGAGAGCGAAGGCGCCGAGCAGCGCGCAGGCCGGAGCCGCCACCTGGGTCTGGAAGTCGACGTTGACCCAGGCGTCGGCCAGCGCGACACAGACGAGGGCGGCGTCCAGCAGCCGGGCCGGCGGCCGTCGGGACTTCACTGGGTGTCCCCGTCGTGCGACGGCGCGAGCAGGCCCGCGCGTTCGGCGATCAGGGCGGCCTGCACACGGCTGGTGACCCGGAGTTTGCTGAGCACGGCGCTGACGTGGCCCTTGACGGTGCCCGTACTCAGACACATCCGCTTGCCGATGTCGGTGTTGCCCAGCCCTTCGGCCATGAGCACGAGTACGGCTCGCTCGCGATCGGTGAGGCGGGCGGCGAGACGGATGGCGGGCTCACGCACTCCCGTGTCGAGGTATCCGTCCACCACCCTGCGGGTGACCTTCGACGACAGCACGGTCCCGCCGTCGGCCAGTGCCCTCACGAGATGCGGAAGCTGCTCGGGGTCGGTGTCCTTGAGCAGGAATCCGGCGGCGCCCGAGCGCAGCGCGGTCGTCACGTATTCATCGGCGTCGAACGTCGTGAGCATGGCCACCACCGGAGGGTCCGTCATGCGGCGGAGCTCGGCCAGGACGGTGAGCCCGTCCACGTCGGGCATGCGGATGTCCAGCAGGACGATGTCCGGATGCGACTCGTGCACCGCCCGGACGGCCTGGCTGCCGGCGACCGCCGCAATGACCTCGATGTCGTCCGCCGTGCTGAGGATGTGTGTGAAGCCCCCGCGGATCAGGGCCTCGTCGTCGACCACCAGTACCCGGATCACGTGCGCTCCGCTCGTCGCATGCCCGCGATTGGATGCCTACCACGCCGGGAGCCGTCCACGAACGGGCCGGAGGCGTTTCCGCCGATCGGCCGCACGGTCCCGGCCGGCCGGGCGACCCGGGGCGGCCGACGGGGGTGACTTCGGCCCGACCCCGGGATGGCTTCGGCCTGCCGGCGAGGTGGCTTCGGTGTGTCGGCAGGGGGATGGCTCCGGTCTGTCGCCGGGCGGGGCTTCGGTGTGTCGGCGGGGGCTTCGGTCGGGCGGTGGGCGTCGGTTCGGTCTGCCGGCGGGCGGCCGACGTCGGCCGGGTGGCGGGGGTCGGCTTCGGCCGGGTGGCGGGGTGTCTTCGGAAAGGCACCCGGTGAACCGTGACGGATGTTCGGCACAGACTCGAAGCATGACGCCGCACGCATCGCTCGCCGTGCCGGCCGAGGTGTCGCCCGAGGTCGGGAGGGGCTGTGCCCTACCCGAGGCGGGGAGGGGCTGCGCCGCCACTGCATCACGTACGGCGTCGACGGGGCGGCTGATCGGGATCGACCTGGCCCGCGGCCTGGCGGTCTTCGGCATGTACTCCGCTCATGTCGGTCCCGACGTGAGCGTGGGCGGACCGGTGGGGTTCCTGCTGGAGCTGGCGCGCGGTCGCTCCTCCGCGCTCTTCGCGTTCCTCGCCGGCTTTTCGCTGGTCATCATCTCCGGCCGTCCGGATCCCAGGACCGGGCCCGCCGGTCGTCAGGCCATGGGAAGGATCGCGATCCGCGCCGTCGCCCTCATGGTGCTCGGTTACGCTCTGACCGCTCTGGACACCACGGTCGACGTGATCCTGAGCTTTTACGGCATGCTCTTCCTGATGGTTCTGCCCCTGCACCGGATGCGGGCCCGAACGCTTGCCCTCATCGCCGTAGCGGGAGCGCTGATCCTTCCTCAGGTTCTCCACCTGGTGCAGAAGTCCATCGAGGACGGGAACTGGGCGGACGCCATCATCGCCGGGGACCCGCTGGCCCGGACCACCGGCAGCGACGGATTGATCGAACTTTTGTTCACGGGGGAGTATCCGGCCCTGACCTGGATGCCATTTCTGGTCGCGGGGATGGCGGTGGCCAGACTGGACCTCGGGCGGCCCGGCGTGCGCTCCCGGCTGGCCCTGGTGGGCGGGACGTGTGCCGTGCTCGGCTACGGCGGGTCCTGGCTGGCCCTGCGTCTGGTCCCGCATGCCCTGTCCGCTGTGGCGGCCGCGACGGATGGCGGTCCGGCCTCCTCCGCGTGGTGGTCCGACACTGTCGGGGAGCCCGGGGATTCCACTCCGCCCGCCTGGCTCCTGGTGGCCGCACCGCACAGTCAGACGACCTTCTCCATCGTCGGCAACACGGGCGTCGCCCTCGTGGTGGTCTCCGCATGCCTGGCCGTCGCCGCCGGCATGCCGCGTCTCCTCCGTCTGACCACACCGGTCGCGGCGGTCGGCAGAACGGCGCTGACCCTCTACGTCCTGCACATCGTCGCCCTGTGGTTCTTCTCCGACGTATGGCATGTGGCCGCCGTCGAGGACGGAACCATGGCCGCGCTGCCGGTTCTCCTCGGCTTCATCGCGGCCGCGATGCTCCTGGCGACCGCATGGGCTCACCGGTTCCGGCGTGGCCCCCTGGAGTACGTGCTCCACGCCGCGACCCGGCTCGCACTCCGCATCCGGTGAGACAGCGGAGGTCCCGCGCTGTCCGACGCTGTGAGGACATGGCGTGTGTGCGGGAGCGGGTGGTGGCGGACCGGGGGACGTCGGCGAGCGATCATCCCTTGGTGACCTGCTGGATCACCTTCAGGGCCTGGCATGCTCCGTCCTCGGCCGCCATGTGCCGTGCGGCTTGTGCGGCGGCTCGGGTGTATGGCTGCTGCGTCACGACCTGGCCGAGTGCGGCGGCGAGCCGTTCGGCGGTGAGGGAGCGGAAGGGTATCGGGTCCGCGGCGGCGCCGAGGGCGGCGAGTCGCCCTGCCCAGAACGGCTGGTCCGCGGTCACCGGTACGGTGACCGCAGGCACGGCGGCACGCAGTGCGGCGGCCGAGGTGCCCGCCCCGGCGTGATGGACGACCGCGGCCAGCCGCGGGAACAGCAGGGCGTGCGGTACGTCCCCGATGGTCAGGACGTCGTCACCGTCGGCCGCGAGCCCGGCACTGCCGGCCTGGAGTACGCCGCGCAACCCGGCACGGCGCAGCGCACGTACGGCGATCTCGCTCAGCCGCGCCCCCTCTCCGGCCGCCATGCTCCCGAAGCCGATGAGGACGGGCCGAGGCCCCGAGCGAAGGAAGTCCTCCAGGACCGTGGGCAGCCGTTCGGCCGTGGGGTGATGGGGCCACCACGTCCCGACGACCTTCATGCCGGAGCGCCAGTCGGAGGGGCGTGGCACCAGCGCTGTGCTGAAGCCGTGCAGGATCGGCCAGTCCGCCTTTTCCTGCCGCCGGCGCATCGCGGAGGGGGAGGCCGGGGGCAGCTGGAGCCGACGGCGGAGCGTGGTGACCGCTTCCTCGAATACGCGGTCGGCCATGCGGAGCGCGAGGCGCCCGGTTGTACGGTTGGCAAGGCGGCCCAGCGAACGGGAGCCGGTGACGACGGGCGGGAAGTCACCGGTCGGCGCGGTGGGTTGGAGGTACACACCGATGCTGGGTGTGCCCGTGGCCTCGGCCAGATGCCAGCCGAGCGGGGCCGTGGTGGTCGACAGCAGGAGCAGATCCGTACCGGCAGTCACCGCGTCGGTGAACCCCTCGCCCAGTTCGGTGACGAACGCGGCTGCGGCGCGCATCAGGTCGCGCTTTCCCCTGACGCCGCCGTGCGTCCGGGTGTCGGCGGGGAGACTGCGGAATTCCAGCCCGGCGTCGCGCACCAGGGGAGCGAAGGTGGCCGTGGTGGCGAGGGCGACGTCGTACCCGGCCCGTCGCAGCTCGGCGCCCAGGCCTGTGTAAGGCGCGACGTCACCGCGCGATCCGGCCGCGGCGATGAGAATTTTCATGAGGTCTCCTGGGAAGCCGCAGGGCCGCCGGTGAGGCGGGCTGCACTGGCGTGGACGGTCTGGCCTTCAGTGAGGCGGGCTGCACTGGCATGGACGGTTTGGCCATCGGTGAGGCGGGCCGCGTTGGCGTGGACGGCCTTGCACATATAGGCGGCCAGGCCCGGGCGTTGCAGGGACGGCGGTACGACCAGGGCGAAGGCGCGCGGGTCGGCGAGGAAATCGTCCGCGATACGCCGGTGCATCTCGGGCGGGCAGGAGGCGAACCAGCGTGAGATGTGCAGACGGTGCTCCTCGGCCAGGTCCATGGCCCGCTCGCCGTCGCTCGGGTCCCCCTCGTCGAAGGCCGACAGCAGCTCCGCGCGCCAGACGGCGGCCTCGCCCATGAGCTGCCGCCAGTCCTCCTTGGTGTGGGCAGCCGCGCGCGCCATCGCCTCGCGCCGGCCCTCCGAGTGCGCCCACTTCAGCTCCGCCTGCGTGGCGTAGCTCAGATCGAAGGCGATCTCGCCGAAGACCTCGAAGCGTTCCTGAGGTGTGAGTGACACCCCGGTCTGCTGGACCTCGATGGCACGTTCCGCCACCTCGGCGAGCTGCTGCAGCCTGGTGATCTCCGCACTCAACTGTCGCTGCCGGGCCCTGAGATGCTCCAGGGCGTTTGCCTGTGGATCACTGAGGATCGCGGCGATCTCATCGAGGGAGAAGCCGAGTTCGCGGTAGAAGAGGATCTGCTGGAGACGAGCCAGGTCGGCATCGCTGTAGAACCGGTAGCCGCTGCGACTGCGTCCACTGGGCGAGAGCAGACCTGCCTTGTCGTAGTGATGCAGCGTGCGCACGGTCACCCCGGCGAAAGCCGCGACCTGCCCCACGGAGTAACTCATCCACCTGCCCCTTCGTCGGTGTACAGCCTCAAGCCTGACGTAAGGGGAGAGTCAACCCGCCAAGGCCGCCGCCAGGGGCTTTCGCCGGTTGGTCGCGGTCATGTGACATCCCCTCACCCCGAGGTCGTGCCCGGCGGCTCAACAGACGTCGCTGTCAGGTCGCTGCCTGGTGGCCCATCAGACGTCGCTGCCCGGCGGCTTCGGCTCGATCGGGGTTCGCCCGTATGCGGGTACGGGTGGCGTCAGGGGCGGGTCAGGGGCAACCCCGATGACCGGAAGGCCCTTGAGTACGCAGGATTGATCACGCGGGAATGACCACGCTGTCACGGAACCACGAGGTGCGCTATGAAGCTGTTGATCCGACGTGTCGCCGCCCTGGGGCTGGTCGGCTCCACTCTTGTCGGGCTCGGAATCGGTATGGGCGGGCAGACGTTCGCTGCGAGCGGGGGCCGTTCCGGCGCCATGCATGCCCTCCCCGCGCTTGACCCGGCTGCGCTGCAGGCCGCCATAGAGACACGGCCGGCGGACGGGGCCTCCGGCGCGATCGCCCGGGTCGGTGAGCCGCAGCAGTTATGGAAAGGCTCCACCGTCGACAGCCAGACGGGGCGGAAGAACCCGGCGAACGGGCACTTCCACATCGGCAGCATCTCCAAGGTCTTCGTGACGACCGTCGTCCTGCAGCTCGCCGCCGAGGGACGGATCGACCTGGACCGAACCGTCCAGGAGTACATGCCGGACCTGCTTCCGGACACGTTCCAGCCGATCACCGTCCGCGAGCTGATCGACTACACCAGTGGGCTGCCGGACGTGGACGAAGGCAAACCCGCCGGCAGCGTCGACGAGACCATCGCCCACCGCTACGACCACCGCACCTTCGACGAGATCATCCGGTCCACCCTGCGCCCCGTCGGCCGCCCCTGGCCCGGACCGCACTTCGCACCCGGCACCGAGCAGGAGTACAACTCGCTCGCCTTCCGGATCGCGGGGATGCTGGTCGAGCAGATCACCGGCCACTCGTTCGAGCAGGAGGTCACCGCACGCATCCTGAATCCGCTGCGGCTCAAGCAGACCTCCGTGTCCGATGACGACCCCGCGATACCGCGGCCGTATCTGCATGGATACCTGACCAACAGCCAGGGCAAGCCGGTGGACGTCAGCGAGCAGGGCGGCGATCCGTCGAGCATGATCTCCACGCCGGAGGACCTGGACCACTTCATCACCGCGCTGTTCCAGGGCCGCCTGCTGCCCGCCGCACAGCTGAAGGAGATGTTCACCCTGCCCACGGACACCGCGGGCAAGCCCGTTCCGTTCATCGGCACCAGTTGCACCGAGGTGGCCTGCTTCGGCGCGGGTCTGATGTCCACCCCGCTGCCGCAGGGGGGTGTGCTCTGGGGCAAGACCGGTCACGACCTCGGCTACGCCAACGGCATGTTCGCCACCCGCGACCTGTCCCTCCGTGGTGTCTACTCCGTCTCCAACATGAGCCTCAACACCGGGGCACCGACCCCGCTGGCCAACCGCCTGCTGACCGCGGTCCTCACGCCCACCGCCCCGCAAGGCTGATCCGGCGACAGCCGGTCGAAGACCCGCACAGCAGCAGCGGCCAGCGGCTCCTGCCACCGCGGTGGCGATGGCCCTGAGCGAAGTGTGTCCGCAGGGGTGCGAGTTCGCCGGGGCACTGCGGTGTTCGACGGTTCCGTGGACACGGGTGTTGCGGGCGGTCGTAACGGCCCGCAACACCCACTGTGCCGGAACTCAGTACACCTACCTGCTGAGCTGGGACGGTTCGTCGAGCCGCGTGAGCTTCCGGGGGTTTCTCACCACGTAGATCCGGGTGATCCGTCCGTCCTCCACCACGAGGCTCACCGCGGACGGCTCGCCGTCGAACTCGATCCGGCCCGCAGGCGCGCCGTTGAGCCATACGGCCGTCGTCCCGAAGTCGGCCACGACCTGGTTCGCGCGCGCGAGCAGCTTCGCCACGACATCCGCGCCGTGAACCGGAGCCAGAGCGGCGGCCACCAGCCCGCCACCGTCGGCGATCATGACGACGTCCGGCGCCATGACCTCCATCAGCTCCTGCAACTGCCCGGTGCGCAACGCGACCAGGAACCGGTTCACCACGGCCTGCTGCTCCAACCGGCTCACCTGCGCCCGCGGACGACGGGCCGCCACATGCTCGCGTGCCCGTCGCCCGATCTGCCGCACGGCTGCCGCGGACTTCCCGATGGCCTCGGCGATCTCGCCGTACGGCATCTCGAAGACCTCGCGCAGTACGAACACCGCCCGCTCTGTCGGCCCGAGCGTTTCCAGCACGGTCAGCATCGCGATCGAGACGCTCTCCGCGAGTTCGACGTCATCGGCGACATCAGGGCTGGTCAGAAGGGGTTCCGGCAGCCACTCGCCCACGTAGTCCTCACGGCTGCGGGAGAGCGTTCGCAGGCGGTTGAGTGCCTGGCGTGTGACGACCCGGACCAGGTACGCCCGCGGGTCACGCACCTGCGCGTGGTCGACGTCGGCCCACCGCAGCCAGGACTCCTGGAGCACGTCCTCCGCGTCGGCCGCCGACCCGAGCATCTCGTAGGCGACCGTGAACAGCAGGCTGCGATGGGTGACGAACGGATCCTCGGTCATGCGGTGGACGATATGCCGGAGTTCGCCGGACCCGCAGCCGGCGGAATCTCGCATGCGTCGGAGTAGCCCTGCGATGTGATCCCGTGCGCCGTGTTGGTCCTGGCCGACAGGTTGGCAAAGGCGATGAACACGGTGAGTTCGACCATCGCCGCCGGGCCGAGCCGGTCGAGGAGACCGGCCGACAGCTCGTCGGTCACGGTCGGCGGCGTGTTCGTCATGGCCTCGGCGTACTCCAACACGTCGCGCTCCAGCGGCGTGAACACATCCGACTCCCGCCACCGGGGCACCTGGCCGGCCTTGGTCGGGTCCAGGTGCTGGTTCAGAGCCTGGAAGTAGCCGATGTCCAGGCACCAGCTGCACCCGACCTGCGCCGCGACGGCCATGTGCGCGAACGACTTCAGGCTCGCGTCGGCTGCGTTCCACTCGGCCACCTTCGCCGAGAACTCGAGGTTGGCAGTGGCGACAGCGGGGTTATTGAACGCCACCTCCACGGGCTCGGGCACGGCACCGAGCTGCTTGACCATGCTCTCTCTCATCTCAGGGCTGAGCTCCGCCTTCGGTATACGTACTGCCATGGTGTCCTCCTGGTGTGCTTGCTCGTTCGGCATGAAGACACCAGCGGGCCCGGGAATGTGACAGCCGCCGCCGCACACAGCGAAGAACGAGCTGTCAATGAGAGCCTTCGGGAACCATGCCGAGCTGTCGAAGCTGGGAGAAGACGTCCACGACCCCCCAGATCTCGGTGATTCGGCCTTCTGCCATGCGGAAGACGAAGATCTCGTTGTAGGTGACGGATCTGCCGGTCGGCGGGAGGCCCCTGTACTCGCCCAGGTGGGTCCCCGTAACGGTGTTCCGGGAGACGACCTTGTCCCCCTCGGCGATCACATCCTCGGCCGCGACGTGGACGTCGGGAAACGCCTGAAGAAGCACCGACCACACTCGCCTGAGTGCCTGCGCCCCTGTCGCACTCATCGGTACCGGCGCGTGGAACAGTACGTCCGGGTGCACGAACTCATCGATCGCCTTCGAGATCACCTCCGCATCGCCGGTGTTCACGGCGTCATGGAAGCGGATGAGTGTCGCCTTGTTGCTCATCGGCTGGGATGTCGACATGCGGGTCCTCCTCGAGGTGGCCGGGAAATTCCGGGAGTTTCACACTGACGACGGGAACGGCAGGGCGATCGGAGCAGGGCATCCATCGGCCGTTCCGGGGTCTCGCGTCACGCAGGTACAGTCGGCTCTCTGCCGCCGGTCAGGACGCGTCCCGGCGAGCCCGCTGTGTTTCGCGCAGCACCGCCCAGGCGTCCGCGACGGGGCCTACGTGCGCGAGCTTGTCGGGGTTGAGTACCGTGCGGATCGCCTGGATCCGCCCGTCGAGAATGTCGAGCGTCCAGGTGTTGACGACCCTGCCCTCCCGGTCGCGGAAGACCGCACCCGGCTGGCCGTTCACCCGGTGCTGCTCCACGACGCCGCCGATCCGGAAGAACGGCGGGAGGAGCCCGGCCAGCATCCGGGACACATGGTCGGTGCCGAAGAAGCCCCCGGCCCACTGCGGGGCCTTGCCTCCGCTGTCCGCCACCATGTGGACATCGGAGGCGAGCAGGTCCCGCAGCCCGTCGACGTTGCCCTCCCGGAGGGCGTCGAAGAACCGCCCGGCGAGCTCCTCGCGCTCTCCGCGGTCGGCCTCGAAGCGGGGCCGGCCCGAGTCCATGTGGCGGCGTGCCCGCACCGCGAGCTGACGGCATGCCGACTCCGACCTCCCCACAGCCGAGGCGATCTCCGGGAAGCCGAAGGCGAACACCTCCCGCAGCACGAAGACCGCCCGCTCGAGCGGGCTGAGCCGCTCCAGCAGCAACAGGGCTGCCATCGACAGCGAGTCGGCCAGCTCCGCCGAGCGCTCGGGGTCGTCGTAGGGGTCGGTGAGCAGCGGTTCGGGGAACCACGGTCCGACGTACTCCTCCCGCTGCAGGCGGGCCGAGCGCAGTACGTCGATCGAGATCCGGGTGACCACGGCCGAGAGGAACGCCTTGGCCGACGCGGGCCGGGTCGGGGAGAGCTCGTAGCGCAGCCAGGTCTCCTGGACCGCATCCTCGGCCTCGCTCACGCTGCCCAGGATGCGGTAGGCGATCGAGAACAGCAGCGGCCGCAGCTGTTCGAACTCCTCGACGCGCGTCACGCCAGCCCTTCCTTGAACCCCTGCCGCCACGACGGATGGCGCAGCTCCCAGCCGAGCTCCCGCTTGGCCTTCGCGTTGGAGAAGCCGCGCCCCTCGGTCATCATCGTCACCACCACTTCCCCGGCGAGCAGCCGGGCCAGCCACTCGGGGATCCGCATCGGCCGCTTCGCTCCGGCGCACGCCGCCAGATGGGGCAGCCACTCGCTCTCCGGGGCCGGTTCGTCATCGACGATGTTGAACAGGCCTCTCGCCTTCTGCTCCACCGCCAGGACGGTGGCGGCGGCCGCGTCGTCCAGGTGCACCCACGAGGCGTAGCCGGTGCCGTCCCCGACCAGCGGGAACTGGCGCTTGCGCACGAGCACGACCTGGTCGTCGGTGGCGCCCGGCCCGTAGAACGCGCCGTATCGCATGACCGCGCCGCCGGCCCGGAGAACCACGTCCTCGACATGCCGGAGGGCCTCCATCGCAGGCTGCGCTGCCGTCCCCTCGTGCAGGTCCAGCGGGTCCTCCTCGGTCTTCACCCATCCACCCTCGCGCAGGCCGTTCCAGTTGGCGTAGCCCTGCGCGACGAAGTGCAGCACGCCGGTCGCCTCGGCCGCAGCCAGCAGGTGATCGGTCCCCTCGGTGCGCAGCCGGATGGTGGGGACGGACCACCGGTCGAAGTGCTTGAGATCGGGCTTGCCGGCGTGGGCGCGACTGATCCCGGTCATCTGATGCACGATCACGTCCGGCCGCGCACCGCTCACCGCTGCATGGACGGAGTCCGCGTCCAGTCCGTCCATGACGACCCCGTCAGCGCCCGACCGGGCCACCGAGCCCAGTTTGGCGGCGCTCGTCGTCGTGGCCGTCACCTGGTGGCCACGAGCCATGAGCTGCGGTACCAGCCGCTGCCCCAGAACCCCGGTTCCCCCTGCCACGAACACCCGCATGACGATGACCTCCCCGGTCCCGAAACCCCTTGTCGAGACCTGAGACGAGACAGCCCCGCCGTTTGTGACATCGGGGGCGGGGAAGGTCTGTCATCCGGCGGCTCCGGGCGACCCACCGGATTCGTGTCTCAGTGCAGCCGCAGTTACCCCGACGCCTGGGCTCACATGACGACTCGTTCGCTTGAATGCGGGGATTCCCCGGAGCCACGATGCGAGTCCCCGTGTCCCGAGCGGAGTCCCGCGAGTCCCGTTCCGGGTGCCCCAAATCCCGGGCATCCCGTTGACCCCGTCGGAAAGGCGATCGTGGCCATGCCTCGAAAGAGGCGGCGTTCTCGTCGGTTGCGTGAGGTGGTCCGGGAGAGATGCCTAGTCGGCCTGGCGGTCCAGGACGCGGCGGGCCGCCTCGGCCTCTGCCGCCGACGGGGACAGCTCGTCGAGGGTGTCGAGATCGGTATCGGCTTCCAGCTCCCGTTCCCAGGCTGCCGCCAGCCGTTCCTGTTCCTCGGGAGGCTTGGCGCCGACGGTCTCCCGGTGATCCGGGTCCAGGGCCGCCAGGAATCGTCCCACCGGATCCGTCGGCATACCGTGCTCCTTGTCGCCGGGTATCGTGCCGTCCCGGCCCAGGATGGCCAACCGGGCCCGGGCCGACTGTCCGACACGGCTTGGGAACACCCTGATGGCCGTGCGGCTCCGTACTGCTGCCTGCTGCCTGCTGCCTGCTGCCTGCTGACCGCGCCCGCTGCCCGTTGCCGGCCGTCACGAAGGACGGCAGGGGCCTCGGGCGGGGTGAGTTGGGGCTGGAATGGTCATCTGATGAGTGGCGGTGACAGAGCGATCACCGCCCGCCCGTACACCTGGCGGCGGACCGGGCAGGCGGTGACTTGACCGCTGCCACTTCAATGGGTCGGCTGTATGAATTGCCTCCGGCTGCCCGTCAGTGGCAAAGGAGGACGATGAGGCCGTCGCAGTCGTCACCGCCGTCATGGCCGCCGAATCTGCCATGGGCGCCGGCGCCTGATCCACCATGGTGGTAGGCCGGGAACGACCGGGCATCCGTGGCCTTGGTGACGACGTGCGGTAGGGGCGTCGCTGCCAAGGCAGGTGCGGTGGATGCCGCCCCTGCCGCACAGGCAATGCCCAGGACTGCACTCATCGCGACTATTCGGGGAATACGGGAAACGATGTACTTGCAGTGAGTGTTCATGCAGTCACCATGCACGTCCTCGCCGTCAATCTCGCCTCGAGCGCAGCCGATTAGGTGAGTGACGGGGAATGGGATACGACGGCCGAGTGGCAGTCACCTCTGAGCCGCGTCGCGTGAGGGTCCGGGGCGGAGGGACGAGGTGGCGGCAGCCGACCTCGTACGGTGTGACCGCTTCGGGGGCCGGAGCCATGCCGTGGGCCGCATCGATCGTGTTCGGCCGGTCCGTCCGACCGTCTCACCGACGTGTGGGCATGCACCTGCACCGCTCTGCAGAGGCCGTCCCTCACATGGACGCACTTGCCGTCGCCCGTGCGCCTCATGAACCAGCCCGCCGAGGGGACCTCCGCGGCATCGATGTCTGCGGCCGTCCGGGTGGCAGTGCACACCGTGGGCGGGTGGACGGTGATCCGCCGGGCCGTCCTTGACGGTGTCACAGGGGACAGGTGCTGTGCAGCCGTGTAGCCGTACGGCGCCGAGCCGATGACGCGCCGCCAAGTCGACCCCGAGCCGATGACGTGCCACCGAGCCGACTCCGGTCCGATGACGTGCCCCGGTCCGATGACGTGCCCCGGTCCGACGACGCGCCGCCGAGCCGATGACGAACCAGTTCTCGTCCGGGACCGGCGACTGGGCAGACGTCACCACCCGCGTGCCCAGTTGTACTTGGTGCGGCCCAACAACGTTGAAAGGCCGGGGAGTTGCCCGCCGGGCCGGCGGTGCTCGCGCTGGTGGCGGTCGTCCCCACCGTGCCGCCCGGGGCCGTCACCCTCGTCCCGTCGTGGGCGGTTCCGCGCAGCCTCGGAGACTTACCTGCGGGAAGTCCGGCACTTTACCTGAGGGAATCCTGAGGGAATGCGGGAGGTCTTGAGGCGCGCAGGACCAGGTCGTTAGCCTCTTCATTGCGTGCCGAAACCGTGAGTTCGCGGGAACGCCGGAGGCCCACCGTAATGGACGACAATTCCGGGTCCTTGGCTGAAACCTGACTGGAGTACACCCGGGAAATCTTGTAGAAGTCCAGCGGCACGGCAGGAGCGAACCGAGCGGCCACGAGGTGCGAATCCGGTATGAAGACACACCTGACCAGCCTGCGAGACTATGTAGACGCGCTGCGGAAGCTTGGTGATCTGCGCGAATTCGACGAGGAGGTCGACCCCCACCTGGAAGTCGGCGCGGTCGTCCGGCACGGTGTGGAGAACCGGCTGCCCGCGCAGCTCTTCAACCACCTGTGCGGACACGGCCCCGGCCGCCGCATCCTGGGCGCTCCCGCAGCGCTCAGCTCACTGCCGGAGGCGCCCTGGGCCCGCGTGGCCCTCTCACTCGGCCTCGACCCGTACACCGGTCCGCTCGACCTGGTCGAGGAGATCGCCACGGCTCTGGACGCCGAGCCGGTCCCGCCGGTGACGGTGGCCGACGGTGCCTGCCAGGAGAACGTGCTGCTCGGCGAGGACGCCTCACTGGACGCCTTCCCCGTGCCCCTCGTGCACGCGGGCGACGCCGGCCGGTACGTCAACACCTGGGGCAGCATGGTCGTTCGGACGCCCGACGGCTCCTGGACGAACTGGGGCATCACGCGGGTCATGGCCGCCGACAGCCGCCGGATGGTCGTCATGATCAATCCGCCGCAGGACATCGGGAAGATCTACGCCCAGTGGAAGCAGCGCGGCGAGCCGATGCCCGCCGCGCTGGTGCAGGGCGGGGATCCGGCGATCCCGTTCGCCGGGGGCATGGCGCTGCCGTCCGGGTGCGACGAGGCCGGCTTCCTCGGCGCCTGGTTCGGCGAACCGCTCCGGGTGGTGCGCTGTCGCACCGTGGACCTGGAGGTACCCGCCGACGCGGAGATCGTCATCGAGGGCACGGTGTCGCTGGAGGAGACCCTGCCCGAGGGCCCGATGGGGGAGTTCTACGGCTACATCTCCGGACAGCCGCGCCCGCGCCCGGTGTTCCACATCAGCGCCATCACCCACCGCGACGACCCGATCCTGCCGGTGGTGTCGGCGGGCAAGCCCGTCGAAGAGGTGCACACCGTCGTCGGCCCCACGCATTCGGCCGAGGTGCTGCGCAACCTGCGCGGAGCCGGACTGCCGGTCAGCGCCGTGTGGCTGCTGCCGGAGGCGTGCTGCACGGTGGCCGCGGTCACCGTGCCCCGCCAGTGGCGGCAGTGGGGCGGCGGCATCCACACCACCACCCGCATGCTGACCAGGGCGATCGCGAGCGTGGTGCTGCGGCCCAAGGTCGGCTTCTGGGTGACCCGGGTGCTCGTCCTGGACGACGACATCGACCCGACCGACCTGCGCGACCTGTCCTGGGCCGTGGCCACCCGCTGCCATCCCGTCGCGGGCCAGGTCCTCTTCGAGGACCAGCTGTTCACCCCGCTGCACATCAACTACACGCCCGAGGAGTTCCGCACGCTGAGCGGGCCCAAGATGGCCCACGACTGCCTGCTGCCGCCGGACGAGGAGCGCCGCCCGGTGAACACCGCCTTCGCGCAGAACTTTCCCGAGCACGTCCAGGAACGGGCGCTCGCCCTGTGGCACGGCGCGGCCCGCTGACCGGCCGCCGTCCGCGCCCCCGACCCGCCTCCACGAGAACCGGGAGACCATGAACCTCTCCGACCAGCTCAGCGCCGTCGTGGCCGACGAACTCGCCCAGTGCTCAGTCACGGACGCGGTCATCTCCCCGGGCCTGCACTCGGGGCTGCTGGCCGCCGCCCTCTACCACCACCCGCTGCTCAGGCTGCACGTGCGCATCGACGAGCGCTCCGCGGGCTTCCTCGCCCTGGGCCTCGCCCGCGCCAGCGCCCGCCCGGTCGTGGTGACCTGTACCTCGGGCACCGCCGCGGCCAATCTGCACCCCGCGGTCCTGGAGGCCCGCCACGCCCGGATTCCGCTGATCGTGGTGAGCACCGACCGCAAGCCGATGTGGCGGGGGACCGGGGCCAACCAGACCACCGACCAGGCCCGGATGTTCGGGCAGGCCACCCCGTTCTTCGCCGAGCTGGACTCGGTTCCCGGCGATGCCGCGACGACCCGCTACTGGCGCTCCGTGCTCTCCCGCGCCGTCGCCGAGGCGGCGTCCGGCGGGCCCGTGCAGATCAACCTGACGCTGCCCGACCCGCTGGAGAACACCGCGGAACCGGGTGGCCCGGACTGGCCGAGCCCGGACTCCACCGAGCGGCGGCCCGCGGTGCGCATCACCCGGACGCCCCCGCAGCCGGAGCCGCTCGAGGTGCCCGCGCGCGGGGTGGTGGTGGTCGGCGACGCCGCGGCGGACCCGCAGGCCGCGGTGGCCTTCGCCGAGCAGGCCGGCTGGCCGCTGCTGGCCGAGCCGCAGAGCGGCGCGCGCCAGGGCCCGAACGCCGTGACCAGCTACGGCTATCTGCTGGCCCATCCCGGCTTCCGGGCCGTCGCGGCACCGGAGATGGTGGTCAGCGTCGGCCGGCCCGGCGTGAACCTCGCCCTCCTGAACTTCCTCGGCTCCGCCGGACGACTCGTCGTGGTCGACCCCGGACACGACTGGGCGGACCCGGCCCGCACCGCCACCCGGGTCGTGTCCCGGCTGGGTGCGCCGCAGCAGCCGGAGAGCGACCCGGACTGGCTGCGGCTGTGGCAGGACGCCGACAAGGCGGCGCTGGAGACCCTGGACCGCACCCTGGACGAGGGCGGCCTCACGGAAGCCCGCGTGGCCCGTGACCTGACGGCCGCCCTGCCGTCCGGATCGCTGCTGTTCGCCGGCTCCAGCATGCCGGTGCGGGACGTGGAGCGCACCATGCGCCCGCGCGCCGACCTGAGGGTGCTGGCCAACCGGGGCCTGAGCGGCATCGACGGCGCCGTCTCCAGCGCGCTCGGCGCCGCCTACGCCCACCAGGAGCGCGGCACCGGACGTGCGGTCGCGCTGCTCGGTGACCTGTCCCTGCTGCACGACCAGAACGGCCTGCTCACCGGGGCCGCACCGGAACGGCCCGACCTGACGCTCGTGGTCATCAACAACGACGGCGGCGGCATCTTCTCGATGACACCGCGCACCGCGTCGGCCGACTGCTTCGAGACCATCTTCGGCACCCCGCACGGTGTACGGGTGGCCGATGTGGCGCGCGCCGCCGGCTGGCCGTGCACCCGGGCGGAGTCCGTGGCCGAGGTCCTGGCGGCGGTGCGCGAGCCCGGACCACGGCTCGTGGAGGTGATCACCGACCGGGAGGCCAACGGTGCCTTCCACCGGGTGCTGGCCGAAGCGGTGATGCAGAGCGTGACGGAAGCGCTGACCCACACCGCGGCCTCCTCCGCCGCCGGTTCGGACTGAACGGCCGTGGCGCCGGCGCGCTCGTGGCGCGGCAATCCGTGGGCCGTGCTCACCGTGGTCTCCGTGGGGTACTTCATGCCCCTGCTGGATCTGACGATCGTCAACATCGCCATTCCGGACCTGGTGTCCGACCTCGGCATGTCCCTCGACCAGATCCTGTGGGTCGTCAACGGCTACACGCTGGCGCTGGCGGCCCTGCTCATCACCGCCGGGAGAGTCGGCGATCTGCGCGGTCCACGGCTCGCCTTCGCCGCCGGGACCGTGCTGTTCACCGTCGCCTCGGTGGCCTGTGCGCTGGCCGCGGACCCGGCGCAGCTGATCGCGTTCCGTACCGTCCAGGGCATCGGGGCCGCGGTGCTGATCCCGCAGACCCTGACCATCCTGGCGCACACCTTCCCGCCCGAACGGCGCGGCACCGCCTTCGGCATCTGGGGTGCGGTGGCGGGCCTCGCCGCGATCGCCGGACCGACGCTCGGCGGGCTGCTGGTCACCGCCTTCGGCTGGCGGTGGATCTTCCTCATCAACCTGCCCATCGGCATCGTGGTGCTCTTCGGTACGTTCGCCGTGATCGACGAGATCCGCGAGACCCAGCCCCGGCGGCTCAACCCGCTCGGGGTGCTGCTGTGCACACTGGCTCTCACCGCGCTCTGCTACGGGCTCGTCGAGGGCCGCCGCTACGACTGGGGCACCATCACGTCGTTCGTCAGCATCCCCCTGGTGCTGGCCGCGGGCGTGGTGCTGCTGGCGCTGTTCCTGTGGACGCAGTCCCGCGTCCAGGACCGCGATCCGCTCATACCGTTCACGCTGTTCAAGGACCGCGAGTACACGCTGATGAACATCGTCGGCGGTGCCGTCAACGTCGGGATGCTCGGCTTCCTGCTGCTGTTCAACATCTATCTCCAGGCCGCCCTGGGCATGAGCGCGCTGCGGGCCGGACTCACCCTCGCCCCGGCCGCCCTCGTGTCGATGCTGCTGGCGCCGCTGACCGGGAGACTGACCGACCGGATCGACGGGCGCTGGATCCTGTTCGGCGGCCTGCTGCTGTTCGCCGCCGGCATGGCGTGGATGGCCGCGGTCGCCACGACCGACTCGGCCTGGTACACGTTCCTTCCCCCGCTGATCGTCGCGGGCGTCGGCATGGGCGGCACCTTCGCCCCGATGCCGGCCATCGCGATGCACGGAGTGCCGCCCGAACTCAACAGCGCCGCGTCCGGGGTGTTCAACTCCAACCGGCAGTTCGGCTCCGTGCTCGGCACCGCAGCGGTCGGCGCGCTGCTGCAGAGCCGGCTCGCCGCCGCGGTCGGCGAGCGGGCCACGGAACGGGCGCGGTCGCTGCCGCCCGGCTACCGCCGGCCGTTCACCGATGCCCTGAGGCACGCCGCCGACAGCGCGATCGAGGCAGGGGGCGACGGTTCTTCCCTCGCGGCCCCGCCCGGCGTCCCGCGGGCGGCGGCCGCGCAACTGCGCGAGGCGGGACGGTACGCGATGGCCCACGGACTGGTGGACGCCGTACAGCAGACCGTCGTCCTGCCCGTCGCGATGACCGTGCTCGCCGCCGTGTGCTGTCTGGCGGTGCGCTCCGCCGCGCGCCGCGTGAAGGATCCCGACGACCTCCGAGTGGAAGTGACCTCCGTATGAACGACACGCACGCCGCGTCCGCCGCCGCACCGGCGCCCGACCCGCAACGCACCCTGCTGGGCGTGCTCACCGGCTCCTGGACGGCGCAGGCGCTGTACGCGATCACCGCGCTCGGCGTCCCCGACGTGCTCGCCGACGGGCCCCGGTCGTCCGCGCAGATCGCGCGCGAGTGCGGAGCCCACGCCGACGCGGTGCACCGCGTGCTGCGCGCGCTGGCGTCGGCGGGCCTGCTGGAGCAGCAGGGCGAGGACGTCTTCGCGCTGACACCGGCCACGGCGCTGCTGCGATCCGATGCGCCGCGCTCGCTGCGCGAGACCACGCTGATGCTCGGCGAGGAGGTCTTCCGCTCCCTCGGCGGGCTCGTGGAGGCGGTGCGCACCGGGACGCCGGCCTTCGACCATGTGCACGGCACGTCCATGTACAGCTACCTCGAGGAACGTCCCGACGTCGCCCGCACCTTCAACGCCGCGCTCGGCAGCCGCGCCGCGGTCCCCGCCGCCTGGGCGGCGGTCGACCTGACCGGCGTCGGCACCGTGGTGGACGTCGGCGGCGGCAACGGCAGCCTGCTGGCCGAGGTGCTGGCCGCCCGTCCGGGCCTGCACGGTGTGCTGATGGAGCTGTCCGAGGCCGTCGCCCAGGCCCGCACCCGGTTCGCCGAGGCCGGTCTCGCGGACCGGGTGACCCTGGTCGAGGGGAGCTTCTTCGAGCGGGTGCCGGCGGGCGGCGATATCTACGTCCTCGCGCGCTGCCTGCACAACTGGAGCGACGAACGGGCGCTGGACATCCTGCGGACGGTACGGGCCGAGCTGCCGGCCGGAGGACGGCTGGTGATTCTGGAGAAGGTCATCCCCGCGGGCCCGGGCCCCAGCCCTGCCAAGCTGTACGACCTGCTGATGCTGACCATGGTCGAGGGCCGCAACCGCACGGCGGCGGAATACCGGGCGCTGGCCGAAAAGGCAGGGTTCCAGGTCGTCGCCGTCCATCCCGCACCGGCCGTCGACCCGTTGGGCGAGAGCGCGCTGGAAGTGATGGCCGTCTGAACCATTCCGGACGTGCGGCGTTCACCCCGCTGCAGCCCTGTGGCGTGCCGTCATATGCCGGGTGAGAGTGAAGTTTTCCCAGCGTTTTGCTGCACCCCGCCCATAATCCAACGGAACCTTATCGCGGGCCAGTCGGAACTCTCCAATCTTTACCTTATCGTTCGATATCGACTGGTAGAGTTCCTGGCATGACCCGCGAACGCGCACTGGTGCACGTCAGGGAATTGGAGGATGCCGCTCGGGAGCGGTTACCCTCGCCCGTTTGGGACTATCTGTCGGGCGGCAGCGGCGACGAATCCGCCGTCCATGCGAACCAATCCGTACTCGATCATCTGTGGCTGCGTCCCAGCGTCCTGACCGGCGCGGCCCGACCGGATCCGGCCACCGTCCTGCTGGGCCGCCGGCTCCGACTGCCGCTGGGTATCGCGCCCATGGCACACCACTGTCTGTTCCACCCCGAGGGTGAGACGGCCACCGCCCGTGGCGCGGGCACCGCCGGTGCGCTGTTCGTCACCAGCATCTTCGCCAACCGCACCCTGGAAGACATCGCCGGACAGGGCTCCGGTCCGCTGTGGCTCCAGCTCTACTGGCTGCGCCGGCGCGACCAGTTGGAGAAACTGGTGACACGAGCCGAGGAAGCTGGATTCACCGCCCTCGTGCTCACCGTCGACGCGCCCGTCGTGGCCCGCAGACCACGGGACATCCGCAACGGCTTCACCGTGCCCCGGCACGTGCGCGCGGTCAACCTGGACGAATCCGTGACGGCGGGGGTGCACCGGGCCACCGCGGGCACCTCCGCGCTGGCCGCCCACTCCGAGGAGCAGTTCGACGCGACGATCACCTGGCGTGACCTGGAGTGGCTGCGCGGCCGGACCCGGCTCCCGCTCGTGCTGAAGGGGGTGCTGACGGCCGAGGACGCCGTCCGGGCGGTCGAGCACGGCGTCGACGGCATCGTTGTCTCCAACCACGGCGGTCGCCAACTGCCCGGTGCCGTACCGGCGGTCGCCGCGCTGCCCGAGATCGCCGCGGCCGTGGCCGACCGGTGCGCCGTCCTCGTGGACGGGGCGTTCCGGCAGGGCGGCGACGTCCTCAAGGCCCTTGCGCTCGGCGCGCACACGGTGCTCATCGGCCGGCCCGCGCTGTGGGGTCTGACGTGCGCGGGGGCCGAGGGGGTCGCCGAGGTGCTCGGGCTGCTCGGGGCCGAACTGACCGAGGCGATGATGCTGTGCGGCCTGGACGCGCTGGCCGGCGTCGACGCCTCCCTGCTGTGTGCACCCCACGCGGGCCCGCTGAGACCGGCGCCGCTCGGACGGCCGTACCCGGCCCAGCTGTGACACACCCGCACCACCATCTGTCCGACCGTGCGTCGGATCACCGAGAAGCACACGGCACGCACACTACGTATGTCCACGGGGGGCACCACAGCCATGCGTATCAGCCATGACGTCAGCCAACTCTTCGTCCGCCGCCGGGAAGCGATGGGACTGACCCAGGAGGACCTGTCCCGGCTCAGCGGGCTGAGCGTCCGCATGATCAGCGATCTGGAACGCGGCCGGACCCGCAAGCCGCACCCGCGATCCCTTCAACTCCTCACCAAGGCCCTGGGGCTGGACAAGCAGGCGCTGGACCGGCTGGTCGAGGAACAGGCCCGCGCCACCGACCCCTTCATCCCGTCCCAGCGCACGTCCGAACCCTCCGTCGGCCCTGTCGTGGTCCCGCAGCAACTGCCCATGTCGCCGCGCCACTTCGTCGGACGCAAACGCGAACTCCTGTCACTGGACACACTGTTGGAACAGCAGGCCACCACGCCCGGCCTTGCCGTGGTCAACGGCCAGCCCGGAGTCGGCAAGACCGCCCTGGTGGTGCGCTGGGCCCATCAGCTCACCGACCGCTTCACCGACGGCCGGCTCTACGTCGACCTGCACCGCAACGGCAACGAGCCGCTCACACCCGGCGAGGCGATCCGCGACTTCCTGCACGCGCTGGGGGTGCCGGACGCGCGCATCCCGGGCGGCCTGCATGCGCAGTCGGCGCTGCTGCGCAGTGTGCTGGCGAACAAACGGGTACTGATGGTGCTCGACGACGCCGAGAGCACGGAACAGGTCACCCCGCTGCTGCCGGGCACGCCCGGCTGCGTCGCGGTCGTCACGAGCCAGCACAAGCTCACCTCTTTGGTGGCCCACCACGGCGCGCAGACCATCGGCCTGGACGTCCTCCCCTTCGAGGACGCGCGGGCATCGCTGGAGCGACTCCTCGGCCGCCGCCGGGTGGCCGCCGAGGAGGAAGCCACGACCCGGCTGATCGAGCTGTGCCGGCGCTCCCCGGGGACACTCTCGGTGGTCGCGGCGCACGCGGCACTGCACCCCGGCCTGCGGCTGACGACACTGCTCGCCCAGATGCCGGACCACTCCACGCCCCCGCTGACCGATTCGAACCTGTGCGGCCGCGCCACCGCGAGCTGCTGACCGGAGCCCGGCGTCGACCACGCCGGGCCCCTGCGGAGCCGTCCGGCCACCCACCCCCACCACTGCGGCTACACGCTGGTCAGCAGGTCGGCGAAGCGCAGCCCCAGCCACGGCCGGCGTCCGCCCGCCACCAGCCGCCCGCGCAGCACCTGGCTCCACTGGCCCGTGCGGCCGTAGCCGACCAGCAGAAAGGCGACCGGGTCGGCGGTGATGACACAGTCCACCGGGTCGCCTGCCGCCGTCACCCGCGCGGTGCCGTCGTCCACGGCGAACCGGTGGCGGGGGCCGCCCCGGAAACGCAGTTCGTAGCTGACGTGCATCCCGGCGGTGCGCCGCCGGTCCACATAGCCGGCGGCCATCGCGAGCACACCCTCGATGACCAGCTGCGCGTCGCGCCGCTCGATCCGCCAGGGGGCCCGCCGGGCCCGCGCGACGTCGAGACCGTGCACCAGCTGTTCGCCCAGCAGGCTGGCCGTCATCACGGGTACGGTCATGGTCAGTCCGTTGGTGGTGAGGATCGGTTCCTCGGGCGACCGCCCGGCCGCCGCCGCGGCGAACTCCTCCACACCTGCCTCGAGTTGCCCGGCGAGCACGGCAGGGTCCCGCTCGGTGAACTCGGCCAGCGCCCGTGCGTTGGCGGCGGCGTTCACCTCTCCGGGCGGGGCCCCTGGACCGACGGCCAGTACGGTGAGGACGTCCTCGGCCTTCGCCGTACCGGCGGCGTACCCGGTGTAGTGGCGTACCTCCGCCACCAGGTGCGCGGCGGTCTCGGCGACCGTCCAGTCGAGCCCGGGCACCGGGGCGCCCGGGTCGGGGACCGTGCGCAGCAGGGCCGCGGTGCGGGCGGCCTCCCGCCGCAGATCGGCGGTGGTGGGGGTGAACCGCGGGTCCATGACGCTCACCACACCCGCAGCCCGTGCAGCACCGGCTGCTGCCGCGGATCACCGAAGAAGGCGACGCCCGGTGCGTCGGGCTCGGCACGCCCGGTGATCCAGCGCACGAAGTCCACCGCGCCGGCGACCACCCGGGCGGTACGGCCGCCCGTACCGAGCCGGATGGTGCGCCGTGCGGCGCCCTCCACCACGAAGTCCACCGAACCGATCAGTTCCGCCACGGCCACGGTGTTCTGTTGCGGCAGCGCCGCCTCGATCCAGTCCAGCGTCGGCCCGAGGCGCAGTTCGTCGATGGGCGGCGGCGGCCCGGTCAGCGGCCCGCGCGGGCCGAACAGGTCGTACCGGATGTGCACGAAGTGATCGAAGACAAAGGCACAGGGCAGCGTCGCCGCCGGATAGGTGCCAAGGTCGCCCAGGTCCACCTCCCGGGCGCCGTCGCGGGCGAGGCCGGCCAGGGCGGCCGAGGCCTGCTCGCCGGCCTGCGCGTAGTCGGCGACGATCCGCTCCGTCGGCCAGGAGCGCCGTGCCTCGACGTAGACGTCCTGTGCGCGTTCCGTCGGCAGTCCGGTGGTGTCGGGCAGGGACGCGGGGGCCACCACCTTGGTGAACAGCGCCCCCAGATGGATGACGACGTCACGCACCGACCAACCGGGACAGCCGCTGTCGGCCTTCCAGTCGGCGTCGGTGAGCCCCGCGCAGACCTCCAGCAGGGCGTCGCGGTCGGCCCGCAGCGCCGCCATCACGTCCGTGGACATGTGCTCCTCCTCGGTGGGACCCGACCGGTCCCTCGCACCTGTGTGGAACTGCCTGGATGCAGGTCCAGGTCTATCAATCAGCCCTTGATCGCCTCCAGTACGCCGTCCCACAGGCGGGTCCGGGCCTCCAGCGCGATGGCGACCGTCTCCTCGCACTCCCGCCATTTGTCCTGGTCGTCGCCGCACAGATCGGCCAGCATCTGCATGGCCATCGGTGTGTGCTCCTCGCCGTCCACCTCGATGTGCCGCTCCAGGTAGTCGACGAAGGAACGAAGCCGGTCGCCCTCCTTCTTATTGACCGCGACGACCTTGTCGAACATGTCCGGGATCAGGTCCTCACGGCCGAAGGCGAACGCCGCCGCCTGGCAGTGCACCGGGGCGTTCTCGATGAAGTCCCAGGTGGTGGTGGCGAATTCGACGGCGGGTGCCGGAGCGCCCGCCTCCTTCAGCGAGGGCAGCACCGGGCGGCCGTCGCGCAGCAGCTCCAGAAGCGTCTCGATCGGGCCGGTGTCGGCCCCGGCCTCCGCCATACCGCGCAGGTACAGCTCGAAGTGGCTGAGGAAGCCGTCGCCGAGTTCGTCGCTCTCCTCGACCAGCACGATGTCGTTGATGAGCCGGCGGCTGGCGGCCGGGCCGGTCGGCAGCCACGGCACGGTGGTGCAGGTCAGCTTCTGCTGAAGGGACTTGAGCAGCGACATGAAGTCCCACACCGCGAAGACGTGGTGCTCCATGAACGTCGTCACCGCGTCGAGCCCGTCCAGGCTCCGGTAGAGGGGGTGGGCCACCACACGGCTGCGGGCCGCGTCGGCGGCCTGCTCCAGGCGGGCGATCCCGGGGTTGTCGATCTCCCAGTCGTAGCGGGACATGGTTCTCCTCAGAGACGGGCGGCGCCGCTGGGTGTCGCTGCGCCGCGCGGGTTCGGGTCGGGGTCGGTGGGGTGGTCAGGCGGGCAGGGCAGTGGACCAGTCGACGGGGGCGCCGTGCGTCCAGGCGGCTGCCACGGAGCGCAGGAAGCGGTCCGTGCCCCCGTCGTTGCGCCGGAGGGACTCGGTCACATGGCTGCCGGGCACCTCGCGCAGGATGCGCTGCAGGCCCCGGACGAGCACCGGGTGCGGGCTGCTCTCCACGAACCGCACGTGTCCGTCGGCCGCGGCGGCTCGCACCGTGGCCTCGAACCGCACGGTGTGACGCAGATTGCGGAACCAGTACGCGGCGTCGAGTTCGGTGCCGTCGACCCGGCCGGCGGCCACCGACGAGTAGTAGGGCAGCCGGCCCGGCCGGGGTGTGATCCCGGCGATCCCGGCGAGGAGGTCGTCGCGGATCCGGTCGATCTGCGGCGAGTGGGAGGGGTAGTCGACCTTGACCATGCGCGCCCGCAGCCCCTCCTCGGCGCACACCCGGACCAGTTCCTCCAGGGCCGGCACATCACCGGAGACCACCAGGTTGCCCGGCCCGTTCTCGGCGGCGATCGCCAGCCGGTCGGACCGCTCGGCGACGTAGCCGGCCGTCCACTCGTACGGCATCGGCACCGAGAGCATGCCGCCGCAACCGGTCAGGCTGCGCAGCACCTTGCCCCGCATGACGACGATCCTGACCGCGTCCTCCAGGCTCAGCACCCCCGCCACATGGGCCGCGGCCAGCTCGCCCTGGGAGTGGCCGATCACGGCCGTGGGCGCGACGCCGTACGCCTCCCACTGCGCGGCCAGCGCCACCATCATCGCGAACAGCGCGGGCTGTACGACCTCCACGCGCTCCAGAAGCTCGTCGCCCGCCTCGCCGGAGATGGCGTCGAGCAGTTTCCAGTCGGTCCAGCGGGACAGCTCGGCGGCCACCGCGTCGATGCGCTCGCGGAAGACCGGGGACTGCTCGTACAGGTCCGCGGCCATGCGCGGCCACTGGGACCCCTGGCCGGGGAACACCAGCGCGGTACCGGCCCCTTCGACCGCCTCGCCGGTGACCAGGCCGTCGTGGGTGCTGCCCTCGGCGAGGGCGTGGAGACCGTCGGCCAGGGTGTCGCCGTCGCCGGCGAGGACGACCGCGCGGTGCGGTCCGGCCGGGCCCGCGGCCAGAGCCTGGGCCAGCCCGGCAGGGGCGAGCCAGGGATCGGCGGCGAGCCGGGCCGCGGCCCGGGCGGCCAGCGAGGCCAGCTCCGGCGCCGTGGGAGCCCCCAGGGGGCACGGGAGGATGGACGGGGTGGACAAGGGGACCTCCGGTGTGCTCGATGGGTCGGTCGGTCAGTGCCCCATGCCGAGGCCGCCGTCGACCGGGACCAGGGCGCCCGTGATGTAGGCGGCCTCGTCCGAGGCGAGGAAGGTGACCGCGGCGGCCACCTCGGCCGGTTCGCCGAACCGGCCGGCCGGGATCTGGGACACCAGGTCGGCCCGGAACTCCTCGGACAGTCCCGCGTTGATGTCGGTCGGGACGAAGCCGGGCAGCACCACGTTGGCGGTGATCCGGCGCGAGCCCAGCTCCCGGGCCATCGCGCGGGCCATGCCGGTCATCCCGGCCTTGCTCGCCGCGTAGTTGACCTGCCCGGGGGCACCGCGCACGGCGGCGACCGAGGAGATCAGCACGATGCGGCCCCAGCCGCCGCGCAGCATGCTGCGCACGGCCCGCCGGGCGACCCGGTAGGTGCCGGTGAGATTGGTGTCCAGCACCCGGCTGAAGTGCTCCTCGCGCATGCGCAGCAGCAGCACGTCGTCGATGATCCCGGCGTTGGAGACCAGCACTTCGACCGGGCCGTTCGCCTCCTCCGCCCGCACGAAGGCCTCCTCGACCTGTTCCGGCACGGTGACGTCGCAGCGCACGGAGAGCAGATCCGGGTCGGGCGGGCCGGACGCACGGCAGGTGACGGCGACGCGATCGCCCCGGTCCCGGAAGGCGCGGGCGACGGCGAGACCGATGCCGCGATTGCCGCCGGTGACCAGAACCGACCTTCCCATCGGGTGCTCCCTCGTGTGGTGACGGCGTACTGACGGTGTGAGCCGTGCCGTGACGGCGTACTGACGGTGTGAGCCGTGCCGTGACGGTGTGCTGACGGTGTGGGCCGTGCCGTGACGGTGTGCTGACGGTTGGGGCCGCCCGGCGACGGTGTGGGCGAGCCGCGCGGTGGCGGTGTGCTGACGGTGCGGGCCGCGTGGTGACGGTGCGGGCCGCGCGGTGACGGCTTCGGTCGCCGCGAGCCGCGCCGTGGCGGTACGGCCCGTGACGTGGGCGGGGTCGCGTGGTGATCAGGCGAACGACGCGATCTGGTGCGGCAGTCGGGCGGCCGGGCCCGGCTGTACGGTCATGATGCGGGCGCGGCCCTCGCCGCCCCGGTCGAGCAGGTCGGCCAGTACCCGGCGCGGTGACCCCGGTGATGTGGCCGCGGCCTGCTTCAACTGGGCTACTGCGGACGAGAGTTCGTCGACCAGGGGTTCCAGGGCGGCGGCGACCGCCCCCGCGTTGCTGCCGAGGATGTCGCTCCACAGCCCGGTCTCACCGGCCGCGATCCGGGTGGTGTCGCGGATGCCCGCGCCGCACAGGTCGACCACCTCCTGCGGTGCGGCACCGAGTGCCGAGGCCAGCGCGCTGGCGACGACATGCGGGGCGTGCGAGGTCAGGGCCACCGCGCGGTCGTGCTCGGCAGGGGTCATGACCACCAGCCGGCCCCCGCACGCCTCGACCAGCTCCAGCGCGGCGGCCAGCGCCGCGGCACCGGTGCAGCGGTCCGGGGTGAGCACCCAGGGGCGGCCCACGAACAGCTCGGCGCGCGCCGCGTGCGGGCCCGACTGCTCCGAGCCGGCCATGGGATGCCCGCCGACGAAGCCGTCCAGCGTGCAGCCGGCAGCCACGGCGGCCCGGTGCACCGACTCCTTGGCGCTGCCCACGTCCGTGTAGCAGTGGGCGAGCCCGCGGGCCTGCTGCTCCCGCAGGACCTGGGCGATCTGCCCCGGCGGCACGGCCAGTACGGCAAGATCGGCGGGCTCGCGGGGCGGCCCCGCGTGTCCCCCGCACCGCACGGCGGCCTCCGCCTGCCGCGCCGGGTCACGGTCGAGCACATGAACCGCGGTACCACGGACGGCGAGTGCCATACCGATGGAGGTCCCGATCAGACCACCGCCCACGACGGCCACAGTGCGCATCGCCCGTCCCCGTCAGTCGTCCGCGCCGACGGCCCAGAGCGTGGGGCAGTAGGCCGGGTCGGCGTAGTCGGGCCGGCCGTCGGGCGTGCGCCGCACCAGGACGTCGTGGTTGTAGACGACCTCGTTGCCGTCGCTCAGCTCGTGCCGGACGTAGGTGTTGGCACCGTCCTGGAGGTGCAGCGAGATCGCCCGGCGGGGCCAGCCGCTGACGTTGGCGCCGCTGCCGTGGTAGGTGCGGCAGTGGTGGAAGCTGACGTGTCCCTTGGGAAGGCGCATGGGCACCTTGGTGACCCGGGCGCCGTTGTGCCGTGCGTTCTCCTCCAGCATGGCTTCCAGTTCGGAGCGGTCGCGCTCGGCGAAGTGCCGGGTGGCGCTGTCCCGGCCGCCGGTCTCCTGCCACCGGTGACTGCCGTCGATCATGGTGATGGTGCCCATCTCGTCACCGCAGTCGTGGAACGGGATGAACGCGGTCAGCATGCGCTGCGAGGAGCAGGTCGCCCAGTAGTGCTTGTCGAAGTGCCAGGGCACCACATTGCTGGCCTCGTCCGGCCGCGGCGGCTTGTAGATCATGGTCGCCTGGAAGACACGTATCTCCTCGGCCTGCGCGAGCCGTGCCGCGACCGCTCCGATCAGCGGCTTGCGCAGGATGGAGGCGATGCGGTCGTCCTCGTAGTGCACGTAGTCGTGATGGCGCTGGACATCGCCGTCCTCGGGCGTCCAGTACGCCAGCCGCGGCGGCCGGACGGGCAGGGTGCGGTCGCGGTGACCGGCGTAGAAGCGGTCGCTCGCGGCGGTGAGCATGTCGATCTCGTCGTCCGTGAACAGCTTCCGCGACAGGTACCAGCCGTGCTCGGCGTAGTCGCGGACCTCGTCGTCCGTCGGCAGCAGTGCCTTCTCTTCCTCGGTGAGTTTGAAGTCCGGCTGTGCGTGGCTCATGAGCCCTTCTTCCGATCTCTGTGTCTCGTCCCGGTCAGACGCCGGCCTGGGCGGGGCGGGCGCTGTCGCGTTCCACGGCCTCGTACAGGGCCCGGATGTTGCCGCTGCCGAAGCTGCGGGCCCCGCGGCGCTGGATGACCTCCATGAAGTAGGTGCGCCGCACGTGCATGGACTGGGTGAAGATCTGCAGGATCTCGCCCCAGTGGTCCCGGTCGATCAGCACGTTGTGGCGGCGCAGCTCGGCGAGGTCGACGTCCGTCTCGCCGACGCGGTCGGTGACGGCGTCGTAGTAGCTGCCCGGGGTGGTCAGGAACCGGGTGCCGCGCCGCTCGAGACGGCCCACCGTGGTGAAGATGTCGTCGGCCAGGAACGCCAGGTGCTGGACGCCCGCCCCGCCGTGCCGGCTGATGAAGTCGTCGATCTGGCCGGGGGAGTGGGTGGTGTCGGGCTCCAGGATGGTGAAGGTGACACCGCCGGAGTCGGACTGCACCACCTTGGAGTTCATGGCCTGCGCGCCGACCTCGATGTACTCCTCGAAGATCTGCGTGAACCCGAACGCCTTCTCGTAGTGCTCGACCGTGGAGTCGAGTTCGCCGGCCGGAACGCACACCGCGATGTGGTCGACCAGCCGCAGCAGGTTCTCGCCCTCCTCGGGGTCGGGCGCCAGGTACTGGGTCACGCCCGGCAGGAAGGCCTCGGGGTCGCCATGGCGCTCGACGAACCGGTGCGTGACATCGCCGAACCCGGCGACCTCCGCGACCACCACGCGGGCTTCGGCGTCCGTGTACTCCACCGGTTCGCGCACCGGCCGCGCACCGCGGGCCACCGCCTCGCGGAACTCGCTGCGGGCGTCGTCCGCGCCGAAGGCGATCACCGCGGCGCCGTCGCCGTGCCGGGCGACGTAGCGGGCCGCCTCCGCCTCCTCGGTCAGGGCCGAGGACATCAGCAGCCGGATCCCGCCCTGCCGCAGCAGCAGCGAACGCTGCCCGGGCCGCCCGGCATCGGCACCGGTCTCCGCGCACAGCCGGAAGCCGAGGGCGCTGCAGAGGTAGAACGAGGCCTGCCGGGCGTCGCCGACGTAGAACTCGACGTGGTCAATTCCTGTGATCATGGCGTTGAATCTCCCTGCTCGGGACGGCGTACGGTGGCGCGGAACCGGCAGACGGCATCTCCCTGGGTCATGCAGGCGCTGCGGCTGTCCTGGACGTCGAGGCCCATCCCCTCGAACCAGCCCGCCCGCATCTCCAGACAGGGGCAGCGGTAGTCGTCGAAGGAACGGGCGGCCTTGAGCATCTTCAGCGCGAAGTGCTCGGTGACCACCGTCTCGAAGGTGTCGTCGTCCACGGGGGTGTGCTGATAGTTCGTCATCTCCTCGGGCCACATCGCCCGGGGGATCTCCTTGAAGTACTCGACGAACTCGTCCATCGGCAGCTTGGCGTGGTCGACACCGTGCCGGGCCACGAACCAGCGGGCTACCCGGCGGGCGACGAACTTCATCGCCTCCGCGTTGATCTCGTTGGCCGCCTCCTGGCCGTACCGCTTCTTCACCCCCTGGTACCAGCGGGCGTCGTGCAGCCACCAGAAGGTGTGCAGCGGCAGCTCGCCCCGCTCAGTCATCGGCGCTCCCCTGCACACGGTGCTCCCGGGTGGAGGGCGCGCCGAAGGCGAGCGAGATGTTGTGGCCGCCGAAGCCGAAGGAGTTGGACAGCGCGGCCCGCACCTCGGTCTGCACCGCCTTGGAGCGCACGTGGTTCAGCTCGCAGTGCGGGGCGACGTTGTCCAGGTTGTGGGTGGGCGGCAGCGTGCCGTGGGCCACGGCCAGCACGGTGGCCGCGGCCTCGAAGGCGCCGGAGGCACCCATGAGATGGCCCGTGACGGACTTGGTGGAGCTGACCGGAGGGGTCTCGTCGCCGAACAGCGCGCGGATGGCACGGGCCTCGGCCACGTCACCGAGGCCGGTGCTGGTGGCGTGCGCGTTGATGTAGCCGATGTCGGCGGGCGCGAGCCCGGCGGAGGCCATGGCCCGGCGCATGCACTCGGCGGCACCGGAGCCGTCCGGACGGGGCTTGGTGACGTGGTAGGCGTCGGTGGTGGCGCCCCAGCCGATGACGTCCGCGTACCCGGCCGCGCCCCGCGCGTCGGCGTGCTCGGCGCTCTCCACCACGAAGAAGGCGGCGCCCTCCCCGAGGACGTAGCCGTTGCGGTCCCGGTCGAAGGGGCGGCTGGCGCGCGTCGGGTCGTCGTGGCCGTGGGCCAGCGAGTTGGCGTTGACGAACGCGGCGGCCACCGTGGGGTGCAGCGGGGCGTCGGAGCCGCCGCACACCACGACGTCCGCCTCGCCGCCCCGGATCAGCCGCAGCGCCTCGGCGAGCGCCTGGCCGCCGCCCGCGCACGCGGTGGACAGCAGCAGGCTGTAGCCGCGGATGCCGTATTTGATGGCGATGCGCGCCGCCGACATGTTCGGGATCATGCCGGGGCACAGATACGGGCTGACCGCCTGCCGGCCCCGCTCGCGGCGGGCGGCGGCGTGCTCCTCGTACGTGCGCAGCGGACCGCCCGCGGTGGAGGCGACGACCGCGGTGCGGTCCGGGTCGCTGTTCTCGCCGACGGCCAGTCCGGCGTCCCGGACGGCCTGCTCGGCGGCGGCCATGGCCAGCACCAGATAGCGGTCGACGCCGGGGTCGATCGGCGGCTTGAGCACCTCGTTCGGGTTGATGTCCGGGGCCTGGGAGACCACTTCGACGTTCGAGGCCTCGGCCAGTTCGGGGGTGGGCCGCCGCAGCCCGGAGGCTCCGGTGCACAGTGCGTCGAAGGTCTCGCCGAGGTCCCGGCCCAGGGAGCTGACCACCCCGATGCCCGTGACGACCGCTCCGGTGCGTCCTTGCGTGCTCATACGGTCTCCGCCTTTCCGCCGGTCGACGCGGCGGCCCGCGCGGTCCGGTCCTTGTAGCGCTCGCGCAGGATGGCCTTGCGTACCTTGCCGGTGGGGCCGTGCGGGATGTCCTCGTCGGCGACGACGGTCACACCGCGCACGGTGGCCGCGACGTGTTCGTCCAGCGCGGCGCGCACCCGGGCCACCAGGTCCTCGGGGGCCGGGCCGCCCGCGGCCAGGCTGACGAGGATCTCGGTGGCGACGGTGGACTCGTCCTCCGCGACGGCGATCACCGTGCAGTCCAGTACCTCGGGGCAGCGGGCGAGGATCTGCTCCTCGGACTGGGCGGTGTGCAGATACCGCCCCCCGCTGAGGCTGACGGTGTCCACCACCCGGTCGACGTGGTAGTAGTAGCCGGCCTCGTCGCGGTAGACGAGGTCGCCGGTGAGGAAGAAGCCGGAGCGCCGGGTGCGGTAGGTCGTGACCGAGTCGTTCCAGTAACCCGGGGACAGCGTGGGCGACTTGACGCCCAGCTCACCGATGCGGCCGGCCGGCAGCGGCAGACCCAGCTCGTCCAGGACGGCGACCTCGGCGAAGGCGTGGGGCTTGCCGATGCACCGGTTGTAGCGGTCGGTCTCGGGCGTGTGCGTGATGAAGAACATCGAGTGCCCCATCTCGCTGGAGCCGAGCCCGTCCATGAAGGTGGCCCCCTCCCGGCGCTCGGCCCCGCCGCGTGCGGGCACCACCCGGTGGCCCACCGAGACCAGCTTCCTGATGTGTGCCTCGTGGGCGGCGTCGCCGGTGTTCCACCACATCTGGACGGTGTCGAGCCGGTACCCGTCCAGGTCCTCGGCGACCAGCTGCGGCCAGGTGGCCGCGAAGCCGAAGACACAGGACGGCTGCCAGCGGTCGATGGCCGCGAGGACGCCCTTGCCGTCCTGGTCGGAGAGCATGAGCAGTTCGATACCGCTGCACAGTGCCAGCGTCACCGCGATCACCATGGCCGCGTGGTTGGCGGGCAGTGCGCTGAGCATCCGGTCGATGGTGCGCGGCCGGGGCAGCGACAGCCGGTGCCGGGTGGCGGCGAACAGGCTGGCGTGGGTCGCGGTCACCGGCTTGGGCAGCCCGGTGGTGCCGGAGGAGTGGGTGATGACGGCGGCGTCGCTCGGGTGGAAGCGGTACTGCGGCGGGGCCTGCGCCGGATCACCGCCGGCGGCGTCGGCGATGTCGCAGTGCAGGATGCCGGGGAACGGCTCGGCGCCCAGCCGGGCGCGGTGCGCGGCGTCGGTGAGCAGGGCCCGCGGCTGCACCTTGCCGAGATAGGCGCGTGCCGTGGTGCCGTCCATGTTGGTGTTGAGCAGGGCCGGCACGGCACCGAGGCGGGTCAGCGCGAAGAAGACCAGGACCTGGTCGGCGGCGGTGGTGGCGTAGACCGCGACCGGGTCGCGGGGCCTTACCCCGACGCCGTGCAGCCAGGCGGCGCGGGCGGCGACCGCACGGTCCAGGTCGCGCAGCGTCAGCCGCTGCCAGGCCGGGTGTGCGTCGACCTCGGAGTCGAAGGTGATGCCGGACTCCGCGTCGTCGCCGACGCGGGCGACCAGCGTGCTGAGCACATTGCCGACGCCCAGCTCCTGGTCGGCGGCCAGCTCGGCGCGCAGTTTTCGAAGGGTCATGGGGGCAACTCCCTGTGATGACCGGGCAAGTGGGGTGGGAAGGCGCGCGGGTGCCGTGGGGCCGGGCGGGCCGCAGCCCGGCGGCGCGTGGCGCGCGGATGCCGGGTGCCGGGTGCCCTATGCGGCCGGGATGCGGGAGGCCGACTCCTTGGCGATCTGATCGATCGTCATCATGGCGAAGCGTTCGGTCTCGTCCTCGTCGATGTGCACACCGAACCGGTCCTCGAGCTGCATCACCAGATCGGCGACGGCGAGCGAGTCGAGGTCGATGCCGGCCGGTCCGAGCGAGCTGGAGCCGTCGACCGCCTCGGGGTCGAAGCCCATCTTCACCAGGGCGCCGATCAGGTACTGGCGGATCTCGTCCATCACTGGTGGACTTCCTCTCATGTCGGTGCGCCCGGTGCATGATCCGAACGCGGTCACTGTGGTGCTGGCCCCCGCCTGCGGGGACCCGTCGGCGGCAGCCCGGCGCCTGCTGGCGCGCATGGCGCGGGCACTGGGCGTGCCGGTGCCGGCCGGCGCCGTGCCACGGGTGGCGTACGACGCCGCGGGCAGCCCCTATCTGTCGGTGGCGGACGGGGCTTCGCGCGGGGTGGACGGCGATGCGCTGTGCCGGGTGAGCATCAGCCACTGCGCCGATGTGGTGGCAGTGGCGCTGTCCGGGGCGGCGATAGGCGTCGATGTGGAGGTGGCCCGGCCGCTGCCGTTCGTGAACCTGGCACGCCGTTGGTTCGACCCGGCCGAGGCCGCCTGGCTCGCGGAGCGTTCCGAGGAACAGCGCCCAGGGGACTTCTTCCGGCTGTGGACGGCGAAGGAGGCACTGGGCAAGGCGCTCGGCGTGGGTCTGCGAAGCGGCGGCACCCGGCGGCGAGTTCCGCTGCCCCGGCGCCTCGGGACGCCGTGGACGCCGTTCCCCGGCAGGCCCTTCGCACTGGCGCTGCCCGACTGCCCGCCGGGCCTGGTCCTCGCGGTCGCGACGGCGGAACCGGAAGGGCCACCGCCGCCCCTGCGGGTGTACGGCACGGGGGTGGGCGGCTGCCGGCCCTGGCACCGGACGGACGCCTCATGACCGGGGCACGCTCTCGCGGGCCGCGGCGAGCACCGAGGCGTTGCGGACCGGCTTGCCGCTGCTGGTGCGCGGCAGGGCGGGCAGTGCGTGGACGGCGCGCGGGCGTTTGTAGGGGGCGAGGCGCTCCTTGAGGAAGGCCTCGACCGGCGCGGTGCCCTGCCGTGCGTCGTCGAGCGCCACGTACGCCCGGATCGCGCCGTCGTGCACCACCACGGCCGCCGTCACCCCCGGTGCGTCGGCCAGCAGTTGCTCCACCTCGTTGAGGTCGACCTTCAGACCGTTCACCGAGATCTGCGAGTCGAGCCGGCCGAGCACGGTGATCCGGCCGGTGCGCGGATCGACCGCGCCCGCGTCCCGGGTACGCAGCCAGCCGTCGGCCCAACGGCCGGGATCGGTGGTCCCCAGATACGGGGACGCCGGGCGGCGCAGCAGCAATTCCCCGTCCTCGACGCGGAATTCATGACCGGGGGCAGGGGCCAGCGAGGGCCGGTGCGCCCCGGATATGTCGGTGGCCATCACGCCGGCCTCGGTCATTCCGTACATCGTCCCGATCCGCACGCCGTAGCGGTCGGCAAAGGAATTCCACAGTTCCTCTCTGAGGAGTTCACCGCCGGTGATGGCACGTTCGAAGAGAGGAGTTGCGGGCGGGCTGGAAACCCGTGCCAGCAATTCCAGTTGAGAGGGCACCGCGAGGAGTGCGGCGGGCGCGTTCGCCGTGGCGAGACAGCGCAGGATCCCCTCCGTGCCGGTGTGCCGGGGCAGCACCAGCTCGGCGCCGGTGTGCAGGCTGTTGAGCAGCCCGCCGACCAGTCCGAGCACATTGGTCATGGACGCCAGGGACACGACCTGCTGCCCCCCGGAGGGGAACCCGTCGATGCGGGTGTACCGCTCGACCTCGGCGACCAGGTCCTCGGCGGTACGGCCGATGATCTTGGAGGGGCCGGTGGAGCCGGAGCTGAACTGGATCAGGACGTGCCCGGTGGTGGCGGGCTCACCGCCCGGCAGGGCCACGACCTTGCTGCCCACGTCGTGGAAGCCCCGCATGGGGCGGGCGACGGCGCCGACCGGTTCCACCGCCAGCTGCGGCCGCAGCCGCTCCAGACACGAGGTCACCTCGTAATCGGTGAACCGGTGGTCGATCAGGATCGCCTGGGCGCCGGCCCGCCAGACGGCGAGGACGACGGTGATGTACTCCAGGGAGGGCGGCAGGTGCACGGCGACCGACGACCCCGGCGCGGCCCCGGCGTCCGTCAGACGCGCGTGGCGCTCGGCCACCAGCTGCCGCAGCCGCTGCCGAGTGACGGCCTCGTCCAGCCGCAGCACGACCTCGCCGTCGGGGCCGGCCAGTAACAACTCGTCAACGTCCACCTGTGCCCCATCTCCTGCCCGAAAAACGGTGACCGGCTCTCCGCCGATGTCCTCCAGCATTTCTCGGCCGGGCCACCGCAGTCCATGAGATCTGACCGCAGAGCCGAACGCAGTTACCGGCAGATTTCGGCGGAATCGGCAGACCGGGAACCGGGGCGCCGGTGAATACGACCGGCGTGAACGGCCGCGATCCACCGCTCAATTCACACGTGTTCCGCCGGAAGAATGCTTGTCCATCCGGCGGAACGGGCGGGACACGGCAGCTCGGTCGGCACAGCGGGCGGGCGGGGCCCGGTCAGCGGGCTCAAGGAGCGGGCTGTGCCGGCGCGGTGGGCGGTGGAGGCACGCCGCGGTGGGTAATGGAGGCGCGCCGGTGGGCGATGGAGGGACGCCGGCGGGCGCGGAGGCACGCCGCGGTGGCTCAGCGGGCTCAAGGAGGCGGGCGGTGTCGGCTCGGGGGGAGAGAAGGAGACAGGCTGTGGTGGCTCAGTGGGCGAGGCGGGCGGTCCTGCGGCGGTTCAGGCCGCCGCGTCGGCGGACTCCCGGATGAACCGCACCAGACGCACGACGCCCTCCTCGACCTGGTCCGGAGGCACCGCGCTCCAGGACAGGCGCAGCCGCCGGTCGCCCTCGGCGCCGTCGTAGAAGGTGCTCATCGGGGTCCACAGCACCCGGTGTCCACGGGCGGACCGCTCCAGCGCGTCCTCGTCGGCGTCGAAGGGGACGGTCATGACGACGAAGAAGCCCCCCTCCGGCCGGTTCCAGGACACACCCAGGCGGTGCCGCTCGGCTGGCGGCAGGTGCCGGTCGAGCGCGTCGAGCAACCGCGCCATGTTCGCCCGGTAGAACTCCGCGCCCCGCTCCGCGGCCGGGCGCACCCGGAATCCGTGCCGGACCAGCAGACCGCCGATCACCGCCTGGGCCAGCCCCGAGGTGTTGACCGTGGTCATGCTCTTGATCTTGGCGAGCTGGTCGGCGAGCAGCGTGCCGCGCCCGGCGGAGTCGACGACCGGCTGATCGGCGACCACATAGCCCACGCGGGCGCCCGGGAACCCCGTCTTGGCCAGCGAGCCGAGGTAGATCACCCGGCGGTCGGTGTCCAGCGCCTTGAGCGTGGGCCGCACGTCCTGCTCGTCGGCACGGAACATCCCGTACGGGTTGTCCTCCACGACCAGCAGCCCCTCCTGCCGGGCGGCCGCGAGCAGACCGCGACGGGCGTCGACCGTCATGCACACCCCGGACGGGTTGGCGAAGTCCGGTACGACGTACAGCATCCGGGGACGCAGCCCGTCCTTCCGCGCCCGGCGCGTCGCGTCCACGAGGCCGGCCGGCGTCACGCCGTCCGCCCCCTCGGGCACCGGGACCAGGGGGATGTCCAGCAGCCGGGCAGCTCCGCTGATGCCCACGTAGCAGGGAGAGGAGGCGAGCAGGGCGTCCCGCGGGCCCGCGCACAGCGCGCGCAGCGTCAGCACCATGGCCTCCTGCGCGCCGACCGTCACGACGACGGACTCGGGCGGGACGTGGATGTCCTCGTCCTGGATGAGCGCGGCGGCCAGCGGTTCCCGGATGAAACCGGCGGTGGGGCCGTACTGCATCAGCCGGGTGCGGATCTGCGCCGGGGTGTGGCCCTCGGCGGCCAGCTGGGCGGTGTACGCGGTGAGGCAGTCGGTGATCACCGCCGGGTCGAGCAGTCCGTCGTAGGGCCGGCCGGGCGCGAACGAGATCGCGTCGGGGTGGCGCGAGACCACCTCGTTGAGGAAGTTCATCGCGTCCAGCACCGGGTCGGACAGCGAGCCGTGCAGGTCGGCGAGGTCGAGCCGTACGTCGGACCCCGCCTCCGGTGCCGGGCGGAACGTCGGGGCCGAGGTCATGCGCGCACCTCCGCGGGGTCCGCGGCGCCCCGCAGCGGGGGCGGGGGAGCGAGGTGCCGGCGCAGGAAGGCGGCGGCCTCGTCGAGGGCGTCGGAGGCCGGGTCGAGCACGCCGCGCATGGCGAAGAAGCCGTGGATCATGCCGTCGTAGCGGCTCAGCCGGGCCTCCACACCCTCCGCCGACAGGCGCTGCGCGTAACTCTCCCCCTCGTCGCGCAGGGGGTCGTACTCGGCGGTGATGACCAGCGCGGGCGGCAGCCCGTGCAGCGACTCGGCGCGCAGCGGGGAGACGTACGGTTCGCGCCCCTGCGCCGGATCCGCCAGGTAGTGACGCCAGTACCAGTCCACCGAGCGGTGGTTGAAGAACACCTCGTCGCTGTTCTCGCGCCGGGACGCGGTGTCGGCCAGGCAGTCGGTGTTGGGGTACACCAGCAGCTGCGCCGCGATCGGCGGGCCGCCGTGGTCGCGGGCGTGCAGCGACACCACGGCCGCCAGATTGCCGCCCGCGCTGTCGCCGCCGACCGCGAGCCGGCTGCCGTCGCCGCCGTGCAGGTGCGCGTGTGCGGCGAGCCAGCGCACCGCGGCGCGGCAGTCCTCCACGGCGGCCGGGTACCGGTTCTCCGGGGCGAGCCGGTAGCCGGTGGCGGCCACCAGGCAGCCGGTCGCGTTGGCCAGCCGTCGGCAGATCGCGTCGCAGGTGTCGATACTGCCCAGGGTCCAGCCGCCGCCGTAGAAGTAGCAGAGCACGGGCAGCGGTGTGTCGTCGGCGCGCGGGCGGTAGAAACGCACCGGCAGGCTGCCCGCGGGGCCGGGGAACTCGCCGTCGACGACCGCGACGACGGTTTCCGGCTCACCGCCGGAAGCGCGCGCCGCGGCGAGGTCGGCGGCTCGTGCCTCGTCGATGTCGAGGGTGTACAGCGGGCGGGTCCCTGCGGCGACCAGATGCGCGCGCAGTGCGGCGACCTGCGGGTGCAGCGACACGAAAGCCTCCTGGTGGGCGATGCTCGAAACGTACTGTTCCAGCCCACACGCCCGGTCCCACCCGTGTCCATGAGGACCGGCGGCGCTTTGGCAGCGAAATACCACCGCTCGCCGGTCCGGAGCCGCGGTGCCGAGGACCCGCTGCCCTCTGCCGCAGGGGAGCTGCCCCAGGGGCGCCGGTCCGCATCGGGAGGCCAGGGGGCCGGCGGACTCAGCCGGCGGGCACTGTCTCCAGCATGGCCTCGGCGGTGGACGCCGCGTCGTAGCCCTCGCCCACGCCGGGCACCAGGATGATGTCGCCCTCGATGTGCCGCGAGCGCAGCGGCGCGATGTCCTGGTACGCGGCCGAGTCCCACCAGGCCCGCGCGTCGTCGATCGACGGAAAACCGATCACCACGACGTGCCCGGGCCAGGTGCCCTCCCGCACCTCGTGCTGCGCGCCGTGCACCAGGAAGCGGCCGCCGTACGGTTCGAACGTCGCGGTGACGCCGGCGATGTACTCGGCGATCTCCGGGTGGGGGGCGGCGTCCTGCAGATGGGCTATCGCGTAGGCGGACATGGCATCCTTCCGGCCGACCGGCTCTTGACGTCCACGATCCTGCCTCCGGGACGCGGGGCGGTCGATGACGTGGCAGGTAATGCAACCCGCGCCGGGGCGGAGAAGAGGAGCGGTGGAGGAGCGAAGAAGGAGGGAAGCGGAGCGGGGGAGGAGCGGGGAGGAGCGGGGAGCGCGCTCGTCCGGTGCGGCACTCCGCGCGGGGCCTCGGGCACCGGAGACGGGTCATTGCAGCACGACGCCCGATTCGTATCGATAAGATGCATTTTGTGATCAGGCCAGGACGGCACCGCCGCCGCTCTCCATACGGTGGCCGACGGGAAGCCGTACTGCTGTCACCGGTGATCCTGACCGTCCTCGTCACCGGCCTGGCATTCGCCACCCCCAGAGAGATCGCCTTCAGCCGCCTCCTGCCCGCGGCGCCCGCCCTCGCGGCCGCGCTGTGGCCCGTTGTCCCGACGATCCTGCTGGGGGTGTTCGCCTTGCTGGTCATGATCGGGCTCAGCCTCGTCTACTCCGATCTGGGGACGCCGTACACGGCTGCCGCGATCGTGGCGGTCACCTTGGCGGCCGCCTACGCCAGCCATCTTCGACTCCAGCGCGAGGAGATGCTCTTCCAGGTCCGGCTCGTCGCCGACGCGGCGCAGAAGGTGTTGCTGCGCCCGCTGCCGCCCCGCATCCAGAACGTCGAGATCGAGTCCCTGTATCTGGCGGCCCAGGAGCAGGCCCGGATCGGAGGTGACTTCTATGAAGCGGCCGACACGCCGTACGGGGTGCGGCTGCTCATCGGCGACGTGCGCGGCAAGGGGCTCCCGGCGGTGGGAGCGGCCTCGGCGGTGATCAACTGCTTCCGGGAGAGCGCGTACGACCAGCCCGACCTGCGCGGCATCATCCACCGCCTGGAGGCGAGCATGGTCCGCTACAGCCTCGCGACTCCCGCCCCGGACCAGCCGGAGTACTTCGCCACCGCACTGATCGCCGAGATCCCGTCCGGCGGTGGGCAGGTCAGAATTCTCAACTGCGGGCATCCGCCGCCCCTGCTCGTGCGGCGCGGGGAGATCCGTGTCCTCGAGTCCAGCAGGCCCTCGCCGCCCCTCAACCTCGCGATGCTCCTAGGAGACCACTACAGCGTCGACACCGTCCCCTTCGGCGAGGGCGACCAGATGCTGCTGTACACCGACGGCGTGACGGAGACCCGGGACCGCGACGGCGCGTTCTTCCCGCTGCCGGACTGGATGCGGCAGCTCGGCCCGGCGCCGCCCCGTGAGCTGCTGGAACGGCTTCACCGGGACCTGCTGCACTACGGCGGCGGGAGACTCGACGACGACATCGCGGCCCTCGCCGTGCGGTACCGGAACCTCCGGGGGCAGGAGCGTTCCGCCTAGCGGTCCGCGGTGTCAGTAGTCGCGCCCGTTGAGGCCGCGGTAGACGAAGCGGGTGAGGGCCTCGGTCAGCTGCTCGTCGGTCAGGGCGTCGAACTGCTGCCGCCAGTTCTGCAGGAAGGAGTGGACGAGCCCGAACGCCATGCGGACGGCGATCTCCGGTGGGGCGGGCAGGGTGCGTCCGGCGTCGGTCACGGCCGTGACGTGGTCCAGGATGTCGTCCGTCTCGACGGCGGAGTAGCGGTCCACGGTGGCGGCGAAGTCATCGCTGACCAGCGCGGCCTGCTGCATGGCGCGGATCGTGCCGATGTGGTCCCGGTAGAGGCGGATGTAGACCGTGACGTGCTGCCGGACGGCCTCGGGGTCGGTGAAGTCCCCCAGGTGCCCCGGCTCGGCGGCAACCGTGTCGGACTCGGCCGCCATGTCGTGCATCAGCGCCTCGAGCAAGGCCTCCTTGCTGCTGAAGTGGTTGTAGAAGGAGCCCGCCGCGCGGCCGGCTTCGGCGGTGATGTCGCTGATCTTCGTGGCCGGATAGCCGCGCTCGGCGAACACCCGCTTGGCCGCTGCCTTCAGTGCGGCCTCGGTCTCCGCCGCTCTGTCCTTGCGCTTCACGGAACCTCCCTTGACGGGAACCGTATCAACGGTCAAGATGAATCCAGATTCAGTGAATAATGATTCAGTGAATCTGGATTCATGAAACAGGAGCGAGTGGGGGAAGCATGCACGTGATCATCGCGGGAGCCGGTCCGACCGGACTGACTCTCGGCATCGACCTGGCGCGGCGCGGGCTCGACGTGCGCGTGGTCGACAAGGCGGACCGGCACTTCGCCGGTTCGCGGGGGGACACCCTCCAGCCGCGCACGCTCGAAGTGTTCGAGGACCTCGGCGTCCTGGACGCGGTACTGCGGCAGGGGTCCCCGGTGCCCACCACGCGGGTCCACCTCGACGGGGCCCACGTCATGGACCGGCGCCTGGCGGAGCCCGTTCCGCCGAGCCCCGACGTGCCGTACCCGAACGCGTGGATCCTCGGCCAGTCGCAGACCGAGGCCGTCCTGCGGGACAGGCTCGCCGGACTCGGAGTCCGGGCCGAACTCGGCACAGCACTGGTCGACTTCGTACAGGACGCCGACGGGGTGACCGTCCGCCTGTCGACCGGGGAAACCGTGCGCGCCGGCTACCTGGTGGGCGCCGACGGGGCGGGCAGCACCGTCCGCAAGGCCCTTGGCATTCCCTTCACGGGGACGACGGACGAGGCCATGCGGATGCTGATCGGGGATGTGGCCGCGGACGGGCTGGACCACGGGTGGGGGCACTGGTTCGCCCACGCGGGGGACCCGATGTACGGCGTCCATCTGAGCCCGCTGCCGGACACGGACCGGCTCTTCCAGTTCCATGCGCCGCTGCCCGAGGGCGTGACCGACGCCTCCCTGGAAACGCTCCAGGGCATCCTGGACGGGTTCGTCCCGGGCGTCCGGCTGAGCCGGCCGGCCTGGTCGAGCATCTGGCGCCCCAATGTACGGCTGGCCGAACGCTTCCGGGTGGGCCGGGTGTTCCTTGCCGGGGACGCCGCCCACGCGCATCCGCCCACCGGCGGCCAAGGTCTGAACACCGGCGTGCAGGACGCGTACAACCTGGGCTGGAAACTGGCCGACGGCTCGCCCGAGTTCCTCGACAGCTACGAAACGGAGCGACGCGCCACCGCGGAGCGGGTCCTGCGCATCTCCTCGGAGCTGCTGCAACGGCACAAGGACAAGGCCGAGGACGCGCACGAGCGCGACGAGAGCACTCGCCAGCTGGACATCACCTACCGGACGTCCGAAGGCCGGATCGTCCCCGGCGACCGTGCGCCGGACGCGCCGCTCACCGATCCGGACGGCAAGGAGACACGGCTCTTCGACCTCTATCGCGGCCCCCACGCGACCCGCCTGGCGTTCGGCACGTCCGCCCCGGACGAGCCGCACGCCTACGCGGTGCTGCGCCCCGGTCGGACCTCGGCCGGCCCCTACGTCGTCGACGTCGCGGGCCACGCCCACGCCGCATACGACGCCTCGGACGGCACCTCGGTCGTCATCCGGCCCGACGGGTACATCGGCGCCCGCACCGACTGACGCCGACGCCCGTCGAGCGAGACACCGTCGCCGGCTCGGGCCGGTTTCAGGCTCGAGTGCTCTGCCGTGGTCGGCTCGCGGGTTTCCGGTTCCGCCGTTCTGTCGTGGTCGGCTCGCGGGTTTCCGGTTTCGGCGTTCTGCCCGTGGTCGGCTCACGGGTCTCCGGTTCCGGTGCTCCGCCGTCGTCGGCTCGGGCCGGTCTCCGGTTCTGATGCTCAATGCCTTCTTCGCTGCAACACGTTGGCGTGGTCATGGCGTGTTGCGGGGGCGTCTCCGTCTAGGGTGTTCGGTGTGGTGGATTGGTCCCAGCCATTTCGACCGTCGACGGTGGACGCCGTCGGCGGCGGCGTGCCTGCCCAGGACTCGCGTCCGCGCGTGGACCTGGCGGCGTTGCGCGCGGCGGCCCGGATAGGCACGACGCTCGACGAGGACACGACCTGCGCGGAACTGACGCGGGCGGCTGTCGCGCAGGCGGGAGGTGCGGCGGCGGTGCTGCGCGTCGGCCGCGAAGCCGACTCGGAGTACGAGGCCGTCACCGGCAACCGGGAGGTGCTCCCCGACGTCCGGCAGATCACGGCGGCGGCACGCGAGGCCGCGGAACCGCGGGAGCGCGGGCCCGTGCATCTGGAGTCCGGCGGCGACCGGTCCGTGCTCTGGGTGCCGCTGGCCACCGGCGGGCACGAGTACGGCGTGATGGTGTGCGCCCGGGCGGGGGAGCCCTTCACCGGCACCGAGGCGGAGCTCATGGCGTCCTTCGCCGAACGCGCCGCCTCGCACATCCGGCATGCCCGGGAACACGACGCGGTGAGCAGTGTCATCGGCAGGCTGCAGCGGGCCCTGCTCGCCGAACCGGGCCGGCCGCACCCGAACCTGGACGTCGCCATCCGCTACCTGCCCGTGGGGCAGAGCGCGCTGGTCGGCGGTGACTGGTGCGAGACGGTGCGGCTGCACTTCGGACGGACGCTGCTGGTCGTCGGCGACGTCATGGGGCACGGGCTGGACGCCGCCGTCGACATGACCGCCTACCGCTCGGCCCTGCGGTACATCGCCTCCGCCGACCTGCCGCCGCACCGCGTGCTGCGCCAGCTCGACGACATGGCATCCAGGGAGCCGGACCGCAGACCCGCCACCTGCCTGGTCGCGCAGATCGACCCCAACCGCGGCCAGGTGACGCTGGCGAGCGCCGGCCATCTGCCTCCGGCCCTGATCGACGGAGAGGGCGGCACCTCGCTGCTGCCGGTGCCGGTCGGACCTCCGCTCGGCACCGGGCTGGGCGGCTATGAACCGGCCACCTGCCGGCTGGACCCCACCCAGACGCTGATGCTCTTCACCGACGGACTCGTCGAGCACCGCGGCGAGGACATCGACCGGTCCCTGGACCGGCTGGCCGGCATCGACTTCGAGGCCGGCGCAAGTGTCGAGGAACTCCTCGACACGGTGATCGCTCGCCTCGACGCGCGGGAGGCCGAGGACGACGTCGCCGTACTGGCCGCCCGGCTGTGCCATCGCCCGGGTCACACACTCCGCCAACGGGACTGAAGGCTCCCGAAGCACCGCCCGCAGGCGATGTACGTGCCACACGGCTTGTCGGACCGACGATGCCGGCGGTGATCACGCCGGTCCGCCGCCTCCTGCAGTCACGCCCTCCTCATCGTCCTTCTCGGAGGAGGACACGTATCTGGCGTCGGTCTCACCGTCGGGCGTTGGGCGTTGGCCGTCGGGCGTTGGGTGCCGGCTGTCGGGTGCCGGGTGCCGGGTGCCGGGTGTTGCTTGTTGCTTGTTGCTTGTCGGTTGTCGGTTGTCGGTTGTCGGTTGTCGGTTGTCGGTTGTCGGGCGGCAGCGCGGTGTGCGCGCTGCCGCCCGGTCGTGTCGCCACCGCCGCGCAGGCGGCGCCGCACCGGATCAGGGGAGCTTGACCGCCAGGAGGTCGACGGGCCGGATGTCCGGGGCCTCACTGAGCATGGTCTCGGCGGTGTCCTTCAACGCGGCGGCAATCGCACCCTGGAGGTGTGCCTGACGTCCCTCCTCGTCGTCGAAGGTGTCGAAGACGCCGAAGGTGGTGGCGCTCTGCCGGAACGCGAACCAGGTGACGGTGCGGTCCTCCTGCCGGGCGAGCTGCACCGCGTCACGCAGCAGGGCCTCGACCTTCTCGGCGTACTCGGGCTTGGCCTCGATCCGGGCCAGCAATCCCAGCTTCGTCATGGTGTGCACTCCTGTGGTGAGGTCTTTCGGGAAGGTGCGACGCCGGTACCGGGCACCGGATCTCGTCCGCACACCCGAGAATCTAGGTCGTTCCGGCCGTCCCGCCCCAGTGTCGGAAACGACGTGTCCGATATCGTTTCCGACATGGATATAGCGGTGCTGGCATACGACGGCGTCTTCGACTCCGGGCTCGCTGCCCTGCTCGATGTGATCGAGGGGGCGAACGCGATGCGGGGGGAGCTTCCCGAGCCGCCGCCCGCCTGGAACGTCACCAAGATCGGCTTTCGCCGGAGGATCCGCACGGGAGCGGGGCATCTGGTCGAGACCGTCCCCGTAGGCGCGGCACGGCACACGGATCTGCTGCTGGTACCCGCACTGGCCGAACGGCGGCCCGACGCCCTGATCGCTCATGTCACGGGGCCGGACTCCGCGCCGGTGAGGCGGCTGGTGGCCGCCACCCGCGAACGCCGGACGCCCGTCGCGTCCGCCTGCACGGGCACCTTCCTGCTGGCGGAGTCGGGCGTCCTCGACGGGCGTCGCGCCACGACGAGTTGGTGGCTCGCACCGTACTTCCGCAAGCGCTATCCGGCGGTCACGGTCGACGAGACGCGCATGGTCGCCTCGTCCGACGGAGTCATCACGGCCGGGGCGGCGTTCGGCCACGTCGACCTGGCGCTCGCGATCGTACGGATGAGCAGTCCGGCCCTGGCCGATCTTGTCGCGCGTTATCTCGTGGTGGACGAGCGGCCCTCCCAGGCGGCGTACACCATCTCCGCGGCGCTTGCGCAGAGCGATTCGACGCTGGCGGCCTTCGAACACTGGGCGCGAGTCCACCTGGACGAGCCGATCTCGATCGCCGAGGGAGCGCGGGCCATCGGCGTCAGCGAGCGCACACTCCAGCGGGCCGTGCGGCGCACGCTCGGCACGTCGCCCGTCGGCTTCGTCCAGGACCTGCGCGTCGAGCGCGCCTCCCACCTTCTGCGGACCACGGATCTGCCGCTGGAGGTCATAGCCGGCAAAGTCGGCTACGAGCACGCCAACACGCTGCGTGTCCTCCTGCGCAAGCGCACGGGAGAGACCACCAGCGCCCTGCGGGGCCGCTGACCGCCGGATGACCGCCGGATGACCTCCGACAAGTCGTCCCACAGCTCCTCCCGCAAGCCATCCCACAAGTCTCCCGGAAGGTCCTTCCGCAAGTCCTTCCGCAGGCCCTCCTGCAGGCCGACTCGGTCCGGGGTGAGGCCAGTCGGAGGCATGCGGCATCATGACAAGAACACCAGGGGCCCCGGCCCTGTCCCAGAAGGGTTCGCCCGTGAGTACCGTCCCGCCGCCCGAAGGATCCGACGGGGGATCGGAAGAGCACTCCTCCATATCCGACGAGCAGTGGGCGGCGTTCCTGCGGGACGCCGCCGAGGGCGATGGTGCTGCCGCACCGAAGGAGCCGTCGGCTCGGGCCAGGATGGTCGACCGGCGATTGCGGGACGTGCCCGGGGCGGAGCGGCAGGCCCCGGTCCCGAAGAGGCGCGGGTTCGGTGACAGGGCGCGTGCGGCGGTCCCGTGGATGGCCGCGGCGGCCGTGGTGCTCGTGGGCGCCTACCAGCAGAACCTGTTCTCCTGGGGCGGGCCGCCGGCATCGGGCCCGGCGAAGGCCGTGGCACTGCCGGGAGGCGGGGTCTCCGACGGCGACCAGTGCGGAGTCAAGGGCCACCACCACTTCCCGCTCCCCGCAGCCGCCTCCTCACCTGCGCGGTCCACCGGCTCGAATGCGGGTCCGCAACTCGACCTCGGCGCCTACGGCTATGAGGAGTTGTCCAGCCGCACTCCCGGGCACTTCACCGTCGAGCTGCTCTTCGCACCGGGCCCGAAGGGGTCCCTGAAGGTGTCCCGGACCCTGGGCGGTGAGGGAGTCGCCGTGGAGATCGAGGGCCCCGACGGACTGGTCGGCGGCGCGCACGGCCTTCCCGTCACCTGGAATTCCCCCGGAGAGACCGGCCACGCGGACAAGGCGCACATCGACCTGACCGGCGGCGGCAGCGCCGAGATCTCGCTGCCGGTGCAGGCCATGTGCCCCGGCTACGACGGCAACGCCGTGATGAAGGGGCTCCAGACCCCGATCGACTCCTCGAACACCATCACCGGGCAGCCGGCCTACACCCTGACCGTGTCCGTCCGCGATCCGGGCATCGGAGCACTGCGCAAGTCGATCGGCTCTCCGGCCGCCGGCAACCTGCTCAGCGCGAACAATCTCGTGCCCGAAGGCCCCTGAACAGGGTGTCGACGACCATCGGCTGAAGGAACCGGCCGAGGTGGGCGTATGTGTGTGGAGGGGCGGCGGAGCACTGCCCGCCGCCCCTCGTGGTGCCGCGCCGGCAGGACGAGCGGCTAGCGCAGATCGATGACCGTGCGCAGCTTGCCGCTGGTCGCGGTGCGCTCGAACCGCTCCCTGCGCACGCTTTCCACGGCGAAGGCCAGCAGGCCCTCCGCCTCGGCCGAGGCCAGCTCCGTCACCTCGGCGACGAGGGCTTCCCGTGCGGCTTCGGGCTCGCTCGCGTACTCGTCGTCGAGCCGGACCGTCAGCACTTCCCGGCCGGAGCCTGACGTGACCAGCATCTGCATCTCACCGTGGTAGCCGAGGCGTTCCTGCACGGCCCGCAGGATGCGCCGGTAGTTGAAGAAGTACGTGCCGACGCGCACGACGTCGCCGTAGCGCCCGAGCAGTTCCAGCCGGGGCACGTGGCTGCCGCACGCGCACCTGCCCTCCACCGTACGGCCCAGGTCACCGATCTCGTAGCGCTCCAGTCGCTGCCCGGCACGGGCCCGGGAGGTGAAGACCAGCCGTCCCGGCTCGCCCGGTGCCACCGGGCGGTCCGTGTGCGGATCGAGGATCTCCAGGGTGTGCAGGTCGGTCAGCACATGATGGACCGACCCCTGGCCGGCCGTGCACTGATAGCCCAGCGGTCCCAGATCGGTGCTGCCGTACGCGGCGGACCGGATGACCTCGACGCCGAACTCCTCGGTCAGCACACGGCGTTGTTCGGTGGTGAAGTGCTCTCCGCCGTAGAACACCTTCCTGATCCCGCCGTAGGCACGCAGCCGGTCCGCCTCGGCGTGGAACAGCTGCCACAGGTAGGACGGCATGCCGAACACGGTGTCCGCCCCGTGGGTGACCAGCGCTTCGGCGGTCATGGCGTGGTCGGGGCCCGCGGCCATCGGGATCTGGGTGGCGTTCAGGCGTTCCAGAATGGAGAAGAAGCTGATGAAGCTCCCGTACATCCCGCCGCAGTAGAACAGGTTGGCGGCCCGGTCACGGGCCGGGTCGAAGCCCGCGGCGAGCAGTCCGTCGGCCGCCGCGCGCATCTGGTTGTCGTAGTCGTCGCAGGTGAACACGGACAGGGCGGGTGTGCCCGTGGAACCCCCGCTGCGGAAGTACAGGTGGGCGTGGCGCGGGTCCAGCGAGGCGAGAGCGCGCTGCACGCCTTCCTTGCCGAGCAGCGGCGCCTCGGGCGCCGGGGGCAGGACCGGGGGTGCCACCAGGTCGTCCAGACAGGCGACGGTACCGAACTCCGTACCCGGCGCGCGTACGCTCACCCGGCGGCTGTAGCGCTGCAACGCGTAGACCCCGTCGTGCGGTTCGCCCTCGTAGCCCTCGAGCATGGAGCCGACCGGGGTGACCCGGGTGACCCCCGCGGCGAAGAGGGCGCGAGACAGCTCGGCCACGTCCGCCGGGCTGCCGCCGACGGCCGCGGTCTGCAGAAAACGGCGCATCGGCCGCAGAGTCGCCGTGACCGCGTGCCGGGGGAGGGGCTTCACCCAGACACTGCGGTGCAGCGGGGAGGCGTCCAGCGCGGGCCGGGTGTCCGCCATGACCCGCCATGAACCGTCGTCGGCGGCGAACACGCGGGTGAGACCGAGGTGTTGTTCCAGCCGGGCTAGCTGCTGCACGGTGGTGATCTCCGCCTGCTCGGCCGGTCCGGGCAGCGGCGCGCGCCGGGCGTCCGAGACCTTCGCCAGCCGCTCGGCGAACCGCTCGGCGCACGCGAAGACCTCCGCGGCGTCCGGGGTGTCGAGATAGACCACTTGCGGGCTGGAGCAGGCCTGCTGTTCGAAGCGGCAGACATCCTCGGCGAGCGCGTCGAGCACGGCGTCGTCGGCCGCCGCTTCCGCGGTCAGATAGGCGAAGGAGATCCGGTGCCCCCACTCGACGACCCGGCAGCCCGGCGGTGCGCATTCGCTCACCGCGCGCAGGGCGTCCTCGCCGCCCCAGGCGGCGATCGCGTCGGCCTGCCCGCACAGCGTCCGGATCCAGTCCTGGCGCGAGGACGGGAAGCGGAGGGCCACCACACGCTGGGAGATCAGACCGGTCGGGTCGGCGTCCCCGAGGGCGGCGAGCAGGTCCTGGGCGAGTGCGGTGTCGGAGCTGCTCGTCTTCAGGACGTTGACGTTGCCGGCCAGCAGGCCCTCGACGACGCTCAGCGGTGCCACGGCGGCGGCGTTGCCGGGCGCGATGTGCACCAGCAGGCCCACGGGCGCCCAGGACTCGTACACCGTCTCGCGGCCGTCCGGCCGGGTCAGCCGTTCCGGCCGCAGGCCGCCCAGCTCCCGGCGCAGCTTGCGTTCCAGCGCCTGCCGGGTGAGCGCGCCGGCCAGCTCGGCCAAGGTGGCGGCGGCCTCGGCGGCGGGCAGCTGTCGGGCCAGCCGGCCGTACAGGGCGGAGCCGGGATCGGCCAGGTCACGGCCGACCGCGGCGCAGGCGCCGAGCACCACGTCGGTGGGCAGCGGACAGGCCAGGACCCGCGCGGTCGACTCCGCGAGCCCGGCGAGCCGTCGGCCGGCCTCGGCGTCGTCGATGAACTCGCCCTGCCAGAGGTGGAGTGCGGAGGTGGTCACGACATTCCCTTCATCAGTTCGGCAGCGGCGACCGCGCAACTGCGGTTGCGGCTCACCCCGGCACGGCCGTGCACGGTGAACCAGTCGGTGGACAGCGGGCAGGGGCAGTCCTCGCCCGGGTGCAGCGAGGCGAGGTCGCCCATCACGACGCTCTGCGCGGGAACGGAGGTGATGTACGGGCTGACCAGGTGAAGGAAGCCGCGCTCTCCGTAGGGCAGCGGGCGCAGCGTCCCGGTGTCGCGGACCGCCGCGCGCGACCACACCGGCACGTGCAGCCGGTGGTGTGCGCACTCGACGTACGGCACGCAGTGCTCGACGGAGCCGAAGGTGTCGCGGATGCGGTCGCCCGGAATGCCGAGGCGCTCGGAGACCTCGGCACAGAAGTCGTCCTTGCCGATCTGGCGGTCGGCGTGGCCCTTCCAGCCGCCGCCGAGCACCACCAGCGATCCCTCGGGCAGCCTCAGCGGCGGCATCCCCATCGCCTTCATCCGCTCCAGGGTGAAGTACAGGAAGGCCGGGAAGCCCAGGATGCGCACCGGCACGTCGTCCTCCGCGTACCGCTGGAGCGCCGCGATACAGCCGTGCACGTCGAACTCGTGGCCGGAACCGGTGTGCCGCAGCGCGTGCGTGGTGTGCCGGGCCGGGGCGAAGTCGCACAGGTAGTTGTCGGTGAACGAGGTGCCCAGCTTCAGCGACGGCGCGGGCTCGTAGCTGTAGAGCAGGTAGTTGACCGGCTGGTCGGGGGTGATCCAGCCGTAGTGGTCGAAGATCCGGGCGACCATGCGCTGCGCCGAGCGGATCGTCCACTCGTCGAAGAACATCTGCGACTTCTGGCCGGTGGTACCCGAGGAGGTCAGATGCAGGAACACCTCGTCGCGGGGGACGGACAGCACCTCGTGGCGTTTGAAGAAGACGGCGGGCACGAGCGGGGTGCGCACGCCGTCGCCGATCGTGGGCGCCGGATCCTCGGGCGGCTCCTGGAGCAGGGCGGCGAAGAACGGGGAGCGGCGGGCGTGCCAGGCATGGGTCTCGGCCATCGCCGCGGCGAAGAGTTCGTCGGTGCCGGGGCCGGCCGCGTACGGCTCCGCCAGGTCGCACAGCCGCTGCACATGGCTGAGCGCCGCCGGGTCGGGGACCTCGACCGGAGCGAGATGGGGGTTCATCGGGACACCTCGTGAAGGGGCAGATAGGTGGCGGTCCAGGCGCTCAGGTAGGCGCCGAGGTACGGCTGCAGCAAGGGGCTGACGGCCGTCGTCCGGAAGTCGATCTGGCGGCTGGTGCGGGAGAGCACCACGTAGTCGTGGAAGCGGTCGTGGATCCGGCGCATCGCCGGATAGACCGCGCTCGGCACGAACCCCGAGGCGAGGAAGACCTCCAGGGCCTCGGTGTCGGCCAGCGGGAGCAGCGTCTCGGCGTAGTCCGCCCCGGCCCGGGTGACCATGGTCATCAGCGCCTCCAGGGCGCCGGCCACCGCGGCCGGGCGTGGATGAACGGCGACCAGGGCGCAGCTGCCCGCCACCGGGTCGAGGTCGGCGTACGCCTCGAAGCCACCGTCGGCCGCGACCAGGAGCGCGTTCGGCGTGTGCAGCGGGAAGAAGCGGTCGCCCGCGTCGGGAAAACGCTCCAGGAAGCGGCGGCGGACGAAGGTCGGGGCGACGATCAGCTCGATGGGGGCGGCACCGGAGGCGGAGCGGGCCGCCGCGCACCCGGGGACGCGGTCCGTGCCGGCGTAGTCGATGCCGATTCCGCCGGAGGCGGCGGACAGCAGTCCCGACAGGCGCTCGGGCACGCGCTCGACGGGTGCCCGGCGGTCCAGCACGCCCTCGGCGTAGCGGGCGAACAGCGCAAGGCTCTCGCACCCCTCGACCTCCACCGCGTTGGGCATCAGACCGAGCGGCCGGAAACCGTTGCGCACGACGACGTTCTGAGGGCCCTCGGTGACGACGCGGACCGTGGCGTACACCGAGTCGAGGCGGCCGGTGGCGAACGCCTCGTCGCACACGGCAGCCGTCAGCCGGGAGGCCAGCCCGCCGCCCCGGTGGCCGGGATGCACGGCGAGCCCGACCAGCTTGCCGATACTGCTGCCCGGATCGGTCTGCACGACCGCGGACCCGACGAGGTCCCCGCGCCCGGTGCGGGCGGTGAGCCAGTACGCGGTGCCGTCGGTGATCAGACGGCGCATGACCGCCGGGTCACTGCCGAGCGGTACCGGGTAGCCGTGCCCGTACACCTCGAAGTACAACTGCCGCAGCTCCGCGATGTCCTGGACCGCGGCGGGGGAGACGACGACGCTCATGACGCTTCTCCCGCCCGGGCGAGGGGCTGCGGGGACTGAGCGGCGGACGCTCGGGGTCCGTCGGCGCCCGTCCGGCCGCCGACCCACCACAGCGCCAGCGCGACCGGCACCAGACCCGCGCCCTGCACCAGGCAGAGCGTGCGGGCCGTCAGATGGTCACCCAGCGCGCCGAACACGAGCGAGGCCACGGGGAACGTGGCACCGAGCAGCGCCTGCATGACCGCGAAGAACTCCGGCTTGTCGTCGGCGGGCACCAGCCGCTGGAACAGCGCGACGAACCGGACGCCGATCACGCCGACGCACCAGCCGACGACACACAGCGCACCGAACGCGACGGCGTGCCCGGCGACCAGCCCCGGCAGCCCGAGGGCAGCGGCCATCACGAGCAGACTCACGCTGCCCACGGTGACGGGACGCCCCGGAACGCGGGCACCGGTGAAGGACCCGACGAGCGTGCCCGCGCCGAGCGCCGCCTCCAGCGAGGCCACGGTCGAACCGGTGGAGTGCAGCACGCCCCGCGTGTAGAGCGGCATCACGACGTACACGGCGGTGGTGAAGACGTTGGCGGCGGCGAAGCAGACCAGCACACGGCGGATGAACGGCAGTCCGGCCAGGACCTGGCGCAGCGACCGGGACGCGGGTGCTTCATCGCCCTCCGGTCCGCGTGCCTGAGCCGCGGCGTGCGGGAAGCGGGCCGACCGGACCAGCAGGGCGGCGAGCAGGTAGGCGACTGCGCAGGCGGCGACGACGCCCGCGAGTCCGCCCGCGTCGACCGCGAGCGGGCCGAGCAGGCCTCCGCCGAGCCCCGCGACCGACTGGGTGGACAGTTCGAATCCGGTGGCCGCTTCGATGTCGGCGTCCTCGACCAGTTCCGGCACGGACGTCGTCAGACACGGATCGAAGAGCGCCTGACAGGCCGCCAGCGCCAGCCCCACCGCATAGACCGCGGCCATCGGCAGCGCCCCGGCCTGCGCCAGGACGGCAGCCACCGTGGCCACCGCGCCGGCCACGGCCGCGGCGCCGGCCAGCACCGTCCGACGGGCGTGACGTGCCACGATGCGGGCGACCACGGGGGCGAGCGCGACCGCGGGCAGCGTGCTGACCATGAGGAACAGGCCCGAGTCGAGCCCGCGGTGCGGGCCGCCCGCGAACCCGACCAGCCACCAGACCGCGCCGACCTGGAACATCCGGCTCGCAGCCTGGGTGAGGAGCTGACCGGACCAGACCCGGCCGAACGACGGATTGCGCAGCACCAGGGGCAGACGGCGTGTGCGTGACCCCGCCGCGTTCATGAGTGGGGCCGTTCGTCGACGACGCGGATGAGCTTGCCCGACCGGGTGTTCACGGCCAGGTCCTGGTGCCGCACCCATTGGACGGTGAGCGGGTTCACATGACCGGCGGCGGTCGCGCTCCGGTAGAGCGGGCGCTGTGCCAGGACCGCGTCGGCGACGGCGTCCGCCAACGCGGTGTTCCCGTCACCGGGTTCACCCGTCGCGAGCCGCAGCACCAGTCCGTCCCGGCCGTCGCTGCGGCGCACCACGAGTTGCAGCCCCGTCACCTCGTTGGCCGTGTCGGCGGCCTTGACGATGTCATGGACGTCCTGCGTGTAGAGGGAGACGGGACCCACCCGCACGCCCTCCTCGGCGCGGCCCAGGATGCGGAAGATCCCGGCGTCCCGGTCCACCCACTCGGCCCGGTCACCCGCCGGGTAGCGCAGTATCGGCATGAGCCGTCTGCGCAGGTCGGTGACGACCAGCCGCCCCGGAACGCCGTCGCCGTCGACGGGCCGGTCGGTCTCGTCGTCGAGGATCTCGACCACGGTGTACGGGGTGAACACGCGGTGCACGCGCGGGTCGCCGCCGGGCACCGCCTCTCCGAGCAGCCCGGCGTCCACGCTCGCGTAGCCCAGGGAGCGTACCTGTGCCTTCGGGAACGCGCCCTGCAGCAGGGGCAGTTGGTCGCCGAAGAGGCATTCGCCGCCGAAGAACAGCAGCTCCACGTCCGGGAGCGACCGGCCGGCGGACGTCAGGCGCTCGGCGAGGGAGCACAGGGTGGTGGGCGTTCCGGCAACGACCTGGACCTGGAACTCCTCCAAGGTGGCCGCGGTGGATTCCCAGGGCGCCGCGCCGCCGATGGGCAGGCGGACGTTGGCCACCGGGGACCGGTGCAGCGAGTCGAGGACGAAGCTGAAACTGGCGTACAGGTCGCCCGCGTAGAAGAGATCGGCGACCCGGTGGCCCGGGCGCAGCCCGGCATGGGCGAGTCCGGCGCCGAACGCCGTGGTGAACTCCCGCCACTCCGTGCGTGTGTAGTAGGAGAACTTCGGGGACCCCGTGGTCCCACCGCTGCGGAAGACGACCGCCTCGTGGAGCGGTGCGGTCAGCAGGGTGTTGTCGCGGGGCGAGTTGGCCCGCCAGAAGTCCGCTTGTGGCACCACCGGAAGATCGGTGAGGTCTGCCACATGGCTGGGAAGGTGAGCGTAGAGGCCACGGTAGAAAAGCGAGTTGTGGCGCACGAAGCGTATGAGCTCCGCGAGTGGTTGAACGGGCATCAATTCCTGCTCGAAGGCGCGAACCGCCGGAAGGGAAAAGGCCGACGGCAGTTACGACGAGTGGGGCCGGCTCCGGAACGGAGGAAGCCCTTGTCGTTGACGATGTGAATCAACGGTGCGCCCACGGCGATCGGGGGCGTCCGGACCAGAAGGATATCTCAATATTCGGGACGGGCTTGCGCTAACTGGCCATGTGAGCTGGGTCCTTCGGCGCGCGAGTGGACGAGCTGCGGCTGCTTTCGGTTCCCTCCGAACCGGAGACGACCGTCACACGGAACCCCCTTTTCCATAAGTAATGGTTGAGGGTTCCTCAAGTGGCCTTTATGGACGGGAGGCGAGGTCCGCATCGAGGCTTGGCCGAATACGACGGCGAGCCGACGCGCCCGGCCCGGCCATTGCGGAAAACCGGCCTGGATTTTGCTGCGCGCGCGACTGCAGGACAGCCAACCGCGATCTTCCCGTCTTCCGGAGAATCAGCGAGAGCGGGGCGAGCGGGGCGAGCGGGGCGAGCGGGGCGAGCGGGGCGAGCGGGGCGTGCGGGGCGTGCGGGGCGTGCGGGGCGCACGACGGGGAACGCGCCTCCCGGCCGGGGACGTCTGCCGGCCCGGTAGCCGCCGCGACAGGCGGCGCACCCGGGCGCCGACTCCGTTTTCACTGCCTCCTCGGGAACCGCCGGCGGGTGGCTCGCCCGTCGTGCGGGCGAGCCACCCGGGCCGGACGGAGGTGAAGATCCGGGAGCCGGCCCGGACCGGTGGCACCTTCAGTGTCGTCCCAGGAGCAGCCCTGTCCCCGTGACGTCGGCGTGGATGCCGTCCTTGTCCACCGCCACGCGCTGCAGGCGCAGGGCGCCCGCCGGTGGTCTCGGGAGCTGGAAGGAGAAGGAGAAGCGGTCGGCGATCTGCGGGCGGGTGAGCTTGGTCAGTGCGGTGAGCAGGGACAGATCGAGGCCCAGCCGCTGCAGGAGCTTCGGGTGGGCGAGCGCCACGTCCACGAGGTTCACACGGGTCAGGTCGTGCAGGAAGCGCGGTGCGCCGGTGAGGCGATGGAGCTCGTCCTCGTCGTGCAGCGCGGCGCGCACCGCGCCGTCGGGAACGCCCAGGCGGTGCACGATCTCCGGAACGGCGAGGAAGGCCTTGATCTTCTCGGCTTCCCGGGTGAGCCGACGCGCCGAGGCGCGCGTCAGGTGGAGGCCCTCCGCGGGCCCGGTCCCGGGCCGGTACGTCGCGAGGTCGCCGATGTCGAGCCGGATGCCGTCCACGGATGTGGCGATGCCGCGCTGCCCGTCCTGGCGGATCCGCACGTCGGCGCCCAGACGCAGGTCGTGCCCCGCGACGTGAAGGTCGCCGCGGGCCCGGACGCCGCCGGGTCCGTGAGGGGTGAAGGAGACCTGTGAGGCGCCGAGTTCGCGGTTCATGTCGGCGAAGGACAGCAGAATTTGCCCGTGCATCTGCTGGACGAGCGCGCCGCGCACCGCGGTCAGTCCGTCGCCGTCGATGCGGATCTCGTTCGCCGTGGCGCTGACCTGGGTGAGAGTGACCCGGCGGGCCGGGATGTCCGGGACGGTGACGCGGACCGAGTCCAGACGCCGTGCGGCAAGTTGGGTGAGAAAGGGAAAGCCGCCGATCCGTACCTCGGGCGCGGCCGCGAGGTTCAGCTGGTCCTTGAGCCGTTCGGAGGCCTTGTGCTCCGCGTAGAGCAGTGCCCAGCGGTCGGCGAGGGTGACGAGGCACGCGAGGGCGAGGACCCAGGCGAGGACTCTGGCCATCGTGGGCAGACCGGTGGCCCGGTTGCGACGACGGCTGCCGCGCCTGTGGTTGGGTGGGGACCAGGGCTCCTCGTCGTCGTCCTGTGGGCTCCGCCTGCTGTCCTCGGCGGGGAGGTCCTCCGGCGGAGGGTCGGCCAGCGATGCCAGTTCGTCGTACGGATTACGGCTGCGTGGAACCCTTTCGGGGGGAGGCCCGTCCGACTGAGCAGGATGATGCGTCTGTATGTGGGGGGTACGCATCGGGAGATTTGATCATATGGCCCCACCCTCCGTGCAAGTCCTACCCGAAGTAAAGGGCGGAACAAGTCACTTGGAGGCCGACTATCCGCTCGGTGATCCGGGCGGCGCGCACGCACGCCCACTCCGGCACCTCGCCGGCCGGCAGGCCGGCCGCGACTGCCGACAGCGCCGTCAGCGCTCCCGCCGAACGCCGTCGCCCGCCCCCTTCGACCACGTCGACACGCCAAAACCCCTGCGCGGACCGCAGCGTTCCGCCGTACGCTGGCGCCCGCTGTGAGCCAAGGGAGGACGTATGCAGATCCGGAGCCTGACCCGTACCGAAGCCGAGCGCCGGGCCGCGCTGCTGACGGTGGAGCGGTACGACGTGGACATCGACCTGACCGGCCTGCCCGACGGCCCGGAGGTCCGGTGTGTGTCCACCGTGACCTTCAGCTGTCACGAACCGGGCGCCGAGAGCTTCGTGGACTGCGCGGCGCAGGTGCTGAGCGCCACGCTGAACGGCATCCCCCTCATCCCTACCGACGACGGCCGGATACCCCTTCCCGGCCTCGCGGGGCACAACGTGCTGCGCGTGGAGAGCGTCCAGGCCGACACGGCCACGGGCGAGGGCGTGCACAAGGCGACCGACCCCGCGGACGGCGAGGTCTACGTGTGGATGAGCTTCGAACCCGACGAGGCCCGGTTCGTCTGGGCGTGCTTCGACCAGCCCGACCTCAAGGCCCCGCACACCTTCACCGTCACGGCCCCTTCCGCGTGGACCGTGACCAGCAACTCCGGTGACCCGCGCGTCGAGGAGCTGGACTCGGCCCGCCGCTGGACCTTCCCGGACACCCCGCCCCTGTCCGTGTACAACACCGTCATCAACGCCGGCCCCTTCCACGAGATCCGCCGCGAGGCCGACGGCCACGACCTCGGTCTCTACGCCCGCCGCTCCCTCGCCCCCGTCCTGGACCGTGACGCCGACGAGATCTTCACCCTCACCCGCCAGGGCCTCGCCTTCTTCGGCGAGGCCTTCGCGATGCCGTTCCCGCAGCGCAAGTACGACCAGGTGTTCATGCCCGAGTTCGGCGGGGCGATGGAGAACTACGGCTGCGTGACCTGGGCGGACTCCTTCCTGCGGCGGGCCACGCCGACGCCCGCCGAGAGCGAGCTGCTGGCCAAGGTGCTGCTGCACGAGATGGCGCACATGTGGTTCGGCAACATCGTCACCATGCGCTGGTGGGACGACCTCTGGCTGAACGAGGCATTCGCGGAGTTCGCCTGCCACTGGGCCGCAGAGCGCGCCACCCGGTACACCGACGCCTGGGCAGGCCACCTGGCCAGTGGCAAACTCAAGGCGTACCTCGCCGACCAGGGACCCGTCTCGCACCCGATCCATCAGCCCATCCACGACGTGGCCCAGGCCGCGTCGATCTTCGACCACATCACCTATCCCAAGGGCGCCTCCGTCCTCCAGCAGCTCATGACGTACGTGGGCGAAGAGCACTTCAGGGCGGGGATGACCGCCTACTTCGCCCGCCACGCCTGGGGCACCGCCACACTGCAGGACCTGATCGACGCCCTCTCCAAGGCCGGCGGACGCGATCTGGACGCCTGGCGCACGGCCTGGCTCGCCACGGCGGGCACCGACCGCTTCTCCCTGGAACGCGACGGCGACGCCGTCACCCTGGTGGCCGCCGGCACCCCGCGCCCGCAGGTGCTGGCGATCGGCGCGTACGGCAGGAACGGCGAGGCCCTGGAACGCAGGGCGCTGGTACGCGTCGAGGTGACTCAGCCCCGTACTCCGGTGACGGGCCTGCCCTCCGAAGCGGACACCGAACTCCTGCTGATCAACGACGAAGACCTGACCTTCGCCACGATCCGCCCCGACTCCGCGAGCAAGGACGCCTTCTTCCGGACGGCGGCGGACCTGCCCACGGCCATCTCCCGGGGCGTGGCCACCGCGACCGTGTGGGACATGCTGACCACCGGCGAGGCCACGGCGGCGGAGGCCGGGCGGTGCGTCACCGCGGTCCTCGCCGCGGAGACCTCCGACGCCGTGATCGAGCCCTACCTGAACCTCGCCGCCAACATCGCCGAGCACTGGGCGCCGCCCGGCGAACGAGCCGCTCTGACGGCCGGGGTGGCCGCGGCCTGCCGGCGCCTCGCCGCGGACCCCGGACGCCGCCAGGTCGCCCTGCGCGGCCTGGCCCGCACCGCGACCAGCCACGACGATCTGGCCTGGCTGCGCGAACAGGCAGGCGACGACGTGGACCTGCTCTGGCGGGCGCTGGTCCGCGAGGCGGAGCTGGGCGGGGACGTCTCGGCGGAGACGGCCCTGCTGCTGGAGCGCGACCGGGACCCCGACGCCTGGGTCCGCGCGCTCACGGTACGGGCCGCCCTGCCGGACCCCGCCGTCAAGGCGGAGGTGTGGCAGAAGCTGGTGGTGGACCGCGCGGTCCCCGTCAACTCGGTCGGACAGGTGGCGGTGGCCTTCTGGCGCCCTTCCCAGGAGGCCGTGCTGGCGCCCTACGCCCAGCGCTACCTGGATTCGGTCCCGCACCTTCACCGAGGCGGAATGATCCCGGCGATGGTCTTCGCCGGCCAACTCTTCCCGCCGTGTGCCATCGACGCCGCCTACATCGAAACGGCCCGCCAGGCCGCTCACGAGGCGGCCCCGGTGGTCCGCAACACCCTCCTGGAACGCTCGGACGAGGTACGGCGCATGCTGCACTCCCGCACCAGGACGGCCTGACCGCAGGCGGATTCCCGTGGCCGCTGCCGCCGCACCCGGCCACGGGCACGCTGTCCGCGTCTGTCACCCCGGCGCCGCGGGGGAGCGGCCGGCACCGGCAGGCGGGGCGGAGCGGCCTTCGAGGCTCAGGACATACGTCAGACCCGGCCGGCCGCTCAGCTCCGTATCGCCGGTGACGGTGAACCCGGCACGCGCCAGCACGGCCCGCGACGCCGCGTTGTCGAGGGTGGTGGCGGCCCGCAGCACGGTCAGCCCGTATCTGCCGGCGGCGAGGCCGCACACCTCCCGCACGGCCCAGGTGGCCAGCCCCCGGCCCGCGGAACGCTCCCCGATCCGGTACCCGAGATCGGCGCCGCCGTCCGCCACGTCGACCAGGTTGATCCGTCCCAGTACGTCACCCGCGGTGTCGACCAGGACGTGGAAATAGCAGTCCTCGGCGCGCTGTTCGGCAAGCAGAGCGCGGTGCCGCTCGTCGAACCGGGCGAAGTAGTCGTCGCCACGGTCAGGGATGGACGCGGCGAAGTAGGCCCGGTTCTCCCGCTCGAAGGCGAGCAACGCGGGGGCGTGGTCCGGGCGGAGCAGCTGCAGCTCGGGCATGGGAAGAACTGTAGATGCCGTGACGTCCCCCGGAGGGACGAGCACGGTCACTTTGCTGGTCCCGTCATGGTTCTGCAGTACGCGGGCCCGCACCTCGTCGGTGCGCCTGAACCGGCCGCAGGTTTCCGTCACCACCAGTGCGCCGTGGTCGCCGGCGACCCGCCCTGCCCGTCGTGAGACGTGCGATGGAGAACCCGGCCGGGCTGTTCGCCATCCGCATGAACGCCGGACGACCATGACTGCGGCACCGGCACCGGCACCGGCCGCAGGCCGGCCGAACAACCGTCGACGCCCACAAGGGCTTACGGGCCGTGGCAGCCGGACACGAGGAGAGGGCGTACGTCTTCCAGGGCGCGGTCACCCTCGCCGCGGATCCGGCCATGGGCTCCCGTGAGGGCCTGCCGGACCGTGCCTAGGGCTGTCCCTGAGGCACGGTCCGAAGGTGCTGGGCGGCCTCGGCGGCGGTGTAGGAGGAGGCGAAGGTGAACGCGCGCGGGGACGGCCCATTGGCCCGCAGGTCCGCCAGCCGTTCCAGGGCCTCGCCGACGGTCGGGAGATGACCGGCGGGGACCCACCAGAGCACCAGGTGCGCCTCGGCATGCCGTGCGAACCATTCGCGGCGCCGCCGCATCACCTCCAGGTGGCCGCTGCGGTAGGTGAAGTCCCACAGCGCCTCCGGGGTCTCCCACACCGTCAGGTTGACGATGACGTCCTCACCCGCAGGGCGCAGGGCGGTGGCGTCGGCCGCGCCGTCCTCCACGAGTCGCCACACGAAACCGGGCGCGCCGTCGGCGGCGGTGTTGACCGGGGCGAGCATCTCGACGAAGGGCGCTGTGCGCGGGTCGTCGAGGGGGTGCAGCAGCGTGGCGACGTTGAGTTGGGCGAGGTGGGCGGCGTGCACGGATGCGGTCATGGCCACATCCCAACACGGCCCCCTTTCTAAGTCAATCAATATTGTTTTTAGAACTCTCGACCACCACGCAGCACTCTCCCGGCCGGGAGTCCAAGCGGGCGCGGACGGGACCGTCCGTGCCGAGCAGCCCCTCCAGCAGGGCGAGATTCATGCCGCAGACCAGCGGCGGGAAACGTTCGGCGACGGCGTGGAAGGGGCAGTTGCGCATGCGTACGACCGCCGCGGCTTCTCCGGTCGTCCCCTCGGCGCCTTCGGCGTCCTGGACGCCCGCGGGGCTTTCCAGATGCGGTTCGTAGCCGTGGGCGGCCAGTATCGCCATGGCCTCTTCGAGGCCGCCGCAGGGCGTCGCCGAGCCGCGCAGCGCCTTGCCCCTGCGGCGCGCGGCCGCGCAGAGGCCGGCGTCGAGGCCGGCCTGCTCGGCGGCCTCGGCGAGCAGTTCGGCGGCGGTGCGGTAGTCGCGGGCGGGCAACGACACCGACCGTTCGGCCCGCGCCCGCGTGTACACCTTGGCGGGACGGCCCGCTCCCGGCCCCGAGCGGCCGGTAAGGCGGCGGCTGCCGCTCTCCAGCAGCCCGACCTCGGTCAGCCTGTCCAGGTGGTGCGCGGCGAGCGTGCGCGCCACCCCGGCCGCCTCGGCGGCCTCGTTGCGGCCGACCTCACGGCCCTGCGCCACCACGTACTCGTACAGACGGCGCCGGACCGGATCCTGCAACGCCGCGATCGCTTCGATGTCCTCCACCCGGCCATTCTAGGAACAACGCAGGTTCGAGATAGAAGGACGGGACGCGGCACCACCGGGCCGTACTCGACCCCTCGCGCACGCTCTGGGAGGCGAGCGGAGGGCGTGGCGGCCCGCGGCGGCTCGGGTTGTCGTGTCCGCGGTGCGCGCTTCGGGGATCGCGGCAGGCCGCTGGGCACGGCAGGCCACTCAGGCAGTCGGTCAAACGGTCTGGCGGGCGGAGGTGTGCAGATGCTCAAGGGCATCGAGGACGACGGTGCGCCTGTGCCAGGACAACCAGCGCCCGAGGGTGGCACCGGTGGTCTGCAAGGCGTCCAGCTGGGCGCGGGTGAATCCCGGGAGCGGACGGGCATGGTGGGACGACATCACCCCCAGCAGGGCGTTCTGTTCGTCCATGACCGGGACGCTGTGGCATGCACGGCTGCCGGCATGCAGGATCACGGACCGGGACTGCTCGTCGAAGACGGTGGCGGTGGCAACGTCGTGGACGGTGACCTGCCGCCGTCCTTCGGCCGCCTGGCCGCAGGAGGTGGCGGGTCCGTCGACGAAGGTGAAGAAGTCGGTGAACTGGCGTTCCAGTCCTACGTGCTTGACCAGCTTCAGCATGTTGTTCTCAGCCAGCTGGACGTTGCCCATGCCGGCGTCGGTGATGTCCAGCATCCGGCTCAGGGCGCCGCCGAGCACCGCACCCGGAGCGGTGGAGTGGCCGTTGCCGTCGGCCGGTTGGAGGCCGGGCAGCGGGGGAGGGCTGGTGCGGGCGCGGCCCGGGAACCAGACGTCCGCACCGCGCTCGGGGCCGGGAACGCGGATGACCGCATCCACGAGGGTGTGGAGCTTGATGTTGTGCTGCTGGGAACTGCGGCGCAGCAGCTCGAACCCCTTGTGCGCCGTGGGGAGTCGGTATCGCTCCATGAGGATGCCCTGTGCAACGGAGACCGGTGCGTGGGCAAGCATGCGGTTGCGCAGATCGACGTTCTGCTGCCGTAGATCTTGCATTTCGTCCGGGCCAGTAGCCGTTTCACGGGAAGCATGCGCACGGGTGCCCGATTCCTGGGTCACTACAACCGCCTTTTCGCCGGGGAGCAGGGTTCGGTCCACGCGAGCACACTCGGGTGGTGTGAAGTGCCTATGTCCCAAGCACTGTGCCCGACCCTAACGTGCGTCGCCATCATGCAGATACCCTGCCGCCGGCTTCGACGTGCAAGGGGTACGGATCCGATCGACGGTGTCACGTTTCTGCTGGTGGACGGGGAGCGGACCAACGTCACCGAGGTCTCCCGGATCACCCTCGGGCCAAGACCCGAACATCTCCCGCATGCGCGACACCAAGCCGTCCGGGGCCGCCCGTCCGTTCCGGCCGCCCGGCCGTCCGGGGCCGCCCGGCCGTCCGGCGGCACCAAGCGGGGCCTGCGCCGCCCAGCCCTCCGACGACGGCCCGCTGACTGGCCGCCCGGCCGCTCCGGACACCTGAGCGAGCGCTTCCTGCCGTGTCGTCCAGGGCCTCTCGCAGGGGGCAGGAGGAGGAGCAGACACGCGCGAGACTCGCGGTCCCGACGTCAGGGCCCGGGTATCCGGGGGACTTCCTGCTCCATGCCGTCACACCAGGGCGGGCGTATCGTCCCTATATGAGTGACGCCCGGTGCGGCTGGCGGACTGGCGCCGCCCGAGCCGTCCATTCGCGGTCGTCGGCGCGGACGCGTCCTGCAGCCGCTTCGAGCGGGTACGGAGGTCATCGGCCGGGGCCTGCCTCGCGGAGGAAATCGGCCGGGGCCTGCTCACGGAGGTGAAGCGTGTCCGACGTGGCCACCGGCGCTCACTCCGCGGGTTCTGGTCTGGAAGCACTGGACCCCGTCCTGAATGAATTCACGCGGGACACCGGTGCCAACGTGAGCGCCGTCTACCTGTTGCCGCCGCACGGGCAGGTGCTGCAGCTCGCGGTGCTGGGCGGCATTTCCTGGCAGATCGCCGGGCCCTGGTCACGGGTGGCGCTGGTGGCCGCGACCCCGGTGAGCGACGCAGTACGGGGACGGGAGCTGGTCTGGGTCGGCGACCAGGAGGAGCTGGCGCGCCGCTATCCGCAAATGGCACTCGCCCTGCCCCACCCCTTCACCGTCGCCGCCGCCCCGATCGCCACCGGAGCGACCGTCTGGGGTGGCCTGGTACTGCACTGGCCCAGCACACACGCCCCCACGCTGAGTCCACCCGAGCGAGAAGCCATCGCGGGCGCCTGCCACCGTATGGGCCTGATCCTGCGGCAGGCCGCCAGGAGCGGCCACCCCGTGCTGGCCGGGCCCGAGCCGCGGGTGCTGCCCGCGCCGCGGACCCGCACCGCCGGGCCGGCCGAGGCACAGGCCGCCGTCGATTTCGCCGAACGGCTCCCCAGCGGCTGTTGCGCGCTAGACCTGGACGGCCGGATCACCTTCCTCACCACCGCCGCGGCAGACCTCCTGGGCGTCGGCATGACCGACCTGCTGGGCGCGAGACCCTGGGAAGCGCTTCCGTGGCTCGACAACCCCGACGCCGAAGACCGCTACCGGGCGGCGGCCCTCAGCCGCCAGCCCACGTCCTTCACCGCGCAGCGCCCACCGGACCACTGGCTGTCCTTCCACCTCTACCCGGACGCCTCCGGCATCAGCGTGCGCATCGTCCCCTCCTCCTCACCGCATGTCTGGGGCCCGCCGCACTTGCTGCATCCCGCGCCGGCCGCCGAACCCGGCCGGGCCACCGCCCTTTACCACCTGATGCACCTTGCCACCACCCTCACCGAGGCCGTGGGCGTAAGAGACGTGGTCGAAAGGGTCGCCGACCAGGCCCTGCCCGCCTTCGGCGCCCAGGCACTCGCCCTGATGGCCGCGGACGAAGGCCGACTGCGGATCATCGGCTTCCGCGGCTACCCCGCCGAACTCATGGACCGCTTCGACAACGCACCACTGACCTCCGACACCCCCGCCGTGCACGTCCTGACGACAGGTGTCCCCGGCTTCTTCGCCACCTTCACCGACCTGAAACGGGCCTATCCCCCCGCAGTCCAGCAGGACGACATGGCTGCCTGGGCCTTCCTCCCGCTGATCACCTCCGGACACCCGGTCGGCTCGCTGGTCCTCGCCTATGAACGGCCCCGGGTGTTCCCTCCGCAGGAGCGCTCGGCCCTCACCGCGACCGCCGGACTGATCGCCCAGGCGCTCGACCGCGCCCGTCTCTACGACGCCAAACAGCAGCTGGCCCACAACCTCCAGGCCAGCCTGCTGCCCCACACCCTGCCCCGCATCGCCGGCCTCGACGTGGCCGCCCGCTACCTCCCCGCCAGCCGCGGCATGGGCATCGGCGGCGACTTCTACGACCTCATCCGCCTCGGCAGGGCGACCGCCGCCGCAGCCATCGGCGATGTCCAGGGCCACAACGTGCAGGCCGCCACCCTCATGGGACAGGTCCGCACCGCCGTCCACGCCAGCGCCGGCGCACCTCCCGGTGAAGTCCTGGCCCGCACCAACCGCGTGCTCACCGACCTCGATGCCGGTCTGTTCACCAGCTGTCTCTACATCGACCTCGACCTTGCGCGGCACCGCGCCCGTCTGGCCACTGCCGGACACCTCCCGCCCCTCCTGCGCCGCCCCGACGGCCACACCGAAGTCGTGCCCCTGCCACCCGGGATCCTGCTCGGCATCGACCCCACCGCCGAGTACCCCGCGACCGAGATCCCCCTGCCGCCCGGCGCCGTGCTCGCCCTGTACACCGATGGACTGGTCGAGACTCCCGGCACCGACATCGAGGACGCCATCACCTCCCTCGCCGAGCAGCTCGCGCACGCCCGAATCCAGACCATGGACGGCCTCGCCGACAGCCTCATCGGTCACGCCCAGCGGTCCGCTCCCCGCAGCGACGACATCGCCCTGCTCCTCATCAGCCAGCCGGCCGAACCTTCGTGAAGACCGGGGCGGGGCCGATGGCTGCATGCCGTGGGCCCGGCCCGGCTCAGGCTCCCCTCGCTCGGGACGAGTGCCGGGGGAGTCACCCGGACCGCATCACAGGCTTCTTCGTTCGCAGAGGCGCTGCGCGACCTCACGGAGTTTGACGTTGTTCTCCTGGGAGTAACGGCGCAGCACGTCGAAGGCCTCCTTCTCGGTGAGGTGATGCTCACCCATGAGGATGCCCATGGCCTCCCCGATGGCGTGCCGCGTGGCCACGGCCTGTTCCATCTGGGCGTTGGCCCGGGCGCTCGAGAAAGCGACCGCGGCGTGCGAGGCGAGCAGCCAGCCGGCGGTCTCGCTGTTCTCGGTGAACGCCCCGGGACGGCGGGAGTAGAGGTTCAGCGCGCCCAGATCCTCGTCCTCCGTGAACAGCAGGAAGCCCATCATGCTGCCGAGCTGCAATTGCCGGGCTCGGGGACCGTAGGCGGGCCAGCGTTCCTGCTCCGCGGTGAAGTCGGCGATCCGGAACACCCGGTCGCCGCGACGGGTGCGGGCCGCGTCGAAACACGGGCCCTCCTGCAGGCGCTCCTGCAGCTGATCGCTGGTCACGACCAGCTGCTCGGTCGGGGCGAGCGACTCCACCTGGCCGCCATGCAGGATCAGCACGCCGGCGGCATCGCAGCCCTCGACCAGCTCGGTGGCGGAGCGGGTGATCCGCTCCAGCGTGGCATCGACCGAGTCCTGTGCCAACAGATCACGCGCCATGGTCGCCAGCTGCAGGGCGAACGTACGCCAGTCCATACCGTCCTCCGTCTCCCCACCCGTGCAGACCTGCACCCGATTCCCACCCTGCCACCGCATTCACCCGCGCGAAACGCGACACCGGGGCGGCCCCACGGGGGAGTGGTTCCCGCACCCCTGGCGGGCGCTCGCCGAAGACGATCACGCGTGAGGGAACGGGAGGGGACGAAACCGGGAGAGGTTCCGAGGACATGGCGGAGGTCCCCGCAGCCACGGCACACGGACGCCGACTGCCCATGCGTCGTACTCGCCATCCCGCTTCGCCCCGGACGGCAGGATTCTGCGGGGGCCCGCCGTGCGCGGCCGTTGGAGAGTCGAGGGATCCGAGTACCGCGGCGGCCCGGAGTTTTGCGCTTCCGGCCGGGGGAACCCGGTCGGCGCACCACTGAGAGCCGGCGCCGCCGAAACGGCGGTTCTCCTCAGCTCGTGAGGTTGAGAGTTTCCGACGCAGAAAGAAGTTGAAGTGCCGTGATCGCGCGCGCTGCCCGGAAGGACATCCCGAGCGTCCCCGAGACAGGTTGGGCGAGGGCCCGTCAAGTGCGCGACCAGGGCGTTCGCACGTGCGTCTCTCCCCGTGAGGACGCGACCCCCGAGCCCACCGCACACGCCGGCCCCGACGCGAACGTCATCAGGGGTGAGGACTGAGGGTTCCGCACCCTCGGAGGAAGTCCCGTCGGCGCGACGGGCAAGCGATTCCGGGCCTGGAACACAGGCCCGCAGGTGCCGGGTCTCCCGGGACCTCAAGCCGGGGACGTTGGTGGATCATGTCTGATGTGCTCGAAGAGGGCGGGGGTGAGAACGGTGCCGCCTGAAGGCCCCGAGCAGCCGATCCGCGGAGGCAGACCGTCGGAGGCGGAGGAACGGCTGCGTGTCACGGAGACCCTCTCGGCCGCTGCCCGGGGCATCCACCCCGATGAGGTTCCCGATGCGCTGTGCCGCGCCTGCGTGGGCCTGCTGCCTGTCACCGGCGCCTCCGTGTCGATCTCGGGCGACCCGACCATGCGCACCACGTGGTGCGCCGGCGACCGGACGGCCGCGCAGCTTGCGGAGGCGCAGTACACGCTCGGAGACGGTCCCTGCCAGACCGCGCTCGACCAGGGCGTGGCCGTGGTGGCAGCTGATCTCACCCAGGGCCCGGACTCCCTTCGCTGGCCGGTCTTCGCCCACCAGGCCACGGGACTGGGCGTGCGGGCCGTGTTCTCGCTGCCGCTCGGCGCGGGCGGGAACACGATCGGCACCCTCGACCTGTATCGCGACAGGCCCGGCGGCCTCTCGGAGGGTGATCTCCGGATCACCCGTTGGATGCGGCACGCCGTCACATTCGCCCTCATGAGCCTTCAGCCCGGATACGACGAGGACGAATGCGGGGGTGAAGAAGGCACGGCGTCGTGGATGGAGGCTTCGGAGGCCGACCACAGCGAGGTCTACCAAGCGGTCGGCATGGTGATGGTGCAGCTCGGCGCGGGTCCGGAGCAGGCCCTGGACCGGATGCGCGGGCGCGCCTTCGCCGAGGGCCGGACGGTCAGCGAGGTCGCGCACGACGTCGTCGTGCGCGTTCTTCGCTTCGGACCGGAGCGGCACGCCGTGGGCAGTGAGGGCCTGGGCCGGCTCGACGCGGGCGATGACGGACGCGAAAGCAGTCGGTGATACCCGCGAAACAGTCGTTGATCCACCAGGAACGACGGCAGGAACGACGGCAGGAACGACGAACGACGGCTGGAACGACGGCAGGAACGACGGCTCGCCGAGGCCCGGGCCCGCCCCGGCCGACTCCCTCGCGGGCGGCAACGCCCCGGTCGTCCCCGGAGCGGTCCGCAGCCCTGACGCCGCAGGTGTCGACGGCTCTCCCTGGGGGCAGTCGGGGTTCGTACGACCCGCCACCGCCCCGGGGCGCCGCACGGCTCTCGTGGCACGGAGAGGAGGGTGGCATCAGGTGCGCACTGTCGGAGTGGAGGAGGAGCTCCTTCTGATCGACCCGGACAGCGGGGAACCGAAGGCACTGTCGGCCGCCGTCCTCGCCCATGCCGCCCAGGACGATCCCGGACAGGACGTCTTCGAGAAGGAGCTGTTCGGGCAGATGCTGGAGTTCGCCACCCATCCGCAGGCGGATATGGCGGACCTCGGTGCCGAGATCGTGCGCTGCCGCAAGGAAGCCGCGCGGCTCGCCGGCGAGATCGGCTGCTCGGTCGCCGCACTCGCCACCTCCCCGCTGCCGGTCAGCCCGTCGATCAGCGTGAACGAGCGCTACCAGTGGATGGCGGAGCGGTACGGGATCGCCACCCAGGAGCAACTGGTGTGTGGCTGTCATGTCCATGTATCGGTGGAGTCCGACGAGGAGGGCGTGGCCGTGATCGACCGGGTGCGTCCGTGGCTCGCCGTGCTGTGCGCGCTCAGCGCCAACTCGCCGTTCTGGCAGGGCCGGGACACCGGTTACGCCGCCTACCGCAGCCGGGTGTGGGGGCGCTGGCCGTCGGCGGGGCCGACCGAGCTGTTCGGCTCGGCCGAGCGGTATCACCGGCGGGTGGCTGACATGGTGGCCACCGGGGCCATCCTGGACGAGGCGATGGCGTACTTCGACGCGCGCCTGTCCGCACGCTATCCGACGGTGGAGATCCGGGTGGCGGACGTGTGCCTGCGGGCCGATACCGCCGTCCTCGTCGCCACCCTGTCCCGGGCTCTGGTGGAAACCGCGGCACGCGAATGGCGCGCGGGCAGGCCACCGCTCGACCACAGTGTCTGCCTGCTGAGGCTGGCCGCCTGGCAGGCCGCGCGGTCGGGCCTGGACCAGGACCTGCTCGATCCCGCGACCATGCGGCCCCGGCCCGCCGTAGAGGTGGCGCGCTCGTTCCTGGAGCACACCGGGGACGCCCTCACCGGGAGCGGCGACGCGGCCCGCGCCGAGGGGGCCATGGCCGAGTTGCTGAGCCGGGGCAACGGCGCCCGTGAGCAGAGGCTGCTCAAGCAGCGCGCGGATACGCTGCGGGACGTCGTCGCCGAGTGCATACGGCGCACCCAGGAGTGACCGACTCGGTTGGGACGCGCTCAGCAGTGACCGACTTGGTCGGGGCGTACTCAGGAGTGACCGACTCGGTCAGCGGTTCAGGACGAGGGCGTAGACCAGGATGAAGGCAGCCTGGTCGCGGCACCGCAGCCCACTTCCAGGGCTGCGGACGAGTACCCGCCGGACGTGGAACCAGGCCTCGACACCCGCTTCTGTGCGGCCCCGACACCCGCTCCTGCGCGGCCTCAACACCCGCCATGCACAGGAGATGTCCTGATCAGGGCATCCTGCAGCGGTTTCGGGGCTGAGGCCGAGGCCGGCCTGGCCTCGGCGCGTGGGGCAGGAGGCGTGTGAACATCCTCACCTGCGCTTGGCCCCCGCGTGGCCCGCCGTCCCGGGACCGGCGGGCCGACGCCTTGAAGGGGCGCCGACGCGGGGTAAACGGAACCTACGCCTCCGTTCTTCAAAACGGAAGCCCCATTTCCTATTGACCCCTCAACGTGCACAGACGCACCCTGAACCGCACGCGCCGCAAGGGAGCACATCATGAGCCGAGCCACCGCCACGCATCGCGTCGTCGAGTACTGGACGGACAAGGACACCCATGTGATCTTTCCCGTCCAGCGAAGCGAGGAAGTCGACCGTATGAGCGACGAGCAGCTGATCTCGCAGTACGGGGACCCCGAGCACGGGGCGGTCAAGCGCATCGTCCCGTAGGCCACTCCACTGGGCCGCACCTGCTCCGGACGGCGTCCGGTTGCAGACGTGGGGGACCGCCCCTTCGAGTCAGGGCCGACACACGGCTCGCCGCGTACGTCCGCGAGGAGAGTCTCCGCACGGCGTTCAACTTCGACGTCCTGATGGTCGGTTGGGATGCGAAGGGGCCCTGTGCGTGGTCATCGACGACTCACTCGCCGAGCCCGGCGCCGTGGGCGCACCGGCCTTCTAACGGCCGTGGTCGCCGGCGGCGTGGGGACGGCGGCCGTCGGCGGCGTTGACCTGGGCGACGGCCGCGGTGAGATGCCTCTGCACCGATTCCGGCAGCGGAGCCCCGTTCACCGTCGTCACCACGTCTCTGGCCAGGCGGTGCAGCTTGGTGTCGGCGCTCCGGGAGGCCATGACCAGTACCTCCCACGCCTCGTCGGCGTTCAGGCCGAAGGATGCCATGAGGATGCCCCGGGCCAGGTCGATCTCCGGACCGGTCTGCACGGCTCGGCGAAGCTGGACGACCTCCGGTCGGAGGCCGTCGCCGGAATCCGTTCGCGGCCGCGCGGACCGGTCGGTCCGCGGCCGCTCGGGCCCGTCGGAAGGTGCGGCCGCAGCCTCGTGCGAAGGCGAGACGAGGAGCGTGTGGGTGTCCGTGAGGGTCAGCAGGCGTTCCACGATGGGACTGACAGCGGTGACCGCGATCGTCTTGCCCATGGCGAGCGCCTGGCGACGGGCGCTCAGAAGCACGTTGAGCGTGGCGCAGTCCCAGAACCTCACCCCGCCGAGGTCCACGTCCGCACCCTGGCCCGGCGCGTCGAGGGCGGCCCGCAGCGTGCGTTCGAGCATTTCGCTGTCGTCGAGGCAGAACTCCCCGCTCAGGGCGACGAGGACACGGCCGCCGTCACGATGCGTGGTGACCGACGGCGCAGTGCGTGTTCCGGAACATGCGAAGCCGTCCCCGCTCATCGACTGCGTTTCGTAGGGCGACTCCGGCATGACTGCCTCTCGGTGGGTACTCCCGTGTCCCTACACCCAGCCTTGCCCGCTCCCGGCTTACACGTCAAGATGTACATGAATTTTGTTTCGTTCTTTTCAGGCGCGACCGCCCGGCCTTTGGAAGAGGTGACCTTCCGGCCGTACGATTTGGTCATGGTGGGAGTGGATGGAGTGCCGGAGCCGCATACGGGGTGGACGTTCCTCACCAGTCATGCCCGTGTGCTGGCCAGCATCGCCGACAACCACAACGCGCGCATCCGTGACATCGCGGCGCGTTGTCGGCTCACGGAGCGAGCTGTTCAGAAGATCATTTCTGATCTGGAGCGGGACGGCTACCTCTCCCACACCCGCCAAGGGCGCGTCAACAGATACGAGATCGATCCGAGCCGGGTGCTGCGCCACCCCGCGGAGGCCGGCCTCACGGTGGCCTCGCTCTTGTCGATGCTGGTCAGGGACGAGGCTGAACGCGCGGGCCTGATCGAGCAGGCCCGGTCCGAGCGCTGAGCACACGCGGGAACAGGTCGAGAGCGCGGCTCCGACGTGCTGCCGGAACCGCGCCCTCGACGGAACTCACGTACTGAGCAGCCGGTTGAAGAAGGAACGGTAGCGGCGAAGCGCCCCGCGCAATTCCTCGGTGTCCACGCGTTCGCCCTGACTCCACTTGCCTTCCAAGTCCTTCTTGTGCTGGGCGAAGGCAGCCGCCAGGGTCTGCATGACGTCCGCCACGAGGGCATCGGCGTCGTGCACGGCGTCACGGGGGTCGTCCACGAACTTGCTCTGGATCTCCTGCCAGCGGTCGCGGTAGCGGTGCTCCTCGTCGTCCGCCAGTAGTTGCGGAGTCGCGTCCATCCCGCCCGGGGCGTTGTCGGAGGCTGAAGAGCCCGACGCGGCAGGGGCACCCTCGGTGCCGGGCGACTCCGACGCGGCCGGCGCGCGCTCGGTGACCGGGGAGTCCGACGCGGGCGGGGCTGCGGCCTCGGCTTCGGACACGCCCTCGGACCTACGGTCCGGGCGTTTCGTCTCGGCCGGCGCGGTGCTCTCGCCCGGGTAGATCGGGACCCTTGAGGCGGTTCCCTCCGCCTCCCGCGTTCCGGCGGTGGCGCCGGACGGCTGGGCGAGGTCCTCGGTGGAAAGGGCGGCCGTACTGCGATTCGTTTTCTCGTTGCTGTGCATGGCGTTCCTTCATGCAGGTGGTCGGCGTCAGGCGCGCGCGTGCTGCGCACGGCCTCCGCCGTCGGAGAGCAACTCGTCGAAGAGGGCGCGGTAGTGCACCATCGCACCCCGCAACTGCTCGGTCGTCGCCGGGCCGCCGGTGCTGAGGGACTCGACCTCGTGCGCGGCGCGGTAGTGCTCCATGGTGCGGCCGTGTTCCACCGAGAGGTCCTTCATCTGCTGCTCGAACCCCTCGGTCGGGTACCCGCGCTCCTGCATCAGGGAGGCGACCAGCCGGTCCGCATCGTGCACGGCAGTCTCCGGCTCGTCGACGAACTCCTCCTGGACGCTGTTCCACTTCTGGGCGTAGCGGCCCCGTGAGGCGGGGGACAGCGGTTTGATCTCCAGCGAGTCGTGCCGCCTCTCGCGAGCCCTGAGCTCACGCTCGGCGGCGAGTCGGCTGTCGGATCCTTCGACGGTCCGCTGGTACTCCGGGCCGAAACGCTCGCGGAGGTGACGGCGGCGCATCATCAGTGAGGCCACCGCGGCGGCCAGCGCGATCACCACCACGATCGGAATGATGATCGCCAGAAGCGTTCCTGTGGACATAGGTGCACGCTCCTCAGGGAGTAGTGGTACACAGCGTGCGAGTTCCCGTATGCCTCACTTGTACTCATCTCGCCACTCATCGACTGCTGGGCACGGCTCGCCGGTCATGTGTCTCGACGAGGTCACCTCGACTGAGTGGGGCCGTGATTGGGCAGACGATCACGCAGGTGCGCCGCCACCGTAGGGGCGGACCGGTGGGCCGATCAACGCCGGGGCCTGGAGGGCATCGCGTGGAAGTTCCGCACCCGTCTCCGCCTCTGCGGCGGCCCTCGCGGGTCGACGGGGGGTCTGCTTCATTTCCCGCCACATCGGGACGTGGACGAGCGGGCGGGCTGCCTCAGGGATCAGTGGTCCTGGGGCCCGAGCCAAGCTTCGGTCCACGTCGTGCGTCGTGCCGTACCGCTGGTCCAGGGGCGTGTTCGCGTGGGCCGGGGTCGACTCGGCCGGGGGTTGGTCGGCCTGTGTGTCGAGGTGGCGGTCACCGAGGGGTGTGAAGGCCGGGTCGGCGGCTCTGCCGTCCGCCGTCCGTTCGCCTTTCCGGACGGTCAAGTCGTGGCTCGTGTCCGGAGGCTGTCATGTTGTGGCCGGGCGAGCCGGGTGCTGACAGCCGTCGTGCGTCGCTGAAGTCGGTGTTCAGTAGGCGGAGTTGACGTTGTCGATGGAGCCGTAGCGGTGGGCGGCGTAGTTGGCGGCTGCGGTGATGTTGGCTACGGGGTCGGTGGTGCTGTTGGCGGTGCCGGTGACGTGGTAGGCGTTGAAGGTGGGGTCGATGACCTGGAGGAGGCCCTTGGAGGGGGTGCCCTTCTGGGCGTTGACGTCCCAGTTGTTCTGGGCGTTGGGGTTGCCGCCGGATTCGCGCATGATGTTGCGGTGGAGGCCGTCGTAGGTGCCGGGGATGCCCTTGGCCTTCATGATGGCGAGGGACTGCTTGATCCAGCCGTCGAGGTTGTTGCTGGTGTTGGTTTTGGGGGTGGTGTTGTTGTCGTGGGTGGTTGTGGTGGTGGTGTGGGTGGGTTCGGCGGCGTGGGCGGTGGTGGGGATGAGGGTGAGGGCGGCGGCTGCGGCGGCGGTGGTGGTGAGGCCGGTGAGGGTGAGGGTGCGCAGTCGGGTGGTGCGGTGGGTGGTGGCCATGGGGGTGGGGTCTCCTGTGGGTGTCGGGGTGCCGGCCGGTGGGGGGTTCCGGTGGCGTGGGGATGGGGGGTCCCGTGCTGCGGGGCGGAGCGGGCTTGGTTGTGGTGGTTGTGCTCGGTCCGTCTCGTGGCTCCCGGCAACGACAGCCATGGTTAGCGGGGGGTGGGGTGGTGCGCAATGGTGTGACGTACTATCCGGCTTCGGATGAATGTCTGTTTTGTGCCTGTTGGGGGGTTTTCTGTGCTGTTCGGGGTGGGGTGGTCCTACGATCGGGGGTAGGACGTGATGTGCGTCCTATGGGTCGCGTCACGCTGTTGAGCCCCCTCCGGGCACCCGCCTGACCCTCTCCGGGCCCCTCCGAGCACCCGCCTGAACCCTCTCCGGAGGCTCTTCGAGCACCCGGCTCGCCCCCTCCGGACGCCCGCCCGACGCTCTCCGGCACCCGTCCGGCCCGGCCCGGGGCTCACTCAGGCCTGACGCCGGCCTCGGTCCCGGCCCGACTCCGACCCCTGTCCTGACCTGGTCCCGACCCCGATCCAGGCCTGATTCCCACCCCACCCCACGCCGCCCCCTCGCGGCCCTGGACGGCGAAGGTGCCACCAGACGGCCCCCGCCGCGGCTCAGTCGGACAGCCGGGAACGCAGCAGCCGCTTGTCCGGCTTGCCTGCCGCCGTCAGTGGAATGGCCGGCACCAGGTGCAGGGCATCCGGAGCGTAGAGGCTCCCTTTACGGGCAGTGACGAAGTCCCGGATCTCGTCCAGCGAAGGCCGCAGCCCGGCGGCCGGCACCACGGCGGCGTGGACGTGTTCCAACGACTCCTCGTCCCGGCTGCCGTAGACCGCGCACTGGGCGACGGCGGGATGGCTCAGCAGCAGGTCCTCCAGCTCCGCCGGATAGACATGGCCCCCGACGACGATGATCATCTCCTTGATCCGGTCCACGATGTAGAGGTAGCCGTCCTCGTCGAGATAGCCGACGTCACCGGTGTGCACCCAGCCGTCGCGCAGCACCTCGGCGGTCAGTTCCGGCTGCTTCCAGTACCCGTGCATCACATAGGGTGAGCGCACCTGTACTTCGCCCCGTTCCCCGGGCGGCAGGGTGGTGCCGTCGGGGTCCCGGATGGCGATCTCCACGCCGGGCAGGGCCCGACCGACCGTCAGCTGTCCGCCTCGGCCCGTCCGCTCCTGCTCGGCGGGGCCCGCTTCGGTGATGTGCTGCGCCTCGGCCTGGCCGTACAGGCCGTAGAGCACCGGTCCCAGGACCTTGGCCGCCTGCCGCAGCCTGGCGGGTGAGGCGGCGGTGCCGCCGTAGGTGATCCGGCACAGGCTGGAGAGATCGGTGGCGGGCAGGTCCGGGTGGTCCAGCAGTCGATAGAGCAGTGGCGGCAGCAGCCAGGTGTGGGTGATGCGCTCGCGTTCGATCGCGGCCAGTGCGTCCCCCGGCTCGAAACCGTGGCGAAGGACCACGGAGCCGCCCTGATGGAGCGTCATGTCGGCCAGGACTCCGGCGAGGTGGGCGAGTGAGGTGCAGGCCAGATAGCGAGGCGGGTCGCCGGCGTTGGCGAGTGGGTGGTCCAGGCTTCGCCGGTAGGAGCTGTGGCTCATGCGGATGCCCTTGGGGATTCCGGTGGTTCCGCCGGTGTGCCGGATGCACCAGTCGTCGTCCGGGCCCACCAGGCCGCCCATCGGCTGTGCCGGGCGCCGTGCGGCCATGGCCAGTACGTCCTCGGCGAAGCCGCTCGGGCCGAGGGAGAGTGCCTGCGGAGTGTCGGGGAGCTGCCGCAACTCCCGTGCAGTTGACTGCCGTTGCCCGTCCACCAGAAGGAGGGAGCAGTCCACGCTCGTCATCACGCGGGCCATGATCGGCGGGCTCATGCCCTCGTAGAGGGCGACCACCCGGGCGCCGGCCAGATTGGCGGCATAGCGGGCGACGAGGGCCTCGGCGGTGTTGCCGGTGAGCAAGGTGACCGTGGTGCCGAGGCCCACCCCACGCTGCGCCAGCTCCGCGCCGAGTCTGTAGACCTGGTCCCGGAAGTCCGCCGCGCTGATCACCTGCCCCTCGGCGGTCGTGATGACCGCCCGCGACGGCTCGGCGGACAGAACCTGAAGGATGGCCTCCACATAGCCGCTGAAACCGGCTTCCGCGGCGGCGCGTTGCTGGCTCATTGCTGTTCTCCCTTGTCGGAACCGGTGGACGCCCTTGACGCTAGTCCCGACCCCTCATGCCTACCACGACCGGTTTTGCCATGTGCTCATGACTCGTCGGGCATGAGCCGTTCTACGGCCAGTCGGCGGAAATCCAGGGCGGCGGGGGAGAGATAGGCGTGCCGGCGCCAGACCAGGGTCAGCGTCCGGTGACAGTCAGCGGCGTCCAGCCGTAGCCAGGCCACCGGGCTGTGCTCGCGGAGGGCCCGCCGGGCAACCTCCGGTATCAGACCGATACCGAGCCCGGCGCCGATCAGCTCCGGGGTGGCGGCTGCTTCGTCGCCCTCGCAGACCACCCGTGGTGCGATGCCCTCCCGGGCGAAGAGCCGCTCCAACAGGGCGCGTTGCCAGTGACCGGCACGCGTGCTGACGAACTCCTCGTCGGCCAGCTCGGCCACCGTGACGCGCTCCCGGACGGACAGCGGATGCCCGCGTGGCACGGCCAGCACCACCTCCTCCCGCGCCAGCTCCACCGAACACAACTCAGGCCCGGCCAGTGGCTGGGAGGCGAGCGCGAAATCGACCTCGGCCGACCGCAGATGACGTCGCATCGAATCCAGCGGCGCCTGGAACAGGCGCACTCTCACCCCGGGGCGGAGCGCGCGTAAGGCGGTGAGCACCCCGGCCAGCTGAAAGAGTGTCTCGGCGGCGACGGCGACACGGCCCGGACCGGCACCTGCGGTATCGGCCATCTCCCGCCAGGCGTCGTCGAGCTCGGCCAGCGCCCGGTCGACCCGGACCAGGAAAGCGGCGCCGTGGTCGTTGAGCCGAATCCGGCGGCCCTGGCGGTCGAACAGCGGCACACCGAGTTCCGACTCGAGCCGGATGATGGTCCGGCTCACCGACGGCTGGGCGACCCGGAGTTCCTCCGCGGCCCGGCTGATGTGCTGGTGACGGGCCACCGCCTGGAAATATCGCAATGACAGCAGGTCCATGACAGTAGTGTCGCCGGATCTGCCGCCCGGCGGAGCCCGGTACCGCGCGGCGGCCACGCGGCGGCATCGGCGTACCGGACGGACGATCGGAACGCGACGACCGAAGGCCGCGCGGCCCACGGCCCAGGCCGTTTCGCCATCAGGCGGACGACCACCGCAGCCGCGCCGACGACCACCACAGCCGGAGCGTACGACGCCCCGCCCTCCGAAGCGGTGGGGCGGGGCGTCGCCGATCGGGGTGGATCACCGAACGGCGACCACGTTGGTGGCCTTCGTCCCGACGACATCGAAGAGGACCCGCGCACCCTCGCGGGTGGTCTGCGCCTCCATGCAGGAGAACGGGCGCCTTTCGCCGTCCTCGTCGGCGATGACGCCCACGCCGTCCGCCTTGTTGTACACGGCGATTGTTCCGAGAGGCATCGTCTTACCCTCCGTGGGTTGGTCGTCCGACTTCTGATCTCCCCCGGTGACCCGAGCATCACCCAACGTGTCCGACGGAGGAAGGGGCGCGTCGGCGCGTCGGCCACTGTTTGACCGGATGTCAGCGAACGCTCACCGACTCGCAGCCCGGGCGCGAGCGGCGCTCAGGCCCTCCTCGCCACCCACTTGCACTGGTTCCGGCGGCTGCGCATCCGCTGGGAGATCCGCGACGGCACCCGCAAAGCCTTCCTCGCTCTCGGCCACGCACTCATCCGCCGGCGACTTCTGAGAGGGCGGTTCGTGAGTTGATGTCCTCTGAGGGTCACCAGCCCGACGACCGGCGGTGCGTCTTCGTCCTCGCACCGCCAGTCACCTATGTGACGGCACGTCAAAGGCTGTGCTGTACCGTCGGCGACCCCGTCCTCACGGGTGGGCGCAGACCAACGTCAGCCGAGCTGGCCGGTCGGGCGCAGGGTGATGTGGTTGATGTCCACGCCCGCGGGCTGGTTGAGGGCGAAGGCGATGGTGTCCGCGATGTGCTCGGGGGTCAGCACCGGCTGGGCCTCGGGGGTGCCGCCGCGCTGGTCCCAGAACGGGGTGTCCACCACGCCGGGGGCGACGACGGTCACGCCGACGCTGTCCTGACCGACCAGCAGGCGGGTGTTCTCGGCCAGCGCGTGGACGGCCCACTTGGTGACCGAGTAGAGGTTGCCGGGAGTGTTGCGCACCCCGGCGACCGAACCGATGATGACGATGCGTCCCTTGGACTCCCGCAGGTGCGCCAGGGTCTCCCGTACCAGCAGGGCCGGGCCCAGGACGTTGGTGAGCACCATGGTGCGCATGTCGGCGGGGGTGTGGGTCTCCAGGTTGCCGGGCAGCGAGAAGCCGGCATTGGCGATGACGTTGTCCAGCCGGCCCCAGGTGTCCACCACCTGGCGCACGGCGGCGGCGACGTCCTGCTCGTCGCTGGTGTCGCCGGTGATCGTCAGCAGCCGCTCGCCCGCCGCGGCCGAGGCGGCGAAGGCGGCCAGCTTCGCCGCGTCCCGTCCGGTGACGGCCACGCGGTGACCCTGCTTCAGCAGAGCGTGGGCGGTGGCGGCGCCGATCCCGGTCGAGCCGCCGGTGATCAGGGTGACGGGTTCCATGGGACGGCCTCCTCGGTGATGTGGTCATCGGGGGCTCGCCAGGGTCCGGGGTCCCGGAGAACGACGAACGCGAGGTCGGCCTGGTTCGGGCCGTCACCGTTCCCCCGAGCCCGCACTATACCCAGGGCGGCATCGCCGGCCCGGTGGAGGGGAGCGGCCGGGTCACGGCAGATTCCGCTCAGAGGGTCTCGCACTGATCGTCCTTCAGGTCCGAGGGATACCTGCGTCGTTCCGTCACGTTTGATCAATATCGCGGACACGGACCCGGCCGCCACGAGATCCTGGAACCGAGTCCGCGCCGGAAGAATCAAAGTCGGACAGTTGGGGGGAATCCCCTAGCGAACACCCTCTGAGAAGCTCATCGTGATCTCGAACGAGCGCTCAGCGGGAAGGCACGCCCCGTACCTGCACCAACGGGCGTCCGACGAGGGAATCGAGGATGTCGCGGGCGGCGACCAGGTCGTCGATCGCCGTGGTGATCCGATCCCGCTCCTGCGCCAGGCCGTCGATGAGTTCCGGGCACCTCCCGGACAGCACGACGGTGTCGTCGACGGTGCAGGGGAGGATCTCCGCTATGGCGGACGTTCCGAGTCCCGCCGAGAGCAGGATCTGGATGCGCCGCACGGTCGTGACGGTGCGTTCGTCATAGTCGCGGTATCCGCTCGGCAGCCGCGCCGGCGTGAGCAACCCCTGTTCTTCGTAGTAGCGCAGAGAGCGTCGGCTCACACCGGTCCGCCGGGACAGCTCACCAATCCTCATGAAAGCGAGTGCAGCAGCACTTGACCTTCACGTCAATGTGAAGGTCTAGCGTGCGGGGCATGACAGCATCCGACGAGGAAAACTTGCAGCTCACGCCAGTCACCGTGATCGGCCTCGGCCCGATGGGCAGCGCCCTCGCCGCCGCGTTCCTGGCAGCCCGTCACCCGGTGACGGTGTGGAACCGCACGCCCGGGAAGACCGGAGACCTTCTCGACCGCGGCGCCACGCTCGCCACTTCGATCGAGGACGCCGTACGGGCCGGACAGGTCGTCATCACCTGCCTCATCGACTACGGCGCGGTACGTGCCACGCTCGGGCAATCGATGGAGGGCTGGGAGGGCCGACAGTTGGTCAATCTCACCAGCGGTGAACCGGCCCAGGCCCGCGCGATGGCGGTCTGGGCATCCGCACACGGGATCGACTACCTGGACGGCGCGATCCTGACCCCGACTCCCGCGGTCGGCACCCCCTTCGCCGCCGTCCTGTACAGCGGTGCCAGTGACGTCTACGCAGCGGTCGAGGCAACGATGGCTGCCATCGGCGGCACCGCGACGTATCTCGGTGACGATCACGGCCGGGCGTCCGCCTACGACGTTGCCCTGCTGGACCTCTTCGCCACCTCGGTGAACGGGATCGTGCACGCCTTCGCACTCTCCTCGGCCGAGGGCATCGCACCAGAGCGGTTCGCGGCATTCGCCACCGGGATCGGTGGACTCCTGCCTGAGATGATCACCCGTTTCGCCCAGCAGATCCAGGCCGACGACTACCCCGGCGACCGATCCACGATCGCTTCCGCGGCGTCGGGCATCACGCACATCATCAACACCTCTGCGACCCACGGAATCGACGTGGGGGTACTCACCGCCGCGAAGGCCGTCATCGACCGCGCCGTCGTCGACGGCTACGGACCACAAGGACTCGCACGCCTCACCACTACCCTGCGCAAGGATGGTCGAGCGTAGCCAGCGGCTGGAGGCGACACCGGGGCCGGCGGAACCCCGCCGCCGGTGACGCCCGAGCTGATTCAGCTGGGGAGTTCCAAGCCGAGTCCGGGCGCACGGGCCTTCCGGCCGCGGCGCCCGGAGCGGGGGTGCCGCGTCAGGGGGTCAGTACCCACTTCTGATTGGCCAGACCGTTGCAGTCCCAGATGCCCAGCTGGGTGCTGTTGGCGGTGTTGAAGCCCAGGTCGTCAAGGCACTTGCCGGAGTTGGCGTTCTTCAGGGACCCGTCGGCCTGCGGGATCCACTGCTCACTCTGGCTGTTCGGGACGCAGTCGTAGATCTCCACCTTGGTCCCGTTCTCGGTGCCCGCCCAGACGGCGTTCAGGCACTTGCCCAGCGCGCGGACCGTTCCGTCGGTTCCGAGCGTCCACCACTGCGCGCTCGTGCCGTTGCAGTCGTAGATCTGCACCGGGGTGGCGACGGTGGAACTGCCATGACGTACGTCGACGCACTTGCCGCCGTAGCCGACGAGCCGGCCCTGCTGTCCGGCCACGCCCACGACCACCGCGTTGATCGTCTTGGTGGCCCAGGACTGCGGGTGGGTGCACAGGGCCGACGAGGTGCCGTTGCCGGTGACGGTGTTGCCGATGGCCAAGTAGTCGACCGGTTGGTTGCCGACGAGGTAGAAGCAGCCGACCTCGGCGCGCCACATGGTGCTCGGTGAAACATTGGTACAGCTGGCGGACCCGGCGGGGCCGTCGTAGTGGGTCGTGCAGGTGCCCGGACTGGCCGCCTGCGCCGTGGCGGGCAGGGCGATGGCGGCGCACATGGCCAGCAGGGCCGTCAGTAAGGCTGACGCGGAGCGTCTCACAGTGCGTCTCACAGGAGTGGGCCTCTCTGTTCGCAGGTGTTGTGCGATCACACGCTTCGATCAGGTCGAAGCCTGCTGGACGCCCGATCGGCTGTCAACTGCCGTGAATCAAGACACCAATTCATTCATCTCAGCTGTCGCCGTGGCGTCGATCGTCCACGAAGGGGTCGGCTACGATGCGATGCGAACGGGAGGTGGGGCCGTGTCGGAGACCGGGGACCAGTCGCTGGCTGACCGCATAGATCGCCTTTTCCGGACGGTCCGCCGTCCGGACCGCACTGCCTACAGCAACGAGGAAGTGGCCCGGGCCTGCCGCGAATTGACGGGCGAGAGCTTCTCCACGACCTATCTGTGGCAGCTGCGCACGGGCCGCCGTGACAACCCGACCAAGCGTCACCTCGAGGCTCTGGCTTCGTTCTTCGACGTGCCCGTCGCGTACTTCTTCGACGACGCCCGCAGCGGCCAGGTCGCCGAAGAGGTCGCTCTCCTTTCGGCCATGCGCGACGCCGGGGTACGGGACCTGGCCCTGCGCGCTGTCAGCCTGTCGCCCGACGGGCTGGGCACCGTACGCGACCTGATCGACGCCATCGCACGCCGCGAGGCCGAACGGCGCCGGCCCACCTCGTGACGCCCCTTCCGGCAGCCAGGGCCTTCGGCGCGTGGCGTGGCTCCCGCGAGCGCCTGCGCCGCTGCAGAGCCGTCGCCTCCCAGGTGGACCTGCCCGTGCCGTTCGATGTGGCCGAACTGGCCGCGACGATCGCTCGACGCCGCGGCAGGCCCATCGAACTCATGCCCACCGCCTGGCAGTCCGGTCTGCCGTGCGGACTGCTCATCACGGCGGACCAGGCCGACTACATCGTCTACGTCGCCGACACTCCGCCGGTGCACCGCGAGCACATCCTCGTCCACGAACTCGCCCACCTGCTGTGCGAACACCGTGGAACGGGACTCGGGCAGTTGATGCCCCACCTGCCGGGCCAACTCGTCGGGCGGGTCCTGGGACGCACCGTCTACTCGGAACCCCAGGAGGCGGAAGCCGAGCTGCTCGCCTCGCTGATCCTGCAACACGCCGCACGCACAGCCCCCTCCGGCGAGCAGCCGGAACCCCTCTTCGGCCCCGCACCCCGCACGGGCCGGTGATGACGGACGTTCTCGCCGGTCTCGGCGGACTCACCCTGATCACCTTCGGCCTGTACCGCAGGGTGACGCTGCGCGGACGGCCGCCGGCACCCGCCCTGCGGCAGGCACACCGGTTCGCCCTCTGCCTGGGTCTGGCGCTGCTCGTCCTCGCCCCGACCAGCGCCCTCGTCGTCGAGCGCGAAGTCGGCCTTCCGGGACTCCCGATGCTGTCCGGCGACATCATGCGCATGCTCGCCGTCTCCCATCTCGGGCTGCTGACCGACAGACCGGTCCGACGGCAGTGGGCCGCCGCAGGCCTGGTCCTGTCGGCGCTGCCCGCGCTCTTCACCGGAGCACAGCTCCACTACCTGGACGGCTGGCTCATCGTCGACGACCGGCACCGGCCTGTCCTGGCCGCCTACGACATGGTGCTCGTGGTCTATCCCGCCTGGCAGCTGACAGCACTGGGCCGCACCGTCCGGCGACAGGCCCGGCAGGCCGGCCCCCGTACGCTCCGTACGGGGCTGCGCCTGCTCACCGCCGCGACGGCCGTGGGGCTCGCATGGACCACCTGGGGCCTGGACGACGTACGGCTCGCCCTGCTCACCGGCCGGCACACCGACGGTGACGACGCCGTATCCGTGGCGCTGGGCCTGCTGTGCACGGTGGTGGTGGCCGCCGGAGGCAGCGCGGCCGCATGGCCCGCGGTGCGCCACTGGTGCTGGTGCCTGCGCACCTACCGGGCGCTGGCCCCACTGTGGTCCGCGCTGCACCGGGCATTTCCCGAGACGGCCCTTGCGGACAGACGTCACCTGCTGGGCACCCTCACCCCCCGCCGGCTCCGCTTCGCCCTCTACCGCCGGGTCATCGAGATCCACGACGGACTGCTCCTGCTGCGCCCCCGCCTCGCCCTCGACGCTGCGAAAAGCGACGCCGTGCACACCTCGGCCCTACGGGTAGCCGTCGCGCTGCGCGGCCCCCTGCGAGCAGCGGAACCCGCGGCAGAACCGCTCCCCCTCGGCGACGCCACCAGCACCGACGCCGCTGCGTCCCAGCTCGCCGCCATCTCTCGCGCCTTCGCACGGCTCTGAGCCGCCCCAGCCCGGCTGTGGACCGGCAGCCGGCGCAGCGCCGGCAGGCACGGCGCCGCCGACGGGCACGGCGCCGCCGACGGGCGGAGGGCTCCGCAGATACGGTTCCGCAGACGGGCGGAGGCTCAGCAGATGCGGGCACACGGGGGTTCTCAGTAGGGACCCGTGCCCGGCAGCTGCTGTTCCGCCCAGATGGTCTTGCCCGTGGCGGTGTACCGCGTGCCCCAGCGCTGGGCGACCTGCGCGACCAGGAAGAGACCGCGTCCTCCTTCATCGGTGCTGTTGGCGCGACGCAGGTGGGGCGAGGTGCCGCTGGCGTCCGACACCTCACAGATGAGGGTCCGTTCGAGGATCAGCCGCAGACTGATCGGCCCGTCGGCATGCGTGATGGCGTTGGTGATCAGCTCGCTCACGATCAGCTCGGTGGTGTAGGCGACGTCCTCCAGCCCCCACGCGGCCAGCTGCCGGGCGGTGTTGTCGCGCGCCTCGTGCACCGCCCGGGGATCGGCGGGCACCTCCCAGGAGACCACGCGGTCGGGGGCGAGGGCGCGGGTCCGGGCGATGAGGAAAGCGACGTCGTCGTGAGGGTGGTCGGGCAGCAGGATGCGGACCATCGTGTCGCAGATCTCCTCCAGCGGCCGGTCGGGATGGGCCAGGGCGAAGCAGAGCCGCTCGAAACCGACATCGACATCGCGGTCCGAAGCCTCGATCAGGCCGTCGGTGTAGAGGGCGACGACGCTGCCCTCCTCCAGCTCGATCTCGGCCGATTCGAAGGGCAGACCCCCCAGCCCCAGAGGCGGGCCGGCGGGAATGTCGGGGAGCTCCACGGGCTCGCTGAGGTGGGCGATGGCGGGAGTGGGGTGTCCGGCGCGCGCCACGTTCAGCTTTCGCGAGATCGGGTCGTAGATGGCGTAGACACAGGTCGCGCCGACCACCACCGGGCCGTCCTCGACCGCTTCCGCCTCCTCCGCCAGGCGCAGGACGAGATCGTCGACGTGGGCGAGGAGCTCGTCGGGCGGCAGGTCCAGGTCGGCGAGCGTCTGTACGGCCGCACGCAGCCGGCCCATGCTCGCGGCGGCGTGGATGCCGTGTCCGACGACGTCCCCCACGACCAGGGCGACGCGAGCTCCGGACAGCGGGATGACGTCGAACCAGTCACCGCCCACGCCGGCCTCGGCGTCGGTCGGCAGATAGCGGTAGGCGACCTCGACGGCGCAGTGATCGGGCAGGTCGGGCGGGAGGAGGCTGGTCTGCAGGGTGAGGGCCGCGTTGTGTTCACGGACGAAGCGCCGGGCGTTGTCGACGCACACCGCGGCGCGGGCGACCAGCTCCTCCACCAGCAGCAGGTCGTCCTCGTCGAACGGGTTGGGGTTCTGCCAGCGCAGCAGCGTCACGGCTCCCATGGTCACGCCCCGTGCCCGGAGCGGCACCACGAGGTGCGTGTGCACACCGAGACGGATGAGTTTGGCCAGGCGTTGCGGATCACTTGCGAGCCACCAGGTCGTCGGGGACAGTACCGGATCGCGGATCGGCCGGCCTGTGGTCAGGCAGCGCTCCTGCGGGGACTTCGGCGGATACTTGGTGGGCTGCCCGATGGGGACGATCGCCTCCGGCAGTTCCTCATGGATCGACAGGTGGGCCGCCCGCTGCAGCGTGCCCCCGGTGACCGGCCCGGGGGTGAGGTCCTTGGCCGCGAGGACGCCATGGAAGAGGTCGATCGCGACGAAGTCGGCGAGCTGCGGCACGAGGACCTCGGCCAGCTCCTGCACCGTGCGGTCGAGGTCAAGGGTGGTGCCTATGCGCTGCGCCGCCTCGTTGACCAGGGCGAGCCGCTCACGCGCCCGGTCCTGTGCGGTGAAGTCCACGGCGGTGTGGCACACCCCGAGCGTCTTGCCGTCGAAGTCCTTCAGCGGGAACGACGAGCGGAGGCGCAGGCGGCCCTGCGAGTTCCGGCGGGACATGCCGTGCTGGGGCGTCACATGCTCGACGGCCGGGGTGACCCGCCCTGACATCAGCGCCTGGCGGGCCTGCCAGTCCACGGCGGGCGGTACCTGTCCCGTGGGTACGGCCGTGTGGTCCGACCCGTGACGGGGCTGGAGACCCTCCATGGTGGCCAGCACCCGATTCACCCACTGGAAACGGAGCTCGCTGTCGAGGACGGCGATGCCGATCGGTGACTCCTCCAGGAGGCCGCGTACCACTGCCTGGTCTAGCTCCCACTGGCGTGAGTCGGCGGCGTCGCAGGCCACGACGAGCCAGGCGGTGCCCTGCTCCGCGTGCAGCGGGCATGCCCGCAGGGCCAGCTCGACCGAGTGGCCCGAACGGTGATGCGCGGTGACCAGACCCTCCCAGCCCTCACCGCCCCGCTCGGCGGCGGACAGCGCGGAAGCCAGCGCGGACGCCAGTGTGCCCTCGCTCGTGAGGATGGTGGTTGCGGGCCGCCCCAGTACATCGGGCGCCGGGTGACCGAGAAGGGTTTCCGCCTTCCGGTTCCAGTAGCGGATCAGGCCGTCCGTATCCACGAGGATGACGGCAGCAGACGTGATGCCGAACGGATCCTCGTGGTGCTCGTTGGCCAGATCCCTGAGACCCATGGTGTCGGCCGCATCCGCGGGCGTCCTTCCTGGCACCACGGTCTCACATAGCCTGCGGTGTGTCTTCGGGGCCGCGCTGGGCGGGTGCGCGCGCAGGCCGGCGGGGCTGTGCACCCAGGCCGGCGGGGCTGTGCACCCAGGACGGCATGGCTGCGCGCGCAGGACCGCGTGGCGCGGCAGCTGCGTTTCCTGACCGGCGTCTCCCCGGCTGCCGGGCGGTGGCGCGGTACGAGAGCACGGGCGCTGTCCACGTAGTCGGTGATCTTCCGCGGGCGGCCGGGAAGCGGGGATCGAGCGCAGACGCGGCGCGTTCTCCGGCGCGTCCCCCTGGCCGCCGAAGGTTCCCGTGCCGCATCGTGGATGGGGGGCTGCTGACCTGCAGGAAGACCGCTTCATCTGCCCCTTGCGTTGAGACGGTGCGCCGGAGAGGTCGGCGGGCGGAAGGAGCGAGTGCGATGGGCCGAGCGAAGCAGCGCCCGGAGCGGCCGGAGAAGGCGCAGAAGCCGGAGCGGCCGGAGCGGCCGGAAAGGCCGGGAAAGCCGGAGCGGCCGGATCGTCCGGAGGAGTTGGATCGCCCGGAGGGGTTGGAACGCCCGGATCGTCCGGAGGAGTCCCAGCATGCGGAGCAATCGGATCGTCCAGAGCACTCGGATCGTCCGGACTACTCGGATCGTCCGGAGGACAGGACGTCGGGCCCGAGCGGGTTGATCGATCTGCTGGGTGTCGCCGCGGTGCTGGTGGAGTCCGACGGCCGGATCGACATGTGGAGTCCGCAGGCCGAGGAGCTGTTCGGCTACGCACGCGGCGAGGCGGTCGGGCAGTACGCGGCGCCGCTGCTCCTCCACCCGGAGAACAGGGACGCGGCGATCAGGCTGTTCGCCGAGGTGATGGAGACCGGCCGGGGCTGGGCCGGGGCGTTCCCCGTCCGGCACAAGGACGGCAGCACCCGGATGGTCGAGTTCCGGAACATGCGGCTGACGGACAACATCGGCGACCACTACGCCCTGGCGCTGGGCACCGACCGGTCCACACTGCGCCAGGTGGAACGCAGTTTGGCACTGTCCACCCGGCTGGTCACCCAGGCACCGATCGGACTGTCCGTCCTGGACGCCGACCTGCGCTACGTGGTCGTCAATCCGGCCCTCGCGTGGATGCACGGCGTTTCCGAGGCCGACCACATCGGCCGGGCCTTCCGCGAGATCCTGCCCGGTGAGCCGTTCCAGGCCGCGGAGAGCGCGATGCGGCAGGTCCTGGCGTCCGGCGCTCCAGTGGTGGGCAGGCAGCTGGTGGGCCGCACTCCCGCCGACCCGGACCACGATCACGCCTGGACGTTGTCGTTCTACCGGCTGGAGGACCACCACGGGCATGTGCTGGGCATCGCCAACGTGGTCGTGGACGTCACCGACCGGTACCAGGCGGCCCAGGAAGCCGAGCGCGCCCAGCGTCGCCTGCGGCTGATCGCCAACGGCTCGGCCCGGATCGGTACCACCCTGGAGGTGGAGCGGACCGCGCAGGAACTGGCGGACGTCCTCGTGCCCGACCTGGCCGACATGGCCGCCGTGGACCTCTTGGACTCCGTCCTGCAGACGGGGCGCACGGACGTCGGCGAGGGCCCGGCGCTGTTCCGCGCCATGGCCGTGAAGACCGCCTATCCCACCGACGCCGCTCAAGCGCTCATTCCGCCCGGCCGCCTGACGACGTATCACGCCGACCACCCGGCAACGCATTGCATCCGCACCCGCCGCCCGCTTCTGATCACCCACCTGGACCGCGGCGATGTCACCCGTATCGCCGCCGACTCCGAGGGCGCCTCCATGCTCGCCCGGGCCGGCGTCCACACCGACATGGCGGTTCCCCTCATCGCCCGCGGACACATCATCGGTGTCATGGGCCTGGCCCGCGCCCGCAATCCTCTGCCCTTCGACGAGGACGACCTCGCGCTCGCCTGCGAGCTCGCCTCGTGCGCCGCGCTGAGCATCGACAACGCCGTCCTGCACCAGCACATCCGCAGCGCCGCCGAGACCCTTCAGCGCAGCCTGCTCCCGCAGCTCTCGCCCCGCCATCCCGGTCTCGAAGTCGCCGCGAGATACCGTCCGGCCCAGGCCTTCAGCGAGGTCGGCGGCGACTGGTACGACGTCATCCCGCTCGACGGCGACCGCACCGCCCTCGCGGTGGGCGACGTCATGGGCAGCGGTATCCCGGCCGCGACCACCATGGGCCGCCTGCGCACCGCCACCTCCACTCTCGCGGACCTCGACCTGGACCCCGCCCAGATCCTCGTCCACCTGGACAAGATCACTCGCGGTCTGGACCCCTACATCGCCACCTGCGTGTACGCGGTCTACGACCCGCACGCCGCCCGGCTGCACGTGGCCTGCGCCGGCCACATGCCCCCGGTCCTCATGCGGGCCGGTAGGCCTCCCGAGCTGCTGTCCCTTCCCACCGGCACGCCGCTCGGAGTCGGTGGCGTCCCCTTCGAGGCCACCACTCTCGACCTGGCACCCGGGGATCAACTGGTCCTGTACACCGACGGACTCGTCGAAACCCGCGACGACCCCATCGACGCACGCCTGGAGGACCTCCTACGTCTGCTGTCACCGCCCTACGGCTCCGCGGAGGAGACGTGCGACCGGCTCCTTCATCAACTGCGGGATCCCGCAGGCCACGACGACGTCGCCCTCCTCATCGCCCGCGCACAGCCCCTGGCGACCGCCTGAGGTCCACAGGATGCCCAGGAGCTGCCCCAGGGTTTCGCCGAGCACCCGGTCACGTACCTCACCAGGAGGGGTGGCCCGCTCGCAATTCCTCCGGGACGGAGCGGCTCGCTGGAATGCGGCCGACGCACCAACTGTTGCTCCGTGACACCGTTGGAAGGTCAAGTGGGCAGGAAGGAACGTACGGTGCTCATCGGAGAGCCGGCACAGCGAACCGGGACCGGCGAACGCCTGCTGCGCTACTACGAGCGGGTGGGCCTGCTCCGACCCGAGCGCCGGCCCAACGGGTACAGGACATACGACCCCACTGCCTGAATCGTCCGACCACGGCCACGCTCACCGCCGGCCGGGTGCCGCGCACCCCGCCGCGCCCGGGAGCAAGCCGCTCTCTCCGCAGTAGGGGTCCCCATGTTGGCCGTTCTCATACTCACCCGGGCCCAGCGCAAGATCGCGAGGGCCGACCGCATGGGGACGGCGCGCTCTCGCCCGAGGCGGCCGGTCCACCTGTCAATCCCTTTGCGCGACCGAGCAGGTCACCCCTAGCGTGCAAGCGCATCGGAACCGTGCGCCAGGGCAGCGCGCCACACGAATGAGGAGCAACCGTCGTGGGAACCATGGTCTCTGTCAGGGGCTGGCTGGAGTGCGACGACGGACAGCTGGCCCGGATCAAGGAGATCGTGGAAGCAGACGATCCGGAGCGCACCTACAGCGGGGGCTGGGCCTTCCCCGCTCGCCAGTACAACTACGTCAGGTGGGCCTTCTACGGGGGCGACATCCGCGCGGTGTCCCTCGACTGGTTCGAGGAGAGGTTGCGTCAGATCGCCCGGATCCCGCCTTCCTACCAGGATGACGAGTACGACGAGAGGCCCCGGGGGCTGTTTCTGGTCAGCCACGACGTCGACGGCATGAGCGAGTGGAGGGTCCACAACGGCGGCCTGGTGATCGGCCGACCGGATGGGGATTACCACTATCTCGACGCCTAGCCAGAGCACGAAGTCGCACTGGAGCAGTAGGTGTTCGCTGCCTTCGGCATCTGCCGTTGTCGTCCGTGTGTGGTCCACGAGTGGCGGGAGAATCGGTCGCGATCGGCCGGACGGACCCTGAGACCGTTCCGAGAGCCGCTGTGCTCCCGTCCCCAAGCCGGAAGCCGGAAGCCGGAAGCCGGAAGCAGAAAACCGGACTTGAGGCCGGACTGCCAGTACGATCTTCATGCTGATTGTGGAGCGAACGCGCCCATGAACTCTGTGGGGCTCATGCGACCGCTCATCGGCCCGCCCGGCCCCGGAAGACAGATAGGCACCGGCCATGACTGCTCAGTGGTACGTCCTCATCGAGGAGGACACTCGAGTGACAGAGCGCGTTGAGGGTGTGGAACTCAGGCTGCATCGTTGGAGGCTGGTGGGCACGCATCACGTCGAGGGGGACGAGGCGCGGGCCGCGGCAGTGGCTGAGGACGCGGCTCTGCACTACGTGCCACAAGTCCTTGCCCGGCATGCCCGGCCGGGGGACAAGCCGGCGCGGCATGCCTTCCTTACCCGGGACGGCGCGTGGGTGGTGCTTGTGAGACAGCGGCACCGCGAGTGCCACATACGGGTGACCACGGCGCGGCTCGTGCATGCACAGGAGGAGAAGGAGGCGCCGCCCAAGAGCCTGAAGGAGAAGTTCCGCAGCGCCCTGGAGGGCCCGCCGCCGCCCGATGAGCCGTGGGCGCCGCCCGGCACAGCTTGAGGTGCGCGTCCGGAACCGTACTGGCGGAGAGGGCAGGATTCGAACCTGCGTGGGCCCTGTGGGGGCCCGACCTTGAGGCGTGCTCGCTGGTCCCCGATCAACCGCTCCGGGCACCTCTTCCTGTTCCCGGCCCGGGGTGTCCCGTGCCGTTCACGTGAACAAGACTGGCAGGGACTCCTGACAGGGGTCTGACGCGCCCCTGATACGGCCTGCTGGCGATGGCCGGCCACCACCTCGGCCACCAGGCGTGATGACGCACGCGGGTTCGTCCGGGGTGGCTGGGTACGGTTTGATGCCGCCCTGTGCCGGTGCTGCGCCACCTCCGTCAGGCCGCCGACGGCCGTCGCCCGGCCCTGGTCGGCTGTTCCTGGGCAGCTGCCGAGTGGCGGCCCAGGACGGGCTCTGCGATCAGCCTCGCCACTCCGCAGAGGGTCTGGCCGTGCCGGGCGAAGAGTTCGTCGCGCGAGTCGAAGTGGCCGAGGTCTGCCAGGACATAGGCCGAGAGATCGCACGCGGCTCCGGAGCCCGGGCAGGCCGTCGCGCCGTCCCAGTCGATCGCAGTCCTGGACAGCGCATCGAAGAGTGTCTCCGCGTCGGCGTTGGTGAAGCCATCACCGTGACCTTCGCTCAACTCGTCCAGGCCGCCGAAGAGTTCCGAGACCGTCAGCCACGGTGCGGTGGGGTGGTCGGTCGGAGACAAGCCTTCGAGGCGGAACTCCGGCCATGCGAGCACAATCTGGTGCGGGACGATCCGGTGCAGCCGAGGAAAGCGCGGATACCAGAACCTCCCGTCCACCAGCAGACCACGCACCCGAGTGGCCACCCCGGATGCCCGCGCGACGGACTCCAGCACGGCCAGCCGCTGACTGCACGAGCCGCGGCCGCGGCGGAGCACTTCCGAGACGGGCCGCTCGTCCTGCACCGAGTACACCGGCTGCACGGCCGCGGCGATGCGTCGATGGGCCTGGCGCAGGACCGCTGTGCGGTGGGCGGGTCCCGAGGTGTCCCCGGAGTCCACCGTCATTTCGATCCGCCGGAGCAACGACGCAACGCGGTGATGCCGCCAGTCCAGGATCTGCGTCGGGACCGTGCTCCCCGCAGCCGCACTCCCCGCAGCCGTCCCGCCACCGGCCGTGCCCGTGCGGGCGCGGCCCCAGGGCATGAGCAGCGAACTCGTCATGACTGTCGTCCTCTCGTCAGCACCCTCCGGGTGGCAAGACGTATCGTGACAGGAAATTTGAACGCGTTCAACTCTCTGGTGGCCTCTGTCTGCCCCGGTGCCCGGGCGCCGCGGAGAAGACCGCTGGGAGCACCGCCCACGTACCGATGTCACAGCCAGCCGAGGGCTCCGAAGACGGCGAGCGCCGCCACGTCGATTCCCCAAAGGGCTCCCACGGCCACTGCCTTGGTGCGTACGGCCGGCATGTCGTGGACGAGGAAGCAGACCGTGAAGAACGGGACGTATCCGATCAGGAAGATCAGGAAGGGGAACCCGGCCTGCCACCACGGCCAGTCCCAGGTCAGGACTCCGGCCTTGTGCAGCAGCACCTCCACCCCCACTGACGCCGCCGAGTTGACCGTGATGAGGACCGGGCGGTTCGGGAGGCCCAGGATGCGTGTGCCTGGCGGCGGCAGCAGCTTGGCCGCCACGATGCCCATGACGGCGAACATGAAGCAGATCTCGATGTTGAGTCCGATGAGGATCTGGTAGGCGCTGTTGCCGCTCGCTCCCCACACCGGCGCCCGGCCGGTGAAGTGGAACACCAGGGCGTTCCAGATCTCGTTGAACCAGTCCGCGCCCCACAGCGCCAGGCCGGCGAAGAAGACGTGCCAGTTCCGGCGTTCGACCTCAACCGCGTAGACGTACAGGACGAGCAGGAGCAGCGGTATCACGTACCACTGGAAGTGGGAGCTGTCCCGCAGGTGTTCCACGGCGGCGCGCGCGTGATCAGTCACTGAACACACCCGCGTCCGGATCGATGAGCACGCCCGGGTTCAGGATCCCGGCCGGGTCGAGTGCCCGCTTCGCGGCGCGCAGCGCCAGCGCGAAGGGCTCGGGACGCTGGCGGTCGTAGCCCGGCCGATGGTCGCGTCCGACCGCGTGATGATGGGTGACGGTCGCACCGAGATCGTGCAGCAGGTCCATGGCCGCTGACTTGATCTCGTCCCACATGGCCACCTCCGCCCCGCGCCGGCCCGGCGCGATGACGGTGAAGTACGGCGCGGGCCCGTCCGCGTAGACATGGGTGAAGCGGCAGTTGACGGTGCCGGCCGCCCCCGTCACCTCCCGCACGACCTCGGCGAGCCGCCCGCGGACGGTTTCGTACAGCTCCGGGGCGCGGTCCCAGGTGCAGGCCGTCTCGAACGTCTCGGTGACCACGCTCATGCGGGCGAGCGCATCACGGAGGTACGGCATTCTCAGGAACGCCGAGCGCCACGTCCCCACGGCGCTGTCCCCACCGGCGGAATCCGTGGCCGTGGGGGTGCCGCCGTGGTCACGGGCGAGGACGAGGAGTTCGGCCAGCCGCCCGTCGACCGGCGCATGGGCTGATTCCACACCGAGCACGAGCACGCTCGCACCGCCCTGCGCGACTCCCGCCAGAGCGGCCTCCCCGGGGTCCAGGAGCCGGCAGTTGGCCGGGTGCAGTCCTGACTGCGCCAGGGCGCGCACGGCGTCCATGGCGGCATGGACGTCTTCGAAGAGCACCGTGGCGGACGCCTTGTGGCGGGGGCGCTCCTGCAGTCGCATCCAGGCCTCGGTGATGACACCGAGTGTCCCCTCGGAGCCGAGAAAGAGCCGGTCGGGGGAGGGACCCGCGCCGGAACCGGGCAGCCGCAGCGACGAGTTGACCCCGACCGGCGTCACCACGCGCAGCGATTCCACGAGGTCGTCGATGTGGGTGAAGAGCGTGGCGTAGTGGCCGCCGGCCCGGGTGGCAAGCCAGCCGCCCAGCGTGGAGAACTCGAAGCTCTGCGGGAAGTGGCGCAGGGTCAGCCCGTGCGGACGCAGCTGGGCTTCCAGGCCCGGGCCGAGTGCGCCCGCCTGGATGCGCGCGGCCCGGCTGACCCGGTCGATCTCCAGTACCCGGTCCAGGGCGGAGAGGTCCAGGGACACCACACCGCGGCGCGGGTCCGCGCGGTACTCGACCCCACCGACGACCGAACTGCCCGCGCCGTAAGGTACGACGGCCACGCCGGCCTCGGCCGCCCAGTCGAGGATGTCGACCACGTGCCGCTCGGTCCGGGGACGGGCGACTTGGTCGGGGGCTGCGGTGAGATCCCCGGAGAGGGCCCGGAGCACGTCCCGGTACGCCTTGCCGTAGGTGTGCGAAGCCCGGTCCCGGGGTGCGGCCGACATCAGAGGGGCGAGCGCGGAGGGGGGCCGGACGCGTACGTCCGGCAGCGCGAGAGCGGCGACGTCGGGTACGGGCAGCGGGGTGTCCGCCGCTCCGGGGACCAGTTTGCCGAGGTCGGTGCACTCGGCGTCGGACAGTGCCTGGTCCACGGCGCCCCAACCCCACCAGGACCGGCTGGCGGGGGACGGATCGGGCGTGGTGCTGTCGGCCACGAGATTTGACCTTCCAGTAATTTACCTCTTGGTAAGTTACTGGAACGTATAGTCCTGCCATGACGACCGCAAGAGCCTCGACCCCACCGGATCCGGCCGACGGCGGGACGCCGGGAGGGCGAGGCGAGCACCGCACCGCCGGCACCAAGGGCGTTCCACGGGCCCGCCGGGAGCAGCAGATCCTCGCCGCAGCCCTGGAGGAGTTCGGCAGGCGTGGACACTCGGCGGCGTCCATGGCCGAGATCGCCCGGCGCGTGGGCGTCACCAAGCCGATGCTCTACACCTACTTCGGCTCCAAGGACGGCCTCTACGTCGCCTGCGTCGATCACATCGGCCCCCGCCTGCTCACGGCGGTCGACCGGGCCATGGCGGCGTGCCCAGCGGAGGGCGAGCTGCCGCACACGGTCCTCGCCGCCCTCTTCCGCGGGCTGGAGGACCAGCGGCACGCCTGGTTCGCGCTCTACGACCGGACCCTTGAGGCGGGCTCCGAACCCTGGCGCGCCGCCCACCGACACCGTGAGGCGATCGACGAACTCGCGGCCTCGGGTACGGCCGCTCTGCTGCGCGGCCAGGGCAACCACGACCCCCTGGACGCGGACGCGCTCAAGCAGGTGTGGACGGGGACCGTCAGTGCACTGATCGGCTGGTGGATCTCCCACCCCGAACTGACCGCGCAGGACATGACCGCGCGGTGCGCCCGCCTCCTCTCCGCCATCCGCATGACCACATGACCGACACCCGCCGGCCGTACGACTGCCCGGACGGCCGGCCGGACGACTGGCCGAACAGTGGGCCGATCTCGGCTACGCATGCCTGGCCGGCGAATGCCATGAGCCAGGGCCTGCGCGAGAGCCGACCAGCAGGGAGCCCGGCTCGGCTCGGACGGCGACGAGGCTGTGAAGGCGAGGGTTGTGGAGACAAGGGTTGTGGAGACAAGGGCTGCGGAGGCGAGGGTTGCGGAGACGATGGCTGTGGACCGGAGGATGTGCTTGTCCCGCCGTCATGGGAGCGTCGGCCCAGTCGGCCATGTCCGACACCTGCATCGGAGGAACTCGCCTCCGGGCGTGATCCGGTGTGCTCCGGGCGGACGGTTCCCACGGCTGTCGGGGTGTCGCCTGCCTGTGGCGGAGAGGGCAGGATTCGAACCTGCGTGGGCCCCGGGGGGCCCGACCGTGAGGCGTGCTCGCTGGTCCCCGATCAACCGCTCCGGGCACCTCTCCCTGCTCGCGGCCCCGGTGGTGCTCTCCGGTGCCGTTCACGTGAACGAGCTTGGCAGGACTGCCTGACAGGGGACTGATGTGTCCCTGATGCGCCGGTCCGCAGGGCCGCCGTTGTGCCGGTCCGTGCGGCCGATCGAGGGATCCCCGAGGGAGGCCAGGCGTGCCGAGCCCTCCTTGTGATGCGTCCACTGGACGCATAAGGTGCGTCCAGCGGACGCATCGGCACCCGGCGTCGCCGGGCGAACGGTGTGACTGCGAGGCCGTGCTTCACGCCTCTCGCCCCGCCCCTTCATGAACGGTGAGCCCGCACATGGCCCAGCGCACCACCACACGGAACGAGCCGCCTGCCGAGCAGAGCCCCGTGGTCGGCTCGGCCGCCTGGTGGAGCGGACGCCACGCCACCCACGCGCGCCAGCGGTCCCGGCCGGGGGGTCTCACCCTCGACGCCATCTTGGACACGTCACTGCGTATCGCCGACGAACAGGGCCTGGACGCGCTGACGATGCGAGCCGTCGCCGAGCGGATGAACCTGCGGCACACCTCGCTGTACCGGCACGTGTCGAGCCGCGAGGCACTGCTCGTCGAACTGGTCGACCACATGCTGGGGGAGATCTCCCTGCCGACGCCGGCCCCGGACTGGCGCGCCGGAACCGAGGCCGGGGCACGGGAGTACCGCCGAGTACTGCTCGCGCACCGCGCGCTGGTGCCCCTGCTGACCCGGGGACAACTGCTCGGACCCCATGCCCTGCGCGCCCGCGAACAGGGGCTCGGACTGCTGACCGAGGCGGGCTGGCCCGCCGAGAGCGCCGTACGGATCTACCTCACGGTCACGCACTACGTGGTCGGCGCCGTGCTCCTGGACACTGGGGGAGTGGCGCGCACACCGGCCGAACGAGCGGCCATGACCAGCCTGTTCGACTCGCTGCCGGCCCGGACGTATCCGCTGGTCACAGCCCACTCGGCGCTGCTCAACGGGCTGGACGGCGATGGGGAGTTCGAGTTCGGTCTGCGCTGCCTGCTCGACGGCATCGCCGGAACAAGGGAGAGCCGCTGATGCCCCGGACCGCCATGCCCACCAGTGCGCACTGGGCCACGGGAGGGAGCAGGATCACCGTTCACGGCCGCACGGGCGGGCACACGTTGTTCGTCCGCCAGGACGGCCCCGCCGCCGGCCCGCCGGTGACCCTCGTGCACGGATTTCCCACTTCCTCCCACGACTGGTCCCTGATCGTGCCCCGGCTGGCGGCACGAGGCCACCGGGTCATCACCTTCGACCTGCTCGGCTTCGGGTACAGCGAGAAACCGCGACGGCACCCCTACTCGGTGCTGGAACAGGCCGACCTCGTCGAGGACATCTGGCGCCACCTCGGCATCGACGACACGGCGATGGTCGCCCACGACTACGGCGTCAGCGTGGCCCAGGAACTGCTCGCACGCAGCCCCTACCGAATCACCCGCATGGCCTGGCTGAACGGCGGCCTCTACCCGGACCTGCACCGCCCCGTCCGCGTGCAGCGGCTGCTTCACGGCCCTCTCGGCCCGCTTTTCACCCGTGCCGTCACCGAACGCGGATTCCGCACCACGATGCGCCAGGTACTGGGCAGACCCGTACCGGACGACGATCTGCACACCATGTGGGAGAGCGTGTGCCATGACCAGGGTCACCTGCTGGCACCGCGGCTGCTGCGCTACATCGACGAGCGGCGCACGCATCAGGCACGCTGGATCCCCGCGCTGGAAGGCTACTTCGGCCCCACCCTGTTCCTGTGGGGACCCGCCGACCCGATCAGCGGCGCCCACGTGCTGGCCCGCATCAGGCAGCGGATGCCGTCCGCCACCGTGAGTGAACTGGCCGGACCGCCCGCCGTCGGCCACTACCCCCAGGTGGAGGCTCCGGACGAGGTCGCCGCACACCTCGTCCGCTTCCTCGGCACCCGGTGATCCGACCTGTGCGCGCACGCATCGCAGCGTACGAGCGGCTCGTCGGGCCGTACGAGCCGTCCTCGGGGTGAGTCGTAGCCCCGGCTGCGGCACCTGGACCTCGGCGGGCCGAGGGGCGACCCTCGACGGCGAGGGCTACTCGGACTTGTCCGGTTCGTCGGCGAAGGCAGGGTACTGGCGCACCCTTGATTCCCGCAGGTGTTGAGATCGGGAGCAGCGGCACCTGTGGGCGCCGGCACCTACGGGTGGTAGAGGGTGTGGGCGCGGGCCAGGTCGGCGGGCCCGTCCTGGCCGAGGCTGAAGAAGTGGTCCACCTGCCATGCCTGGGTGCTGCGGGCCTGCCGGTTGGTCGTGGTCACCCAGGGCGGATAGACGCGGAATCCGCGCTTTCCGCCGGAGCCGTTGCGGGAGACGATGTCGCGTTCGCACAACACCTCGCTCGGGAAGACGAACTGCCCGAAGCCGTCCTCGTCACGGCTGCTGATGACGAACAGGTCCACTCCGTCCTCGGCGTCGAACGGGCGGATCGGCCCTTCCCCGGACCGCTGCCACACGGTGACGAACTGCCCCACCTTCGTCGGGGTGGTCTTGCCCACGCGGAACCTGACCGTGCGGCCATCGAGAGTGAACCCGCATGCCGCGTACTCGGCGCTCTCCGGTTCGGGCGCCGGCAGCGAGCAGGCGAAGCCACTCGGGTCGTACACCGATGTCTTCGCCGCCACCAGGTCACCGTGAAGTCCCGCCCACGGCTGATTCGTCACCATGCCGTCATCCTGCCATCGCGACCGCGCGCGCTGCCTCGGCACCCTCGCTCCGCCGGCCGCGCAGTCGCCACGCCTCGAAGCCGAGGCACGACCTACGGACCGAGGAGCTGGTCACGATCGCCCGGAATGCCTTGAGATCGCTGAGGCCGCTGTGCCGGCCGTCGGAGGGACGGGCACTCTCCTCGCCGGCGAAGCGACGTCGATCGCCCTCTCGCTCTGGGTGACCCCGCACGGGCTCGTGACGCTCGAACTGGCTGGAGCCCTCGACGCCCCCACGGCCGAGGTCGTATTCCGTTCGTCATGCGCGCCGCCCTGCGCGGTTGGACGGCCCCCGAGTTGTTCCCTGCCCTTCGCCACGCCGAACTCGTCCCCTGACGGGGAGCAAGGCAGGTATCTGCGACGGTGTGGTGTCCGGGCTCCGGATGAGTGCTACCCGATCGGGCGGTAGGTCGGATGGTTGACGCGCTGCACTGCGCGCTTAGGATCCGAAGTCATGGCAGACATCCCCGACGAATTGATCAAGCTGGAATGTTCCGCCGAAGCAGCACGCGCCCGTCTCGCAGGACTCACCGGCGAGGAGTACGACGAGCAGTGGCGTCGTTGGCGCGCGGCCGCGGAGGCCGCGCAGGCGGCCATCACCACGCATGCCGAAGCAACCGGGACCGACCGGCACGAGGTGGAGCAGGCCGTGAAGCGGGCCGTGCGGCACTCGCAGGAGGACCCCGCCGTCGAGTAGCGGATGCAACGCCGTCCGCGGCGTCGACCGCACGGCCTGCGTACTGACCGAACCCGGTCAGGTGCCTCGCGTAGCGCCGCACGCCGGCGGCTCGTTGCGGAAGGAGTTGCAAGGCCGCGCGGCGCGAACAGGCCCGGTCCGAACGAGCCGCCGGTTCACCGACGAGCCGCCGGTGAACCGAGAGATCCTCGTCCAGGTAGCGGCCGGTACGGGAAAGCCCCCGTCGCCGGTCTGAGGCCGGTCGCAGGGGGCTTCGTCGTCTGCTGTGTCCGTCACCAGGGATGTGAGCCGTGCGCCGGCAAGGCTCGATCTTGCTCCCCTGCAGGCGTCAACTCCGAGTGTCTACAGGCTGGTTCGGGCCGAGGTCAACGCCGGTCGCCCGGGTGACTCGGCGCTGCGGAGAACGTGGCTGCGGGCGGTGGTACCAGGGCGCTTCGGCGCTCCTGGACCCCGCCCACATGCACGTGATCAGTCGCTTCCGGTCGTCGAGGGGTACTGGAACCGGCCTCTTAGAAGACGCTGTTGCTGCAGCCCATGCTCGAGCCCAGGTGGGTGCCCTGCGCGCCCGGGTCGCCCTCGCCGTTGAGCCCGTTGCCCAGGACGCCGTTGAGGATCCCGACCTCGCCCAGGACGTCGAGGTTCAGGTCGTGTGATTTGCAGTTGGAGCTCTGCAGGGCGCTGACCTGTTCGCCGCCCTTGTCGCCGCCCCGAACCATGCCTTCAGCGTGGGCAGTGCCGGCGCTCAGAAGTCCGACGCTGCCGAGGGCGGCGACCAGGACGGCAGCCTTGCGAAGGTTGTGCATGTCATCTCCATGAAGTGAGTCGATGCGATCTGCCACAGATCGATCTCTTGCAGGTATGGAGATTTAATATGAACTCAGGAAAAAACGGACATTGACACGCCGATTTGTGATCGGCGTAGTGTGAAGGAACTCCTGGAGCGCCGCAAATCGGTGTGCGCTCGCCGTCGCGTGCGACGAGTGATCTGTCGGCCAACACGTGGGCTCGGTTGGAGTGCATGCCTTGGGGGTCTGTGCTCCTTTGCCTTGACACTCGCCCCTCGGGTGCTGAGTGCTGCTGCAGCTGGTTCGGCGAATGTAGGCGGCGTTGGCCGAAGGAGCCATATTTCTAAGGGAGTTGGGGGAGTCGGCTGCACTGGTTGTTCCCGCTGCTTCGTCGGGCGGTCATCGTTGATCACTTACGGGCGTGCGGTCCGGTGGGCGCGTGGGACGGCAGTGAAGTCGCCCGAAGAAGTCTCGCCGAACAGCGTCTGGTCGTTCGGTCGTCTCGCCCGCAAACCGGTCATACAAATCGGGGGCGGGCGCCGTCCGGGCCGGTGTCGATCTTACGGACGAGCCGCTGTCGGCATGTTGCGGCAACGGTTGGACCGCTTCGCTCGGGCGTCGCGCGAAGTCGGGCTCACCCTGGAGGCTTTGGAGGCTTTGAAGGCGGGGTCTGGCGGGGGTGGCGGGGGGTGTGGCGGTCGGCGTCGTAGCTTCGGAGCCTTGGAGGGGGGCTTTGCCGCCGTCGCCTGCGCGCTGCTCCTTGTCGCCGGGGCCATCGCGGGTACAGGTCTCCAGCTCAGGCCCGGGGGAGCGGGGGAGCGGGGGGAGCCGGGGCGTTGTCGGCGGCCCTCTATGCTGGGCCTGTGACACCGAGGAACGAGCAGGGGCCGGCGCTGCGGGCGGACGCCGCACGCAACCGTGCCCGGGTGTTGCAGGTAGCCCGCGAACAACTGGCCGCCGGTGACGAATCGCTCCAGCTGAACACCATCGCCCGGCTGGCCGGCGTGGGTGTCGGCACCGTCTACCGGCATTTCCCCAACCGTCATGCACTGTGGGAGGCGCTGTCGACCGAGCGCTTCCAGACGCTGGTCGACGAGGCCCGGGCCGCGGCCGCCGACGAGGATGCCCTCGCCGGTCTGCACCGCCTGCTGCGGTTCACGCTCATGCACGCGTTGGACGACGCCGGATTCGCCGCCGTGCTCGAATCCGCCAGCGACACCGATGCGCAGACCTCGGCGCTGAAGGCCGAGCTCGACCAGGCCGTCGCGCATCTGCTCGACCGTGCCCGCCGGATGGGCGCCATCCGACGCGACATCGAGGCCGGCGACGTGCGCCACCTGCTCTGCGGCATCGAGCACGCCGTGCGTTCCGGCGACGGTGACCCCGCGCGTACCGAGGTCTACCTGGGCGTTCTCCTTGAGGGCCTGCGCCCCCCGCGCTGACAGCGGTTCGGCAACCGACACCAGCCGAACCGGCCCACGCCGCCGGCCGTGATCCGCTGACATCCTCCCTCCTTGCGAACCGGATGGCTATCCGTTTGTGCTAGCGTGCCCTCATCTAATCGGATAGATATCCGGTTCCGGTGGCGAGGCAACGGAGGGCAGCCGTATGGAACAGCGGGCGGTAGTGACAGCGGGGACCGGCGGGATCGGCCTGGAGACCGCGATGGGACTGGCGGCGCACGGGCTGACCGTCACCGTGATCGGTCGCGACGCCGAGCGCGGCGCCCACGCTGTCGAGCGGATCGGCGCGGTCGCAACCGGAGGCGAGCCGCGGTTCGTGGCCGCCGACCTCGCGTCGCTCGGCAGCGTCCGAGCGCTCGCCGCCCGGCTGGAAGCCGAGGGGCCGCTGAAGGTCCTGGTCAACAACGTGGGTGCGATGTTCGCGGACCGGCAGCAGACCACCGACGGGATCGAGGCGACGTTCGCCGTCAACCATCTCTCGCCGTATCTGCTGACCGAGCTGCTGCTCGATCGGCTCGCGGCCGGCGGGCCGAGCAGGATCGTCAACGTCAGCTCCGGCGCGATCAAGGTTGCGAAGCGCACCTTCGACGCCGTCGAGCCTCCGGGTGGCTACTACGGTTTCCACTGGTACGGTCGGGCCAAGCTCGCCAACCTCGCCTACACCCTGGACCTGGCCGAGCGCTTGCGCGGAACCGGCATCACGGTCTTCGCGGCCGACCCCGGCGGCGCCGCGACCGACATGACCAACGGCACCATGACCTCACCCAAGATCGTCTCCCCGGCCCTGCGCCTGCTGTGGCCGCTGGTCCGCCGGACCTTCGAACGCTCCACCGCCGGCCCCGCGTCCGTGGCCGCACGCCCGTCCATCGTCGCCGCCACGGACGCCTCACTCGACGGGCAGACCGGCCTGCTCATCGGCCCCGGCGCCCACCCCGTCCCCACCTTCCGAGGAAGCACCGACCCCCGCACGGTCAACGACGTGCTCAGGCTCAGCCGGCAGCTGGCCCCCCTTGGAGACGGCCAGTGACCGTGTGAGCCGCGCACCCGCGCTGCAGAAGTTCACTTGCTGCAGCGCGGATTGCGTTCAGGGAAGATGCGTGGAGGGGGGAGAGGCGGCATGGCGTGAGGGGGGACATGAGGCATGCAATTGGGTCCGTGCTCATCACGACGATCCCGGCCACGGCGACCATTGCGGCCAGGGTGACGGTCACAGCCGGTGACGGCTGCCTCGGTCAGGGGGTCGAGCGCTCGGTCGCGGTCCGGCGCGGGCGGGTCGGGGAGCTGGGTTTGGAAGCCGCCAGGGGGTCCCAGTCCGGTGCGGTTTCGGTGAGCTTCGCGGGGTCGGCGAAGACCCGGCCCGCCCCGGCCTCGGCCATCAGATCCCGCCCGAGCACGGCACCCGCCGTACCCACGCCGCCGATCACCGCACCGGAGATGCCAGGACCCCACACGGTGCTCGCACCGGCCAGGAACAGTCCGGCGAGTTCGGTACGGGCGCCGGGACGCCGCAGTCCGATCTGGTCGGTGGCCAGTTCGAGGCCGTAACAGGCGCCCCCGGTGGACCTCGTGAACCGCTCCTGCGTGAGCGGCGTCGACGCCTCGCGCCACACGATGTGCTCGCGCAGGCGGGGAATGACCGTGCCCGCACGGTCGATCAGCGCCTCGGTGAGCCGCTCCTTCATCTCCCGGTACTCCGGCGCCTTGCGGTACTCGAGCCCGGCGGGCGAGGCGTCGGCGACCCGCCAGAACGTATGGTCGGGGGAGACGAGCGTCATCACCTCGAGAGTGGAGTGGCCCGGCGGCGCCGACCTGGGGTTGCCCGGATCCTTGGTGGCGGCCGAGGTCAGAAAGATCGGCAGCTCGCCGGACAACTCCCCGGTGTAGGCATTGCGATAGGCGCGCTCGGTGTCCGCGTCGGGGTGGCACCAGTAGGTGGTGTTGGGCAGTCGGTCGGCGAGGTCGATGTCGAGTCCGAGGTACACGCTGAAGAACGGGAGCGCCATGCGGTACTTCTCGACACGGCTGACGGTCCTGGCCGGCAGATGTTCCCGTCCGACGAGTTCGAGATAGGTCCGCTTGATGTCGGCGTTGGAGACCACCGCTGTGGTCCTGATCGTCTCGCCGTCGCCCAGCCTTACGCCGACGGCCCGGCCCTGCTCGACGAGGATCCGTTCGACCGCCGCCTTGGTGCGTACCTGGCCGCCGTGGGTCTGGATCACGTCGATCAGGTGCGCCGCGAAGACCTGACCGCCGCCGTGGGGATAGTAGGCGCCGCCGTCGATGAAGAGGTTGAGCAGGCCCGCGTGGAGTGCGATCGGGGCGCGCGACGGCGGCGCGCCGTAGTCGCCCGACTCACCCAGGATCACCGCGCAGGCCAGCGGGCTCAGTCCGCAGGCCTTGAAGAGCCGGGACACCGGCAGCATCCCGACGGTGGCCATCACCGGCGCACGACGGGCCCACGCCAGCTTGTCGAACACGCTGGGACCCGGCCTGCCACGGCGGCGTTCCTCGGCTATGCGCCGGAAGACGGCTATGCACCTGCGCAGCCCGCGCTCCTCCGCGGGAAAGGTCTCGATGAGCCGTTGCAGATAGGCATCCCATCCGCGCGGTACGCGGAAGGTCAGCCCGGGAAAGACCAGCGTGGTGAAGCCGTCCGGGTCCAGCTCGCGGAACTGGATCCGGCCGCCGAGGCCGAGGCCGCGCAGCGCCGTGGTGATCGCGCCCTCGGGATGGCACTCGCCGATGTAATGCACGCCCACATCGAACTCGTACTTGTTGCCGGCCCGGCGGAAGACCTGGCTGCAGCCGCCGGCGACCTGGTTCTGCTCCAGCACCAAGGTGCGTTTGCCACAGGCGGCGAGGTACGCGGCACAGGTGAGCCCGCCCAGCCCCGAGCCGACAACGACGACGTCCCACGAAGCCATGATCCCGCCCCCTGTCCGCAGACTGGTGGACAGCTTCGCGCGCCCGGACGACGACGGTCCAGGAGGATCAGCTGCGCTTTGGCGGCAGATTCCGGGGGCCGTCGCCTTGGCCCGGGCAGACCCCCGGCCGCGGCAGTCCTCGACCGGCTACGACTCCTCTCTCAAACGCGCCCAGGTATGAGTGTCCAGGCCGTCATGGGGGCCCATGCGGGAGAGTTCGGCGCCGTCGCGTCCCAGGGCCACGATGACGGGGCGGACCCGGTGGCCGGTGTAGGGGGACGTCCAAACGGCTATGAGCTTGCAGTGTTCGGGATTCTCGATCCGGCGGGCACCGATGAGAACGTGACCCACATCCCGCCCGAGGTGCACCTTGACGCAACCGATCCATGGGGCCGCGGTGATGGAGTGCGGAAGGTCGAGGCGGCGCGTGAGGCTGAGGGTGCCCGTGCCGCCGCGAACGTCGAGCACATCGACAACGACCGGTTCGTCCGCAGCGCCGCTGCCGATCCCTGCACACCGCCACTGCTCGCCGTACCACTCCAGCAGCGCAAGGTGCTCGTGGGCCCGCGGTGACTCAGGACGCAACACGATCCAGATCGCCGCGACACCGGCAGTGGCGTCGACATCGGCCGACACCACGGTCAGCAGGCGCCGCGGCATCCACCGGGGCTGCGGCTCACGCCCCGCCAGCCCCCGCCGCAGCACGCCCAGCAGAAGAGTTTCCAGCCAGGGTCTGGTCCACATGGTCTCTCCCCATGCGTGCATGCGCCCCCGATGCCCGGAGCGCGAGGACATCGAGCCCCAAGCGGCTGAGGCTACCCGTCACAACCGCCTTTCGACAGACCAAGGCTGACGGAGGGGCATCCCGCACGTGAACCGCGGGGGTGACCTTGGATTGAGAGACCGGCCTCTCGTCATGCAGGGTCGGACGGCTCCGGCAGACGGGAGCTACCGGGACGCGATCGAATGCCGGGTCAGCCGGCTTACGGGCGTAATCCGCAACGCCGCGCTCCAAATTACTGCGACCAGCCTCAGGGCCGCGTTCAAATGGTGCTCGGCGATTCCCCGCATGAAGTGCCGGTCAGGAAAATCTCCCTCGACAAGGCGGAGCGGACCCGCCGTCAGTGACAGCCGCTGGGTCAGCGTGTGGAGAGCGCCCCGGTCCTCGTCGAGGCCCTCCACCGCCAACCGCCGATCATGGGTCGCGGGATGGCGGAGCTGCAGGCACTATCGCGAGGTCCGCCGGATAGTGGGTGCGATCGCGGTCGACCAGGAGGACCTCGGGAACCCTCAGGCCCGGTGAGGCCAGCCGCATGTGGGCGGTTTCGAACAGGTCGACTCCGACACCGGGCGAGAACGGATCCGTGAGATCACCGTCGCCGCTGGCGAGGCCGGCCTGACGGGGCTGCCGCAGTGACCCGCTGTGCGTCAGTGAAACGTATGGGTGCGCCGGCTCGGATGGGGAGGATCAAAGCTCAACCCGTTCTCGTCGAGAGCGTTGAAGACGGTCACCCTGCCGGCCTCGAAGGCGAAGCTGACGTCGATGTTTCCCTGAGCGAGATCCCTGCCTGTCCACTCGAGAAGTTCGGCGCCCTTGAGGGGCAGCCCCTGGACGGCCTGTAGTTCGGAGAGAGGCTCGGGACGCCACTGCAGGTCGAAGCCGGGCCACCGGACGGGACGGCCGGGGTCGATCGTGTTCCACGTGAGGGAGAGCTCGTCGAGCTTGTAGTGGTTGATCTCGACCTGTGTGCCATCGAAGTCGAACACCACCGGGCAGTCACAGAACCACTCGTCGTCCCGGAGGTCCCAGACCATCCAGACTCGCGTGAGCGTCCGGCCGGCAAGACCACGCAGCCGATGCCCATGCTCACGGGCCATGTCACTACGGCCGCTCAACCACGTGGGCCGGTAGCCCGCGATGCCGAAATCGAACATTGCGTCATCCTGTCAGAGCTGCCGCACCTCGGCTCGATGCACCCCTGATCAGTAATCGACCGTCCGCTTCTCGAACGCCGCCGATGGGACTGGTTCTGACCGCACACTCGCCGACCCTGCACAAGTCTCGCCAGGCGCCTTTGCCTTCGGCCTGCCGTCGCGTTGGGCTTGATGTGAAGGGTCTCGTTGAGCGTCTGGCGCCGGATCACCCCAGCGCGTCGGGATGTTCACGAGCGGGCGGGGTGCCTCTGGGATCAGTGGTCCTGCGGCGCCGACGACTCTACTGAAGTCGGTGTTCAGTAGGCGGAGTTGACGTTGTCGATGGAGCCGTAGCGGTGGGCGGCGTAGTTGGCGGCTGCGGTGATGTTGGCTACGGGGTCGGTGGTGCTGTTGGCGGTGCCGGTGACGTGGTAGGCGTTGAAGGTGGGGTCGATGACCTGGAGGAGGCCCTTGGAGGGGGTGCCCTTCTGGGCGTTGACGTCCCAGTTGTTCTGGGCGTTGGGGTTGCCGCCGGATTCGCGCATGATGTTGCGGTGGAGGCCGTCGTAGGTGCCGGGGATGCCCTTGGCCTTCATGATGGCGAGGGACTGCTTGATCCAGCCGTCGAGGTTGTTGCTGGTGTTGGTTTTGGGGGTGGTGTTGTTGTCGTGGGTGGTTGTGGTGGTGGTGTGGGTGGGTTCGGCGGCGTGGGCGGTGGTGGGGATGAGGGTGAGGGCGGCGGCTGCGGCGGCGGTGGTGGTGAGGCCGGTGAGGGTGAGGGTGCGCAGTCGGGTGGTGCGGTGGGTGGTGGCCATGGGGGTGGGGTCTCCTGTGGGTGTCGGGGTGCCGGCCGGTGGGGGGTTCCGGTGGCGTGGGGATGGGGGGTCCCGTGCTGCGGGGCGGAGCGGGCTTGGTTGTGGTGGTTGTGCTCGGTCCGTCTCGTGGCTCCCGGCAACGACAGCCATGGTTAGCGGGGGGTGGGGTGGTGCGCAATGGTGTGACGTACTACCCGGCTTCGGATGAATGTCTGCTTTGTGCCTGTTGGGGGGTTTTCTGTGCTGTTCGGGGTGGGGTGGTTCTACGATCGGGGGTAGGACGTGATGTGCGTCCTATGGGTCGCGTCACGCTGTTGAGCCTCCTCCGGGCACCCGCCTGACCCTCTCCGGGCCCCTCCGAGCACCCGCCTGAACCCTCTCCGGAGGCTCTTCGGGCACCCGGCTGACCCTCTCCGGAGGCTCTTCGAGCACCCGGCTCGCCCCCTCCGGACGCCCGCCCGACGCTCTCCGGCACCCGTCGGACGCTCTTCAGTAGTTCTCCGGGTTGCGGCCTCTGTGTGGATCCCGCTCGGCATGGGCCCCGCTCGGGCCGGCTTGCAGGTCGCTGCGGGCCGTCGCTCGGCTCCTGGCGGCGGTGGTGCATCAGCACTGGTGAAGCGTTCGCGTATCGCATGACGCTGGGTGGCGCTCCGTAGTCCACCAAGGCACTCCATGGCGCCGGATGGCACCGCATGGCGCCACGCGGCGCCATGCGGTGCCATCCGGCTCTCCCGAAGGTGTACGAGTGCGCCGGGTGCCACAACGGTTCGGGTCGTCATCCTCGTGTTTCTGCAGGTAGAGGGGACATTCTCGACCTTGGTCCGCACAAGATGCCACCCGAGCTTGCATGTGGCGCCATAGTGGTGCCATCATGGCGTCATGGACCTCACGCCGTATGTCGACACCCTCCGCCGTGAACTCGCGGTGGCCGCCGAAGCCGGCGGCGACGAAGCTCGGGAACTGGCTGAGCGGCTCACCGCTCCGCTGGAGTCGGCGACCCGACTGACCATGCTCAACGTGCTCTCTGCCGCGATGGACGAGGTCACCCGTGAACTCGCCCCCGGCTCGGTCGACGTACGGCTGCGCGGGCTCGACCCCGACTTCGTGGTGACACCACCGCCCGGCGACGGCGGCTTCCCCGCGGAGCCGGCCGCGTCCGTCGAACCGCTCAAGGCCTCGGCCGACGTCGATGACGGTGGCACGGCCCGCGTCAATCTGCGGCTGCCGGCCCACCTCAAGGCGCGCGCCGAGGAGGCCGCGAGCCGCGAGGGCCTGTCGGTCAACGCGTGGCTGGTGCGCGCCGTGTCGGCCGCGGTCGACGGCGGCACCCGGCCGCATACGACGGAGAAGACCCACACCATCGGACAGAGCTTCACGGGCTGGGTGCGCTAGGCGGGCTGCTCCGCCTCTGCCTCCGCCCACCCCACTTTCCAGCAGTTTCTTCACCCAGGACCCATGAGGACGGTACAGCCATGCCTTCTTTCGCCACTCCTGAACCGATCTCCGCCACCGCCCACGTGGAGGCCGGCTCCATCCGCTTCACCGCGGGCGACCGCCTCGACACCCTCGTCGAGGTGCAGCCGCGTGATCCGAAGAGGGACCAGGACGTGAGGGCCGCCGAGCAGACCGAGGTCACGTACGCAAGCGGTGCCCTGACCCTCAGGACCCCCAAGGCGCGCAATTCGCTTCGCCGCCCCGGCACCGTCGACGTGACCGTCGAGCTGCCCACGGGCTCACGCATCGACATGACCGGTGCCTGGGCCCAGGTGCTCGGCGAGGGCCGGCTGGGCGAGGTCCGCGTGAAGACCTCGTCCGGCGACGTCCGGCTCGACACGACAGGACCGCTGCACGTGACGGCGGCGCACGGCTCGATCACCGTGGACCGGATCGAGGGCGAGGCCGAGATCACCACCAGCACCGGCAGCCTGCGCGTCGGCACTGTGGACGGCTCCGCCGTTCTGAAGAACTCTCACGGCACGACGACTCTCGGCGCCGTGACCGGTGAGCTGCGGGTGCGCGGCGGTTACGGGGACATCGACATCGCACGCGCCGAGGGTTCGGTCGCCGCGACCACCGCCCACGGCGCCGTGCGTGCGGCCGACGTGGCCCGCGGAACCATCCAGTTGGAGACCTCCTACGGTGCCATCGAGGTCGGCATCCGCGAGGGCGCGGCCGCCTGGATCGACGCCAGTTCCGGTTCCGGGCAGGTGCGCAACACGCTCACCGCCTCCGAGGCCCCGGGGAAGGCCGAGGACGCCGTCGAGGTCCGCGCCCGCACCCGGCACGGGAACATCGACATCCTTCGCGCCAAGCCCTGAGGGCCAGGACCTGCCCCGCCGACTCGCCGGCGCCCCAGTCACTTCAGCCTTCGAACGGGAGGGTTCCATGCCTTCTTCTGTCATGCTCACGCCGATTTGGAGCGGTGGTCCGCAGTCGCCCGCCGCCGTCTCCGCCGTCGATCTGCGCAAGTCGTACGGCGACAAGACCGTCCTCGACGGCATCGATCTGCGTATCCCGGCCGGGTCCGTGTTCGCTCTGCTCGGGCCGAACGGCGCCGGCAAGACCACCGCCGTGAAGATCCTGTCCACGCTCATCACCGCCGACGGCGGGCAGGCCCAGGTCGCGGGCCATGACGTCGCCAGGTCAGCGGACGGGGTGCGAGCCGCGATCGGGGTCACCGGGCAGTTCTCCGCCGTGGACGGCCTGATCACCGGTGAGGAGAACATGCTGCTCATGGCGGACCTGCACCATCTGTCGAAGCGCGAAGGGCGCCGGGTCACCGCCGAGTTGCTGGAGCGCTTCGACCTCACCGAGGCCGCGAAGAAGCCCGCCTCCACCTACTCCGGCGGTATGAAGCGCCGTCTGGACATCGCCATGACCCTGGTCGGCAGCCCGCGGATCATCTTCCTCGACGAACCGACCACCGGCCTCGACCCGCGCTCCCGCCACACCATGTGGCAGATCATCCGCGAGCTCGTCGCCGACGGCGTCACCGTCTTCCTCACCACCCAGTACCTGGAAGAGGCCGACGAACTCGCCGACCGCATCGCGGTGTTGCACGACGGCAGGATCGCCGCCCAGGGCACTGCCGAGGAGCTGAAACGGCTGATCCCCGGCGGGCACGTACGACTGCGGTTCTCCGACCCGGCCGCGTACCGGAGCGCCACAGTCGCGCTCCACGAGGTCACCCGCGACGACGATTCCCTCGCCCTGCAGATCCCCAGCGACGGCAGCCAGCGCGACCTGCGCTCCATCCTGGACCGGCTCGACGCGGCCGGCATCGAGGCGGACGAGCTGACCGTGCACACCCCCGACCTCGACGACGTGTTCTTCGCCCTGACCGGCTCCAGCGTGCCGAGCCGGCCCGACCAGCCCAAGGAAGATGTCCGATGAGCTCCCTCGCCCTTGCCGTGCGCGACTCGTCCACGATGCTGCGCCGCAACCTGCTGCACGTGCGGCGCTACCCGTCCCTGACGCTGAACCTGCTGCTCACGCCGGTCGTGCTGCTGCTGCTCTTCGTCTACGTCTTCGGTGATGTGATGAGCGCCGGCATCGGGGACGGCGGGGCGGACCGGTCGGAGTACCTCGCGTATCTCGTCCCGGGCATCCTGCTGCTCACCATCGGCGGTACCACGATCGGCAGCGCGGTGTCCGTCGCCACGGACATGAACGAGGGCATCATCGCCCGCTTCCGTACGATGGCGATCCACCGCGGGTCGGTGCTCATCGGGCACGTCGTCGGCAGCGTCCTGCAGTGCATGATGAGCGTGGTCCTCGTCGGGGCTGTCGCGGTGGCCATCGGGTTCCGGGCCACGGATGCCACCGCTCTGGAGTGGATCTTGGCGGTGGGGCTGTTGACGCTCGTCTCCCTGGCGCTCACCTGGATCGCGGTCGGGATGGGCCTGTCCAGCCCGACCGCCGAGGCCGCCAGCAACAACGCGATGCCCCTGATCCTGCTGCCCCTCCTCTCCAGCGCCTTCGTCCCCATCGACGCGATGCCGGGCTGGTTCCAGCCGATCGCCGAGTACCAGCCGTTCACGCCCGCCATCGAGACCCTGCGCGGCCTGCTGCTCGGTACCGAGATCGGCAACAACGGATGGATCGCCGTCGCCTGGTGCCTGGCGCTGACCGTGCTCGGCTACTTCTGGTCGAAGGCATTGTTCGACCGCGAACCGAAGTAACGGGAGACGGGCCGGTCAGCAGTGCGAGGGCATCAGTGGCCACCTTCTTGCCGGAGCAGCACCGTGCAGGCCCCGACGGTCAGCAGTCCGCCGACAAGGAACGTGTCGCGCACACCGGCGAGCGGGAGGACCAGCCCCCCGAGCGCCGCTCCCGCCGCGATACCGGCGTTGTACGTACCGGAATTCGCCGCGAGTGCGATGTCGGTGCGGCCCGGTGCACAGTGCAGCATCGCGTTCTGGGTGGTCATGAACACCGGCCCGAGCGCACCTCCCAACAGCACGAGGAACACCACCGCCGCCACCGGATCGGTGCCGGCCGCGTACAGGCCGAGCATGCCCACCGCCTGCGTGGCCACGGCAGTGGTCAGCGCGGAATACGGCAAGCGGTCCAGCAGCGCCCCGGTGACACTCACCCCGGCCAGACAGGCAACGCCGAAGGCCACGAGCAGGGCACTGACCGCGCTCGGGGAGAACGCGCTCACCTCGCCCAGGAACTTCACGATGTAGGTGTACCCCGCGAACGCTCCGGTGGCGGACAGGCCCCCGGCCGTCAGCACGGTCCCGAACCGGCGGGCGTCGGGACGGGTTCCGTAAGCGGCGGGCTCAGCTTCCGGACGAGAGGTCGGCAGCAGAGCGGCGATGGTGACGAGTGCGACGAGCCCCAGACCCGCCAACACGGCGACTGGCACCTGCCAGCCGCTCCGCCGGCCCAGCCAGGTCCCGGCGGGAACACCGAGCGCGAGGGCGAGTGAACCGGCGACGGACAGCGCCCCGACCACGCGCCCGCGGACCTCCGGGGCGAAGAGACCCACGGCGACCGGCCCCATCACGGCCCAGAACAGTGCCTGGGCGAGCGCGGTCAGCAGCCGCGCCACCAGGAGGGGCCAGTACGCGGTCGCCAGCGCTGCCACGAGGCTGGACACGACGAGCGTGGTCAGCAGACCCGTGAGCACATGGCGCCGGGGCAGGGCGCGCGTCATGTGAGCGAGCGGCAGAGACGCCACGGCGACCGTCACTGCGTATCCGGTGACCAGGAGACCGACCGCCGACAAGGACACCCGCAGGCTTCTCGAGATGAGTTCCAGGAGGCCGATCGGCAGGTTCTCGGCCGTGTTGAAGGTGAAGGCAGCCAGCATCAAGGCCACGAGCACCGCCGGCCGGCGCCAGGAAGCCGGTCGCTGCATGACCGCACGGTCGCTTCCGGACCTCGCCCGTTGCCCATGCTGCGTGGCACCGTCCATGGAGACAGCTCACCGGGCTCACCGATCCCGCCGCAACCGAATTCATGCGCCGCACGGGACGACGCTCGGACGATCAAGCGTTCCCATCGGAATCGACTCGGGACCGACTCGGCATGATCTCGGGATCGTCCACTCCGGGTTCGGGGGCGCCTACCCGAGTCTCGCGGAGAGGCCGTATCAAAGCACGGTGAGGCCGTATTAAGGGTGTGGCGGCGTGGCGGCGAGGAGAAATCCCCCCGTGCTATTCCCGTACTATTCCCGCGTTATTCTCGCGGGAGCAGCGGTCCGAGGGGTCCGAGGTCCAGGTTGAGGTCCTCGGGTCGCAGGCCGTAGCGCTCGCGCAGCTCGGCCATGCGGTCGTCGAGCAACATCAGGGTGAGCCCGATGCGCTCCTCCTGTTCCTCGCTCAGGTCACCCAGATCGAATCGGCGCAGTGCCTGGCGTTCCATCAGCTGGCGCAGCAACTCGACCACGGTGAGGACGAGTTTGACCAGGTCACGCTCCACGGTGTCCGGATCGAGGCCGAGGCGATGGGCGGGGGCTGTCACAGCGGATCCTCCCAGGGCGATGTCACGCGTTCGTTCACGGAGCTGATCAGTGCGTTGAGATCGATTCGGACCAGGTCGACATCGGCGATGCTCAGGGTGACCACCCCGGTGATGACGACACCTCCCGCGAGCAGCCGGTCGAGCAGATCCACCAGAGCGACCTCTCGGCGGTCCACGACCGTCATGGATTCCTCTCCTCGCCGTCCCATGTCGTGCCGACCGGACCGTCACCGTTCGTTTCCACGAAGGAATAGGGTGCCCATGGACCCGTGACTTCGGTGTTCATTCCGGGTTCCCCGTCCTGTGAGCCCTCCACGATTTTCACGAATTTCTCCGATTGCGTGCGAGGCACCAGGTAGGAGGCGTTCAGGAGGTTCCGCCCGGCGGCTCCGGAGAGCGCGGGACTCTGGGGCGGGTGGAGCCGGGAGGCTTCGGCGTGGGCGGAGAGCGTGGTGTGCAGTCGGCCGGTGAACTGTTCGGCGCGCTGCCAGTCGTCCTCGTGCGTCATCGCCCGTCGACGCCGCTGCCGCAGGTAGTCCCGGCCGGAGACGGGCCGGGTCCCCGCTTCCGCACCGCCCGCGGGCTCGGCTCCGGGCTCCATGTAGACCTTCACCCCCCACTCGACCCGTCCTGCCAGCCGGTCCAGAACGCGCCGGAGGTGATCGCCGCGTTCCTCCAACATCGTGCGCACCCCTGTGTCGTCCCGGAACACGGTGGCGAGTCGCAGCGGCAGGGGTGACGTGACGGCTGTGAGCGCGTCGACGACCTGCTGATGCGCTCGGGCCGTCCCGGCCAGCCAGTCCAGGTCCTCCAGCCGGCGGTGGAGCGGTTCCTCGGCGAACACCCGCTCAGGAACATGGCTGATCACGGCCATCAGACCGTTGTGAGTGAGCAGTCGGGGCGGATCGCCGGCGACGCCCGTCAGTTCGGCCCGCAGGGGAGCGGTGAACGGCCGGCACACCGCGTACACGTAACGCAGCCCGGTCACGGGGACTCCTCACGAAGGTCTTGGGCGGTGCCTTTCCGGCCGGGCAGGTCCTCCCGGGCGCGTCCCGGATCCAGCTCCTCGAGCCGGGTCAGCCGCTCGCGCAACTCGGCGTTCTCCCGGGCGAGTTCGTCGCGGCGAGCCCGGCTGGAGAGGGCTGGGTCGTTGTCCCACCAGTCGATGCCCATTTCCTTGGCCTTGTCCACGGAGGCGACGACCAGGCGGAGCTTGATGGTGAGCAGTTCGATGTCGAGCAGGTTGATCCGGATGTCGCCGGCGATGACCACGCCCTTGTCGAGGACGCGTTCCAGGATGTCGGCGAGATTGGCGCCACCGCCCTGACCGTACGGCTCGGGGAACCGCCCCGGGGTGGTCATCGCCGACTCCCCGTGGAGTACTCCGGTTCCTCCTCGGTCTCCTCGTCTTCGTCCTCTTCGTAGGCGTCGTCGGGTTCGTCGTCCTCAACGCCTTCGTCGCCTTCGTCGCGCTCGACGTCGGCAGCGTCCTCGATGTCCTTGTCGTCCTCGTTGCTTTCTACGTGCGCGGCGTCCTCGGCGTCCTCGAACTCACCCTCGTCCTCGTCGGCGTACGAGCCCTGCTCCGCGTCGTACTCGTCGTCGGCGGCGTACTCGTCGTACTCGTCGTCCTGGCCGTCCCCCTCGCTTTCCTCCGCGACCACGTCCTCGTGGGATCGGACGATCTCGCCGTCGCGGATCTCGCCGCGCCAGCCGTCCGCCACGGAACCCTTGAGGGTGAGGAAGCGGGCGAAGTTCTTGAGATCGAGCCGGGCCCGGCGGCCCTGGGCGCGCCAGATGTTGCCGGTCTTCTCGAACAGGCCCTTGGGGTAGTACTCGATGACCAGCAGGACGCGGGTGAGGCTGTCGGCCAGCCGGTGGAAGGAGACCACACCCTTCGTGGTGCCCTTGGCACCCTCGGACGTCCAGGAGATCCGGTCGTCCGGGACCTGCTCGGTGGTCTTCGCCTTCCAGCTGCGGTTGGACCAGAAGACCTTCAGTTGCCAGTCCGACCGGGTGTCGTCGGCCCGGCCCGCGCTCTTGACGCCCTTCGCGAAGGTGCTGAAGTCCTGGTACCGCGTCCACTGGTCGTAGGCGGTGCGCAAGGGAACGCCGACGTCGATCTGCTCGATGATCACGGTGGGCTTCCTGCCCGCACCGCTCCCGCGCTTGCCCTTACCGCCCCCGAGGTTCTTCAGTGCGCCCATGACGTTGTCTTTGGCGCGCGAGGCCCCCAGCTCAAGCGCGGAGCGCAAGGGGCCTTTGCCCTCGGCGATCTTGCGGCCGCCGTCGAGGGCGAGCTTCGCGAAGCCCGGGCTGTTGCCCTCGCTGATGTCGTTGAGCTTGACCGTGTACTCACCCAGTTTGTGCCCCACGCCCACCAGGAGGCGCTGGGCCTGCAGGGCCAGGTATTCCTGCACCTCCGCCTTGAGCCGGTCCGCGGCCTCGCTGTGGGCGAGGTCCGACACCATGCTGCCGCCGCCGGCGGCCTTGCCGGCGATCCGGCCGGTCGTGGACCTTGCCGTTCCGAGGGTGTCGGTCATCGGTCCCCGCCTCCCTTCGCCCCCCGGGCCCTGGAGGCGGTCCTTTCGGCCGCTGTCGTCGCCGTCTTCTTCGCGGCTGCGCCGCGCGCCGAGGTCTTCCGCGTGGGCGCCTTGCGGCCGGCCTGCTTCGCGGGTGCCTTCCGGGCTGCCTTGTCCTTCGCCGCGGCCTGGAGTGCCGTTCCCTTTCGCCGCGCCCGGCCGCTCTGCTCCTGGCCCGCGGACTCTTCGGAGGCCCTCCGCTCGGCACCGTCATCGCCGTCTTCAGAGCCTTCTACGTCATCAGAGCCTTCTGCGTCTTCAATGTCTTCAGCGTCCTGGTTCGCCTTGCCAGCGTTGCCGGCATGCGTCGGCCCGTACGCCTTGTCCGCCTCCTCGCGCCGGTCGCCGGGCACATCGGGCGCGATGCCGGTCAGCTCGTCGCGCGCGACGGAGGTGCGGTCGTGCAGCCGGGAGGCCAGCGCGTCGAGCCGGCGCTCGACCATGGCCCCGGACGCGGCCTTGCCGACGCTCCGCAGGTCTTCGTGCAGCTGGTCCCCGATCTCCTTGAACTGCGGGTTTTCCCGCAGCTGTTGGGACACCAGGTTCGCCAGGGCCCTGGGAGTCAGGTTCAGCCGCTTGCCCGCCACCAGCGAGCCCACGGCGAGCGCCAGTTTCAGCTTCTTCGTACGTCCGAGGACGTATCCGGCCCCTATCGCGAGGCCCAGTCCTGTTCGGTTCATCGTGCCGCCCCATGGTCGGTTTGCGCGCTCGTGCGCGTCGCGATCTCCAGCCGGTCGAGGAGTTCGTCCTCCAGCCGGTCGAAGTCTTCCTCCGTGATCTCCCCGTGGGTGAGCCGCTGTTCCAGCCGGGACAGTTCGGCCCGGACGGTGGCGGGGTCGTAGTAGATCCGTTCGGCCTCCTGGAGCACCTGTCCGATCACCCACGCGCTGCCGCGCACCGGAGCGAACGGCAGCAGCAACACCTCACTGATGAGGCCCATTGGGCACCTCTACCTCTCGGTGGCCCTGTCGGCGGGCTCGCCGGCCCCGGGCTCGACGAAGCTGTACGGGGGCAGGGGGCCGTTCAGGCTGAGGTCGAGATGCGGCTGCGCCGTGCGAAGCTCGTGTACCGCCTCCAGGAAGCGCGCGGCCGTGTCGCGGTCCACCAGGAACGAGACGTTCGCCAGCCAGCCCGTCGACTCCGGTCCCACCCTGAGCGCCGAGGCAAGCGGGTCCAGGGCGCGCTGCAGGGCGGCCGCGTCCTGGGCCTCCTGCATCCTGACGGCGGCGGCCACCATCTCGCCGAGCTGGATCCGCCGTTCGTAACTGCCTCCGCCCGACTGCCTGTTGGCCTCGGCGAGGGCACGCAGTTCAGGGCTGCCCGCCATCACGTGGTGCAGTACGGCGTCCTCGACGTGGCTGGCCTTGACGTTGTACTCGACCTTGTTGTCGAGGGCCCTGAGGCGTTCCCGGTAGTGCTCGGCGCGCTCGGCGAGGATCGCGGTGACTGCGTGGTCGTCGGGGGCGACGATGCCGAATCGCATGGGCAGCACGCATCCGGCGCTGCCGGCCTCGGCGAGCACGTTCTGGTGGGCGAGCAGATCCCTGCGCTTGGTGCGCAGGCCCTCGGGAGCGTCGCTCACCACGGCCGCCAGGTCGCCTTCGCTCAGCACGCGCACCGTCACCGCCGGATCTCCCACTCCGTCCAGGCCTGCCGGGAGAGCCGGGTGCGACCTCGCGGTGATGCCGTAGACGTACGTGCTCATTCCTGTTCCTCCCTTCGGCGCGAAGCCGTGCTCTTGCGGGTGCGCGGCCTGGGTTCGGAGTCGGATTCCTCGCGGGCCTGCTTGAAGGCATCGGAAATGGTCTCGGCGGCACCGGAGAGTGCGCCTTTGGACTTGCCGCGCGCGCCGGACTCGGTGATCTCGCCGACCAGGTCGGGCAGGCCGGGGCTCTTGCGCGGTCCCGCCTCCAGATCGAGGCGGTTGCACGCCTCGGCGAACCGGAGATAGGTGTCGACGCTGGCCACGACGACCCGTACGTCGATCTTGAGGATCTCGATGCCGACCAGGGAGACCCGCACGAACGCATCGATGACGAGCCCCCTGTCCAGGACGAGCTCGAGCACGTCGTAGAGTCCGCTGCTGCCGCCTCCACCACCGGTCTGTTGTGCGGGGACTACGGTCATGTCGGGCGTGCCTCCTCGGGTGGGGGTGGATGGTCCGGAAGATGTCCGGTGAAGCGTGAGGTGAAGGGTGACGCCAGGGTCTAGCGGCCGTGTGCGTCGGCCCGTCCGCGTTCGTAACGGCGAACGCGCCGGTAGCCGGTGAGCCGCCCCCTCGGATCGAGGTCGACCTGGTAGCTCGCCAGCAAGCTCATGGTGTCGGGGACCCGGGCGAGTTCGAGGACCTCGATCACGAGGGACCAGCCGTCCTCGGTCTGTTCGAAGGACGAGACCGTTTCGGCCGCCATGCCGGTCAACTCGGCGAGCTGTGCGCGCGCCTGGCGCAGTACCTCCGTGGGGGTCGGTCGCTCGTCGTCGGTCATCCTGCCGTCCTTGTCCGTCCCGGGCCGCATCTTGCGCGGGGTGCGTGAAGTCTGTGAATGCGACGTGCACTTGGTGTTGGACATGGCCACCTCTTCATCCGGGTGGCCTGAAGACTCTTGGCCAAACCTTCGGCGTCCGCTCCGAAGTCGCTGAGCCCATGCGGCAGTAGGGTGTGCCCTGGTGGGGGGAGCCGATGGTGACGGCCCCGCCGGCCCGCTGGGCCGCCGGCTCGGCCGGCCCGGCTCCTCGGCAAGGCCCGCTCTGTGGTGAACGGCGTCGAGCGGGATGCCTGGGCCGCCGCGGAGTGCGCAAGAACCGTGGAGTGCGCAAGAACCCGCGGCTCCCTGCGGCTCCTGGCGTCGGCCCGGACGCATCACGGGCGGCGATTGCCTTGTCCGTGAGCGCCGGCCGCAGCTCCCGGCAAGTCTGTGCAAGACCGCCTAGCGGCAGCCGAACGCCGTTGAACGGCGTATCGACAAGATCAGACAGCGGCGTGGCCCGGCCATCCGCTGCGACAGCGCGGGCATCATCTGCCTGGCCATCCGGTGCGACAGCGGCAGGTACCGTCTGCCTGGCCGCCCGGCACTACGCAGGCATCTTGATCCGGTCCGTGAGGTGATTCGGGACGATCAGCCTAGCCAAGGGCCAGCGGCCGGACCGTGAGAATCTGTTCGGCGTGGCCGACGGGGCCGTTGATGTCATGCAGGACGCTGCTGGTGAGCCCCTGTCCCGACGGGCCGAAGGTGACGGTGGTGTCCAGGCCGGTCCACGGGCCTTGCGGCTGCCGGTGCAGATGGATCGTCAGATCGAGATTCGGGAACATCCACGTGGTCGGGTCCTGCTGCACGGCGATGCCGTTCGCGGTGTCCACGAGCGCGATGTAGGAGGCGAGGGGGCTGCTCGGCTCTCCCGCCACCAGGTCGACGAGCGAGGACAGCCAGGCCACCGTACGGCCCCTGCGGGCCGGAGGCATCCGGCGGACGTCGATGGACGAGATGTAGCCTCCGTCCCACACCTCGTTCATCGCCCAGGGAGTGAGCTCTTCGGGGGCAGGGAGGCGCTCGTGCGGGCTGTCGGCCACGGACGAGGTGTCCAGGGCCGCCAGCAGCCAGGCGCGGGCGCGGACGACCGGACGGCCGCCGATGACCACGGTCGCTTCGAGAAGTTCAATGGTCCGGCCGGGGCGGACGGTCTCAACGGTGATCTCGCACTCGTCGAGGGCGATGCGGCCGAGGATGTCGTAGCTGATCCGCGCGAGCGTCAGATCCCCGGGGCGCGTCGCCAGGTGCCGTTCGATCGCGTGTACGACGAGCCCCGCGAGCGGGCTGAAATGCTGTTCGGCGGTGCTCCACGCACCCCCCGCGTGAGCCGTGGGTTTGTAGAGGCGCTCACCTGTCCGCTCGTAGTAGCTCTCGCGCGCGACGATGCCGGTGGTCACGGGATTCGTCTCCTCGGACAGGCAGCAGTGCACGGGATACATGCACCATTCACCTATCTTAGGGACCGTCGGCCCTGTACGTCATCGTGATCAGTGGCACAGAGCGTCGGGCGGGGGAGTCGGGCGGTCCAGCAACTGCGCCTCTTTGCCCCCGGTCTGGGGCTGAACGACGGCGAATGTGAAGCGATCACCGGCTTCCCGTCCCCGTTGCTGCGCCCGAACCCACCGCGCCGCGCTCGACTCGTCGTCCAGAGCTGAAGTCGTCCAGCGACGCAGAGCCCGGTCCCGGTGCAACTCGACCAGGTCGGCCGTGTCCGTCAACTGCCACGGCCGCAGAAGGAGAGCCGGGGCCGACTGCGTGGCGGTCACCTCGAGCCGTGCAGCGGTCTCGTCCACGGGCGGAGAGTATGCGGTCGCGGCGGCTGCGGCCGGCGTGTCTGTACGGGCTCCGCGCCGCTTCGGCTGCCGAGTCATCGGGCGGGCCGCTTTGCGGAGCGTGCGTTCCTCATTTCGCGCCCTTCAGGACAGCGTCGGGGCCGGCCGAGGCCGAGTCTGCTCTGGGTCTGCACGCTCCGCTCCCGGTCGGTTCAGGCGGATGGCACCAAGGAGAAGACCACACGCTTTCCGGTCGTGGTGTTCATCCGCTCGTTGAGCCCCCACAGGCGCCCGGACGAGGGGGCGTAGGAAAGGTTCTGGGTCAGCGGCGGGGCGTGGGTGAGGACGTGCGGGGCCGCGCCGACGGCTGCGCGGTGGATGCAGTACGGCACGTCGGAGTCGGTGGTGCCCGCCGTCTCGGGGCACTCGCCGCTGAAGTAGTAGTACGTGCCGTCCGTCGCAGCGCCCTGCACCTTCCAGATCGGCACGCTGTAGACGGCGGAGGCGGTGAGTGTCCCCGTGGTGTCGCCGGCGGTGTCGGTGTCGGGCAGGGCCGTGCTCGCGTTCAGCGGCCAGCGCATCAGGGGGCCGCCGCCGTGGTCCGCGATCTGGGTGGTGACCAGGGCGTCCGGTGTGGAACTGCGGTCCAGGCTCAGCGAGGTCAGACACGGCTCGTCGGCGTTGCACGGGTCACCCGCATTGCCGGTGAAGTAGGCGCCGACCATGGGAAGGGCCCAGTTGCTGTAGTGCGCCGAGGAGCCGCCGTCGCCCTCCACCCCGACCGAGGCGGAGCCGGTGTCGCTCATCTTCCACAGGTGCCGCAGGTCGTAGACCTGGATCTGGTGTCCGGTGGCGACGAACAGCTTGTTGCCGTACCAGGTGACACCGTCGGCGTGGCCGCTGAGCACGTCCTTCTGCGGCATGTCGCCCGCGCCGCCCACCGCGCGGAAGGTGGCGCTCGTGGTGCTGGTGGAGTAGGGGTCGACGAGCAGCACGTGCTGGTAGGTGACCGAGGTACCGGTCGACTCGGCGATGGTGATCCGCGCGTACGCGTTGTCCTGGCCCGTGTGCGCGTAGTGCCAGGAGGCGATGTAGAGGTAGTGGCCGTTCCAGGTGCCGCCGGGCTGTGCGTCGTGGGAGCCGGTCAGCCCCTGGGGCGTCCAGTCGGAGGACGTGTCGTCGGCCTGGTTCCAGCAGAAACCGTCGTACTTGAGCGAGCCGTCGAGATTGGTGTCGTGGCACAGTGCCGGCCGGCCCGCGTGGCCGCCGTCGGCAAGGATCTGTTCGGGCGAGGTACGCACCGACACGTTTCCGGACGCCTCTATCGTGCGGATCGCCGCGCCGCGATTCTCGAAGTCCCCGGCACGCATGGTGTATTCGCCGGAATGAACGGTCACCGGGGCCAGCACCGAGGCAGCGGCCGCAGGATGGGCCAGCGACAGCGTGACGGTGCAGAGCAGCAGGGCGAGAAACGCACCGGCTGCCCCGCCCCACCGGCGACTTGTCAAGAACATGCTGTTGGTCATGTCGGCTGACGCTATCTCAATCCCCGGAGCGGGCACTCAGGCGGTTGCGTCCACGCCGCGCCGCCGCGCTGCACCGCCGTGTCACCTCCGATGCACGGACTCCCCATGTCAGCAGCGCTAGTTCCGTGGGACGTCCCTGACGTACACGATCCCGTCGCTTCCGGCCAGGTGAGCCGGGTCGAACGGGGCGTAGCCGTAGTACGGGGACACGCGCGGCGCGGGCCGCGTGTCGGCGAGGGCGGTGGCGAGCCGCGGGGTGTCGATGACGCAGCGGTCCTCCGGGAGCGCGTACAGGAGCCCTTCGAGGGTGTCCGGGGGCGGGGCGTCCACGCCCCGGTGCCGGATCGTGCCGAGGGCCGTCGCCACGAAGGCGTACTCCTCACCGAGCTGGGCGCTCACCAGCGCACCCGCGCCCCACCACTCCACCGGCCCTTCCCACATCTGCATCCGGCTCTTCTCCCGCTGGAGATGGGAGTTGTGGGCGTGGACGAGTGCCGGACCCCGAGCGGCGACGGCAAGGAGGTTGTGGGCCATCATCAAGTCCCGCAGCGCGCACAGCCGCGTCATGCGGGCCGGTGAGGGGTCGGCCATCCAGTAGTGGTAGCGCAGCAGGCCGGTCGCGGTGCGCCCGTACAGGCGCGCCCGGTCCCAGTCGTCCCGCGAGGTCACCGCGAGCAGGTGCGGCGTCTGCGCGTCGAGCAGTGCCACCAGATCGTCGGCGAGCAGCCGCAACTGCCCGGCCTCGGCCGACTGTCCCACGGACCGGGCCGGGTCCGTCATCGCGGCGGGATCGGTCCACCGGTCGTCGGTGCCCAGCAGGCGGTCGAGCGTCCCTCCGGTGCAGGGCAGCAGGTCAGCGTCCACCCGGGCCGCGAGGTAGCCGTGGAGTGCGGTGAGGGTCTGCCGGGGGCTCGCGGCGGCGGTGATCTCCAGCGGGCCGTCGAAACCGGCGAAGCGGAGCCGATCGGACGCGGGCCGGCCCTCGTTGTAGGCGCGCATCCAGCGCACGAGTTCGCGGTTGGCCGCGAAGGCGCCCCAGGCATGGCTGAATCCACGCTCCATGACCTCGTCGAGAGTGCCCGTGCCCGAGGTGACGTGATCGTCCACGACCAGGCCCATCATGCAGTCGCTCTCCATCGCGATCGTCCGGTAGCCCTCCTGCTCGACGAGTTGCCGGAAGAGCTCGTTGCGCAGGCCGAGCAGACCGTCCTCGCCGTGGGTGGGTTCGCCCAGGGCCAGCAGTCGGGGCCGGGCCGGGAACAGCCGCATGACGGCGGCAGCTTCGACGGCATGGACGGTGTCCTTGATGTCATTGGCCATGCATTCAACGGTATCGTTGAACCTTCGGTTGAAACTTTTCCGCGATACCGTCCGTTCCATGCGGCAAAACCTTCAAAACGGTGAGCGACTCAGGCCGGTTGATCTGGCGCGCGGGCACGGTCTGTCCACGCAGGCGGTCAGGAACTACGAGGAGGCCGGCATCCTTCCGGCCGCCGGTCGCACACCCCACGGCTACCGCACCTACACCCCGCTGCACGCCGGGGCCCTGCGCGCGTTTCTCGCCCTGGTGCCCGGCCACGGCCACCGCACGGCGACATCGATCATGCGGGCCGTGAACCAGGGCGCGGTCGACGAGGCGTTCCACCTCATCGACGAGAGCCACGCCCAGCTCCTCGACGACCGGCGGACCCTCCAGGCCGTGGAGAGTGCGCTCCGTGACCTGGAGCCCGCCACGGCACCCGAGCCGGGTGTGGGGACCGAGCCTGCCGCGGTGTCCGGGCCCGGCGGCACCTTCATCGGGCCGCTGGCCGGGAAGCTCGGAATCCGTCCCGCGACGCTGCGCAAATGGGAGCGCGCCGGTCTGGTGCGCCCCCGCCGCGACCCGCTGACCGGGTACCGCGTCTACGACGAGGCCGACGTGCGGGACGCCAGACTGGCCCACCAGCTCAGGCGGGGCGGCTATCTGCTGGAGCAGATCGCCCCGCTGATCACCCAGGTGCGTGCGGCAGGCGGGCTGGAGCCGCTGGAGGCCGCGCTGAGCGACTGGCACGGTCGGCTGTCCGCCCGCGGGCGGGCGATGCTCACCGGGGCCGCGGAGCTGGAGGCGTACCTCCGCGAGCGCGGATGAGGTTTCGGCCCTCGGCCGGGAGACAGCCGGGCCCTTCGGTGCCAAGCCCGTCGGCGTCGAGCCCTTCGCTGCCGCGTCCTTCGGAACCCGAAGGACGCGCCCCGGAGTCCTGGTCGGCGTCCTTGACGGTCTTCGCCGGCAGTCGCCGGCGCGTGTTCACTGCAGGGGGGACGCGGAATCGGGCAGCTTGTACCAGTTGCGTGCGTGGTCGGTGTGGTCGCGGTTGTTGCAGGCGTCGTTCACCGCGTCGCCGGTCCAGGGCGCGGCCACGGGGACCACTGCGAGTGCTTCTTTGCAGAGGCCGGTGGTGAGGGGGCTCCGGTGGCTGGTGGTACTGGTGGGGCCGCCGCCGGCGTTGCCGACTCCGCCGGCGTGGGCCGGGGTGGCGAGTGCGAGACCGGCGATGGTGAGCGCGGCGAACGCGCTGATCTTCTTCATAGCCGGGTCAACGACACCGGATCGCCCCAGGTCACGCCGCTGCGGGGCGTCAAGGTCGACCAAGCGACGCGCCGTAGGGCCGATTCGGCCGATGGTCGCACGATCGCATCCCGTGTTGCGGCAGGACGGAGCGCCGCCGTGGCGCAAGGAGCTACTCGCGGCCGCCGTGGAAGCCCTGCTGCACCGGGGCCGCACGGACAGGGCGGCGGCGTTCGCGCCGGTCGACGCCGCGCTGCGCGACTACAGCAGACCCACTGCGGGGACGGCGACGTTGAGGGGACCCAAGCCGACGGGATTGGCAAGGTTGTCGAGGACTCCACCGGTGGGTGTTCCGTCAGGGGCGCCACCCATGGGCGGCGGGAACTGCACGGGGCCGGAAACCAGGCTGCCCACCGGAGGCGACCCGACACGGGGAGCGGCTGCCGTGGCGCCGACCGCGGAGACACCGAGGCCACCGGTAGCGAGGAGTGCGATGGCCGCGATGCGGGATGACTTGGTCATTTGGATCCTTCGAAGGGGCTCTCCGACGGCATGACGTGCCTCCGACCCGACCGGAGGGCGTCGCCTGCTTGCCCTGCCAACGCCCCAGCCGTCCCCAGGTGACGCCTTCCGTCTCCCCCTCCCTCGCGCCGGCCTCCCCGCCCCGGTTCCGACACGCGCGCCGGACGTCGCCGATGCCCACACCAACCGGGCGTTGACCTGCCGCAGGGCGAGGGCGGGGAAGCGTCGGCTCCTCCGTCCGCCGCAGGGCCGGGGGGGCGAGGAAGCACCTGCTCCTCCGCCATGACTACCGTGGCCCCCAGCACTCACCGAACCGCCCCTTGGAGAACTCCTGTGTCCGTGCCCCTCGGCGAAGACCTCGTGGCTCTGTTGCGCCGCCCCAGCACCTGCTACATCGCCACGACGATGCCCGACGGCTCGCCGCAACTCACTCAGACATGGGTCGACACCGACGGCGAGCACGTCCTGATCAACAGCGTCGAGTCGCATCAGAAGACCCGGAACATCGCGCGCGATCCTCGGGTGGCCGTCGCGGTCGCCGACCCCTCGGACCCCGCCTCCTACGTCCAGATCCGCGGCCGTGTGGTGCGGGTGACCACCGAGGGAGCGGTCGACCACATCGAAGCGCTCGCGCAGAAGTACCTCGGCGGGCCCTACCCGTGGTACGGCGGCCGAGACCAGGTCCGGGTGATCTACGTGATCCGGCCCGAACGGATCAGCAGCCCCCGCGGCTGACCGCGGACCGGGGACGATCCGGCCGGCCCGACGCGACCGTGGGGGGCATTGCCGGGCCGCGGCGCCGGCGGGTGGGCCGGGCCGCGGACGGCAGGTTCGGCGGTGGGACAGGCGGATCAGGTACAGGCGGATCAGGGACAGGCGCGGAGGAATTCGATGAGCGCCGCGTTCACCTCGGCCGGGCGTTCCTGCTGTGTCCAGTGTCCGCAGCCCGCCAGCTTGAGCGGCGGGCGCCGCAGGTTGGGCATGAGGTCGGGGAGCCGTTCGATGAGCTCCGGCGTACCGGGAAACGCGGGAACCAGGTCGCGGTCGCCGTAGATGTACAGGGCGGGCACGCTGACGACGGCGCCCTGCCAGGGCGCGGTCAGCTCCCAGTTGCGGTCGAGATTGCGGTACCAGTTGAGGGCCCCGGTGAAGCCCCCGGAGAAACTCTCCGTGAGCGAGTCGAGATCGTCCTCGGTGAACCACTTCGGCAGCACGTCGGGGTCGGGCATCGTCGCGAGCCAGCCCTGCACGGGGTCGACCAGTGGCTGCTTACCCGCTCCGGCGTCGGGAGCGTCGCCCGAGGCCCAGTAGAAGAACTTGCGCAAGGCGGTCCGGGTGTCTCGCGCGAACTCGGCGTCGGCGACACCGGGGCGGTTGAAGTAGTTCCAGTAGAAGCGGCCGTCGAACATCTTGTCCATGGCGGCCAGCGGAGGCTGCGTCCCCCGGAAGGGGGGCGGCACGCTCAGGCCGGCCACCCCGAGTACCATGTCCGGCCGCAGCAGTGCGGTGTGCCAGGCGACCGGCGCACCCCAGTCGTGCCCGACGACGTACGCCTTCTCCTCGCCCAGTGCACGGATCAGACCGATGACGTCGCCGACCAGGTGGAGGATGCTGTAGGCCTCGACATCGTCGGGATGGTCGCTGCGCCCGTATCCACGCTGGTCCGGGGCGACCACCCGGAACCCGGCCTCGGCCAGGGGAGCGAACTGGTGGTGCCACGAGTGCCAGGACTCGGGGAAGCCGTGCAGGAGCACCACCAGAGGGCCTGCGCCGGCCTCGGCGATGTGCAGTCGAACCCCGTTCACGTCAACCAATCGATGCTCAACCATGAACACGAGCGTACGCGCCGTGATCTTCACGCGTGCCATCAGCAGACCTCGCGGACGCAGTCTTCGTCCGCGGCCGAAGGCCGGCCGGACGCGATCGCCGGCGACGGACGGTGGTCCTCGCCCGGCAGAACAGCGCGGCGGTGCTGCAGGCGGACGCGGCGTTCCGAGCGGGCTTGTGAGGTACCGGAATTGGCGGCCTCGGGACCGCTGGGAACGGGGTCGTACACGGCTTCTGCGGGCCCCCGGCCGCGCTGCGGCCGTGCTGCGCGAGCCCTGGGCCGCCCGCCGTCCAGCAGCGTCTCACCCGCCCGCCCGTGCCCTCGGTACATCGGCTCTGACCTGGAGTTTTTCGCGGATCCGCATAGGCTGAGGGCTCGCGCTGTCGAGCCGCCTGACGGCCGAGGTACGGCGCGAAGGGGTGTGCCGGCTGCAGGAGTACGAGCGCGGAGTCGAGGTCACCGCGCCCGCCGCCACGGGAGAGGCGAGCGGAAGCGGGACCACCATCACCTTCCGGCCCGACACCGACATCTTCGGGACGGCGGAGTGCTCGTTCACCGTGCTGGCGGAGCGATTCAGGGAACTGGCCTTCCTGAACCGGGGCCTGGCCATCTCGTTGACCGACGAGCGCCCCCAGGGCGGGCCCCGGTCCGAGCGGTTCCGGTCCCCCGGCGGGGCGCGGGACTTCGTCGCCTTACTGGAGGCGGGGGACGGGGCGGCGCCCGTTCCCCCGGACTTGATCGGCTTCGAGTGCGAGGACCCCCGTACGGGGCGCACTCACGCGCGGCCCCCTGGGTGCACCCACGCCCGGCCCCCTGGGCGGGGCCGCAGTGCGCCCCGGCGCCGAAGTGTGAGCACCTGGTGCGCGCTTGTATCCCGGGAGTCACCCCGTCCGGGGTGGCTCAGGGCGCCGGGGTCCGGTCAGGACACCAGGGTCTGTTCCTCCAGCTCTGTCAGCTTCACGGTGCACAGGCCGCCGCGCTCGGCTCTGACATCCGTGACCTTCAGCTGGGTGCCGGGCGGAAGGATGAACTCCTCCTCGCCGGTGAACGCGGAGAAGCTGCGGATGCCCACGGCCCGGGCGGGGACCACCTCGAACAGCGTCCGCTTGCCGCGGCTGCCGAGGAACGCCTTGGCCACGCCGAGCTCGGACGTGCACGAGGACACACCCCACCAGGTCACGGTCCGCCCGAGCGGGTACTGCGCACGCAGGTCCAGTGACACTCCGCGCCACAACGGCTCGGACCGGGCCGGGAGGTGCGACACAGCCGAGAACAGCAGCCGCAGATACGGCAGGTAGGGAACGAGCCTGCTCCGGTCGGGGGAGCGCAGGATGGCGTTGATCTCCCGGTAGAAGGCGGACTCGCAGGTGTAGAGGTAGAGGGCGGCGATCGCGTCGGCGGACAGGCCGCCCGCCGCTTCGTCCGCCCGCCGCTTGCCGAACTCGTACGACCGGTCGACGTGCCAGCCCAGCCCGGACAGCAACGCGGCCACAGGAGCCACGGCCTCACGGAAGTCCATCAGCGGGGTCTCGAACACGCCCGTGATCGCGGGCAGGACGAGCCCCTCGTCCCTGACACCGGAGAGCCGGTCGAGGTACAGCTGGTGCAGTTCCATGGTGGACGCGATGAACACGCCCATACGGTCGGCGACATCGCCGTCGGCCCCGCCGGTGTCCGCCGCGAGGCTGTTCCAACCCGTGCTCGGCAGCCAGTCGACCGCGTCGGCGCCCAGCGACGCGAGGGCCGCGTTCACCATCTCGAAGTGGTCGCCGTCGCAGAAGATGTCACCCTGCGCCGCGGGATTGGCGTGGTCGATGTGCCGGACCTCGACCTCCGGGTACTTCTTCTGGAGTTCGAGAACGACCTTCTTCAGGCTGCGGGCGTGCGCCCCCCACCAGGCGAAGACGACCCCACGGTCCTCGTCCTCCGCGTTCTGTTTGGCCTTGAGGATCTCCTCGACGATCCGCTCGGCGACCGGCCGCCAGAACGCGGTGTGCCGGTCGGTCCCGATCGCACCGTCGCTGTTGGCCGTCAGCGCCGCGTTCAACAGCAGTACGCCCTGCGTCAGCATCGCCTGGAACCACTCCGGCGGCTGGACGGTGTCCTGCTTCTTCAGCAGCGCCCGAATGTCGGCTATCGGGGTCTTCTTGGGAATGCCGTACTTCCACATCGCCGCAGCCTTGATGATGCAGCGGATGCTGACCACCCTGCCGAACTGGCTGTCCTTCCAGTCGTGGAAGGTGTTGTCGAACATGGCGATGCCGGTGGCGCTCTCCGGCCGTGGGTACGGGTTCTGACCGAAGACGACGACCTTCCACTTGTGCGGCGCGTGGGGCTTGAGCGCCTGGAAGGTCAGCTCACGGACGGGGACGACCTCGGGGCTGCGACCCGGACCGATGAACGCGGCCGCGTCCGACTGCGCCTCGATGACCGGCTTCAGCAGGCCGAGCCACGGTTCACCGCCGCCCTTGAACAACTCCGTGAGGGCCAGCGGGTCGTTCGGGTCGGGCGTGGCAGGGGTGTGGGCGTCGCTCATGGCGAAGGGACTCCGAATCGTCGGACTGCGCTGGTGGATGCAGTGATCGGTGAAGTGGCCATGAGGCTATGTCAGCCCACTGACAGCCGCCTCCGGTTCGAGGGCCGGGTGCCGGGCGGGGCGGCTGCTCTGTCAGTGGGGCGCTGTAGCGTTCCGAGAAGTTGAGTGACCCGTTCCCGATCGGAGTGAACCATGACCGTAGACCGCGTGCAGTCGCCTCTCAGGGTGGTCCTGACCGACATCAACACCGCGGTGGTGGAGGCGTGGCGGGCGGCGTTCGCCGACACCCCCGAAATCGAGATCCGTGAGGGCTCACTGCTCGACGAGGACGTCGACGCCTGGGTCAGCCCCACCAACTCGCGGGGCCGGATGGACGGCGGGGTCGACGCGGTCATCAAGCGGTATCTCGGCGCGGGGATCCAACTGCGCGTGCAGAGGGCGATCCGCAGTCAGTTCGCGGGCACGCTGCCGGTGGGCAGCGCGGTGTGCGTCGCGTCCGGGGCCATCAAGCCGAGATTCCTGATCTCGACTCCGACGATGGAGACGTCGTCGGAGAACGTCAGCGAGACCCTGAACGTGGCGCTGGCCTGTGCCGCGGCGTTCCAGGCGATCCACCAGCAGAACAGGAAGGCGCCGGGGAGCATCCGGTCGGTGGCACTGGTCGGCATGGGCGCCCAGACCGGCCGGGTGCCGGCGCGGGTGTGCGCCAACCTGATGTGGACGGGCTACACCCTCTTCCACGACTATTCCTTCGATGACTACGACGACCTGCGCAGCACGATCGTCGCGCAGCTCGACGACATCGAGAGCGCGCCCGTGGAGAGGCGGGTCCGCATAGTGCCGCCCAAGCGTGCCGCACAGCGCCGCTGACGAGACGCTCGACCGCCCCTGCGGCGCACCTCCGGCATGCGGCGTACCCTTGGCGTGGGGAACGCCTCGAAGGTGACGGCCGATTCGCCGACGCGCGGTGACCCTGGTTCGTGATGGGGGATCGCGTGTGCGTTTCGCCCTGGCGGAACAGTGTGGGTTCTGCCAGGGCGAGCCGGACCGTTGACGGTTCCCGCGCAGTGTGCGGAACGTGGGGGCGTGCCGATGAGGCGTCAGACGGCGTTTCCGCACGGCCGGGTCATGAGGGCCGGTGGCGCTGGAGCGTGCCGGCCGGCGCCGTGCAAGTGCGGGTCAGCGGGTGAAGGTGAGCCGGTGTTCCTTGAGAGCGGCGCAATTGGAGCCGGACACCTGCACGTACACGTTGTTGATGGCTCCGCCCCAGTCGACGCAGTGAGCCTTGCCGTAGACGTAGGTCGGTCCCGCGTACGACGTGTACTGCCCGTAGTCCTCGTCGTCCTGGTCGGTGTCGGGGACGTAGATCCACGCGGACATGGCCACGGCGGCGCCCGGGTTGTTGCGGATGGTTGCGACGCAGTTCTTGCCGTTCGAGGAGTTGTACGTCAGGTAGACGCTGCCCAGCGAACCGACGGGCGCCGAGTTCACCGTCTTGTAGCCGCTTCCGCAGACCTTCTGCGGTGTGGTGTTGGCCGCGGCCGAGGCGGGCGCCGCCAAGGCGGTCGTGGCTCCCACCGAAAGGGCCGCCAACGCGGTGGCTGCCAGGGCGGAACGAGTGAATCCCATATTTCCTCCGTGCGGGTCTTGGAGGTGGTTGCTCCTGTCTTGTGTGACCCGCAAGGGTTGCAAATGGTTGTGCACCGGTTCGCGGGAGGATTCGGACCGACCCGGATTGGGGCCGACCCGGATTCGGGACATCAGGTGATGCGCGCCCGATGGCCTCTCCCATCCTCCAGTGCAGGCCGTCTCGGCGCTCCGTGTAGCGAACTAGTGTTCGATATGCGTCCCTGTCCATCACGAGGATGAGGGCCTCGTCGGGCCGGACCCGGCGGATCCGATCGCCCGCCCCTCCCGGGGCGGCGCGGGACTGCACCAGCCGGTCGGCCGAGTGGCTGGGCGGTGCCAGTCGGTCGGCGGGGCGGCGGGGCCGCACCGGTCAGTCGGCGGGGTGGTTCCGGACACCTGGCGGATGTTGCGGCGGAAGGCTCTCGCCGACCCTGGATCACATGGGTCACGACGTGGCGTCGCCGGTTCCGTCCGCTGCCATGGCGGCACGGGGTCGCTCCGCTGTCCTGCTCGTCCTGCGGGTGCCCTGCTCGTCCTGCGGGCCGGGCCGTCGGTCCTTGCCTGGACCGGGATCTTCCGGTGTGGACCGGTGGTGCAGCTCTCACGCCACCACCGCACCAGCCCGACTGATCGAGTGACCGTTGCGTGGTCTCGCACCGTCCGGAGGCGTGCCGGGCCAAGAAGGAGGTTGGTCTCATGACGATCCGCCTGACGTTTCTGTGTGCGCCCGGTGGTGACGCCGCCCTGGATCCGCTCCTTGGTGACGCACCTCTGAGTGAGTGCGGCATGCGTATGGCCAGCGCCGCGGGAGCAGCGTTCCCCCTCCGCGGGCCGTCCGTCCGGGCGCCCTCGATCCGCTGCTCGCAGACCGCTGACGCCTACGGCCTGGCGGCAGTGCCCGAGCCTGCGCTGCGCGATCTCGACCTCGGCGAGTGGTGCGGTCGTACCGTCGACGAGGTCGCCGCGGACGACCCTCATGGGTTCACCACCTGGCTCAAGGACCCGGATGCCGCGCCACACGGCGGTGAGTCCGTGCGCCAGCTGTGCCGCCGGACGGCGGACTGGCTGAGCGGCGTGGCGCCCGACACGGGCGTCGCCGTGGCCGTCACCGAAGCAGCCGTTGTCAGGGCCGCGCTCATTCACGCCCTGGCCGTACCGGCAAGAGCGTTCTGGCATTTGGCTGTGCCGCCCCTGTCCGCGATCGTCCTTACCTGGCGAGGCGGCTACTGGGACGTCCGGCTCGGCCACGCCAGTCCCCAGGAGGCCCCGCGGTGGGTCCTGTCACGATCGGCAACCCGCGCACACACCGAGAGTGATCAGGTCTCTCCTTCCCGCCCGGGCCACGGACAACGATCAAGCCTGCCCCGGGAGACGATCTTCGTCGGCTGCGGATAGGGGCTGCGGACAGGCCCTGACAGGTCACTTTCAGGGGAACGGTTCCTCCGAGCTGTTGCACGGTCCGGCGCACAACCCGACGGCACGCACAAGCTCCCCCACCGTGACTGCGGTGAAGGGAGCTTGAGCGTGCCGGGCTTCGGGAGCGAGGCCCACGGACGCGGGGTGAGACCCCAGTTCAGGTGTGGTCGTCGAACTCGTCCTGGATGTCGTCCATCGACTGCTGACGTGCCTGCTGCCGGTCCTCGGAAGCCTTGCCCTGGGTCTGCTCACCGCGCTGCTGTGCCTGCTGCCTGGCCTGCTGGGCCTTTTCCTTGGCCTTCTGTGCCTTGGCCTGCATTTCGTCCTTCATACCCATCGGGGTTCACTCCTTGGGTGGGGGGATTGAGCCCAGACTTGCATCAGGATTCGGCAGCCGCATCTCGGACCGTCACGCATGGTGATGAGCGCGGTGCGCCATCGACCAGCGAGGGGCCGCCTCCGGAGAGCTGGTGCGCGGAGGGCGGTGAGGTGCCGAAACGGGGTACGGCCGGGCAGACCTAGGGCCACAGGGCGGGCGTGTTCCTGATGAAGGTGTCAAAGCCCAGCGGGGGGCGCCCGAGCAGTTCCGCGACGTCGTTCGTGGCCCGGTCGTACCGGTTCTCGCGGTGCAGCCGCGCCATCGTGGCGATGTGCTCGAAGACGTGGGGTGGCAGGTCCGCCCTCTTCAGATCATGTTCCAGCCACTCCTCGTACGGCACGTCGACGTAGGTCACGGCGCGGCCCAGAACAGTGGCGAACTCGGCCGCGATGGCGGCCATGTCACGCGAGTGCGCCCCGGTCAGTTGGTAGACGCGACCGGGCGGCGGCGGAGTCGGGGCGAGCAGGAGACGTGCGATGACTTCTGCGACGTCGTCGGCGGCGACCGGCGAGGTGCGGGCGGAGCCGAACGGGAGGCGGATCGTGCCGTCTCGCAGGATCGAGGCGACAGCGATCCGTGCGAAGAGCGGATTCTCCATGAACACCGTGGGCCGCACATGGACGACCGGTGCCCCCGACCAGTCGAGGACGTGCTCGGCGAGCCAGTGCAGTCGTTGCTGCCGGGATTCGGCATCTCTGGTGAGGTCCATCTGCGAGACCGTCATCTGCGAGATGCTCACCAGCAGATCGAGGCCGTCGGCCTCCCGCGTGGCCGCTGCGACCGTCGCCGCGGCCTCCAGGTAGACGGGCGACACACTCATCCCGAAGTAAGCCCGGCGGCATCCCGCCAGCGCCTCCACCACGTCGGCGCCACGTGTCAGGTCGCCGACCACCACCTCCACGCCAGACATGGCCCGCAGGGCCGAGGCCCGGTCGTCGTCGTGGTGCACCAGAGCCCGGACCGGCACGTCCTGGGCATGCAGCCGGTCGAGGACCGTGCGCCCGACTCCGCCGACTCCGCCGCCAACACCGGTGACAAGAACGGGTCGGACGTGCACGGCGATCGCCTCCTGCCTTTCCGGACCGGAGCACCGGCCCGCTCGGGACGATCCCACCCTAGGGGCTGACCAGGGGGTCACCCGTGCAGCCGCCGCCGCAGCGCGGCGAAGACCCCCGAACCGCGGAACAGCGTCCACCGCAGAAGACCGGGCAGGGGCCGGCGGTAGCGCTGTGTGCGTCCGGCACCCCCTCTTCGGCCCGCGCACCGGGCATGGGGGTCCGGGGGATTCGGCGGGAGCGCTCCACCCGCGCCACGACGGCTGTCGCTCGCGCCGGGACCGTGCGGGTGCCTTGCGGCGTGCCGGAGGGTGTCTTGCCGCCGCCGGACACAGGTGCCTCCTAGCCTCGGGGGCATGCTGGGGCTTCCTGCTCACGTCCGTGCCTGTCTGTTCGACCTCGACGGTGTGCTCACTCAGACCGCGAAGGTGCACGCCGCTGCCTGGAAGGAGATGTTCGACGGCTATCTCCGCGAGCGCGCCGCCCGTGAGGGGACCGCGTTCGTTCCCTTCGACGCGATGGACGACTACGACGAATATGTGGACGGGCGGCCCCGTGAGGACGGGGTGCGCACGTTCCTGGCCGCACGGGGGGTGCACCTGCCCGAGGGTTCGCCGGACGATCCACCGGAGTCGGAGACCGTGAACGGACTGGGCACCCGCAAGAACGACCTGGTGCTGAGCCGGATCCGTGAGGAGGGAGTGGAACCCTACGAGGGCTCGGTCCGCTTCGTTCATGCGGCGCGGGACGCCGGTCTGCGCCGCGCGGTGGTGTCGTCCAGCGCCAACTGCCGGGACGTCCTGGTGGCGGCCGGTATCGAGGACCTGTTCGACGAGCGGATCGACGGGGTGGTGGCGCGTGAGCGTCGGCTGCGGGGCAAGCCCGCTCCGGACACCTACCTGGAGGCGGCCCGCGCACTGGGGGCGCAGCCGGCGGAGGCCGCCGTGTTCGAAGACGCCCTGGCCGGTGTGGAGGCGGGGCGGGCGGGGCGTTTCGGACTGGTCGTGGGGGTCGACCGGGTGGGCCAGGCAGAGCAGCTGCGGGCACACGGAGCGGATGTGGTGGTCCGTGACCTGGCGGAACTTCTGGAGTCGCGGTGATCACCCATCCCAGCTTCACGATCGAGCCGTGGTGCCTGCGCGAGACCGAGTTGAACCTGGACGTGCTGGCCCAGAGCGAGTCGGTGTTCGCCCTCTCCAACGGGCACATCGGGTGGCGCGGGAACCTCGACGAGGGGGAACCTCACGGGCTGCCCGGCGCGTACCTCAACGGCGTCCACGAGCGCCATCCACTGCCGTACGCGGAAGCGGGCTACGGCTATCCCGAGTCGGGCCAGACGATGATCAACGTCACCGACGGAAAGATCATCCGGCTGCTGGTCGACGACCACCCGTGCGATGTGCGCTACGGCCGGCTGCTCGCGCACGAGCGGGTTCTGGACTTCCGCTCCGGTGTGCTCAGCCGGACCGCGCAATGGACCTCGCCCGGCGGCCGCACGGTCCGCATCACCTCGCGGCGGCTGGTGTCCTTCACACAGCGGGCAGTGGCCGCGGTGGTCTACGAGGTCGAGCCGGTCGACGGGCCCGCCACGGTCGCCGTTCAGTCCGAGCTCGTCGCCAACGAGCAGCTGCCGCGCTTCGAGGGCGACCCGCGCGTCGCGGCGGCGACCGAGTCCCCGCTGGTGGCGGAGGAGCACTTCGCGCAGGAGACCCGACTGCGCCTGGTGCACCGCACCGGCCGCAGCACGCTGCGGGTGGGAGCAGCGGCCGACCATCTCGTCGAGGGACCGGAGAGCACCCGCTGGACGGCACAGAGCGAGCCCGACGTCAGCCGTCTGACCGTGACTGCGGACCTGATGCCCGGACAGCCGCTGCGGCTGGTCAAGTTCGTGGCCTACGGATGGTCGGGGGAGCGTTCACTGCCTGCCGTGCACGACCAGGTGGACGGAGCCGTGGCGGCCGCGGTCAGCACCGGCTGGGACGGGCTGGTCGCCGGACAGCGGGCCTACCTGGACCGGTTCTGGGCCGGCGCGGACGTGGAGGTGGAGGGGGACGCGCAGATCCAGCAGGCGGTGCGGTTCGCTCTCTTCCACGTGCTCCAGGCCGCGGCCCGCGGGGAGAACCGCGCCATTCCCGCCAAGGGACTGACCGGCACCGGGTACGACGGGCACTCCTTCTGGGACACCGAGTCCTACGTGCTGCCGATGCTGACGTTCACCGCGCCGGAGGCGGTCGCGTCGGTTCTGCGGTGGCGCCACAGCACGCTGCCGGCAGCGCGTGAACGCGCCGGTCAGCTGGGGCTGTCGGGCGCGGTCTTCCCCTGGCGGACGATCGACGGTGCCGAGTGCTCCGCCTACTGGCCGGCCGGGACGGCTGCCTTCCACATCAACGCCGACGTCGCCATGGCCGCGGTCCGGTACGTCATGATGAGCGGCGACGAGGAGTTCGAGCGCGGTCCGGGGCTGGACCTCCTCGTGGACACCGCCCGGCTGTGGCGCTCCCTCGGCCACCACGACGCGGAGGGTGTCTTCCACATCGACGGCGTCACCGGACCTGACGAGTACAGCGCCATCGCCCGGGACAACCTGTACACCAACCTGATGGCCCGCCAGAACCTGCTGGCGGCCGCGGACCTGGCCACACGCCTGCCGGACCGGGCGGATGAACTCGGTGTCGACGACGAGGAGGCCGCGGCCTGGCGGGACGCCGCGAACCGCATGGCGCTGCCGTACAACGAGACCCTCGGCGTGCACGAACAGTCCGCCGGGTTCACGCACTTCCAGCGCTGGGACTTCGAATCGACCCCGCCCGAGAACTACCCGCTCCTGCTGCACTACCCCTACTTCGACCTGTACCGCAAACAAGTGGTGAAGCAGGCAGACGTGGTGCTGGCGATGGTGGAGTGCCCCTACGCGTTCACCGACGAGGAGAAGGCACGCAACTTCGCCTACTACGAGGCGCTGACCGTCCGCGACTCCTCCCTGTCGGCATGCTGCCAGGCGGTGCTCGCCGCCGAGACCGGACACCTGCGGCTGGCCTACGCCTACCTCAGCGAGGCCGCGCTGATGGATCTGGACGACCTGGAGCACAACACCCGGGACGGACTGCACATCGCTTCCCTCGCCGGGACGTGGATCGCCCTGATCGCAGGCTTCGGGGGTCTGCGCCGGCACCTGCGCGAAGACGGGCGGCCGGACCTGCTGGGCTTCGCACCGCGCCTGCCCGAAGCGCTGTCCAAGGTGGCCTTCACGGTGCTGGTCCGTGGACGCAGGCTGAGGGTGGACATCGGTCAGACCCATGTGCGCTACCGGCTGGTGGAAGGCGCACCGCTGGACGTGCTGCATTACGGAGAGCCGATGACCGTGAGCGCCGATGCGCCGGTGGAGCGCCGGATGCCGCCCGTACCCGAACGCCCCGAGCCGCAGCAGCCGCGGGGCCGCGCCCCGGCGGGCCAGTCCGGCGGCGAGGAATCCCGGGCAGGGACGGCGGAGTAGGTCCGGAGTGGTCCGGAGTGGTCCGGAGTGGTACCGGGGGAGAGCAGCAGGCAGGAGCACTGCGCAGGAGAGGCACACGCGAGTGGAGGGGGTACGAGCGGTCACGCCCGTACCCCTCGCCGGTGTGCGCTGGCGACTCGTGGCCGGCGCCAGGAGACGTGGGTCACACGCGAGCGTGTCACAGCCGGGCGGGCCACCTCGTCTGAGGGGTGTAGCCACTGACGACCACGGAGGAGCACACGATGGACTCGCGACTCGACTACTTCGCCAGCCCGACGGCCGGCAAGGCGCTCAAGCACTTCATGTCGGCGGGCCGGGCGCTCAAGGAGACGTCGCTGCCGGCCGCGACGCAGGAGCTGGTGGCGCTGCGCGTGAGCCAGATCAACGGCTGCGCCGTCTGCATCGACATGCACACCAAGGACGCCACTGCCGCCGGTGAGACATCGGTGCGCCTGAACCTGGTGGCGGCATGGCGGGAGGCCAAGGTCTTCACCGAGGCCGAGCGTGCCGCGCTGGAGCTGGCCGAACAGGGCACCCGGGTCGCGGACGCGGCCAGTGGTGTCAGCGACGAGGTGTGGGCGCGCGCCGCCGAACACTACGACGAGGAGCAGCTCACCGCCCTGGTGATGCTGGTGTCGTTCATGAACACGGTGAACCGGCTGAACATCATCACCCAGCAGCCGGCCGGCGACTACGAGGCCGGACAGTTCCACTGAACTGCTGTCGGCAACCGGTCCCGGCGCCGGGTGACGAACCCCGGCCCCGGGACCCGGGGCCGGGGTGTTGCTCCGCCCCGCCGACGGACCCGATGATCACCGGAAGACATCCGCAGCGGCGGGTACGACCGGGCGGCAGGACGGCAGGGGGACGCGGCGTGAGCAAGGTCGAGGAGTTCGAGGAGCTGCGACCGCTGCTGTTCTCGATCGCCTACAGGATCCTGGGCAGCGTGGGCGAGGCCGAGGACGCGGTGCAGGAGACGTGGCTGCGCTTCGACGGCTCGGCGGCCCGGGTCATGTCGGCCAAGGCCTTCCTGTCCGCCACGGTGACCCGGATCTCGATCGACGTGCTGCGCTCGGCACGGGTCAGGCGGGAGGAGTACGTCGGGCCGTGGTTCCCCGAGCCGCTGCTCGCCGACCCCTATGAGGACCCGGCACGCTCGGCGGAGCTGGCCGACTCGGTGTCCATGGCGGCGCTGCTGCTCCTGGAGCGGCTCAGCCCGCTGGAGCGGTCGGTGTTCGTGTTGCGCGAGGTGTTCGGGTTTGGATTCGACGAGGTCGCCTCGGCGGTGGGACGGTCGGAGGCGGCGTGCCGGCAGCTGCTGGTGCGGGCACGGCGGCACATGCAGGCGGGGCGGCCACGATTCGAGGCGGACCGCCAGGAGCGGCACCAGCTGGCCGCGCGGTTCTTCGACGCCCTGCGCGAAGGCGACGTCGGCGGACTGAGGGAGCTGCTCGCCGCCGATGTGTCGATGGTCGGGGACGGCGGCGGCAAGGCCCCGCAACTGGCCAGGGCCGTCGTCGGCGCCGAGAACGTGGCCCGGCTGCTGGCCTCCGTCTTTCCTCTGATGGCCCGGATCGACGTGACGTTCGAGCCGCACGAGGTCAACGGCCGGCCCGGCGCGATTTTCCGCGACCGGGACGGGAAGGTGCTGCACATCCTCGCCCTTGAGATGCTCGACGGGCAGATCCAGACCATCCGCTCCGTGATCAATCCCGAGAAGCTCGGTCACATCGGGCCGGTCGCCGACGCGTGGGCCGTCGACCGCGAGGTGAGGCAGGCCCGTCGGCGCATGAGGTGACACACACCGTCTCCCGGTGTCCGACCGGTCCGGGCACGGCAGTGCGCAGCGTATCGGCCGGATGCGGGCACGGGCTTTCCCCGGGAGGGTTCCGGTTGCAGGCTGTGGTGTGTGGTGTGTGCCCGTGCCCCGGCAGGGGAACCCGATTCGCCCGGGTGGGCACCTGGTGATCCAGTGGTCACCTGGTGAGAGGAGCCCATGTGACAGCGTCGGCGTCAGCGGCGGGCGGTCGGAACCAGGGAGCACCGGAGACCGGTTACGAACCGGATCCGCAACGCTGGCGGGCCCTGTGGGTCACCCTGGTGGCCGGCTTCATGAGCCTGCTGGACGTGACCATCGTGGCGGTCGCCCTGCCCACCATCCAGCGTGACCTGCACGCTTCCCCCGCGCAGGTGCAGTGGGTGGTGTCCGGATACGCCCTCACCTTCGCCCTGGCCCTCGTCACCGCCGGTCGCCTCGGGGACGCTCTGGACCGGCGCCGTATCTTCCTGCTGGCTCTCAGCGGGTTCGTGATCTTCAGCGCGGCCTGTGGCGCGGCTCCCGACATCACGCTGCTGGTCGCGGCCCGCCTCGCCCAGGGCCTGGCGGCCGGTTTCATGGCCCCGCAGAACTCCGCCCTCATCCAGCAGATGTTCCGCGGCGCCGAACGCGGTCGTGCCTTCGGTTTCTTCGGCGCCGTCGTCGGCATCTCCTCCGCCGTCGGCCCCATCACCGGCGGCGCCATCCTCGCACTGGCCTCCGGCGCCCAGGGCTGGCGGTGGATCTTCTACGTCAATGTTCCCATCGGCGTCCTCGCCGTCCTCCTCGGCCGCCGCCTGCTGCCCCGCACGCGGCCGTCCGGCCGGGGACACCTGGACCTGCCCGGCGTCCTGCTCCTCGGTCTCGGTGTCCTCGCGCTCATGTATCCGCTGGTCCAAGCGGACTCCGGCAGCCTCGGCAGCCTGTGGTGGCTGTTCCTCGTCGGTGCCGCGATCCTCGCCGTCTTCAGCCAGTGGGAGCGTCGTCTCCTCGCCCGGGGCGCCCAGCCGCTGCTCGACCCGCGCCTGTTCACCACCGTGCGGGGCTACGCCGTCGGCGCCGGCGTCGGCACGCTGTACTTCATCGGCTTCAGCGGCGTCTGGCTGGTGTTCGCGCTGTTCTACCAGCACGGCCTGGGTTTCTCCCCGCTCCGGTCCGGCCTCGCCGTGACCCCCTTCGCTCTCGGCTCGGCGATCGCGGCCGTGGTCTCCGGGCGGCTGGTGGACCGGCTCGGCCGTCTGCTCACCGTGTGCGGCGTCACGGGCGTGATCGTCGGCCTGGGCGGCACGGCACTGCTGCTCCGCTTCGCGCCTCTCGGCATCGCCCCCTGGGCCGCCGCCCCGGTCCTGTTCCTCGGCGGCATCGGCAGCGGCTTCGTCGTCGCCCCCAACATCACCATGACTCTGCGGGACGTGCCCGTGCACATGGCGGGTGCGGCGGGCGGTGCCCTGCAGACCGGGCAGCGGCTCGGCGCCGCGGTGGGCACCGCCGCCCTGCCCGGTCTCTTCTACCTGGTGCTCGGCAGGACCGACGACTACCGCAGGGCGCTGGCCACCGCGCTGGGCGCCGCCCTGATCGGCATGCTGGCGTCCCTGGCGCTCGCGACGTTCGACTGGCAGCGCGACCGGCGGGCGCGCCGACCGCACCGGAAGTGCCCGGACGAGGTCGCCAACAACCCCGTCCACGCCCGGCAGACCTGACCGGACGCGGGACACGTGCGACGGGATGAACGCTTGTCGCGTGCGTGACCCAGTGCAGAGGGACGAATCGCCTTGGCGCCTTGGCGCCTTGGCGTGGTGGCGCGGTGGCCCGGGGCCCGGTGGCCCGGGGCCCGGTGGCGGGGTGGAGCGGCGGCTCGGGGAACCGGCGATTGGTGGGTTGGTGGTCTGGCGGCCGATGGGATGTCGGCTCGATGGATTGTCGGCCGGTGGGTTGTCGGCGCGGAGACCTCTACACAGGGTTGTCCCGTAGCCAGGTCAGGACCTGCCCGGCGTGCTCGTTCGGCGGGAAGACGGGGTAGAAGACGTGCTCGATCACGTCGTCACGGACGATCAGGGTCAGCCGCTTGTACAGCGTCATCCCGCTGGTCTCGAACGTGGGCAGAGCGAGCGCTCGGGCCAGGCTCCGCGCAGGGTCGGAGAGCAACTGGAACGGCAGGCGGAGCCGCTCGACGACCTCCCGCTGATAGTCGGTCTCCTGGCTCGACAGGCCGAACACACCGACCGCGCCGGCGGCGAGCAAGTCCTGATGGTGGTCGCGGAAGCCGCACGTCTCGGGAGTGCAGCCGCGTGCTCCGGGGATCGAGTCCCAGCCGTCGGGCAGATCGGTGCCCGGGCGGCCCGTGAGCGGATAGACGTACATCACTGTCCGGCCTGCGCCGAGTGCGGCGAGGCGGATCATCTCGCCTCCGGTGCCCTGGAACTCCAGATCCGGCACCTTCGTCCCGGGTAGATGATCGGCTGCGCCGTCGTCCTCGGGGACGGGCAGATCGGCCGGCAGGCTGGTGTGGTCGGTCATCAGGTCCTCTCCTTCGTCGGCCGGTGAGACACGGCCAGTGCGGTGTGCGGTTCCCTCATATGAGCGATCGGCGCTGCTCGGCACGCCTCTCACCTCGAAGAACGCTAGTCCGCTTCCCTGACGTCGGGCACCCGTCCCGCAGCAGCATGCGGGTGCCGTCGGGGACGTACGGGCGTAGCCGGCCGGGAGCGTCGCCTTCGAGGCGATCGCTCCGTGCGCCCGCGACGCAGACCTTGAGCCGGAACCCGGGATCGGACCGGAACCGGGCGACGGACGGGGAGGCGGCGGGTACCTGCGGGCGGTTCGTGACGACGTTCCCGCAGCGCGGCGACCGGCCGGCTCGCGCCGGCTTCGAGCTCGGCCATGGGATAGTGCTGCGGTAGCTGGGGCCGGGTCCTGAGTGTCACGAAGCTGCGGAGGGTTACTTTGCGTTCCTTGACCTTCGTCATCGGTACGGGGCGTAGCGGCTCCACCGCGCTGTCACACATCCTCAACGCCCATCCGGACGTACTGAGCCTCAACGAGTTCATGGCCTCCGTGGGCGACGCCGCCTTCCCGGCGGGGGAGATGACGGGTGAAGGGTTCTGGCAGGCGCTCTTCCGGCCGGCCCCGCACTTCGACCGGATGATCCGTAGCGGCCTGCCGCTGCCGGAGTTCCTCTACACACGCCGCCCCGGGCGGTACTCGGCGGAGACCACGGGCATTCCTGCGCTCTCCCTGATGGTGTTGCCGCACCTCACCGACGACCCGGACGGGCTCCTCGACGACCTGCGCGCAGCGGTGGTCGGGTGGCCCGAACGCACTGCTCCCGAACACCACCGAGCGCTGTTCGGCCTGCTCTGCACGCGGTTCGGACGGACCGCCGTCGTGGAGCGCTCCGGTTACTCGACAGGCTGGGCACCGGGGCTGCGGACCGCCTTCCCGCAGGCGAAGTTCGTGCACATGTTCAGAGACGGACCGGACTGCGCGCTGTCCATGAGCCGCCACCCGGGATACCGCACGATCTCCCTGCTGCGCGAGATCAAGGCACGAGCGGGCATCGACAGTTTCGGCGACCTGACCGACGAGCACGTGCGCGCGCTGCCTGCGGACCTCTCGCCGCTGCTCGGCGAGCGCTTCGATCCTGCGCTGGTGCGCGACCGGGACATCCCGCTGCGGACGTTCGGAACCCTGTGGTCCGAACTCGTCACCGAAGGAACGGAGTTCCTCGGCCGACTGCCCGCCGACCAGCGCACCACGCTCGCCTACGAAAGCCTCCTCGACGATCCTGCCGAAGAGCTGACCCGTCTTGCCGAGTTCATCGGGGTCGCTCCCCTCCCGCAGTGGCTGCTCTCCGCGTCCGCACTGCTCGACCACAGCCGGCGTGGCTCGGCCCTCAGGCTGCCACCCGTCGAACTCGACGAACTGAGGGAGAGCTGCGCCCAGGGCACCCACGTCTTGCAGGCACGACCGATCGGGTGACGACGTCCTGGTCCCGCAGCCGGTCAACCCTGGCCAGATCCCCTCTCGACCCGGGCCGCCGGCCTCCCCGCCATCACCCGGGCCGCCGGCCTCCGGCCTTGATCTGGCTGCTTGGCTCCCGGCCTTGACCCGGGCCGCCTGGCTCCCGGTTGCGGGCACGCCGACGGCCGGGACCTCAGCCATCGTTTTCCGGGCCCTGCGGGAAGGGAACGCCGTTCGCGACCGGGGTGTGGTCCATCCGGGTGCCGTTGGCCGCTACGGGACTGATCGGTTCTCCGTCGGGCTACGCCCAACTGGGGCTAGGGCCGGAGCACGATCTTGCCGTGGGTGTGCCCCCGTTCCAGCTCGCGGAAGGCGTCGCGCACCTGGTCCAGGGGGTAGGTGCGGGCGACCGGCACCTCGAGCTCTCCGCGGGCGGCGAGCCGGGCGAGCTCACCGAGCACGACCGCGCACGCCGCCGAGCCCTCTCCGTAGGTCCGCGCGCCCACCTTGGCCGCGGCCTGCCAGTCACGGATCGTGTTGATCCGCTCGGGCCGCACGCCCAACTCCACCGCCAGCTCCACGTAGCCCTCGCCGAACGTGTCGATGAACGCGTCGACGCTCCCGTCGGCGGCCTGCCGGATCCGCTCGGCCGCTCCTTCCCCGTACTCGACCGGGACGACACCGCGATCCGTCAGCCAGGCGTGGTTCCGCTCGCTCGCCAGCCCGATCACCGTGGCGCCGCGCCGCCGCGCGAGCTGCACGGCAAGCGATCCGACGCCGCCCGCCGCACCGGACACCACGACCGTGTCGGCCGGTCCGGGGTCCACCGCGAACACGGTGGCGTATGCGGTCGTGCCGGCCACGTACAGCGACCCGGCCACGTCCCAGGGCAGCCCCTCCGGACGGGTGACCACGTTCACGTCGTCGACCACGACGAACTCCGCGTGGCTCGCTCTGTTGTGGGTGTAGCCCAGGACCTCGTCGCCCACCGCGAAGCCGCGCACCTGCGGGCCCGCCTCCACCACCACGCCGGCCAGATCGCTGCCCTGCCCGGAGGGGAACGTCGCCGGCCAGCGTCCGTGCCGCGCGCCTTCACGGATCATCACCTCGCCGGGCTGGATCCCGGCCGCGCGGACCTCGACCAGCACCTGCCCGGGGCCGGGCACCGGCCGTTCCACCTCCTCCACGCGCAGCACATCGATCCCACCGTACGCGTGGAACCGCACCGCCTTCATGCCGTGATCACCGCACTTCCTCGCTCGGACAAGCGTGGGACGGCCACGCCCCGGACGGGGCCACACATCGACCGCGCCACCGCCTCCAACAGCCCATGAGGGAAGCCGTATTCCCCAGCAACCGCCGCCCGACTCCTGGGGGCATACGGCAGCGTGTGCTCTCAACAGTGCTGCATGCCTCAGCAGACGCGTCAACCGTGGACTGCGGCCACCGGACGAGTGAGGGCAGCCCATACCGGCGAGGACCGGTGACACCGGGCGATGAGCTCCACCGGCGCGCCGACCGGCCTCCCACCCGTACCCGACGAACCTCCAGGAACGGTGAGGTCGCTCGCACGGCGGCAGGACCGTACTCTCCTCAGCCCCCGACGATCAGGGTGAGCCCATAGGCGGCGACCGCCAGGCACGCGCAGAAGCACAGGATCGATGCCATGGTGCCGATCTGCCGGCCGGTGCCGTGGGCTCGTTCTTCGCCGTCGCCGCCGGGCCAGGTGGCGATGCCGAGAGAGAACAGCACGACCGTGAGCAGCGTGACGCCGAGACTCACACCGAAGACGCCGCCGAGAGCACTCCAATGGACCTCCATCGTTCACCTCCTTCCGCCCGTGGACGGGACGGCCGCCCGGCTCACGCCGCCGTTCCCTCCGCGTGCCGCGGCAGTGGGGCCGGTAGCTCATTGACGTTGTCAGGGGTCACGGGGCGGCGGCGTGACAGGAACCAGAACCCGGCCGCCGAGACGGCCGCGGCGGCCGCCACCAAGGCCACGCCGGCAGGTCCGCGGCCTGCGATCCAGGCCGCCGCGCCGCCAACGGCTGCCGCCGACGGCAGCGTCAGCAGCCAGGACAGTGCGATGCGCCCGGCGATGCCCCACCGCACTTCAGCCAGTCTGCGGCCCAGGCCGGCGCCCAGGATGCTGCCGGTGCACACCTGCGTGGTCGACAGCGGAAAACCCAGGTGCGAGGAGGCGAGGATCACGGCGGTGGCGCTGGTCTCGGCCGCGAAGCCCTGTGGCGCCTCGATGTCGGTGAGTCCCTTGCCCATGGTGCGGATGATCCGCCAGCCACCTGTGTAGGTGCCCAGCGCGATCGCCAGACCGGAGGTGAGCACCACCCACCAGGGCGGCCCGGAGTCGTGTGCAAGTAGCCCGGAGGAGATGAGGGCGAGGGTGATGACGCCCATGGTCTTCTGCGCGTCGTTGGTGCCGTGCGCCAGCGCGACCAGCGACGCCGAACCGACCTGTCCTCTGCGGAACCCGAGTCGCGCCCGTTCCGGAACGGTCCGCCGGGTGATGACGTACGCGAAATAGGTCGCCAGCACTGCCACGATGCCTGCCACGATCGGCGAGAGAACGGCAGGGATGACGATCTTTTCCACGATTGCCCCGAACTTCACCGCGGACCCGCCGGCGCCGACCCACACAGCGCCGATCAGCCCGCCGAACAACGCGTGCGACGAACTCGACGGCAACCCGGCGAGCCAGGTCATCAGGTTCCAGAGGATCGCCCCGACCAGACCGGCGAAGATCATCACCAGGGACACCTTCGCGTCGTCCACGATGCCGCCGGAGATGGTCTTGGCCACGGCCGTGGACAGGTATGCGCCCGCCAGGTTCAGCACCCCCGCGACGGCGACGGCGAGACGTGGTCTCAGGGCCCCGGTGGCGACCGAGGTCGCCATCGAATTGGCGGTGTCGTGAAACCCGTTGGTGAAGTCGAAGGCCAGAGCGGTCAGAACGACCACGATGAGCAGGAACGAGACGTTACCCACTGGGAAACCTCCCGAGGCATGCCAGCACCCGCGCCCGCCGTGCGTGCCTCGGACGCGCTTTGCGTCCCACGCTAAGCGGCACTTCGAGAGCCCGCGACCGCGGAGACCGCGCACGCCCGGGTTGCACCCGATGACCGCGCACGCCCGGGTCGCACCTGATGACTGCGCACGCCCGGGTCGCACCTGATGACTGCGCACGCTCGGGTCGCACCCGATCACCGCGGCGGATCCGGCGGGTGGCGCGCGGTGCTCCGGGTGAGGACATGGAAACAGCCCGGTTCTCGGTGCTCTCCGCGCCGGTACGGCTGCGGTCGGGCGGCGATCGGGTCACGTGTCGGACGCGGGAGGTGGATGGACCACGCCCGGGCAGAAGGCTGTCCGCATGGGGATGAACGGGGAGTGGAGAAGGGCCGGCCACGAGCCGGTGCGGATGGCGGGTTCCGTTGAACGGGGTGGTGTCGTCGGGGGTCTGTTGAACTGCTGTCTCGCGGTGCTGGTGCTCGTCCTGCTGGTGACTGGCGGCGTATGGCTGTGGCTGTGGCTGGCTCCCCGCCACTGGGAGCACGAGGCTCGCGACGAGATGGATCAGGGCGTGGCGGAGACCAGGTCCAGGCTGGCGGACGCGGCCGCCGACGGTGACCTGCTCGGCACCGAGATCGACCGGGACCTGCGGCTCGGACCCCTGGCGGGTCCGGTCGAGGTGCGGCGACAGGGCGGCACCGTGACCGTGACCGCGCCGTTCGAAGGGTTCGGGCCCGGTCTCATGGGCCGGACGCAGACGACGGGCTGCTACCGGTTCCGTGTGGTCGGGCGCCGGGTCACCAGTGCACGCGTACCCGACGGTGCGTGCGGCCGCCGTACGCTCACCGTGTACCGGCCTCCCGCGGAGGTCGCGGACGACGTGGTCGTCGAGGCACGCGCGGCCCTCGACCAGGGCGGCCTCGTGGCCGTGAGTCATGCCGAGGTGTGGCGGACCCGCGGTATCCAGGTCGAGCGCGAGGAGCTCACGCAGGGCGGCCTCACGGTCACCGTCCAGCTGCTCAAGGGCGTCGGCGGCTATTCCACCGACTGCTACGCCTTCCGTGTCCGCAAGGACCCGCCCTCCGTGACGGCGCGGGAGCTGGCACCGGGCGGCTGCGGCCCCACCGGCGGCCGGACGGAACCGGCGGGCGCCGCCCCACGACCTGCCGGCGATACGGTCGTGCCGGTCGCCGCCGTCCGCGCGGCCACGCCCTGGCTGAGCCGCCACCGCGCCCATGGAGGCCCCGAACCTGTCGGCCACAGGCAACCGGCCTGACCCGAACCACGTCCGCCGCGGTCGAACCAGTATTTGTCGTAGGGCTGTTGCACAGGTCGCCCACAGAGTGCGCGACGCTCGGGGCAAGGGCGAGGCGGTCACTGGCAAAGGCGTGGGCAAGGAATGGTTTCGCGATCCGCTCGGCTGTCGCGCGATGGCTGTGTGGCCATACGGCGTTCACTCGGACGCCGTTGAGGGGCGGCAGTGTGCGGTGCTCGTCAGCTCAACTGCTCGTCAGGGAGGGGACCATGACCGCACAGTCAGGTACATCGGACGGGGCGCCGCAGTCGTCCGAGGGGGTCAGCCGCCGACACGCGCTGGGCCTTCTGGGTACCGCAGGGGCCGGAGCCGCCGTAACTCCGTTGCTGGGAGCGGGCACGGCACAGGCCGCCCCGTTCGCGGCTCCGGCCCTTCACCGCACCGCGGACTCGTCCGGCGCGCCACCGGTCCAGGGACTGCACCTGACCTTCGGGGCGGACCCGCGTACCCAGATGACCGTGTCGTGGATCACCGACAGGCCGGTGACCAGACCCGTGGTGCACTACGGCACGCTGGAGCACGGTTTCGGGTCCAGCACGAGGGCCCGGACGGTCAGTTACGTGGACGGCACGTCCAGCCGCACCGTCTACGTCCACCACGCCACACTGAACCGGCTCACTCCGGGCACCGACTACATCTACCTGGCCACCCACGAGGGAGCGACGCCCGACAGCGGTACGTTCCGTACGGCGCCTCGGGGACGGATGCCGCTCACCTTCACCAGCTTCGGTGACCAGTCCGCTCCGCAGGTGACGTGGGCGGCCGACGGCACGGTGGCGCTCGACGCGAACTCGACGCCCGCGACGAAGGACATCGTCACCGGCATCGAGCAGGTCGCTCCGCTCTTCCATCTCCTCAACGGCGACCTGTGCTACGCCAACCTCGACGTCGACCGGGTGCGCACCTGGAACAACTTCTTCACCAACAACTCCCGTTCGGCGCGCTTCCGACCCTGGATGCCGGCCGCCGGCAATCACGAGATCGAGAAGGCCAACGGCCCCCTCGGCCTCGGTGCCTACCAGGCCTATTTCTCCCTGCCCTCCACCGAGACCGAAGCGGAACTCGCCGGTCTGTGGTACGCGTTCACGGCCGGCTCGGTACGGGTGATCGTGCTGCAGAACGACGACAACTGCCTCCAGGACGGCGGCGACGTCTACATCAGCGGATACTCCGGCGGACGCCAACTCGCCTTCCTGGAGAAGGAACTGAAGGCGGCTCGTGCGTCCCGCGACATCGACTGGGTGGTCGTCGCCATGCACCAGGTCATGATCAGCTCCTCGGACGCGAACGGCGCCGACCTGGGCCTGCGCCAGAAGTACGGCCCTCTGTTCGACAGGTACGGCGTGGACCTGGTGCTGTGCGGTCACGAGCACAACTACGAACGTTCGCTGGCCGTCCGCGGAGTCGTCCAGGGCAGCGAAACCCTCACGCCGAACCCCGTCTCCCGGGCCACCGACTCCATCGACACGGGACTGGGCACCGTGCACATGGTCCTCGGCGGCGGAGGCGTCTCGGGCACCACCAACCAGAAGTTCTTCACCGACGGCACCGCGAAGGTGATCACCGCGGTGTCCGCGGCAGCCGGAGCGAACGGCAAGCGCACCTCCACCTACACCAAGGAGGAGGCGGTCTGGAGCGGCGTCCGTGACGTGGAACACCCCTACGGCTTCGCGGCCTTCACCGTCGATCCCGGCCGGCACCCCGGTGACACCACCCGGATGCACGTGACCTATTACAACGTGGACAAGCCGCACGGCGAGCTGTCGGTGTTCGAGACCTTCACCCTCCACCGCAAGCGCTCCGACGGCCACGCCGGATAGCGGCGCGGCGGTCCGCGACCGGCCCGTGGAGGCGGGCCGGGCAGCTGCCGTCCGGCCACCCGGGGCCGAACCGCCCGGTTCATCCCACCGCGGAGCGGCGCACGTGACACCCCGGCGTGCGGGGAGGAGCACCCTCGTTCATCTGGGGGTTGGAGGACCAGCACCTTCGAGGGCCCGCCCGGCATCCACCGGGCGGGCCCTCGTCGCAGGTGTCCGGGGGCGGCTTTCCGTTCCGGCTGACCTGTGGAGGCGGACAGGCCCGAGTGTTCCCGGCCCTTTGCACTGGGCCCGCCGGAGCGCCACTGGCCGCCCGGAGTGCCACTCGCCGCAGACCCCACCCCCGTGCAGAAGCACCAGCGGATCAGCGCAACTGCGACGACGCAGCGTGCCGTCGACACCATGGGCATCAGCGGGCGCCGCTCGCCGGGCGGTGTACGGGCCGGTGGGGGACCGGGCTGTGCGGGCGACAGCCGTGGACGGGAGGGTCAGTAGGCGTGGTCGGCCGTGATGTCGGCGGACAGGTCGAGATGGTGCTGTGCCGTCTCGGGGCGCAGCGCCATGAGGGTGTGCGTGAGGGCGTCCACCGCGGCGAGGTGGGCGATGCGGCTGGCGGAGGTCTCCAGACCGAAGACGAGGTCTTGTCCACCGGCGACCAGGATGTGGGTGCTGGTCTCGCTGAGCGGTGACCGGGCATAGCTGGTGAGGGCGACGACGGTGGCTCCGGCGCGGTGTGCGCGGCGCGCGGTGTCGACGGTCGTGCGGGTCGCGCCGGTGTGACTGATGGCGAGGCAGACGCCGTCAGGGGGGAGCTGGGCAGCGGCGAGCTGGGCGGTCAGGGCGTCGGCCGGGGCATCGACCGGGCAGCCGAGAGCGCGCAGGCGGTAGGCGGCGTCGAGGGCGACGGCGGCGGAGAGCCCGGCCGCTGCCACGACGACACGGGGAGCCGTGTGGAGTGCGGCCGCCGCCGCGGACAGAGCGGCGGCATCGAGGGTCGTGGCGACGCCGTCCAGGGCGTCACGCGAGGCTCGGACCGTCTCGGTGATCGCACGGTCCGCCGGGTCGTCCGAGGGCGGCGGGGCCGGGGCGGTGGTCAGTCGTGCGGCCTCGATCTTCAGCTCCTGGAAGCCGCGGAAGCCGAGCCGCTGGCAGGCGCGTACGACCGTGGACGCGGCCGTGCCCGCCAGGGCGGCCACGTCGCTGACGCTGAGGTGGACGAGTGCGGCGCCCTGGTCGAGCACCACCTGTGCCACCCGGGCCTCGGTCTCGCGCAGCTCCGGGAGCCGGGCCCGGACCTGTGCGGCGAGCCGGTTCCCGGACCCGCTCGCGGAATTTGGTTCCATGGGCATAGTCTAGCGGGGAATTCCATTCCAGTCCTCCCCTGTCTCAGGAGTCGCTCCGCCATGCCCGCATCGGCCTACGCCGCCGTACTCACCGCCGCGGTCCTGCACGCGCTCTGGAACGCGATGGCCCACCGGATACCCGACAAGTTCATCGGCTTCGTGCTGATCAACTGCGCCTACACCGCCGGCGCGGCCGTGCTGGCCTGTCTGACCCCGCTTCCCGCGTCCGGTGCCTGGCCCTTCCTCGCGGCCTCCGCCGTCCTGGAGGTCGCCTCGCAGCTGTTCCTGCTCCGCGCCTACCAGCTCGGGGACTTCGGGCAGATGTATCCCCTCGCCCGCGGCATCGCCCCGCTGCTCGTGGCCGTCGTCTCGGTCACGGCCCTCGGCGGCAGGCTGACCCTGGTCCAGGGAGCGGGCGTGCTCCTCGTCTCCGGCGGCCTCGCCGCGCTGGCCCTCGCCGCCGGACGCCTCGGCCGCGCCCAGCTCCCGGCCCTGGGCGCGGCGGTCGGGACTGGCGTGCTCATCGCCTCCTACACCCTGGTGGACAGCTCGGGCGTGCGGCATGGCGGTGACGTCCTCTCGTACATCGCCTGGCTCTTCCTGTTCCAGGGCCCCGTCCTGCCGCTGATCGCACTGGTCCGGCGCCGTGGCGCGGTACTCGCGGAGGTGCGCCCGGTTCTCGGCACCGGACTGGCCGGCGGGTTCCTCTCCTTGGCCGCATACGGTCTGGTGATCTGGGCCCAGGCGCACGGTGACGTCGCGGCTGTCGCCGCGCTGCGCGAGACGGGCATCCTCGTCGCCGCGATCATCGCCACGCTGTTCTTCCGCGAACCCTTCGGACGCCTGCGGCTGGTGGCCGGCGCGGTGGTGCTGACCGGCATCGGCCTCATGCACTGAGGGTCCGTCCGCGCAACCACCGGCGAGGCCGTCGCCGGCGCCCACCTGCTGACTCAAGGGGGGTGCGTCACGGGCTCGGGCCCGGGCTCCCCGCCCGCGTCCCGGAAGTGGGAAAGAGGCCGGAAACGCTCGGCGAACCCGGCCCCCGGGCCCGCAGCGACGTGTCATGGACGAGGTGTCAGAACCTCCTGGAGGAGGGCGCCGTAGCGCGTGATGAGTTCCTTGCGGTCGGTCCGCCGCAGGGACTCGTCCCGCGCCACCCACAGGGCGTACAGCAGTCCGCCGGCCATCGAGGCCGCCAGCCGCGCACGCAGGTCGGCGTCAGGGCCGGACAGCCGGCTGCGCAGCGGCTCGATGAACACGTTCTCGTGGGTCTGCCGCAGTCGGTCCAGGATCTGCGGTTCGATGCTGCCGTGGACCAGGGCCAGGAAGATGCCCCGGGCGGAACCGTCTAGATCGAGCAGGAGTTCGGCGAGCCGTTCGCCCAGCTGTTCCAGCGGGACGTCGAGCAGCGGTGCGTCGTCGATGGTCAGGTGCATCGTCTCCAGGAACAGCAGCTCCTTGCTCTTGAAGTGACGGATCACCAGCGCCGGATCGGTCCCGGCGTCCGCAGCGATCCGGCGGACGGTGGTCCTGGCGAATCCCTGGTCCCGGAACAGCTGGGTGGCGGCGGCGTGGATGGCATCGCGGGTGGTCGAACCGGATCCGGTCTGCAACATGCGGCACAGCATAGGCGGCGCACCGGCCGCCCCCGGTGCGCGTGAGCCGCTGGTGAGCGATTCAAGAAGTTCGGTCAACAATGTTGACTCCGCCGTTCGGCGCCCGCACATTACCTAGCAGTAGAACCGCGTAGTAATCCCGTGACAGCCGAGAGACCGGTCCTCCACGGCCGTTGGCGTGCTCCGTTTCGCCTGCGTCCTCGGCCTGCACCTCCCATGCTCCGAGCCGCCGCATTCTCGCGCCCCACAACGCCCGCGGGCACCTCCCTGTCCGCGTCCCGCGTCCCGCGTACCCGTCCCGAGAAGAGAGAGCATCATGCCCCTGCATGGCCTTCGCCGTGTCATGAGCGCGACAGTCGCAACGATCGGTGCCCTGACCCTCGGCGTCACCGGCACCACCGCCCACGCGTCCACACCCTTGGACTACGCCGCCCTCGGCGACAGTTACAGCGCCGCCTCCGGCGTGCTCCCCGTCGACCTCACCAACCTGCTCTGCCTGCGCTCCACCGCCAACTACCCGCACGTCATCGCCGCCCGCACGGGAGCCCGTCTGAAGGACGTCACCTGCGGCGCCGCCCAGACCAAGGACTTCACTGCGTCCCAGTACCCCGGAGTCGCACCCCAGGTGAACGCGGTCACCCCGGACACCGACCTGGTGACACTGACCATCGGCGGCAACGACAACGGCACCTTCATCAACGCCATCCTCGCCTGCGGTACGGCGGGCGTCCTCAGCGGCGGCACGGGCAGTCCCTGCAAGAACACCTACGGCACCTCCTTCGACGACGCGATCGACGCGAACACCTATCCCGCGCTCGAGTCCGCCCTGCGCAGCGTCCGGGCCAAGGCGCCCAATGCCCGTGTGGCCGTGCTGGGTTACCCGTGGATCACACCCGCGACGGCAGACCCGTCGTGCTTCGCCCGGCTGCCCATCGCCTCCGGCGACGTGCCCTACCTGCACGCCCTCCAGGCGCACCTCAACGCCGTCGTCGAACGCGCGGCCAGGGAAACCGGTGCCACCTACGTGGACTTCTCCCAGGTGTCCGCGGGCCACGACGCATGCAGCCCGGCCGGCACCCGCTGGATCGAACCCCTCCTGTTCGGGCAGAACATCGTCCCGGTCCACCCCAATGCCCTCGGTGAGCAGCGCATGGCCGAGCGCACCATGAGCGTCCTCGGCCTCGGCTGACCGGGGACCGTGCGGCGACAGGGCCGGCCCGCCATCCGCTCGACGACGATCGTCTGCGGATGGCGGGCCGGCCCCGGCAGCAGGGCTGGGGGACTCTTCGCAGGCCGGCTCCGCCGCAGTGCCCGTCTCCAGGCCCACCGCTCTGTCCGGGTGATTGTCAGTGCCTCGCTCTACCTTTTGATCAGTTGGACCTGCGGAGCGGACCGCGGGTTCGTTCCGGGGAGGGGTCTGGCATGGCCGACAGGTCCGAGGTGTCCACGACGTATCTGGAGCTGTCGCAGGAAGGGCGCGGGGCGCACAAGTTCTACGAGGTGGCCGTGGCCGGGCCAGTGGTGACGGTGCGTTACGGGCGGATCGGCGCCGCCGGGCAGACGCAGGTGTCGACGTTCTCGACGGTCGACAAGGCGCGGGCCGCCGCGGCCAAGAAGGTGGGGGAGAAGGTCCGCAAGGGCTATGCGCCGGCGGTTCCCGGGACGCGCGCCCCACGCTCGGTGACCCGGCGTCAGGTGGTGTCGGCCCCGTCCACCGCACGGGCGGTCGCACCGGTGCTGTGGCGACTGCGCACCGGCTCGGCGGCGTTCGGCATCCACATCGACGACGAGCGCTGCTGGGTCGGCAATCAGGCCGGCGATGTCTACACCCTGGACCATCACGGCGACGTCCTGGCCCGCTTCAGCCTTCCGGACGGAGTGAAGTGCCTCGTCGCGGACGAGTTCTGGATCTACGCCGGCTGCGACGACGGCAAGGTGTACGACCTGTCCTCGAAGCTCCCCTTCGCCGCCTACGACATCGCCGCCGACGTCGACATCTTCTGGCTGGACATCCACGAGGGCGTCCTCAGCGTCTCGGGCCGTGACGGCCGGCTCACCGTCATCGACCACGAGGACGAGCACCAGTGGGCCCGCCGCAGCCAGGGTGAGCACGGTTGGATGGTCCGCGCCGACGAGCGGGCCGTGTACCACGGCCATCACAAGGGTGTCACCGCCTACGCCCCTGACGGCAGTGGCGAGTTGTGGCACGCTCCCACGCGCGGTGATGTGCTGTTCGGCTGGCAGGAGAGCGACGCCGTCTACGCGGGAACCGCGCGTCATGCGGTCCAGCGGCTGTCGAAGGCCACCGGTGCCGTCGAGGCCACCTATGCCTGTGACAGCGCCGTGTACTCGTGTGCCACCTCGCCCGGCGGACGGTTCGTCTTCGCCGGTGACGCGGCGTCCTCCGTCTACTGCTTCGACCAGGACGGCACACGCCTGTGGAAGCTCGGTACGGGCGGCGGCTCGGCGCTGTCCATGCAGTACCACGACGAACGGCTGTACTTGGTGACCACGGACGGTTCGCTGGTGTGCGTGGACGCCGGCGAGACGTCCATCAGCGCCGCTCAGCAGGGCACCGTGCCCGTGGCGCGGGACGTCAAGCTCGCCGCGGCCATGCCCGCCTCGGTGCCGGCGACAGCCGCGAGCGCGGTGTCCACCGTGACCCGGGCGCCGGCCGGATCGATCGTGGTCGAGTGCGTTCAGGAGCACGGCAGGGTGCGGGTGCACGTGGTGTCGGCGGGCTACGACTCCTCGTGGAAGGTCCAGTTCCCGCGGGCGATACGAGAGCCCGGGGCGCGCTACGTGGTGGACGCGCTGCACCCGGCCCCCGGCGGTTTCTACCGGGTCCGCGGGGACATCCGTCGGCTGCTGTGAGGGAGTGGCCGCCGGCCACGACGCCGTTTCGGTCTGCCGCAGCCGCAGCCGCAGCCGCAGCCGCAGCCGCAGCCGCAGCCGCAGCCGCACGGCCCGGGCACCTGCCTGGGCTGAGCGCCTACAGGCCGATGTTGGTGAGGGGGATGTTCCAGTCGTTGCTGATGACGTTGTCATGGCCGTCCTGAGCCGTGACCGTTCCCGCGGACAGCACCAGTCCGGCAACGGCAATGGCCAGGACGGCGACGATACGACGCTTCACGGTGCCTCCTCGACGACGACAGCACCGACCACCTTGCTCGGGAGCGGCAGCCCACCCGTCCAGACACGCCGGTGACCACCTCCGAGTTCGGCACCTGGCCCTGGAGCAGAGGGCGAAACCCTGGGCATCCCGATTCATTTGGGCGTGGGGCCGGGCGGTGCGGGAAGTCCGCGAGGCGGGCCGCTCGGCGTGGGGCCGGGCGGTGCGGGTAGTCCGTGAGCGCCCTCACTCCGTCCGGGGCAGGGCGCCCTTCAGCGTCAGATCGACCAGTCCCGTCACGAGCGTGTCGTCAAGCGGAGCTCCACTGAGCAGCACGCGGACGAAGAGGGGGCCGGTGACGGCTTCGATCACCAGGCCGGGATCGGTGTCCGCTGCCAGCTCGCCGCGCTCGACGCCCCGTCGGACCATGACCGTGGCACGTTCGAGGCGATCGCTCCAGTAAGGCCCGCGGCGGTCCTCCCAGGCCTCGTCGTGCTCCACACTCAGCCGCAGCAGCGCCTGCCCCTGTGCGGAGCCGAGCAGCCGGCTCAGGGAGGAGAAGAAACGCAGCAGGTCCTCGCGGACGAGGCCGGTGTCGGGGACCGGCAGTGCGGAGTCCAGCTCCGTGGCCAGCGCGTCCAGGATCAGGTTCTCCCGGGTCTTCCACCGCCGGTAGACCGATGTCTCGTGCACCCCGGCCGTGCGGGCGACCGCGGCGACCGTCGTGCCGGTCAGGCCCTGGCTCGACAGGAGCTCGACCACGGCGCCGAGCACGGCTCGCCGCATCCGCTCCCCACGGCGGCGCAGGGGCGGGGCGGCGGGCTCGGGGGACTGTGGACCGGTCATCGAACCAGCTTAAAGCGACTCCACTTGCGTTGGGTGTACGGTTAACGCAAGTCGACCTGCGATAGAGCACAGCGGTCGCCACCCGAAGGAGGTCATGGTCATGGAGCAGATGCTTGCGGCCCGCCTGCACGTGCCGAGCCGCACACTGCGTGTCGAAGAGGTGCCGCGGCCGCAGCCGGGCCCCCAGGAGGTGCTGGTCAAGGTCGAGGCGGCCGGGGTGTGCCTGTCCGACGTGCACCTCATCGACGGCACCCTCACGCCTCTGTACCTCCAGGGCGACACCGTCACCCTCGGCCACGAGGTGTCCGGAACCGTCGCGGAGGTCGGCGAGGGCGTCACCGCCTGGACACCCGGACAGCGCGTGGTGCTGTACGCCGGAGAGCTCCGCGGCGGGAAGACGTACACGCGGGGTGTCGACTACGACGGCGGCTGGGCCCAGTACGCCGTGACCGCCGCGAACGCCCTGACTCTTCTGCCCGACTCCATCCCCTTCGACCAGGGCGCGATCATCCCCGACGCGGTGTCCACGCCCTGGGGTGCCCTCACCGCGACCGGCGGCGTGCGGCCCGCAGAAGCGGTAGGTGTGTGGGGCGTGGGCGGGCTGGGCGTGCACGCGGTGCAGATGCTGCGGGCCATCGGCGCCTGTCCGATCGTCGCGGTCGATCCGAACCCTGTCGCCAGGGAGCGCGCCCTGTCCGCCGGAGCCGACTTCGTCCTGGACTCCGCCGACCCGGGTCTGCGTGCGGCCGTAGCGAAAATGACCGGCGGTGCCGGGTTGGCCGCCGCGTTCGACTTCGCGGGCGTGCCGGCCGTGCGTGAGCAGGCAGTGTCCGTCCTCGCCCCCAAGGGGCGACTGGTCCTCGTCGGACTCACCAACCATCCGCTCACCATCACCGACGGCACCCGTTTCAGCTATCTCCAGCAGCAGGTCCTCGGCCACTACGGCTCGGACATGCCGGTGGCCCTGCCACAGCTGCTGCGGCTCGTCCAGGCGGGCCGCCTCGACTTCTCCGGATCCATCAGCGCGACCCTGCCGCTGAGTCAGGCCGCCGAGGCGGTCGCGCGCCTCGAGAAGAAGGAGGGAAACCCGATCCGCCTGATCCTGCGCCCGTGAAGCGACAGGTTCGCCAGGGTGCGCAAGGCGCTTGAGCGCCATGTGATCCGACTCGGCGAACAGCCGGGGACGTGCACGAGCCCGTCACGACCGGACACGTGCACGAGGCCGTCACGACCGGCCATGTGCACACGGCCGTCACGACCGGCTGCCCTTCGCGTCGGCCGACGGGTACGGGGCAATCCGGTGCCGGCGCAGGGCAGTTCGGAGGTCCGGCTCCCGGAGCGGTCCTCGTGCGTCCCGCCCGGCACATCGTCTGGCGGACGTACCGTGCGCCCGCCGAGGACCCCGAACCGCCCGGCATCCCTGGTTCCTCCTGCGTGTCACCGGCCGTGAACGTCGTCCTTCGGCCGGGCGTCCGCCGTCTCCTCGGGCGGGAGAGGCACGGGGTAGGACTCGGCGAAGTCGGCCGAGCGGCTCACCGGCTCCCAGGCGGTTGCCTGGGTGAGCCTGCGGCGGTCGTGCTCAAACTGGCGACACTCCATGAGGTCGCGCTGATCGGCGGTGAGTTGCAGCGACTGCTCGGACTGACCGAGCAGCAGGCCGTCGACACGATCGCCACGGCGACCGGCCTGGCCGGCGCGCTGTGGCAGATGGCCACTCCAGGCCCCCGCCTGAGAGAGCTCTGCACGAGCGACCCGCGGCTCGCGCATGCCGTCGTCGAGGTGGAACCCCGGCTGAGCCGCGTCCTCACCGCCTTTCTCGCCGGGCTCGGTGTGGAGCCCGCCGCGAACGTCTGAGGTGCGGACCGGGGCGCCGGGGCGACGGCGAGGTGCTCCCGGGCATGTCACGCGGCCTTCTTCACGGCCGACGGCGGGCTGATGACGGGTCGATGGCGGCCGACGGTGCCGGTGTGCTCCGCCGGATCAAGGGCGCGGCGATAGGCTCAGCGAATGGGGCAAACCGGACAGTGTGGCGAAGGTGCGGGGCCGTTCACCACTCGGCTCACCTGGAACCTTCCCGAGGGCGGTACGGCGATCTGGGAGTCGCGTCCTGCGCGCAAGCGCGGACAGCTGACCGTGCGCGCCGAAGGGGCGGCTGAGGGCCGGCCGCGCAGCGCGGACACCCTGTCGCTCGTACGGCTGCGCAGGCTGAATGCCGTCGCGGCTGTTGCGTTCTGTGCCGGCGGACTCCTGTTCGCCCTGGGTGCGGGTCTCGCGCAGTTCGGCTCGGGCGGCCCGACGGCAAGTGCCTCGACCTACTTCACCGGGGGCCTGTTCTTCAACGCCGGTGGCTACGCCTCCCTGCTCCAGGCGATCAACACGCCGCACCGGGCCGACCACGGTGCCCTGCTGACCTCCGACTGGAGGTGGTGGAGCTACGAGCCGTACCGGATCGACTGGCTGAGCACCTTCACCCTGTTTGCCGGAACGCTCGTCTTCGGCGTCAACCTTCTCGATTCCTTCCTGCGCGGGCTCAGCGTGCAGCAGGCCAACCGGCTGGTCTGGACCCCGGACATGATCGGATGTGCCCTCTTCCTCATCTCCGGGCACCTCGCGTTCGGTGAGCTCTGTCATGGGTGGCCGTGGCCGTGGCCCTGTCTGCACGTGCGGAGTCTCGGCTGGTGGATCGTCGCGATCAACCAGCTGGGTTCCTGGCTCTTCCTGGTGTCCGCCCTGGCCGCCTTCACCCGCCCGGCCACCGGCAGCCTGGTCAACACCTCAGTGGCCAACTGGGGCACCCTCGCAGGCGCGCTGTGCTTCGCGGTCGGCGGAGTCCTCCAGTACTTCGAACGGCCGGCCGGCACGGGCACTTCCTCCTGACCGCCCTGAACGGTGCAGCACACGGCGGGAAGGGGTGGGCGGCGGGCCGACGGTGCCTTTCCCGTCGCCGCCGACATGCGGTCACGACGGAGTGGCTGGGCGCAAGCGACAGGAACAGGCGGGTGCCTGCAGGGAGGGGCTTGTTGGGCCATCTCCGGGTACTCTGCTGCTCGTTCGAACGAACAGCAGGGGCCTCGACCGAACGAGGGAGGCCTCGGCCGAACAGGAGAGACCTCCCTTCCGTCCCGGCGGTTGACGGGGGCGGGAGGGGTGGCAGGTGCACAGATGCTCTGAGTTGACAGGTTCATGATATTCGGAGGAAGCCATGCCGAGTGATCTCGGTTCTGCCGGACACGGAGAGCCGGAAGCGGACGGCCTGCCGCATCGCCGCGACCTGCTGCGCCTCGGCACACTGCTGGCCGTCGGCGGCCTTGCCGCCATGGTGCCCGCCGGCGTCGCCAGGGCGGACGTACAGACCGATGGCAGTCAGGTGACCAAGACCTATCAGGGGCACTCCCCGCTGGGATTCGACCAGTGGGCCTACATCGATTTCGACGTCCCCGCCGGAGTGAACCGAATCTCCGTCACCTCGACTTTCGACCCCTTTGTTCTGGTGCCGGGCGTCATGTCCAACGTCCTCGACATCGGCATCTTCGGCCCGTCGGGGTTCCGCGGGTGGTCCGGCGGAGCCAGACGTGACTTCACTCTCTCGGCGGCGGACGCCACTCCGGGCTACGTCCCCGGCCCGATCGAAGCAGGCAAGTGGTCCGTCGCCCTCGGTCCCATCGTCTACAAGGCCTCCGGCATGGGCTGGCAGGTCGGCGTCACCCTGGACCACGGCCCTCCGCTCCAGCCGGTGCCCTACGACACGCTGCCCGACTCGGTCCGCGGCCGGGCCACCGCCTGGTACCGCGGCGACCTGCACCTGCACAGCGTCCACTCGGACGGCGCCCGGACCGTGGACCAGATGGTCGCGGACGCCCGCACGAGCAAGCTGGACTTCATGGCCACGTCGGACCACAACACCAGCTCCACCGGCGTGTCATGGCACGGCAACATCCCCTCGGACCTCCTGGTGATCAATGCGGAGGAGGTCACCACCCGCCATGGCCACTGGCTGGCCCTGGGACTACCGCAAGGGGAGTGGGTGGACTGGCGCTACGCCCCCGGCGACCAGGGTGAACTCGACCGGCATGTCCAGCGGGTGCACAGTCTGGGCGGATTCGTGGTGGCCGCGCATCCCATGACTCCGGGGCCCGGATCGTTCTGGGAATTCGGCCTCGACCACGTCGACGCCATGGAAGTGTGGAACGGCCCCTGGACACTCGACGACGCGGCCAATGTCGCCGTCTGGCACGGCGCGCTGTGCCTGGGCAAACGCATTCCGGGCCTGGGCAACAGCGACGCCCACGCCACGACGGACACCATCGGTCTCCCGCACAACGTCGTGAACGCCTCCGCACTGTCCACAGCGGCGATCCTCGACTCGCTCCGGCGGGGCAAGTCCTACGCCGCGGAATCGGCCACCGTCACCGTGGACTTCACGGCCGCCGGTGCCGGCCGCACCGCCGGGCCGGGCGAAGAACTGCCGCTGGGCCTGTTCGACGCGGTCGATGTCACGGCCTCCGTCTCCGGCGCCCCCAACACCGTCGTCACCCTCTACACGGAGTGGGGGATCATGGCGTCGGAGTCCATAGGCGACAGTGGTTCGGGACACCTGCACTGGCGTGGCTGGGGCAAGGCCTCGCTGTTCGCCCGTGCCGAGGTGCGCCGTCTGCAACCCGGCTCCAGCACGCTCGACCAGATGGTGGCCATCACCAACCCCGTCTGGTTCTACGGTGCGAACCGCCCGCCGTACGCCGTCGAGCAGCGCGTGCTGTTCCGGAGCGCCCGCAGACCGGACGGAAGCTGGACCGGCATGAGGCCTCTGTCCGGCACCGGAGGCGACCCCGCCTTCGCCGGTGTCCAGGTCTCCGCTGCCGGCATGCCCGACGGGTCCGTACAGGTCCTCGGACTGAAACCGGACAACAGCCTGTGGTTCGCCACCCTCAACGCATCCGCCGTGTCCCGGCCGTGGCAGCGCCTGGACGCTCCTGATCGGCAGAGCGACTTCACCGCGCGCGAGGCGGCCATCACGGCGCTGCCCGACGGAACCAGCCAGCTCGTGGCCACCGGCATGGACGGCACGCTGTACCACCAGCAGCGTCGTACGGACGGCACACTGACCGGCTTCCGCCCGGTGCCCGGCTTCACGCCGAGCAGCGCCTGGGGTGCTACGAAGGTCGCCCTGGCCGGCATGCCCGACGGCTCGGCCCAAGTCCTCTCGTACAACACTGACGGTGCCATGTATCTGTGCGTCCGCCGCAAGGACGGATCCTGGACGGCCTGGACCCGGCCGGCCGGATTCGGCGGGGCGCCCACCTTTTCCGGGCCGGCCCTGGCCATCACGGGGCTGCCCGACGGTTCCTCGCAAGTCGCGGCGATCGGCCTCGACGGATGCGTCTACCACCAGGTGCGCCATTCCGACGGGCGCTGGGACGGTTTCGCTCCTCCGGCAGGTGTCGACTCGAACAGAATGGGCGCCAGCAGCATCGACATCGCCGGCATGCCGGACGGGTCGGCGCAGATGGTCGTCGTCGGCCGCGATGGCAATGTCTGGCACAGCATCAGGAAGGACCACGTCTCCTGGACGGGCTTCGCTCAGATTTCCGGCCCGAGCGGAAGCGACCCGTTCCCCGCCGGACAGGTCCGCATCACAGCCCTGGCCGACGGCACCGCACAGGTCCTGGGCATCAGTGCCGGCTAGGCGGTCCGGGCGATCCTGTGACTGCACCGTGTCCGGGTCGTCAGTTGTCGAACCAGACCACCAGGCGGACGTTCTCGGCGCCGTGCCGCTTGGCGAGGGTGCGCATCACCGTCCATACGTCGCCCCACTCCTCGTCACGCACCGCCTGCCGCCGGGTCAGCCGTTCCTCACGCGCCGCCTGCCGTGTGGTCGATTCCCTTTCGTCCCAGTCCGCCTCCTGCAGTTCTGCCCAGCTGATCCAAGAAGGGCTGTGCGAGTCCCCCCGTTCCCGCTCAAAGGCTCGTGCGACAGCTCGGGAGGCGTCCTGCGGGAACCCCCGCTGCGCCGCAAGTGGCGCGAAGGACCGTCCACGGACGCCGAAGAGGCAACCGAAGGCCGGATAGGACCGATCGCCATAGGCTTGGTCAAGGGCCATGGCCGGATGCCAGCGGAAGAACAGCTCGGCGTCCTCGGGTTCGGAACTGTCGATGCAGCTGTTCCTGACCTCGATGAATCCATGGATGTCCGTGCCCATGAATGCGATCCTGCCTGGCGGGCGGGATGCTGACCAGCGGATATTCGCCGTTGTGCTACGGCCCGTTGTGCCGGGCCCCGGCGTCAGCCGGTCGCCCGCTCCGCCGCGCTGCGTTCCACGCAGAACTCGTTGCCTTCGGGGTCGTACAGCGTCACCCACCCGGTTCCGTCGGGCCTTCGGTGGTCCCCCTGGAGCGTGGCACCGAGCGAGAGCAGGCGCTCGACCTCCTCGTCCCGGGTGCGGTCCTGGGGCTGGAGATCCAGATGCACACGGTTCTTCACCGCCTTGCGGTCATCGACCGTGACGAACAACAAGGTGGCAGCCTCAGACGTGACCAGGGCTTCCGGATCCCCCGGAAAGTCGTCATCGGCGAGCGAGCCATTCAAAGCCTGGGCCCAGAAGCCCGCAAGGGCATAGGGGTCGGCGGAGTCGATGGTGATGTGACGGATCAAGGAACTCATGCCCCGAGCCGATCATGAATCCCGGTCGCCGTCCAGGGGCAGCAGACGTCGGCGCCGTCCAACTGGCAAGACTCTGAACGTGGTTCTTCACCTCGCGGCCGTCTTCACCGCAGATGGCCGAAGAGCCGGAACCTAGGCGTCCTTGTTGGCCTTGAGCTTCTGCCACACCGTGCTGAGTGCCTGCAGGTCGTCCTGGTCGAGGAGGTCCGTGAAGACGGGGGCGAGGCACTCGCGGCGGGTGGCATCGGCCGCCTCGAAGAGCCGGTGGCCCTCGGGGGTGAGCGAGACCTCGACGGAGCGGGCGTCGCGCGGCGAGGGGGTGCGGGTGACCAGACCGCGGCTCTGGAGGGCGTCGACGACACGCGAGACCTGGCTGCGGCTGAGCATGGTGCTGTTGCCCAGGACCGAGGCCGGAACCGGGTCGGGGCTGGAGGCCAGCCAGAGCAGGACCTCGAACCAGGAGACCGGAAGGTCGTGCGCCTTGCTCAGGGCGCGGTCCACCCGGTCCGTCAGGACGGTCCCGGCCCACACGAGCCCGTAGAAGGCGTGGTCGGCCACCGGCATCTCCGCCTGTGTGAGCTTCTTCTTCGGCATGTCACCAGCTTAGCGGTTGCGTGTACACGCACGTATCTGCATGATGGTGTGTGTACACGCACTCAAATGCGTCGAGATCCTCGTGCTGCGAAAGGCTTCGTCATGTCCTCCCAGTCCCCCAAGGTCGTCCTCATCACCGGCACCTCCTCCGGCATCGGCCTCGCCGCCGCCGTTTCCGCCGCGCGCGCCGGCTGGACCACGGTCGCCACCCTGCGCGACCCGCGCCGCTCCGACGCCCTGCGCAAGGCGGCCGCCGAGGCGGGCGTGGAGCTCGACATCCGCCGGCTCGACGTCACCGACGAGGCGTCGATCGCCTCCGCGATCGACGGTGTGATCGCCGACCACGGTCACCTGGACGCCGTGGTGAACAATGCGGGCGCCGGACACCTCGGCACCCTGGAGAACGAGACCGTGGCCGAGGTCCGCAAGGTCATGGAGGTCAACTTCTTCGGCGTGCTCAACGTCTCCAAGGCGGCCATGCCCCACCTGCGGGCCACCGGCGGCCGTCTGATCACCGTCACCAGCGTCGGCGGCGTCGTCGGACAGCCCTTCAACGAGGCCTACTGCGCGGCCAAGTTCGCCGTCGAGGGGTACATGGAGAGCCTGGCCCCCGTGGCCGCGGCGCACGGTGTGTCCGTCTCCGTGGTCGAGCCCGGCGCCGTGGCCACCGAGTTCGTCGCCAACGTGGGCGTCGAACTGGAGGAGGCCGTTGCGGCCGCCGGGGTGTACGCACCCCAGCTGAGCGCCTACCTGAACCGCACGGTCTCGCAGTTCCTCGACGGCGCGCAGACCGCCGAGGGCGCGGCCGAGTCGGTGATCGAAGCACTCACCGCGGACGAGCCTGCCTTCCGGCTCCAGACCTCCGACTGGGCCCGCGGCTTCGTGGGCACCAAGATCACCGACCTGGACGGCTCCGCGGTCCTGGGAATCACCAACGGCTGGGTCGCCTGACCCGCAGACATCCGGCGAGGGGCGAGCCACGACAGGTTCGCCCCGGACGCCGGTCGGGGCCGACGCGCAGCGAACGTAGCGACTGTGCTCGCTTTGCCGGGTTCGCCGACCCCGACGGCATTGCGTGGAACTGCAGGAGCGCGGTTTTCGCCCTTGGTGAGGTGGAGGCGCGGCTCAGACTTTGCAGGTGTATCCGGACGCGAAAATCCGGCCGCGGCGGGCGTTGCGTATCCCGGACCCCTGCCGCGCTGAAGAAGCGGTTCTTTGCGGTACTTGCGGAAACGCTTCATGGCGGCAGAAACGCTCTTCCGGTGCGGGGGTATCAGCGTCCAGCGCCGGGGGTCGGGGCGACGACCGGGACTGCGCACGGACACATCTTCCGGGGGCTTGTGGACGGCTCGTCCACCGGTGCCGGGACGCCTGGCCGGGAGGTGTCACCGGGCTGCGGCGTCGCGGGTGCGCCGGTAGTGGCGTCTTGCCTTCATGCGGTTGCCGCACAGGGCCATCGAGCACCAGCGGGCCTTGTTGGTCTTGCTGCGGTCGATGAGGAACCGCCGGCACTCCGGGTTGGCGCACGGCCGCAGCCGGACGGGCGCCGTCTGCTGGACGTCGCTCCAGGTCAGCACGGCTTTCACAGCCATCCGGCGCTCGGCAGGGGCGTCGATCCGCCACGACACTCCCGCAGCTGAGAGATACGGGTGGGAGGTGACGCCTTTGAGCAGCGGGGCCAGTGACGCGCCGGGCCGGGTGCCGCGCACCACGTCCTGGAGGGCGTCGCGAGCCTGCAGGAGGCTGACGAGTTCTTCCGCGGTTCCGCTGCCGCCGTGGGCCTGCTGCCAGGTCCTGGCCGCCTCCGGATCGGCGAGCTGGTCCTGCACGAGCCCGTGGACCACCGGCGTGCTGTTGAGGAGCTCCAGCAGCGCGTCTTCCTGCTCTCGGCCGGCCACCATCGCGCCTCCTGACCCGAGCGGTTCACTTCACAGGTTACGTGAACGCGGGGCTGCCTAACCGGAAAAGTTTATTCAACCGGTTAGGGCCGTTCGCGTAGCGGGCCGTTCGTTGGGGGCCGTTCGTCCAAGCCGCACGTCTCGACCGGGCGCCGCGTCGGCTGGGTGATCCGCAGTGGTGACCGACACAGGAGCGTGGGACGCTCTCGGCGGGCAGGACGAGGCCGAACCCAAGGGGCGTGCGGTGGTCGAGGAGACCCGTTGCCCCGGAGGCACCGGCACATCGCCGCCACCGCTCCCCACGGTGTGCGCCGCGGCTCGGCCACGTCCTCCGGTAGTCGGGGCTGCTTCCGCCGACACCCCCGGGTCTCAAGCCGATCCGATGACGGCAGCCCGCGCCTCAGCGTCACCCGCCGCGGCCGCGACGGTCGGCTGAAGCCGCCGCACCGCTTCCAGATGGTCGCCCGTCCAGATGATGCGGACGCCCGTCCCGGTCGCCCTGCCGTCGGCATCACGCAGGTCGCGGCGGACCGCCTCGACCAGCCGGGAGGTGATCTTCCGGTCGGTCTCCAAGGGCGCGGGCACCGGCCCCTCGCCCTGCAGCCCCTCGGCCAGACTCCGGTACCACCGCGCTACGCGATCCGCCATGACCAGCAGCTCCTTCTGGGCGGCGGCGCGGTCCTTGAGCGGCACGCCGCCCGCGGATCGCCGCCACAGCCCCAGCACCGCATCGGCGGCCAGGCGGAGCCCCACCACACCGGTGACCAGAGTGATCATCTCGCACAACGGGACGGCCTTCGCTCCGCGCTCGGCCAAGTACGTCCGGAAGGCGTCGTCCAGCCGGCGCGCCGCGGCCGCCGCCCGGCGGGCCTCCGGCGGGAACTCGAGGTTCCCGGGCCCTGAGACACAGCAGGACACCGCATAGCCCACGGCGCCGTGCAGGTAGCGAGCGCTGTCGGCGTACGCCTCCGCCAACGCGTTGGCGACGGCGACGGACGCGCCCCGCGGCCAGAAGAACAGGCCGACGACCAGGCTCACCGCACAGCCGAGCGCGATGTCCTCGATGCGGAACAGGACCACCGACAAGCCCGCAGGCTGGGCGATGCTGAAGAGGATCACCAGGGCGAGTGTGAAGGCGGCCTGCCCGGCGGCGAACGAGATCGCGGCCGGGACGACGCCCGCGGTCATCACCGCGACCGGCAGCAGGATCCACAGCACGGTCGTGTTGTCTCCGATGAGCTGGAGCAGACCGGCGCCCAGAATCGAGCCGGCCAGGGTGCCGCCGAGGACACGGAAGGCGTTCTGCCCGGTGTTGAGGGCGTTGGAACGCAGGACCGACAGGGCGCCCAGCATGACCCAGAAGGCGTGCTGAACACCGGTGAAGTCGGCCAGTGCGACCGCGATGCCCAGCCCGATGGCGCCGCGGATGCTGTTGTGGAGCCAGACCGAGTGAGGGTCGACATGGGCCGCCGCGCGTTCCGCGGCACTGGTCAGGGCACCGGTCGACGAGCCGGGCTCGCGACCGAGCAGACGGTCCGGCCAGCTGCGCTGCTCGGCAGCCCGGGCAATGTCGACGTTCTGGGCGATCTGCAGGACGACGAAGGCCATCTCCTGGGACCGGAAGGACACGTCGAGGCTGTCGACGAAGGCGTCGAGGTCAAGCCCGCCGTCTGCCCCGTCTGCCTCATCCACTCCGTCCGTGCCGTCCGTGCCGCCCAGCCCGTCCGTGCTGTCTGCCCCGTCCGTGCCGGCTGTGGCGTCTGCCCCTTCGCCAGGCGTCGGCAGGTGGTTCACGGCACTGTCCTCCAGCGCGGTCAGAGCCTGACGAAGGTCGTCTGCCCCGGTGCGAAGCCGGTCCGGCGTCATGCTTGGCTCTTCGAGCATCTCCGCCGACAGATCCAGCACTTCGGCGGCGGCTCGACGTACCGCCGAGGACTGCCGGGTGCCCGTGGGACCGGCCTCGACCGCCGGGGCGGCCTCCGCGAGGATGGTGCTCAGCCAGGTCAGCTCGTCGACGAGGCGGACCAGTGCCCGCGACCCGGTGGACAGGCCGGTGGGTCGGTAGGGGGTGGCCGTGAAGGCGCGCTGCAGCCGCTGCGTGCTCGATACGGTCTCCCGGGCGCAGGCGCGACACTCTCCGAACACGGGGTCGCAGGTGCGGCCCGCGAAGTAGTCCGCGTCGGTGCGCAGCTGCTTCGCCGCGGCTCGGCAGACCTGCGCCGCCGGTGCACTGAGCGGGTCCGCCTGCGGCCTCGGCCAGAACAGCCAGACCGCGATCATGGACACCCCGGCTGCCAGCGCCACGCCGATCAGCCGGTCGGCCAGCTGCGCCGGCGGAGCGGGGGTCGACACCGGCAGAAGGAACGCCAGGAGCAGCGATGTCGTGGTGTCGGCCAGCACCGAGCTGACCACGCCCGAGAACAGCAGGGCGAAGCTCACCACGACCGTCGCCGCCGTCGCGGTCCAGACCGACGGCGCGACCAGGGTGCCCAGCGTGACGAGCACAAGCCACGCCGCGGTGAGCGCCGTATGCGCCCCCAGCCGCTGCGCCGTGGAGCCGGTGAAGTCGACCAGCAGGAGCATCGCGAACGCGCCGAACGCGGCGAAGGTGCCTGTGACCGGCGCGTGGAAGACCTGGGTGCACAGCGCGAAGAGGAAGGGCATCACCACAGCGGCCCTGGCCGCACGCCGCGTGGCAGCCAGGTCCGGATCCCGGCGGCGCAACCACGCGGTGAGCTGACGCATCTGGTTCATCACCCTCCGCCTCGACGAGTCGGTAGCACGGAAAGCTCAGCCGTATCCCTCACCTTTCTCAGTACTTGACCTGTCCGCCACTCGGCGGCCCCGCACCAAGGCCGACAGGGCAGGCCCCGGCCGATACGGCCGATACGGCCGATACGGCCGACGCGATCGGCACGAAGGCCGACACGGCAGGCTCCGGTCGACGCGATCGGCACCTCCGCCCCACAGCCGACCATCCGGCGTCCGCAACCCCACCGCTCATCGGGCCCGGCACCCGCGCTCACGACATGGCCGGCGCTGCTGCGGGACCCGGCACGCATCGGAGTCGCCCCCGGAGCGGTGGATACGGACTCCGGCACCGACCTGGCCGAAGCGCACCCGCCACCCGAAGCGCACCCGCCGCCTGAACTGCACCGGGCACCTGAACCGCACCCGCCACCCGAAGCCCGTGGCGACCTTCGATGAGAGGCACTACAGCCACATCCTCGCCGCTCACTTGGCCCACCGCCTGGCGGGGGAGGCGGGAACGGGAACAGTGACAGCCGAGGCTCGCCCTCATTCCGTGAGTCGTGGCCGAGAGACACCGCGCCTCAATCGATTCGAACCGAACCGAACCGATTCGAATTCGAACCGATTTGAACCGAATCAATCGAACCGGCCCGGCTCGTCGAGCCGTACTGCGCACCTGCCTGCCCGTGCACACCGGTCGATGGCGGACGGAGGGGCGTCAGCCGACGTCGACCACGATCTTTCCCTGGGCGGTGCCGCTCTCGACGGCCGAGTGGGCGTCGGCGACGTCGGCGAGCGTGAAGTGCCTGGGGTCGAGCAGCGGCTTGAGCGCCCCCGCATCGGCGAGGGCGGCGGCCTCGCGCATGATCTGTCCGTGGTGCTCCCGCCCGCGGCCGGTCAGCATGGGCAGCAGCGTGAAGATGCCGCTGTAGGTCGCCCCGCGGAAGGAGAGGGGCGCGATGCTGTGCGTCCCCCAGCCCAGAGCGCTCACGACGTGCCCCGTGTAGGTGCGAACCGCCGCGAAGGATGCGTCGAGGACGGAACCGCCGACGGTGTCGAAGACGACATCGAAGCCCTCGCCGCCGGTGTGCTCGGCGACGTACTCGTCCACGGCGGTGGTGGTGTAGTCGATGGGAGTGGCCCCGAGGCGCTCGACGGTCTCCAGCCGAGCCGGCGAAGCGGTGGCGAAGACCTCGGCACCGCGGGCCCTGGCGATCTGCACGGCGACGTGGCCGATGCCGCCGGCCCCGCCGTGGACGAGAACCTTCTGCCCCGCGCCGACCTGGGCCCGGTCGACCAGGCCCTCCCAGGCCGTGATGACGACCAGGGGCAGGGCCGCGGCCTCGCACATGGTGAGCGAGGCCGGCTTGCAGGCGAGCAGACGGGCGTCGACCGCCGCGAACTCGGCGAGCGAGCCCTGCAGATCACCGACGCCTCCGGTCATGCCGTACACCTCGTCGCCGGGCCCGAACTCGCAGACGCCCGCACCGACCTCCTCGACCACGCCGGCCAGATCCAGGCCGAGGACGGCCGGCAGCGTGCGCCGGGCGTGGGCCGCCCGGCCGGCCCGGATCTTGGTGTCCAGCGGGTTGACGCCGCTGGCCCTCACCTTGACCAACACCTGGCCCGGGCCGGCGTCGGGCTTCTCGATCTCGCCGAGAACCAGCGGAGCGCCGAACTCTTCCAGGACTACTGCTTGCATGGCTGCGGCTCTTTCCTGTCATGTCGGACGGGAGTGCGGGCGGTGCATCGCAGGGGGCTGCCCAGAGAGCCGGGGACGCGTGCGCCGCTCGCCGCGCCCCGGGGTGCGTTCGAGTGCGATCAGGTGTGATCGGCGACGAGCCGGCGTGCCGCGGACTTCGCCTCGTCCACGACGGTGCGGTCCTGGAGCAGGCGCCCGGAGGCCAGCGCGCCGTCGATCAGGAGACCGAGATGCCGGGCGAGCGTCGCGGGGGCACCGGCGCCGGCCTTCTCGCTCAGCTCGGTCAGCCATGCCTGACGGCGCCGCGTGTGCTGCACGGTGATGGCCCGTGCCTCCGAGTCGAGGTCCGATTCCACCGCCGCGCTGATGAACGGGCAGCCGAAGAAGCCGTGCCGGTCGAAGGCGTCCGCCAGCGCGTCGAACAGCCCGACAAGCTGGTCGCGGGAGTCGTCCCCGGCGCGTGCCGCGGCGTCCTGCAACTGTGCCGTCCAGGAGTCGTCGGTCCTGCGCAGATAGGCCGCGACGAGCTCCTCCTTGGTGCGAAAGTGCACGTAGAGGGTCGATTTCGCGACGCCCGACGCCGCAATGACCTGATCGATGCCCACTCCGCGCAGACCGTGCGCATAGAACAGCCCGGCCGCCGCAGCGAGGATCTTCTCTTCCGACTTCGTCTTCCTGACGCGCGTCGCCATGTCACCGATCACCTCCTTAATCAAACAGACTAGTTCGTTCGATTAAGCCCGGCAAGCGTGCCGCCCGAACCATGGTGTGGGCCGCACCGGGGACCGTCACCGTCCTCCCTCGGGGGCGGCACCGGATACGAACCCTCGCGCCACGCCGTGAACCGGACACTGCGGGACGGCTCATTCGGGTTCATCCACGAGAAGCAAAAAAACTTGGACGGCGATGTCGAGAACGCGTAACCGGCTCCGTCCCCGGGGTGAACGCGACCACAATGGGTCGCAACAGCACCGAGGAGACCCACGATGGCCAAGTACCTGCTGCTCAAGCACTACCGCGGCGCTCCGGCCCCGGCCAACGACGTGCCCATGGACCAGTGGACGCCGCAGGAGATCTCCGCGCACGTGCAGTACATGCAGGACTTCGCGGACCGGCTGGAGAAGACCGGCGAATTCGTCGACGGTCAGGCTCTCGCCCCCGGGGGCACCTGGGTCCGCTACGACGGCGAGGGCCGCCCGCCGGTCACCGACGGCCCGTTCGCCGAGACCAAGGACCTCATCGCCGGCTGGATGGTGATCGACGTCGACACCTACGAGCGCGCCGTCGAGCTGGCCGGAGAGCTGTCGGCCGCCCCCGGGGCGGGCGGGAAGCCGATCCACGAGTGGCTCGAACTGCGCCCCTTCCTGGTTGCCCCGCCCACCATCACGGAGTGACCTCATCGATGAACGAGGCCCTGCTGCGCAGCCTCACGCCGAGCGTGCTCGGGATCCTCGTCCGCCGCGGAGCCGACTTCGCGGCGGCCGAGGACGCCGTCCAGGACGCGCTGGTCGAGGCGGTCCGCGTCTGGCCGGCCGACCCGCCGCGGGACCCGAAGGGCTGGCTGGTCACCGTGGCCTGGCGCCGGTTCCTCGACGCGACCCGTGCGGATGCGGCCCGCCGCCGGCGTGAGGACCTCGTCGACGAGGAGCCTGCGCCCGGGCCCGGGCCCGCCGTGGACGACACGCTCCAGCTCTACTTCCTGTGCGCCCACTCGTCGCTCACGCCGTCGTCCGCGGTCGCCCTCACGCTCCGCGCCGTCGGCGGGCTGACCACCCGCCAGATCGCCCAGGCCTACCTGGTGCCCGAGGCGACCATGGCGCAGCGCATCAGCAGGGCCAAGCGCACCGTCTCCGGTGTCCGGTTCGACCAGCCGGGCGACGTCGCCACCGTGCTGCGCGTCCTCTACCTGGTCTTCAACGAGGGCTACTCCGGCGACGTCGACCTCGCCGCCGAGGCCATCCGGCTCACCCGACAGGTCGCGGCCGCGATCGACCACCCCGAGGTGGCGGGGCTGCTCGCCCTCATGCTGCTCCACCATTCCCGGCGCGCCGCCCGGACCGCGCCCGACGGCAGCCTGGTGCCGCTGGCCGACCAGGACCGCGGGCGGTGGGACACCAGGACGATCGCCGAGGGCGTCGAAATCCTGCAGACGGCCCTCGCCCGCGACCGGCTGGGCGAATTCCAGGCCCAGGCCGCCATCGCAGCGCTCCACGCCGACGCGCCCACCGCCGAGGAGACCGACTGGGTGCAGATCGTCGAGTGGTACGACGAGCTCACACGCCTGACCGACAGCCCGGTCGTCCGGCTCAACCGCGCGGTGGCCGTCGGTGAGGCCGACGGACCGCGCGCCGGCCTGGCGGCGCTGGCAGAACTGAACGACTCACTGCCCCGCCACACCGCCGTGGCCGCGTACCTCCACGAGCGCGACGGTGACCTGGCGACGGCGGCACGGCTGTACACCGAGGCGGCCCAGAAGGCCCCCAACCTCGCCGAACGCGACCATCTGACGCGCCAGGCCGCCAGGCTCAACGCCCGCCCTGCCGGCTGAACGGCACCATGGAAAGTGACCGGTATACGACGGCTCGGCCACCCGAAATACGGCAGGTCCCAGCTTGTCCACGAAGAGCCGTGAACGCATTGGTCCACACAGTCGGAGAATTCACCGACGGGCGTCGCTCGCCGGGACAATTCAATGCCGCCTTTTATTGATTGCATGCGGCTGTGCGTCTGGATGAGAGACAACCCGTGATGCTGACCATGATGATGCTTACCGCGGTCTGAAGCCGGACAAATTACGAAGAGTGTGAGATCGGCGACGCGGAATTAGATCACGCACGGCCGCGCGTGCGCACGGTATGGAACGCCTTGGTCTGCGTGGCAGTCGCGAACGGGCCACCGGCAGAGTAATTTTGTTGAGACCAAGGGGAGCGAGGTGGATCATGCCCGGTGCGCAACATCGTCAGGGGTCCAGCTCATGACAGGCAACCTCACATCGGACGGTGACGGTGCTTTCGAGGAGGCTTTGTTCCGCCAGTCCAAAGCCGGGATCGAAGTCTATGACAAGCGGCTGCGGGTGATACGGGCCAACCCTGCGGCACTGATTATGCGCGGCCTTCCCGCTCGTTCGGTGATCGGAGCCACGCTGGAGGACTTGGGGTCGTCATTGCCCATTGCCCATCTGATGAGAGGTGTGATCGACTCCGGTGACACCTCCTATGGCGAGAGTGTTTCGGTGGGTCCAGGCGTCGATGCGCATCCTCGACGCGACTATGCGGTGACGGGCTTCCCTCTTTTCGGCAATGGAAGTCGGCTCGTAGGCGCCGTCGCAGTGATTCATGACGTCACGGACCAGGTGCGGCAGAAACGGGACGTAGACCTCCTGACCGCTGCACAGGGCAGGATCGGCAGGACTCTGGACGCGCTGCGCACCGCGCAGGAACTCGCCGATGTCGCCGTGCCCCGACTCGCGGACGCGGTCGCCGTCGACCTGCTGGAGTCGGTGCTCGTCGGGGACGCTCCCGTAGGGCCGCTGAGCACGGCGCCGACGATGCGGCGAGCGGGATTTGCCGCGGGGGAGGGGCAGTACGGCGCCTACCCGGTCGGCGGGGTCAGCTACGTCGCATCACCTACGCCTTACACCCAGGCGCTGGGGGACCTGCAGCCACGCCTGATCGGAGTGCTGCCGTCGGATGCGAGCTGGCTGGAGTACGACCATGTGCGGGCCGATTTCTTCGCTCGGTGGCGGGTCCACTCCCTCATCGTGACGCCGCTGGCCACGCATGGAGTGGTGCTGGGCGTGGCCAGTTTCTACCGAAATCCCTCCCACCCCGTTCCTTTCGACGAGGAGGACCTCTCACTGGCCACCGAGCTTGCGGCCCACACCGCACTGTGCCTCGACAACGCCCGCCGCTTCACCCGGGAACACACGATCGCCACCGCGCTCCAGCGAAGCCTGCTGCCACGGGCGGTGGCGGACACTGCGGCGGCGGAGTCCGCGCACTGCTATCGACCGGGCCGGTACGGTGCCCACTGGTTCGATGTGCTCGCGCTGCCGAGCTGCCGCGTCGGGCTGGTCATCGGGTACGTCCCCGGTGAGGACCTGCGTGCGTCGGTCGCGATGGGGCGGCTGCGGACCGCGGCGTCGACGCTTGCCGCGATGGAGCTGCGCCCCGACGAGCTGTTGATCCACCTCGACGACGTGACGCAAGGCATGGCACAGGAGCAGGAGAACGACCCCGCGGCCCTGCAGGGTTCGCAGCCCGCGCTCAGTGCCTCCTGCCTGTACGTGACCTACGACCCGGTCACGAGGCGCTGCGCCGGTGCCGCGGCCGGCCATGACGGTCCCCTGCTGGGCAGTTCGAGCGGTGCGGTCCGGATGCTCGACGTGCCCCGCGGGGCACCGCTCGGCAGAGGAGCCACCTATGAGATGGTCACGGCAGAACTGCCCGAGGGGACCCTGCTGGCTCTGTATTCGGACAGCATCGTGGGGCGCTATCCGGCCGAGGCACAGGACCGCCTCAGCCGATTGCGGAGCGTGCTGGCCGACACCTCGGCAACCCCACAACAGATCTGCGACACCGTCGCCTATCAGTTGATGCGCAGCACCCCGCAGGACGGGGCAGCACTGCTCGTGGCCAGGGTCCATGGCCTCGATCCGGACCGAGTCGTCGCCTGGACCTTTCCCGCCCAGGCGTCCTCGGTCCGCGAAGCCCGTGAGACGACCCGTGAACGACTGCGGCATTGGGGGCTGCAGGAGCACGCCCCGCTCACCGACCTGGTCGTCAGCGAACTCGCCACCAACGTGATCCAGCATGCCGACGGCCCCATCAGGTTGCGTCTCATCCTCGACCGCTCCCTGACCGTGGAGGTCTCCGACGACGCCGACACGGTCCCGCACCTGCGCCACGCCAGGCTTCAGGACGAGGGCGGACGCGGTCTGTTCATCGTCGCCTCCCTCGCCCATCACTGGGGCACCCGTTACGAGGAGGACGGGAAGACGATCTGGGCGGAGCTGGATCTGACCGCCGCGTGACACCGAGCGCGCGGTGCATCGGCTCGGGAGGGCGTACCTTCGCGAGTGATCGATCGACTGGTGTCGAGTAGACCCGGCGTTGCCGCGCGGGTCGGGAGGACGTGCCCGTGCTGAGCGTAGTGAACGCCGACGGAACCACCGCCCATGGATCCTCCCTGATCGACGAGATCGTCCGAGAGGGGGTCCGGCGGGTGCCGGCCGCCGTCCTGGAGGCAGAAGTCGACGCCTTTATGGCCGAGTTGTCTGACGAGCGTGACGACAGCGGGCGCCGTCCGGTGGTGCGCTACGGCTACCACAGGCCTCGGAAGGTGAGCACGACGGCCGGAATGATCGAGGCGCAGGCACCGCAGCCGTGGCGGGCCGTGGACGCATCCCACCTCGCCGCCCTCGTCCGTGCCGGAGCCGCATGCTTCGAACGCGGACTCCTCGTCGAACGTGTCGAGGTGACCGTCGCGTGAGCAGGCATGCGCCCGCAGAGGCACCTTGGACGGTTCTGGTCGGTCCGGCCGGCACCGGAAAGACCGCACTCGGCCGGGAGATCGCGGCAAGGACGCAAAGACCGTTCATCGACCTGGACGCCGTTGCGGACGGGTACTACGCGCAGGTGGGATGGAGCATGGCCAGACTCCGCGAGCGCATCGCCGCCATCGGGCGCCTCGCGGCCGAGGCCGAGTGGGAACCGGCCCGAGCACACGCCGTGGCATGTGCCGTCGCCGACCACCCTGACGCGGTGATCGCGCTGGGCGCAGGCCACACCAGCTTCACCGACGAGCAGCACCTGGCCACGGTCCGCACCGCACTGGTTCGCTGCCGTGAGGTGGTCCGTGTCCTGCCCTCCGCCCACCGTGAGACCTCGTTGACCGTCCTGCGGCGACGCTGCACGGCGGACAAGGGCCGTACCTGGATCATCGACGGACACGACTTCCTCGCCCACTGGCTCGACGACCCGGGCACCCAACTGGTCGCGACACGGACGATCTACACCGGAAACGAGACTCCCGCCCAGACCGCAGCACGGCTCCTCAGACACAGCTGAGCAAGGCACACGACCAACACAACACAGACCCACGGATATCGACAATTATTCAGTGACGCCGATGCCCACCGACATCGGTTCTCGCTCTTCACCTGCGCAGCCACCAAGGCGGCGCCCGGACCGAGATCCGAGCGCCGCCTCCGGCTTCGACGCAACCGCCGGCCGGCCGTCACCTCGTCGACCCGGCCGGCCTGGGCCGGGTCTGCGCCGGTGAGGTCAGAAAGCGAAGAGGCTGCTCTGTCCGACCGCGTTGTTCATTTCGCAGGAGTTCGCAAAGGTGTGTTTCCAGGCGGTGCGTGTACCCTGCCAGACGCCGTCGACCGTGATGGTGACGGGAGACCAGAGCCGCATACAGGCCTGCCCGGGTGCCGCGGACAGCAGGGAGTCGAGCCTGCCGTCGGCGTTGCGCAGCTCCGAGCAGGCCGCCGCAGGGGCGGGATGGCTGCCGGTGGCGCCGGGCGCACAGCTCAGGGTGACCGCGCGAGCTGCGGTGTCGGTCGATCCTCCGGGGTAGGACAGGGTGAGGACCAGTGCCGAGGGTGCATAGAGGCCGGCCGGCGCTGCGGTGGCCGTGCCCGAGACCGCGGTGAGTGCGGCACCGATCAGGGTGACGGCGGCTGCGGTGGCACCGGCGAAGCGCAGGTTCATGCGCATGAAAGCTCCTTGATGAGGATTGGGGGCCTTGTGGGCCGGGAGAAGCTTCACCTGAGCAACGGTGCAAGGCCAGTTGATCGAGCACCTTTTGGACGTGCTCGAACTGTGTGCATGCTGTGAATCACATGTGTGCAGGTCAAGTGCGTGACCACGACTGAGAAAATCTTCATTCACTGTGAACGTGTTTGAATTTGTATAGTCTTGATTGGGGATAAGGCCAGTTCAGGCAGGTCGCCGCGCTGCACAGAATGGCCGGAAGTCAGGGCGTGCGGTCGTCGTGGCCTCCAGGCCTGACGTTCCGTCGGGCAGCCCGAGAGAACGACGCATCCCGGCGGCACAGCCCACCGGTGGGGCCCGGGACCCAGCCACGAGGAGTACATCAGGGGTCGGCCAGGGCAAGCGAGGAGCCGCGTTCCTGGGTACCGTCACCGCCGCCGCACACGCTGCCTGGCTCCGGTCGTCATCACACTGGGCGTCGGCGCCCGCAGCCTCTTCGTCAGTGACGGACCAAGCAGAACGGATGGCCCGCAGGGTCGGCGTATACCCGCCAGCTCCGTCCGTCCGCACCGTCGTCCAGCAGCCTGGCGCCCTGGGCCAACGCCTGTTCTTGAGCGCGGTCCAGGTCGGCCACACCGAAATCCAGGTGGAACTGCTGTGGCCGGCTCGGGTCCGGCCACAGCGGCGGCTGGTACTCCGCCGCCCGCTGGAAGGCCAGGACGAGGCCGGACGCCGTGTGCAACGTGGCCCAGTCCTCGCTGAGCGCCCATCGCCGGTCCGGCTGATCGACGGTGCCGCCAAGGAGCGACCGGTAGAACTCGGCGAGTTCACCGGGGTCGGAACAGTCCAGCACCACGCACTGCAGGTCAGCGATCACGGGTGTAGATCCTAGGCGGCTGTCCGCAGGCTCGACCACTCATAATGGAGAACGCCGGCACCCTCACCGCACTCCTCATCCGGCTCCACGCGTGACCGGAGAGACGGGATCGACGGCGGCGGCATCGTGACACGCGGGCGTAGAGCCGCGGTGGTGAGGCGAAATCAGGTTGTGTCCGGGGCGGTGATCGGCTTGGGTTCGTGCTCGTGACTGCCTTGAGTGACCTTGCACGTCCGGACCGGTATCCGCGCTCTTCTCGCTATGCCCCGGCCTGGTTGCTCGACCTCGACATGGGCCCCAATCCGTTGTGGCTGCTGGAGGACCTCGTCGAGAACCTGGATCTGCGCCCGGGAATGCGCGTTCTCGACCTCGGCTCCGGCAGGGGCGCCACGTCGGTGTTCCTGGCTCGCGAGTACGGCGTCCAGGTCGTTGCCGCCGATTTGTGGATCGCCCCCGAGGACGCGGCAGCCGTCTTCGCCGAGGCAGGCGTAGGCGACCAGGTGAAGGCCGTACGAGCGGAGGCGCACGCCTTGCCGTTCGAGGAGGAGAGTTTCGACGCCATCGTCAGCGTGGACGCGTTCGAGTACTTCGGTACGGCGGACGGCTATCTGCCCTACCTGGTGCGGTTCCTCCGTCCCGGCGGACAGCTGGGCATGGCGACGCCCGGCATGACACGGGAGGTCCGTGAGCTCGGGGCGATCCCGCCCCACATCAAGGACGTGGTCGGCTGGGAAGCGATCGGCTGGCACACGGCGGACTGGTGGCGCTTCCAGTGGGAGATCACCGACTTGGTGGAGGTCACGTCCGCGCGGCTGCAGCAGGACGCCTGGCGGGACTGGCTGTTGTGGGCCCGGGCAGGGGCCGAGCACCGGCCGGACGGCCGGAGCGCGAACCAGCCCGTCATCGACGTGCTCACCACGGACGGCGGGGAATTGCTCTCCTTCGCTCTGATAACCGCACGCAAGAACTGAGCGGTCGGCAAGCCGTCGGCCGTTCTGTCTCTCCAGTCGTGACCGGAGAGACAGAACCTAGTGGTGCCAGGCACGCCCCCCTGTGTTGTGGATGAACCGCTGCAGCACCTTCAGAGTCGTCACGTACTCCTCGTCGGAAATGCCCGCGTGCCGTTCCGCCCAGAGTTCGTCCTGGAGAGCCGCGGCCTTGTCGTAGAACGTCCTGCCTTCGGCTGTGATGCTCAGGCGTCCCTCGGAATCCTCGGTGATCCAGCCCTGGGCGAGGGTCGTGTCGATCTCCGACTCCATGGTTTCCGGGCCCGTGTCGAGGTAGTTCCGCAGGAGGCGGGACACCTCGTCGCGCGTGGTGACCGTGCGGGCCCGTGCGACCTGGGCGAGGACCCACCACTGCGGCTGGGTGGTCCCGATCCCGGCGAGGGCGGTCCGGACGCGGGTGACGACGGCGTTGAATGCGGCCCAACTCCAGTAGCCGATGGGCTGCTGGAGCAGCTGGGCGTCGTTGTGCGAGTACTCCACGGCCGGTTCCTCCGTCTTTGTTCGATCTGGTCCGACGAGATCGACCGTAATAACTCGACCTGACTTGAGGTCAAGGATCGGATCCGCTCCCTGAACCGCCGGATGGTGAGGTCACCCGGACCGTCCCGCTGAGCGGTGGATGCCCTGCCCTGCCTCACGGGTGCGGGGCGACGCCCTCGTCGACCGGCAAGGGAACGGGCTCGTCCGCCCCGCACGGCCCCGCCTCGACCGATTCCCGCAGCCCGGACACCGAGCCGGAAGACGAGCCGGGCACCGAGCCGGAGATCGAGCTGGAAATCGCACTGGTGCCTGCCCGACGAGCCCGTGTGCGCGCCACACGCCCTCCGCGGGTGCCTGTCGGTCCCAGCCGGTGCAGTGCGAGATGCAGGACCGGTATCAGCACGCATGTGATCGCGGCACTCTGCCACAGCAGCGCGTCCAGGCGGCCGGCCGCCAGGTACGCCCCGGCGGCGACCGCGGCCAGTGCGCAGACGCCACGGTCGACGATGCTCTCCACCGACAGCAGCGTGGCCCGCGGCGCGTCCGCCGGAATGGCGTCGTTGACGAGTTTGCGCTGTACGGGATAGACGAACCCGGTGATCGCGGCGAACGCGCACAACAGCGCCACCACGAGCCAGGGCCCACCGAGCGCGGTGCCCGCCAGCGCCGCCGCGAGCGCCACGCTCAGCAGAGACACCCACATGGCCGGCGACAGCCGGCGGCTCAGCCACTGGGGACGGGCCGAGGCCACGGCTTCGGCCACCGTCATGGCCGCAAGCACACTGCCGTGCGTGCTCTCCCCGATCCCGTGTTCCAGGAGGACCGGCTGGAAGAGGTTGACCTGGCAGATCCGCGACAGCGTGAACACCGCCACGCCCTGCACCATGAGCAGCGGCAGCCACGGCGACGCACGCAGGGCACGCAGAGCGGCACCGGTGTCACGGACGAGGGCTCCGGTCCGCCGCCCGCGCGCGCCCGGCCCCGTGCCCGTACCGCGCGGTGCCAGGCGCGGCAGCGCGAGCGCACAGCCCAGGGACCCGGCCGCGCTCGCCGCGCTGAGCACGTACGGGGTCTGGGGAGCAAGCGCCATGAGCGGGCCGACGAGCGGCCAGCAGACCACCTTGGCGGCCAGTCCGAGGGACCGTGCGGTCCCCTCGGCCTTCAGGTAGTGGGCATCGGCACCCTCGGCGCGCAGACCGTCGTAGAGATAGGCACTCGCCGCGCCCGACGTGAGCGACCGTCCGGCCGCGATGGCGAGGAAGTGCACGAGGAAGCCGGTGTATGACGGGGCCAGCACCGGCGCCAGGTTCGCCGCCGTCATGACGACCGCGCCCGCGCGCAGGCAGTTGCGGGCGCCGATGCGGTCGGCGACCACCCCCGTCGGTATCTCGAACAGGCAGAACGCTATGTAGTAGATGCTCTGGATGCCGAAGATCTGACTGTCGGACAGACCGGCGTCGCGCTGGTAGGCGTAGAAGACGGGCATCCACCACAGCAGGTTGAACAGCAGCTGGAACCCGTTGTTGAGACGGATGATGCGCCGGGCGGCCGGGGAGGTGACCGGCTCCGTACGACGGCGCAGCAGGGCGGGCATGCGGCGGCTCACCGGGCGTAGGGGCGGATCTGGACCAGGTGGAACGCCCCTCGGTCCGTCATCAGCCACTCGATGTCCAGCGCGTCGTCGGCGTCGGCCTCGCTGAAGTGGGACTGCAGCAGCCGTCCGGTGAAGGCGAGCCGGGCGAGCGCCGCACGTGTCGGCGACGGGAGATCCGTGCCCGCGGAGCCGATGTCCACCGTACGTCCGCCTCCCTCCACGGTGTTGTACAGGTACTGCTGGGGCAGGACGCTGCCGTCCACGACCCGCTCGGGCGACCCCGGCGTGCAGTTGAGGTACACGTTGCGGAAGTCCTCCCGGCGGGTGGGGTTGCAGGTGACCAGCACACCGCCGAGGCTCGCGGGCACGTACTCCTGGACGATCACGCCCATGTAGGTGTCGTCCAGGGAGATGCCGACCTGGTGCCGCAGACGCACGCTGCGCGGCGACAGCAGTGATGCCCACACCTGTCGCACGGCGTCCAGGAGCTGTTCCGTCCCGCGCACGGTGGTCACCGAGTCGTAGATCCCCGCCGCGGAGAAGCCGGGCAGGTCCTCGGCGTTGGAGGAGGAGCGCACCACCATGCGGCGGCCGTCGGCCAGCAGCTCCGGCACCGCGCCCGTGATCGCCCGGTGCACCTCGTCCGGCACCGGTGTGCCACGCACGAGGTGCTGGAGGCTCAGGCACAGCGGATCCACGATGTCGAACGCTTCGAGTTCCAGGGCCATCTTCAGCTTGCCTATGCCCTGTTGGAGCGCGGGGGAGGAGGTCAGGAACAGATGGTGGAGGCGGAACGGCAGCGCCACGCCCTCGGGGGCACGGACCGTCCTGGCCACGTGCTCGACCGCCGCGGCCCGCAGTCGCTCCGGTGCGGCCTCCCGTTCGCCGAGACGAGCGGCGAGGTGGCCGAGGAGATGGGGGCGCGGCGGGCGCGGACGCGCGTAGAACACCGTCAGGTCGGCGGTCCGGCTGTCCAGGACATGGTGCAGTTCCCCCAGGTTGGCCGCCTTGGTGCCGTAACTGTCACGGTCGGTGCGCCGCAGCCGGTGCAGGGCCAGGACGGGTGCCTCCTCCAGCAGCGGTGTCTCGATCCGGATGCGCTGCTGGTGCCAGGCGGGCCTCTTCAGGGCCGGCGGACCGGACAGGGGCTCCAGCGTGACGGAGTCCTCACGGACCCGGTAGCGCACCCAGGCACCGTCCAGGCCGTCGCGCCGCACGAGGGCGTCGAGGTCGCGGACGATCGCGTTCGGGATGCCCCAGCCCGAGGCCAGCACGTTGGTGTGCGAAAGCGGTGTGGTGGGGGCGGTGTTGACGAATCCGGCGACCCTGGGCACGTCGTCGGGGAGCCGGGGCATCGCGACAATGTCCGACCAGCCGAGATCCGCGGCGGCGGTCTCGTACTCGGCCATGGTCCGGAAGCGGCGCAGCCGCCCCTCGGCCTCTCCGGGGTTGAGGCAGGTGCGGGTCCGGTCGCCGAACAGCTCGTGGCTGAGGATGCGCGGTACGCGCGCCTCACCGACCGAGGAGAGTTCGTGCTCCTGGCCGTGGTTGGCGGGTTTGAGCAGCAGCGGCAGACGTCCGTCCACCCGCCCGCGCACATAGAGATAGAACTCCTCCAGCAGCGGGCCGTGCATGGTGTCCGCCTCGGTGGTCTCCAGCACCAGGAAGGGACGCTCGGTGCCGTCCGGGTCCTCGTCGGTGTGGAGGGACAGCACTCCGAGGAGGAATCGGCGTTCGGGGTTCATGTACACGGATGCGTTGAAGGCGTCCAGGTCCGCGTCGAGCTCGTCCAGGGTCAGACCGAGGACTCGGGTGGCGATGTAGTCGACGTGGAAAGGGTGCACCTGCGTGTCCAGCAGGTGCCAGGTGTCCTCGGCACGGTCCACCACGACCTTCAGATACGGATGCCCGGCCAGCACTCCGGACAGCGTCCGGAACAGGGGCAGCGACAGGTTGGCGCCGACGACCGTACGGTCGCCTCCGGCAGCGGGTACGTCGGCCTCGTCCAGGGCGAGGTTCATGCCCGCACCCCCTCGGTGACGTCGGTGGGCAGGATGCGCGGCAGAGCGTCCACCAGGGCGGTGAAGTCGCGGATGACGCTCTGCGGCCGGTCGGCGGAGAGCAGGCACAGCCCCGCCATGGTGTTGGCGCCCGCGACCGGGTCGTAGACCGGTACGGGTGAACCGTCCGGCAGTGAACTCTCACGCACGACGGACAGGGTGCTGCCCGCGCCGACCGGAGCGGAGCGGACCACCGACGCGGAGTCCCACCGATGCCGGCGTGCCCATGGGGCGCCGGCGCCGTCCACGGCGAGGACGACGAGGGACCCGGCCGCGCCCTCGGCGTCCTCGGGCGTCAACGCCCGGGCCGGCCAGCGCGTCGGCTCCCCGAGCAGCTGGCCGGTGAACATCGCGACCAGGTCGAGCCCGAAGACCTCCTCGATCTGCGGCACCGTCATCGCGCCGCCGAAGCGCGCCGCCGTCTCGATCACCCACATGCGGCCGTCCGCGCCCAGCTTGATCTCCGTATGGGTGCCGCAGTTCTCCAGCCCGAGCGCCTCCACGGCCCGCCGGGCCAGCTCGACGATCCGGGTCTGGGCCGCGGCGCCGACGGCGGCCGGCGTGATGCCGGCGCGTTCGGTGAACGGTGCCACCGTCGGCATCCGGCCGCTCAGACAGACCGGCCGGAAGACGCCGTCCACGACCACGCCCTCGACGCTGACGTAGTCACCCCAGCCCGATCCGTCGAACCACTCCTCGGCACAGCCGCTGACGATCTCCTCGACGATGAAGTCCTCGCCGGCGCCCGCGACATGGAGCTCCGCGTACCCGAGCCGCGCCGACTCGGCCATCACCGTGCGCGACCGTTCCCAGGCGTCCGGTACGTCCGCGGACCCCTCGATGATCTGGTGCGCGGTCGAGCCGGCGCTCCAGGCCGCCTTCAGCAGCAACGGGCAGGTCAACTCTGCTGCCGCGTCCTGCAGTTGCCGCGCAGTCGCGACCGCCCGGAAGCGGGGCTGGGGTATGCCCTGGCGTTCCCAGGCCGCGCGCATCAGACGCTTGTCGCGGGCGAGGGCCGCGGCCGGCCCGGCGCCCCGCAGCCCGAGCAGCCGGGAGGCCTCGGCGACCGCGACCACCGCATACTCCGAGAAGGTGATGACGGCGTCGGCGCCGACCTCGCGGGCGCGGGACACGATGAGTCCGACCAGATCATGTCCGTCCGCGTCCACGCCCGCGACGACCGAGGCGCACAGCCCCGCCGCGTCCGCAGCCACACCGGCGGGCAGGTCGCTGAGTGCCAGCAGGTGCACGGCTGACCTCGCGGCCACCCGGGGCAGGGCGTACCCGACCGGAGGGCCGCCCTTGGCATGCACGTACAGCACCTTCGTCACGAAATCCCATCTCCTCTGCTCACTGGGGCGCTTGCTTCCTGATGCACGACGTTCCGTGCGGCGTTCCGTGCGGCGTTTCGTACGACGTTGGCGCGATGGTTGGCCCGATGTGTCGCGCTGCGCGTGGCGCGGCCGCGTCGGGGTGCGCAGGTCGGTCGTGCACCGTTGCGCCGTCTCGTTCAGTTGCGCCGTCTCTTCCAAGCGAAGCAGCCCGGTTGCCCGCTTCCGGGCGTGCGAAGCGCCGGAGTCTCAGGCAAATGCCCTACTGATGGCGGCGATTGACGCCATGTGAAGGTCCCGTGATGCGTTAGTGCCCGGCCCGGGTACGTGCGCGCTGCGCCCGGACGCGTGCCGGACCGCCCTGCATGCCGCACGCGCCTACGGGACACGCATGAGGTGTTACTCAAAGTAATGTCGTGGAATGTTGAAGGAGTTGACTCGTGGACGAGGCCGATTTCAAGACGCTGCTCGCGCCCCTCCCGGTGTCCTGGTGGGAAGCGGACGGCGGCTCGGAGCTGGTCGAGAGCGGGGGCGGCGCCTTCGCCGACGAGCGCACTGCCCGCCGCTTCCTGCGGGCCCTGTGCGCCGATCACGGCGGTCCGTCACCCTTACCCGGCGACGGCCCCTACCAGGCGCGCTTCGAAGGCCGCACGTTCGACGTCAACTGGCCGGCCCAGTCAGAAGGCACGCCCTGCCGCCGCAGCAGGGGAGTCGCGGTCGAGGTGGGCGGCGTGGCGGCCGGGACGGGACCGTACGCGTCCTTCGCCGACCTGAGCCCGGCCGCGGTCTTCGTCCGCGACGCCGACGGCCGCTACGTCTGGGCCAACCACGCCTACGCCCACCTGTACGGAACCACGCGCGACACCCTGATCGGCCGGCACCTCGCCGAGGTCGACGGACCCGATGACGCGGCGCGCTTCCGCGCCCTCGACGAGGAGGTCCTCACCGGCGGGCACTCCGTGCGGCACACCCTCGTCTACCGGCGAGCGGACGGTGCTTCCGGGCACGTGGCCGGTTACCGCTTCCCCGTCCGCTGGGGCTCGCTGCGCTGCGTGGCGGGCATCTACGTCGACATCACCGACTACACCCGTGCCCTGGACCAACGGCGTCAGGCCGAGGCGGACCTGCGGGCGCTGCGGGACCACAGCGGCCTCGCCTGCCTGCGCCTGTCCGCCGACGGAGTGGTCAGAGAGGCGGGCGCCGCCGTCGCCGAGCTGCTGCGCGTCCGTATGGGCGACCTCGTCGGATCGCCCGCCGACACCCTGCTGGCCGAAACGCCCGAACGGACGGCACTGCACCGGATCTGGGACGAGCTCATCGCCGGCCGGCGCAGAAGCGCGCGCACCAGCGCCGTGCTCGTCGACGGGGACCGCCGCATGCGCCGAGCCTGGATCCACCTGAGCGTCGTACACCGCGCCGCGGAACACGTGCCCGGTGTCTGGGCGGTCATCACCCGGCTCGGCCTGAGCCACGAGGCGCACCCACCGCTGACGGCCGCCCAGGTGCGCATACTCGCCCTGCTGGCCGCCGGGCACAGCAATGCGGACATCGCCACAGCGCTGCACCTCTCGCGGCAGACCGTCGACTACCACCTGAGCCGCCTGCGGCACCTCCTGGGAGTCGCCACCCGCCCGGCGCTGGTGGCCCGGGCCTACGTGCTCGGCATCCTCTCTCCGCACTCCTGGCCGCCGCGCTCCACCACAGCGGCACATCCGCTCAGCCCTGCCTGACGGGTCGGGCCCCGCCGCGCAGGAGTGTGCCGCGCTCCCGGATGCTCCCGGGCCGGACAACTGCCCTGTTCCCCGCAGCCGTCGGGAAACGGCGGCACTCCTGATGAGCCGTCCGGGATGACGCATTGGGCCGGATGCCGCGTCCGGATGCGGGTGGCGTCCGTCTCGCCACAAGATCCTGGTCATGCAGATATTCACGCAGACCCCGTCCTCCCGTCGGCCGACGCAGCGCGGCGGTGTACGCCATGCCATATGCACGGCGCTGGCCTGCGGCGTCCTGCTGGCGGCCGGGACGGGGTGCGGCCACGGGACCGAGCGGAAGGTCCCCGGCGGTGCACCGGGTGCCGCGTCCGCCTCTCCCGGCGAGGCCGTGGGCACTCGCCTTCCGGGCGTCGGAGACCGGATGTGGGGGCAGGTACCGGCCAGTACCAGCCAGGCGGTGGTCGTCTACGGCGAGCGCTGGGACTCACCCGACAGCCTCGCCGTTCTCTACCAGAAGCGGGGGTCGACCTGGGAGCGAACGGCAAGCTGGCCCGCGCACAACGGTAAGGCGGGCTGGACGACGGACCACCACATGGACGACGAGCGCAGTCCCGTCGGCGTGTTCACCCTCACGGACGCGGGAGGCACGCTCGCGGACCCCGGGAGCCGACTGGAGTACTGGCAGGACGACAACGCCTACGCGTCCATGCTGAACCCGGACGAAGCCCACGCCCATGACTTCGACTACGTCATCGCCATCGACTACAACCGGCTCAAGGGCGCTCCCCCCTTCGACTGGAGCCGCCCCGACGGAGTCGAAAGGGGCGGCGGAATCTGGCTGCACACGGACCACGGCGACGGCACATCGGCCTGCGTCACCGTTCCGGCGGACGGTATGAGGACCCTGCTGCGCACCCTGGATCCCGCGCAGCACCCCGTCGTACTGATGGGGGACAGGGAACGACTCGGTTCCTGAAGCCTGAGAAGCCGTGCGCGTGCCCTGCCCACTACAGCTGGGCAGTACGTCGCTGGACCGTCGCGGTGGTCCGGTCACCGCGCCCGGGCGGCAACGGCCGTGCTGCTCCTCGCTGGGGACCGCGGTCTGCTCACGATGCCCGGGCGATTGAGCTCTTTCAGCGTTGCCGCTCCAGGGTGAGCACCGCAGCCGCGATTGACGACATTCGATTTGGGCTGCAGCGTGCGTGGTGGAAGATCCGCCAGGACTTCAGGCGGGCCACGCCCCGTTCGACCGGTGCCCGTGTTGCCGAGAGCGCGCGGTTGACGGTGCGCTGGGTCGGTGACAGGTCACGACCGGGTGGGCGTCTGACCGGTGTTGTCACCCAGGGGCCAGCTCCAAGGTAGGCGCGGTCGGCGAGGACCGGGATGCCCTGGCGTTCGCAGATCCGGATGATCCGGTGGGTGCGGGCCGCGGTCAGGTCGTGGGTACGGCCTGGCAGGGCGGGTGAAAACCACAGAACCCGGCCGGCTGGGTCGGTCACGATCTGGACGTTCACGCCGTGGCGTCGGTGCTTGGCGGAGTAGTCGGCCCGGCCATCGCCCAGGCGGTCGCATGCGGCGAGGGTGCCGTCGAGCAGGACGAAGTCCGGGTCGGCTTCCCGCAGGACTTTGAGCAGGCCAGGTGCCCGCACCGCGAGCAGGTCGACCACGGTGTGGGCGTAGGCGTGGGCGGTGCCCACCGAGATGCCGAAGCCGGCGGCGATCTGCGCGAGGGTGTCGTGCTTGCGCAGGTACACCAAGGCGACCAGCGCGCGCTGGCGCGGTGGGAGCTTGCAGCGGCGGTCACCCTCACGGGTGACGATGAGCATGGTGACCCACTCAACCAGGGCGTGCGGCAGGTCGAGTGCGGCAGGATGGGGAACCAACGAGGCTCCTGTGCCGACGGGTTGGGACTTCGAACACCTCCCCCAACGGCACAGGAGCTTCGTGCGTTGCGGGTCCCGCCGCCGTGAGGCGAACAGCCTGTCACGCACCCTGGCGCGGCGGCACTTCTGCCACAGGCTGCGGGAGGGTGCGTGACAGGCCCGGCAGCTCATTGGATCAGGTCGGTGTGCGGATGCTCGGGGGAGATGGGGCAGATGTAGATCTGCATGTTGTCGGTGCTGCCGACTTCGACCTTGGTCGGCCGCGACGGGCTCTGGCCACAGCAATGACCAGCTGTGTTGGCGGCGGCCTGGTCTTCGCAAGGTGCCCAGCTGTGTCCCTCGCCGCCGTCCCATTCGCGGGAGGCGATGGTCAGCAGCGGGGCCATCTGCACATCGCAGACAGTGCAGTACCGGGGGTTGGGGTCGGTGCGGCCCCACGGGGGCCAGCCGCCGACCTTCCAGCCGGGCGCGTCCGCCAGATGGACGTCATGGAAGTCCCGCGGACAGTCCGCGTGCTCGGAGCTGTCCACGTCGACGCCCGCCGCCTGCCATCTGCCCCGGTCCTCCACCATCAGCCGCATCTGCGGGCTCAGATCGAGGCTGGCGGGGTAATCGATGATCGCTTCCGGTGCGAGCACGCACGGCTCCGGCACATATCCCTGCCAGTTCACCTCGTACGGTTCGGGCGGTGTGGCGAGGATGTCGACGACCTCGGCGGCGGACCGCCAGAACAGTGCGGTCGACGGCTTGTGATGCGGATCGTGGTCGTAGGGGCACCATAGGACCTGGAGCAGATCGGCCCGTCCGGGCGGCCGCAACAGGGGTATGTCACGCAGATACAGCTGGGCCACGGGCAGCATGGGGACCGGGCAGTCCGCGGGCGGAGGGCCAGCGTCGAGCCGCTCCGCGAGCCTCGCGGCGTTCCGTTCCTTGATCGCCGCCTCCTCGGGCGTCATCCCAGGACCATCGTGATCGCCGTGCCATCGGACCTGCATGCGCCTCATGAGCCGCACGTCGGCCGGCGACTCGCGGAACCCGCTGTCCACGTGCAGGTGCGAGGCTTCGCAGTGTGGCCACGGCTCCTCCACCGGCCACAGCAACGGCCCCCCGACCGAGCTCTCCCCGACCGAAGGCGACCCGGGGCGAGGGTGCAGCCGAATCGCAGGACGTGCCAACGGTGCCAGCTCGGGAAAGACCGCGGTCACGTCCACGGGCCGCGGCGGAGTAGTACGTACGAAAACCATGCCAGTGATCCTCTCACCAGCCACTGACAACTCCTGGCCGCCTCAACCAGCTTCGGTGGCACCGGTGTTCAGCTGGTCAAGTCCAACGCATGCAGCCCCGGCCACAGCGACAGCGACAGCAAGCCTGCCTACGTGACAACCAGCGTGCTTCGGCCCAGCCATCACTCGATCAGTGGCCCCTCTGAAAAGGCTCATTGAATCGAAATCGTGAGAATGCCCGTGAGCTCACACACCGCGGTGATGACGATGGGCAGAACGTAGCCTGCGGCCATCGCAGTCGTAATGATCAGCCGTTTCCTCAGTGCGGGTACCAGCGAGTCATCGGCGAGTGACGCGAGCCGGAGCCGCTTCTCCGCGCTCGGGTGCTTGTCCTGCAGTTCCTGGAGGAATTCCGTCATGTGAGACGTGGTGACGGCGTCCCGGCACGCTTCGGAATCCGCGCGCAGCTCCTGAACGAGCGGGACGAGCCGTGCCGCACGCCGTACGCTCATGACGCCCAGTGTGACGACGATGACCGAGCTCACGCCGACGACCAGCAGGTTTGCGGTCAGCGAAGAGACCGTTGCCACGTTGAGAAAGGCCAGGCACTTCCCGACACCGGGGCATACGGTCAGCAAGCGTCGCTTGCCAGGGTCGTCGTGCTGCACATGCGAGACCTCGTGCAGCAGCCGGACCGTGGTCTTCTCGTCGTGACGCAGCAGTGGCCGCCATTCCATGGGAATGAACACGACGGTGTCCGGATCCCTCAGGTTCAGCCGGACCTGCCGGGAACCGTGTATCCAGGCGACGGGGAGCATGGCGGTCACGGCACAGACGAGGAACACCATGAATGCCGGAGTGTCGGTGAATTCCGTGATCCGGTTCTGGAAGACCGCCGCGACGATCCCGACGACCCCGCCCAGCGCGGACAGAGCCCCGTTACGAGGCACGGTCCAGTCGTTCATCCGGCCCAACCGACCCGGCGACGGGCGGGCGATATGACGCGCCCGCAGGTTTCCCTTGCGGTCCCAGAAACTCAGCGCACGCAGGTGTTCCGGATCCAGCCCGGCCGAGACGAACACCGCGCGCACGCGTGACCAGCCCGGGTCGGACCACACCACGGGACGGTATTTCGTGCCGCTGTGACGGTGGCTGTACGAATGCCTGGCCCAGACCTGAAGCATCCCCACCAGCACGACCGCCACGGGCAGCAATCCGGCCGCGATGCCGAAGAGCAGGACACCGACGGGATGAGAGACCGGATCGTCGCCCTCCTGACCGATGGTCACCACGACCAGGGAGAAGAGAACGAAGGGGGCGAACAGGACTGCCCACAGCAGACGGAGGGCGTGGATGAGCGAGCGCGTCTGGCGCGACCGACACAGGACAACCGCCTCGGCCGCGCCCGGGGCGCGGCCGGATGCCGTCTCCACGCCGCTATGCCCGGTCGGACGACCGGTTCTCGGCCCTGGCCCACGCTTCCAGCTGCGCTCGCACGATGACGCGCAGCGTCTCCTCGTCGACTTCCGCCGGCGTGGTCAGCCCGGGCGCGATCTCCTCCGCGACATCGTCCACGGAGGGCTGTCCCGCCTCGTCCCCGCGGAGCAGCTTCACCACGAAGACGACGGCCTCCCGGATGCCGCGCTCGACCGCCATGTCGGTCGCCACCGACACGACTTTGACCGCGATCTGACCGAGGAGGGTGAGCCCGATGCCGAGGAACACATGGGTGTCGGCGATACCGGCGTCGGCATCGTCCAGCGGGGCCGAATCGTCCCCCGGGATACGACCGGTCTCCCGCAGGTCCTCCGCGAATTCCTCGAACAGATCCTCTCGGTCCTCCGGAGCCACCACGGCGGCCGAAGCGTCGACCATGGCAAGAATCCGTTCGGCGTCAATGGCGTTCGACCTCTGCATGGTCCCCCCTCGTCACGCGCATCGCGCGTGTCGGCCCCCTCGGCGCGCCCCGACTGACATGCGGGAGTCTATCGCCGGAATCCTCCCGCTTCAGCCGGATTCCCTGCTTCCGGTCGCCCCGGTCGCCCCGGTCGCCCCGGTCGCCCCGGTCGTCCCGGTCGTCCCGGTCGTCCCGGTCGTCCCGGTCGTCCCGGTCGTCCAGGTCGTCCAGGTCGCCCCGGCCGGACGGCGGCGGGGCGCCTGTGCCCGGGTTGGCTGGAAGGCCACCCCTCACCCAGACTGTCGGTCGGGGCCGGTAGCGTGATCGGGAACGTAGCCTCACTCTTCACAGTCGGCATGTTGGGAGCCCCGCGTGGCCATGGACGGCGAACTTTCGGGCCCCGGCAGGTATCTGGTCATGGCTCTGCATGCGGGTGTGGTGTGTGCCCCATGACCACTGCTCACGGCCGGTTCATCCAGCAGATTCGGCTCGCCCCGGGCGTCGACGACACCCGGTACCCCTTCAGCCTTCCCGCCGTGAGACAGCTGGCCCGTACCGGCACCCTCACGCTGCCGCCGGGAGTCACCTTCCTGGTGGGTGAGAACGGCGCGGGAAAGTCGACGCTGATCGAGGCGATCGCGGTGGCCGCGGGGTTCAATCCCGAGGGCGGCAGTCGGAACTTCCGGTTCGCCACCCGTGCCACCGAGTCCGCACTGGGCGACCACCTGATTCTGACCTGGGGGATCCGGAAGCCCCGTACGGACTTCTTCCTGCGGGCGGAGTCCTACTACAACGTGGCGAGTGAGATCGAACGGCTCGACACGGCCGGAGGCCGACCACTGCTGCCGGCCTACGGCGGGGTGTCCCCGCACGAGCGCTCTCACGGCGAATCGTTTCTCGACCTGGCCACACACCGCTTCGGACCTGCGGGGCTGTACCTGCTGGACGAGCCTGAAGCCGCCCTCTCCGTCCAGAGTTGCCTCGCCCTCCTGGCCCGCATGCACGAACTTGCCGCACAAGGAAGCCAGCTCCTCGTGGCCACACATTCGCCGGTTCTCCTCGCCCTCCCCGACGCGACAATCATGGAGATCTCCGACGAAGGCACCTTGGAGCGGGTCGACTTCGACCAGGCCCTGCCCGTGCGCCTGACACGCGCCTTCCTCGGAGCGCCCGGCCGATTCCTGAAGAACCTTCTGGAGGCCGACGACATCAACGGCGCTCAAGACAATCGACACTGAGCGCGTGTGGGGCGAGATCTCTCAACTCGTCGCGGATTTGGCTCGGTTGCTCTGGGTGCGCCACCGCGGCAGCGTCGGCGGAAGCCGCCGTGTCCTGGGCCGGCCGAGGAGCCGACACAACGCCTCGTGCCCGTGACGCATGCGCAACTCGATCTCACCGGTCGTCAGGATGATCCGGGCCGATGCGGTGCTCCAAGGAACTGCGCTCACTCGTGAGACGGCCTCGTCACTCCCAGATCCGTACGCATCATCGCGCGCATCCTGGACAGGTCTTGCCAGCCCTGCTTGATTGCCTCGCGTACGTTCTCGATGTCGTCGCCCTCGCGTGCCGTGCCGTGGGTGAGGCGGGCCAGGATGCCGTAGACAGAGCCCAGGACCCGATCGACCTCTCCCACCTCCGACAGCACGATGTCCGGCACGATCATCTGGGCCGTGGCGTACTGGCGACGGTAGTCCACGCGTGCCGCCTCGACCGTGGCCAGTGAATCCTGAGGGTTGTGCCCGATGCGCAGTACGTGGGCGTGGTCATTGAGGGTCGCCAGGTAGTGGCGGGCGGCGGCGTTGAACTCCGTGTACGCCGCTCGACGGGTCTCCCGGCCCGACTCCGTCTGCTGAGTGGCCAGTTCGGCGCGTCGGGTTCGTTCGCGGTGTTCCCACTCCTCGCGGCGGGACGTGTCTCCGCGGCGCTGGGTCAACCACGCCGAACCCAGGGTGCCGCCCACGCCCACCGCCGCAGCCAGCAGGCCCGTCACGGCCGAATCCATCGTGCCTCCCCGTACCAGTCACCGCTTCCGTACTGCTTCTCAGTGTCCCTGATGGGTGTCCCTGGCAGACCGAAGTCACCCACAGCTCCAGCGAGCGGACGGCGCCGCAGCCACGGCGGGTGGCCGCCCCGAGCGGGGACAACTGCCCCGCCCGGGGCACCCGGTCCGCCCCTCGATCACTTCTCGGCGCGGTTCCAGGACGTCCCTGCACGTCGATCGCACTCAGCATCACGTCGCCACACGAGGGGACTTGGACCTGGCGCAGACAACGGTGCCGGGCCTGGGGTGGCCCCCACGCCTCAGGTCATGCTCCCAGGCCCGCCCCCACCTGCGAGTGGCAACGCCGAAGGCGTCTTCCTACGCGCTGTGCTCCGCACGGTGGCGCTCGATCTCCAGGGCGAGGTCACTGCGTTCCCTGCGGGCCGTGTCAGCCTCCTCGCGAACCTTGTCGAGACGGTCCTCGAGCTGGCTGACGCGCTCGCGGTAGCGTTCGAGCTCGGCACGGACGAACTCGGCGTCGGCCACCTGCTGCGCGGTTTCCTTGCGGATGCTCTGCGTCTCTTCTTCGAACCTCTGCATGGCCTCATCCAGCTGGGCGACGGCCAAATCCGCGGCGTCTTCCGCCAGTGCGGTGCGCTGCTCGGCGGCCAGGGTTCGCTGAGCCGAGGCCTTGGTCACGGTCTCGATGCGCGCCTCGGCGGCAGCTGAGTCCGTGATGATGGCCAGCTCTTCGATGTAGGCGGGCAGGTCTGTGGCGAGCCTGGACATGAGCGCTACGAGTGCGTCGCGAGCCGCGGACCCGTCCTGCACGACTTCCGTCGCCTCCTCGACTTCGGAAAGCCCGGAGTCGGGCGTCTCGACCACCAGTGATGGCGCTGAGGCCTGAGCGGGAGGCTGAACGGGATCCGCCGCTTCGGCTGCCTTCTTGGCCTCGGCGGCCTGGCGCCTCTCTTCCTTGCGCTGCTGCCTCTTGGCACGGAACTTGCGGAAGGCTCCCAGGGCGTTGTGCTCGGGATGAGCGCAGTAACGGGGCGCCGGGTCGGCGGGCGTGGGCGCTGCGGGGGGATTGGTGCATTCCGGATAGGCGCACACCGGAAGTGTCTCAACAGTCATCTTCTCGCCTTTCTAGTGACATTTGGGGTCCCTGAAGCCGCACTGACGTCCGGCGCGGCATACGCCTACCGGTCGTACTCAGGGGGCTTACCGATCACGCTAGACGCGGACGGGACTTGGCAGCCGCCGTACGGGGTGGTCGTCAGCAATCGGTAAGGCTTCACGGCCACCCCGGAACTGCGGTGTGGCACTGGCAAGATGTGTGCGCTCCCGGCGTGTGGAGCGGCCCCGCGCCACTGGATGTGCCGGCGTGCCCGCACCGCACAGAGGCGGGATGTGGTGCCCGTGTCGCACGTGCCCGGTCGGTCGACATCACCTCACTCAATTTCCCTGAAAGGGTTAAGTAATTGAGTTAAATGAAGGGCTAAATCATGCTAGTGTCAGGGTGGAGGTAGAGGTATATGGCATCAGAGGAAGAGCTCTTCGCGTCGGTCGACGCGCTGCTGGAGGAGGAGCCGCAGCTCCCGCCCCCCGCGGAGCGCGCCCGTCTGCGGGAGGCCGCCGGTGTCACGCAGGCCCGTCTGGCCCAGGCCCTGAAGTCGACGACGCAGTCGGTGAAGAACTGGGAGAACGGCCGGAGCGAGCCGAAGTCGCCGCGCCTGGAGGCATATCAGCGGCTGCTGCAAGGCTGGGCAGCGAAATACCCGGACTCCGGTACCGCCCCGATCCCCGCGCCCACCCCGGCCAGGCCGCAGGCGCAGCCCGCTCCGGAGGGGACCGCCGGTAGGAAAGGGACCGACCCGGGAACGACCGCGTCGGCAACCCCGGCTCCGCGGGCGGAACTCGAGGGTCCCGCAGGCCGCTTTGTGCAGCCGACACCGAACCATCCGGCCGGTGGACGGCCCGCACAGTCGACGTCGAACCGTCCGGCCGTCAGCCGCACCGCACAGCCCGTCGGTAGCGGCTCGTACCCGCACGGTCCGCTCGCGGTCCTCGACGGCGACGGTTGCGCGTACGGCGTCGACGGGATCGTGCTGGACTGCCCCGCGACCACCGTTCCGGACCTGGTGGAGTGGACGCTGCGCGAGTCGGGACTGGGTGCGTCGAAGCTGCACCGCAAGGGCAAGGACTCCGACCCGCTGATCGTGCTCACCGCGGCCGCTGCGGTGAAGCTCGGGCTGCCGGAGCGGCTGGAGGGCCATGAGCAGCGCCGCTCCCTGCGACTGCCGGCTGACCACCCGGTCGTCAAGCAGGTCGCCAAGGCGAAGTGGAAGCTGACGCAGCGCGGGTTCGGCCCGTGGGCGCGGATCTACCGCCCGGCCCAGGCGGGCAAGCGGCAGTGCGTGCAACTCGCCGTCCTGTCCTGGGACGCCCTGGACTTCCGCGCCTGGCCGGGCGTCGCCGAGGCGGAACCGGCCGACATCGCCCGTGTGCTGGGTATCTACGCCCGGCGAGTCATCACCCCGCGCGGGTCGACCGCCGTGTCGGGACTGGAACTGATGACGGCGCTGCGCCCACCGACCCGGGCCGTGCAGGACAGTGCGACCGGCAACTGGGTCGCCAGCCACAATCCCGGCTCGCTCGGAAGCGAGCCGGTCGACCCCGCACCGCCGGAAGCCACACAGGAACACCCCGTCGTCGTCAACTCGGCCTGGAACGGCGGGTTCCTCGACGAGGAGGCGTACCAGTGGGTGCGCGACGTCGACCTGCTCACCGGCGAGGAAGTCTCGCTGCCCTTCGCGGTCGGCCTGGACCTGAACACGGCGTTCCTCGCGGCCGCATCCCGCCTGGTCGTCGGGCTGTCCGGCCCGGAACACGTGAAGCTCCCGGTGTTCGACAAGAAGGTCCCCGGCAGCTGGTTCGTGAATCTTTCCCACATCGAGCTGGACGCGCGCCTGCCCTCCCCGTTCACACCGTCCGGCCGACGTCCGGAGGGCCCGGCCTGGTACCAGACGCACACCGTCGCCTACGCACAGGAACTCGGCTACAACGTCCAGCCCGTCGAGGCGTATCTGCGGCGGGAGACCGGCGCCTACCTGGACCCGTGGCACGACCGCCTCAAGATCGCCTACGTCGATACCCTCGCGGAACTGGGCGTGACCAAGGACCTCAGCGACACCGAGTTTCTGGCGGCGATGGAACGGCACAAGCAGGTCGACCCCGGTCTGGCAGCCGTCCTCGCGGCCGTCAAGGCCACTGTCAAGGGCGGCGTGGGCAAACTGCGTGAGCGGCCGCAGGGACGGCACTACAAGGACGGCGACCGCTGGCCGGCGCTGGAGCGTCCGACCTGGCGTCCGGACATCCGGGCTGCCGTCATCTCCAAGGCCAGGGTCAACATGCACCGCAAAATGCTCAAGACGGCGGAGTTCACCGGCCTGTACCCGCTCGCCGTACTGTCCGACTGCGTCGTCTATCCCTCGCCGGGCCGCTCTCCGCTGGACTTCCTGCCCTACAGCACCAGCGGCAAGCCGATCCCCGGTGCCTTCCGCCTCGGCCCCACCCCGGGCCTGGCGAAGGTCGAAGGTGTCCAGACGATGGTCTGGGCGGTCGACCTGATGGAGCAGGGGCTCAACCCCGCGCGCCACATCAAGGGCGACGGCCTGTAGGTACTCAGAATCCGCGTCCGCCTGGCCCGCCTGGACGCCGGCGAGCGGGAGCAGGTGCTGGAGCGGGCCGCGCACGTGAGGGAGGTGCTCACGGGGTTCCGCAGCGGCAGCGAGGAGTTGGCGGCCGAGGGGGAGCCCCGCGCTGCCTACACGGTGGGCCAGCCGTTGGAGAGCCGGTACGAGGCGAAGGCGGCCGAGCTGGGGGTGGCCGCGCGTACGGTCAAGCGGTGGGCGGCTGCCTTCCGCCAGGCCGGCGAGGCGGGACTGGTGCCGGCCCGCAGCGGGCCGCGGTCCGGGCACCGGAACGCGGAGCCGTGGTCGGAGGCGGCGCTGGAGGTGATGGTCGAGCACACGGGGCAGTCCAAGCCGTCGCGCAAGATGGTCATCGAGCGGACCCGGGCCCGGCTGCTGGCCCGGGGGTTGGAGGAGGAGGACCTGCCCAGCCGGGCGACGGCCTACCGTCTCCTGGAGGACTTGGAGCGGCGTCATCCGACGTTCCGGCTGTCCACGAAGCGGAACCGGGACATCGCCGCCCGGCCCGGCGGGGTCTACGGGAAGCTGCGGCCGACCCGGCCGGGCGAGTACCTGCTGATGGACACCAACCGTCTGGACGTGTTCGCGCTGGACCCGGTCACGCTGCAGTGGCTGCAGGCGGAGCTGACCGTCGCGATGGACTGGTACACCCGCTGCATCTTGGGGATCAGGATCACCCCGGTGTCGACGAAGGCCATGGATGCCAGCGTCGCCCTCTACCAGGCGTTTCGGCCCCGGCCCGCGGGGGAGGACTGGCCGGCGCATGCGGTCTGGCCCGAGCACGGCATCCCGAGGTCGGTGCTGGTGGAGGCCACCGTGCTGGAGGGGCCGATGCGCTCGGCGGCGTCGCCGGCGCTGGTGCCGGAGACGGTGCTGGTCGATCACGGCAAGGTGTTCGTCTCGGAGCATCTGACCAGCGTCTGTCGCCGGTTGGGGGTCTCGGTGCAGCCGGCCCGGCTGCGGACGGGCCGGGACAAGGGCCCGCTGGAGAGATTTTTTCTGACCCTGCGCGGGGACCTGCTGCAGGGCCTGCCCGGCTACAAGGGCCCCGATCTGCACTCGCGCGGCGAGCGTCCGGAGGGGGAGGCGTTCTTCTTCCTCCACGAACTTGAGGCGATCATCCGCGAGCGGGTGGCCTGCGTGTATCACGTGAGGCCGCACACTTCGCTGGTCGACCCGGGGGTGCCGGGGCTGCGGATGTCGCCGGCGGCGATGTTCGAGCACGGGCTGAACCGGGCCGGTTACATCGAGGTGCCCCGCGATCCGGACCTGGCGTTTGAGTTCCTGCGGGTCCAGCGGCGCAAGATCCAGCACTACGGCATCGACCTCGACGCACGCCGCTACAACGGCCCGGCCCTGGACCCCTACCGCGGCATGCTCAGCGGTGAGCGGGACGGCAAGTGGCCGATCGCGGTGAACCCGGACGACATCAACACGGTCTACTTCCGCGATCCCGCCGACCGCCGGTGGCACGCGCTGGCCTGGGAACACGCGCCGGGCCGGGATATGCCGGTGAGCGAGGAGGCGCTGCAGTTCGCGCGCCGTCTGGCCGCGGCCCGTGACCGGTTCCCCGACGACAAGGCCGCGGTCCGGGACCTGTTCGAGCGGTGGAACCTGGGCCTTGGCACCTCGCTGGTCGAGCGCCGGATGGCGCTGCGGCTCGCCCGGGAACAGGCGGCTCTGGACCTGCCCGAGCCCGAGGAGAGCGTCGCCACGTTGCCGAGCGTGAGGCGCCTGATGGAACTCCCCGACGCGGCAGAGCCGCAGCCCGCGGCCGGGGCCGTGCCCGAGGCGGGCGACGACGACGTGGCTGATGACGCAGAGCTGGTCGAGCTGGAAGACGACAGCGACTTCTACACCGACGCCCTGGAGGACGCGTGACCAGCGAGAACACCTGGACCCCGGGCGATACCCACCGCCTGGACGCGCTGACCCTGTCACGCAAGGAGGGCTGGGCAGCGTTCGCGGACGCACAGACGCGCGTCCAGCCCGAACTGCTGCCTCGCAGCCAGTATTTGGCGCTGGGCGAGCGGGCGCGGGCCGAGTACGACCAGGCCCGGCGGATCTGGCACGCGAACCTCGGCCCGTTGCGCACCCCGCAACTGGCCGAGCTGCACGAGGACTTGTGGGACATTGTCGACAGCAACCTCCAGGACGGCGACAAGGCCAAGGGCGCCGTCGCGGTCGACGCCTTCCCCGCGCTCGGCAAGACCACCGCGGTCCTGGCCTTCGCCCGGGACTTCCACCGCCGGGAGATCGCCGAAGGCGGCGCGTTCACGGCCGGTGGGCACGAACGGCTCCCCGTCTGCCGGGTGGGCCTGACCGGCAACACCGGAATGAAGGACTTCAACCGGGCGATGCTGGAGTTCTTCGGCCACCCCGGCCGCACCACCGGCACCACGGCCCAGTTCGCCCAACGCGCCCTGGACTGCGTGCTCTCCTGTGATGTGAAGCTCTTGATCGTCGACGATCTGCACTTCCTCCGATGGAGGGCGACCGGCGGTGTCGAGGTGAGCAACCACTTCAAGTACATCGCGAACGCCCGGTCACCTTGCTGTTCGTCGGCGTCGGCCTGGCCGCGCGTGGCCTGTTCTCCGAGGGCGAGACCTACGACAACGCGGTCCTGGCCCAGACGGGCCGGCGCACGACCCGCCTGGGCATGCGGTCCTTCGAGCTCAAGACCGACCACGGCCGCGCCGAGTGGCGGCAGCTGCTGCTGGCACTGGAGAAGCGCCTGGTGCTCAGGGAGAAGTACCGGGGAATGCTCGCCGACGACCTGTTCGACTACCTCTTCATCCGCTCCAGCGGCCACATCGGCTCACTGATGACCCTCATCAACCGCGGCTGCCAGCGGGCCGTGCGCACCGGCGCCGAGCGTCTCGACGAGGAACTGCTCAGCCGCGTCAAGATCGACCAGGCGGCCCACCTGGCCCAGGACGACGTACGCAATCTCCTGAAGAGCCAGCGCTCCCGCCGGCCCCGTCGTCAGGCGGTTGGCCGGTGACGCACGCACGGACCCTGCCGATCCGCCTCGCCCCGCACCCGGGCGAGGCACTCGACTCCTGGTGGGAGGCGATCGCCCACCGGCTGGGCACCAACACCGGCGACGTTCTGTCCGCGATGGGTCTGCTGCCGCGCAGCCGGCGTGGGCCGGTGAGCTCGGGCCTCCTGGGCCACCTCGTCACGCTCCTCGATGAGGACCAGGCGGCGACAGCCGCCTGGTCCGCCGGCATCCGCCCGGAGCAGGTGCACGCCATGACTCTGGCCCGCTACGACCGGCGGGTCCACGTGATTGATCCTGGGCGGCGCCGGGTCGCGGCGCGGTATGTCTGGGGACGGGCCCGCGGTTCTCGCTACTGCCCGGCCTGCCTGGCCGAGAACGGCGGCAGATGGCTGCTGAACTGGAGACTCGGCTGGTCCTTCGCCTGCCTCGACCACCATCTGCTGCTGGTCGATGCCTGTCCCCGCTGCAGCCGTACGCCAAGGCACTTCCCGGCGACCACCAGGCATCCTCTTACCCCAGGCCACTGCCACAGCCCGGCGCAGGACGACTCCTCGCGGGCAGCGCGCTGCGGTCAGCCGCTCGAGGAGGCCGGCGCCATCGAGCTCACCGCGCAGGGGCCAGTGATTGCGGGCCAGAAGCTCATCGAGAACGCGATTGCCTCTGGGCAGGCCGATTTCGGCGTCTATCAGGACAAGCCCCAGCCCAGTCTCGCGCTGTTCGGCGACCTTCGGGCCCTGGCCTGCATCCTCCTTCTCCGCGTCCCTGAACGGCTGGTGGACTTCGTCCTACCCGAGATCCTGCCGGCGCATCAGCACCCCGGGCCCGGAGCACCGCGGACCTTCGACCCCACCACGGAGACCCGGCCGGGCCGTCTGGCCCCGCTGCGGGCCGCGACCACCGCCCTCGCCGTCAGCGCGGCCCTGCACATCCTCGGGCACGACGATGCTCACACCGCTGGCGGCGCCCTTCGCCGCCTGATCGCCGGCGCCGACGGCGTCATGCCGCTCAAAGTCGTGCACCGGTGGCGCCACGCCAGCGAGGTCTTCGACGCGATCCACATTGCGACGCTGGTCCCCCGGCTCAAACACAGCGACCAGCTGCGCTACCGCACTGCAGACCGGTTTCCCCGCAGGCCCAACCCTTCGGCCTCAGCCCAGGTCGCCGCGCGGGCCCACAGGATCCCGACGCAGCTGTGGCCGGCGTGGTCTGCACGGCTGAGCCCTCCGAGTGGGGCCCTGTCGCGCACCATCCGGCCAGCCCTTTCGTGCTACCTCCTACTCATCGGCGGCACGAGAGGGGACTTCACCACAGCGGCCCGGATCCTTCGGTCCCCGGCAGAAGTCCGGCTCGGTCCCCGCATGGCGCACCGGCTGACGAAGCAGGGCCACTTCAAGGCCATCAGCCTCGGCCTGTTCGCGCTGGCGGACTACCTTGACCAGGATGGATCACCGATCGACTACGATCGCCGCCGCGCAGTCGACTACCGCGACCTGCTGCCCCTGGACACCTGGATACAGCTCTGCCGGGACATCGAATTCGAGGCCGGCGGCGTGCGGCGGCACCAATTTGCCCGAGCGCTGCTGTTCGAGCGGATCAGCGGACTTCCCCCAGCCGCCGCTCCGGCTGCCTACGCGCCCGCCACGCCGGAGCTGCGGACCATGCTGCGAACCTTCGAAACGGATCTCACCCCCGCGCTGGTGAGCCAACTCAAGGAGCACGCACGCGAGTTCCTCGCCAAGCAGGGCATCCGCGACGAACCGCTCACCTGGCAGCCGCCGACGGACATCATCGACGGTCTTGACCTGCCCGGGTGCGACCTCGGGGACATCGACCTCGGCATCTTGCACCGCCTCATCCGGGAGGAATCCCTGACGACAGCCGGGGCGGCCCGTCGCCTGGGCGTCAGCCATGACGCTGTCCGCTTCGTACTGCAGGAGCAGCCGGCACCCCCCAAGAGATCCGCGATGTGGGATAGAGGAGCGACCATCCGTCGGGCCCGTGCCGCGCTCCCCAGGGACACGTTCGCCCGCCTCTACCTCGAGGAGTACCGCCCGCTCAAGTGGATCGCGAAGCACGTCGGCGTGAATGAGGAGGCCATCAAGGTCCTGGTCCGCGAGTACGGCATGAGCCGCGAGGGCAAAGCGACCCGATGGCGCCAGATCGATCTCGACTGGCTCCGCGATCAACGGGCCGCCGGACGCACCTGCCGCGAGCTCGCCGAGGAGACCGGCTTCTCGCTCGGCATGATCAGCTACCTGGGTCGACGGCATGACCTGCCCGGCCGCCGGCTCGCCCGGAAGGGCTGACCTGCCGCGTCACGCGGCGGAGTCGTCGTCGAGCGCCAGCTCAGCAACCCAGGTCTGGGCGGCGGCGAGGTTCGGCGCGGTGCCGACCACCTGGTAGGTGAAGTCGTCCCCACCGGCTCATCGCCCACGCCGACCAGCGAGAACTCGCCGAACTCCGCGAACGCCGCACCCGTCCGCCTGGCTGGTACAGCCGCCGCATCTGGACCGAGACAGCCAAGACAACAGGGCAACAGACTCCATGAGTGCACCGTGCTTGACAGATCTCTACTACCCACCGTCTTGGCAGCACGACGAACCCCGTGGTGTCGTCGGAGCGTTTGACGATCTCAAGGGTGAGCTGGAGCTTCTCGGCGGCCCAGTCGACGAGCCGGCCCGCGTAGCCGGAGTCCGCCCATACCAGACGGATGGAGAAGTACCGCTGGCGCAGCCGGGTGAGCAGCGGCACGGCTGCGTGGCGGTCCTGCACGCTCGCCGCGGTCACCAGCACCGCCAGGATGAGGCCGAGACAGTCCACCACCACGTGCCGCTTCCTCCCGCCCACGTTCTTCCCGCCGTCCCATCCCGACGTTGACCTGGGGATATTCGCCGCTGCCCGCACCGACTGCGAGTCCACGACCGCCGCACTCGGATCCACGTCGCGGCCCTCCCTCGCGCGCACCCGGTCCCGGAGCCGGTCGTGGAACTCGGCGAGCAGACCGGTCACCTGCCAGCGTCGGACGAAGGTGTGCACCCGCCGGTACGGCGGGAAGTCCGCGGGCAGGTTCGCCCACTTGATCCCGTTGTCGACGACGTACCGCACGGCGTCCAGCATCACGCGGTGGCAATAGCCCTCGGGCCGGCCGCCCCGCCCCTGAAGCCACGCCGGGACCGGCAGCGCCGCCCGGACGACCTGCCATTCCGCCTCCGTCATGTCCGAGGCGTAGCACGGGACGCGGTCCAGGCGATCTGCGGCGTTCCCGAACCGGTGCGCGAGGCAATCGACAGCGACACGCGGGAGTTGGACGCGGCGGACACACTCACGCAAGACTGCGACAACAGGGCCTCCGGAAGCTCGGGTCGACTCGCAATCGCCGAGCTACCAGGAGGTCTGCCTTCATGCGCCGATACCGTCACGACCACCCGAACAGGAACCCTGTTCGATCACACCCGCTCACGCCCGGAATGCGGATGGCTTCTAACTCCAGCTCAGCGCAGGCAAATCCACAAAGTCGCGTCTCTAGGGGAATCTGGCCGCGTCACCAGCCTCCACCCCGCTGACCTGTACCTTCAGCCCGGCAGGTACTCCAGAACCCCTGAATCACGAGGAACGCAGGCCTGTGCGCGGGCAGCAGGTCGGAGCGGTGTCGGCGGCCACGGTGAGCAGGCCGCCGACACCGCCCGGTCAGCGGGTCGCCGTCATGCTCCGAACCCGCTCGTGACGTCCACGGGCAGGAACGCGTAGGGGTCGTACGGGTCGCCGCTGTTGGCCTCGACGCGGATCAGGCTCCCGATGCCGAGCTCGTGGGCCAGCTCGTCGAACAGCTCCACCATCGCCAGGTCCTGGATCGCCAGTCCGGTCGAATCGTAGACAGTGCGCTGGGCGCGCAGCCCCGCGTACCGTCGTGGATCGCCCAGCACGGTGCTGATCGACGGACCGATCGCGTCGGCGGCCAGCCGCTGGCATTCGCCTTCCTTGCGGGCCTGGAGGTTGTGGTCCGGACAGACCGTCGCCCGGTCCAGCAGGTCCAGTGGGAGTTCGGTCTTACCGGGCATGTCGGAGCCCACGCAGTTGAGGTGCACAGCCGGTTTCAGGCCCTCGCCCCGGATCACCGGCCCGTCCCCGGGCGCCACCGAAGTGGCCGTGCAGATGACGTCCGCCTGCGCCTCCAGTTCGGCCAACGGCACGCTGCGGACCAGGCCGGGCCGCATCCGGGCGCGGCTGGGGAAGCTGTTCTCCGCGGCCGGGTTCACATCGCTGACCAGCACCTCATCGAACCGGAAGACCCGGGACAGGGCATGCAGTTGGGTCACCGCCTGGGCCCCGCAGCCGACCAGGCCCAGCACCCGCGAACCGGGGTCGGCCAGGGCCCTGCTGGCCACGGCCGAGGCGGCGCCGGTGCGCAGGGCGGTGGTGAACGTGCCGTCGATCACGGTGCGCAGGTGGCCACTGTCGGAGTCGAACGCCAGCACCGTGGACAGGATCGTGGGCAGGGCGTTCTTGGCCGGGTTGTGCGGGTTGTAGCCGACCGCCTTCACCGAAACGGTCGAGCCGTGGCGCACCGCCGGCATCCACTCCAGCAGGCCGGGGAACGGGGTGGTGAACCGGAAGCCGTCGCGCTCCTTCTGCTGCACCACGCCTGCGGCCTCGGCCGTCGACACCGCCTCAATCCTCTCGATGGCGAGCTCGAACAGCCGGGCCAGGCCGACGTGTGCGACGACGGCCGCCACAGCGGGAGCGTCGATGACGCGGGTGGTCTCAGTGGTTTCCAAGGCGATTCTCCAAGTAGGGATATGGCCGGGTGCGCAGACCGTGGCCGAAATGTGCTCCGTGGCAGAACGGGCAAGTCGTGAGGGAAGGGCTGGTCGTGAATCGGCCGCTTCCGGTCCCGCAGCGGTACATCGGCGCCGCCGCGTCGGTCGGCGATGATCTCGGCGAGGGTCGACATGGCCCTCTCCTGCGGGATGTGCACGCCCACGTATCCCCCGGGTAGCCGCAACGCGCGCGTCAGCAGTGGGACGTCGGACTTGGGGTCGTGGTCGAGGACGCAGACGGCCGCGGCCAGGGAGGCGCTGAGCTCCGAGCGAGCCGCCGCCGGATCAACGCGCTCGATGAGGATGGCCACGGTGCCGCCGCAGATCAGCCCACGTCGAGCGGGTCCTCGTCCGAGGAGGTGAGATGCTCCGCCCACGGCGGTGCGCCGGACAGGGCTTCCTGACAGAGCTCGTAGGCGGCCCCTTCGACGCAGCCGCCGGAGTTGCTGCCGACCACGGTCGCGGCGGCATCCACCGCCAAGGCCGACCCCGGGCACGCGCGGTGCGCTGCCTGCGGTCCCGACGACGGTCGCCACCGCGAAGGGTGCGCCCCCGCTCGGACCACGGAACCAGTTCTCGGACGATGTCGAGCATCGCCCCACCCCCGTTCAGTCTCTTCACGCGTCTCGTTACCCGACGGCTTCCAGCACCGCCCGCGCCAGGCCTTCGACGTAGGGACGGCCGAACAGTGACAGGTGCTGGCCGGGGACGACGACCGTGCGCAGGTCACGGCAGACGGCCTGCCAGGCATGCCGTGCGGCGTCGCGCTGTCCGGCATCGCTATCGGTGGCCTGAACCAGCGTCACAGGACCCTCATACGGCTGCAGTTGGTACTCACGTGCCGCCGTGACGTGGGCTTCGAGCATGAGCACCTTCGCCCGGACGACGTCCCGCTCGGCATCGGTCAGCCCGGCCGCGGCGGTCATGACCAGCTCTACGCCCTCCAACAGCGGAAGGGACTGCGCCGCCGCGAGGTCCACCGGGACCCGGTGGCCGATCGCCGCCTGGAGCTCCTCGACGAGCCCGGGGACGATTCCGAAGTCGTCGGTGTCCGGGATCGTGCCGGCCGGGTAGCTGTCCACCAGGACCACGTGGGCCGGGACGCGCGCGGCCGCGGCCCGGAGCCGGGCGGCCTCGAACGCCACGATGCCGCCCATCGACCACCCCAGCAGGACCGGCTGGTCCGCCGAGTCGTCCGGATCCTCCACCAGCGCCGAGTCGTCGGGCAGCGCAGCGAGCAGTCGTGCGGCGAGTGCGCCGATGCCGTGGTCCTCTCCCGGGGCGATCGGCGGAAACCGGAACGCCTGGACAGTCCTCGCGGTCTCCGCTTCGGCGAACGTGGCCGCGAACTCGCGCAGGCTCACCACCTCGCCACCGGCAGGCGGGACGCACACGATCCGAGCGTCGCAGGCAGAGCCGGCCCCGACGTTGACGCCGCGTGCCAGCACCACCAGATCAGAGTCCTGTGCCCCCGCGTCCCCGGCGACCAGCCTCGCGATCGCCGTCGGCGACACCCCGTCCCCGCCCACCGCACCGTCGGTGTCGAACAACGCGGACAGCGGAATGTCGGTCGCGAAGGCCGCGTTGACCCGCGCAACGAGCTGCACCGCCAGCAGCGAATGGCCGCCCGCGTCGAAGAAGTCCTCATCGGGCACGATCGGGCTGACGCCCAGCAGTTCTTCGAAGATCTCGACCACGGAGGCGACCGTCTGCTCCGCCCCGCGACCGCCGGTCATCGTTTCTTGCGTCATCGGCGCTTCACCCTCCCGTGGTGACTTCGACTTTCCCGAGCAGCGTCCCGGGCGACACCGCCAGCGCCTCCAGGAAGGCCAGGTATCGGCCCAGGAAGCCGGTCATGGACGACTCCTCGAAGAGCTCTGCGGCGTATTCCAGGACGCCGCTGATCCCGCCGTCGGCGTGCTCTTCGAGGTTCAGGCTGAGGTCGGCGCGGGCCTGGACCCCGACGTCGACGACACTCGCCGTCACCCCGGGCAGCACCGGCTGCCGCACGGCCGCGTTCAGCGAGACCTTGAGTTGGAACAGCGGGCTCTGATTGCGGCTCCGGGGCGGGTTGACGAGGCGCACCACCTGCTCGAACGGCAGCTCGTGGTACGCGTAGGCGTCGATACAGGTGTCGCGCACCTGCCGCAGCAGCTCGCGCAGGCTCTGCTCGCCGCTCACACCGGCCCTGAGGACCAGTTGATTGACGAAGAACCCCACCAGCCGCTCGGCGTCGGCGCCGGGCCGGTTCGCCACGTCGATGCCCACGACCGCGTCGGTCTGACCGGTGGTGGCGTGCAGCGCGCAGAAGGAGCCGGCCAACAGCGCCATGAACAGCGTCGCTTGCTCCGTACTGCACTGCACGCGCAGCCCCGCAACCACGTCCGCGGGCAGATGGAACGGCAGCGCCGCGCCTTCCCCGGTGGAGCGGGCCGGCCGCGGCCGGTCCAACGGGATCGTCGGCAGATCCAGGATCCCGGCCAGTCGGCCGCGCCAATGGTGGCGGTGCGCGGTGAAGTCCTGCCCGCGCTCGGACCGGGCGAAGTCCGAGTACTGCGCAGGCAGCGACGGCAACGGCTCGCCCGCGTAGCGGGCGGTGATCTCGTCGAAAAGGATCTGCGCGGACCACCCGTCGTAGGCGATGTGGTGCAGCAACAGCATCAGGATGTGCCGATCCGGGCCGCGACGCAGCAGCCACGCCCGCAGGGCCGACTCACGCGCCAGGTCGAAGGGACGGAGCGCGGCGACGCGCAACAGCGCGTCGGTGTCCGTCCCGGCGTCCGTCGCAGGATCGATCACTACCAGCCGGGTGCTCCCGGGGGCCAGGACCCGTTGGAAAGGCCGCCCCTGGCGCGACTCCAGCACCGTCCGCAGGATGTCGTGCCGGTCGGCAACCTCCCGGACCGCCCGCGCCAGCGCGGGAACGTCCACCGGCCCGTCCAGGGCAACGAACAGCGGCACGTTGAACGTAGTCGAGGCGGGGTCGAGCTGATGCAGGAACCACAGGCGCTCCTGGGCGAACGACAGGACACCCGGATCGGCCGACGCTTCAGCACCCGCCGGGCCCGGCCTCGGGGTCTCGGCGTCCGCCGCGGCGACCACCGTGGCGAGCTCGGCGAGAGTCCGCCGCTCGAACATCGTCCGGGTGGGGACCTCGACGCCGAACGTCTTCCGCAACCGGTGCAGGACCTGGAACGTCAGCAGCGAGTGGCCGCCGAGCTCGAAGAAGTCGTCGTCTGCGCCGATCCCGTCGAGGCCCAGCAGCTCCTCCCAGATCGCCGCGATCCGCCCCTCCAGCGCCGTCAGCGGGCGGCCGCGTGTCCCCGACCGTGCGGCGCGCCCGGCACCGGCCCGGCTGATCACCGCGATCCTGCGCAGCGCCGCGAGGTCGAACTTGCCGTGCGCCGTCAGCGGCATGGAGCGGACCAGGACGTATCGCGCGGGCCGCATGGCGATCGGCAGCCGGTCGGCGGCGAAGTCCGCGACGGCGTCCACCAGACCGGACCGCCGTTCACGCCACAACGGGTCGTTGGCGTAGCGACGCCAGTCGTCCGCGGCGGGAACCACTTCGGTGGTGTCGGCTGGCGACCGCTGCGAATCCGCACCCGCGCCCGCCCGACGCGGCACGGCGTCACGGTCTGCGTCGGCAGCGCCGACCGTCGGCAGCCGAAGGCCACCCGCAGCGTTCGCAGCGGCGTCCGATCGACGCAGCACGATGTCATAGGCACCGTCCGCATATCCCTCGGCCCAGCTCGGCTCGGCGTCATAACCGGCCCCGGCAGCGGCGACGACCAGCTCTTCGACGAAGCCTGAGTCATGCTCTCCTCCATCGGCCTGACCGGTGACGAAGCCGGCAGTGGCGGCCGCCGGGGCCGCCGCCAACGCCGCCAGCAGCCGCCGGTCCGAGGCCAGCCGAGGGTTCGGAACGCCGCGCAGCGTGACCCGCTCCGGGCGCTCCTCGGCCAACCGTCCCGCCAGAGCGTCGCCTCCGAGACCGCCCGACCAGTCCCACCTCAGGCCGTCGGGCTCCGCCCGTCCGTCGAAGGTCAGCACGGCGTCATAGCGGTAGCGGCTCAGTTCGTTGTCGTAGCCGCCGGTCCTCGGCAGCACCCGCACACCGCTCAGCCGCGGCCAGCGTCCCCGCAGCGCGTCGAACAGCCGGGGGTCGAGGCAGAGCTCCTCCTCGTCGGAGAGATCGGCTGCGACGCGCGCCCTGATCTCGTCGACCTGGTCGGCCGGTGGCGCCTGGAACAAACGCACGCTGGTCCGGAACAGCGGCTGGAGCACCTCGTTGCGGACGTCGCCGAGGAATATGCGGCCGCCCGTCTCCAGCGCCCCCACCGCACGGTCCAGCACGGCCAGCAGGTATCCCACCGAGGGGAAGTACTGGAGCACCGAGTTGATGACCACCAGGTCGAAGCGGTCCCCGTCCCGGACCGCCTCGTGCGCCGCCGCCACCTCGCATTCGACCCGTCCGTCCGGCTCGAACACACGGCGCAGGCGGTCGATGGACGCCTGCGCGAAGTCGGTCGCGCGGTAGGACTCGCACCCCGGCGCGATCCGCTCCACGATCATGCCGGTTCCGGCACCGATCTCCAGGACCCGCCGCGGTCCGAGGGCGGCGATACGCCCGGCGGTCTCGTCCAGCCACTGCCCCATCTGCGTCGGATCCAGCAGCTTGCCGGTGTAGCTGCTGGTCCACCCGGTCAGCGCCGTCGACTCCGCGTCGGAGTCCTGCGGCTGGTCCAGATCCTGGTACGTGTCCGTGTAGAGCATCCGCCACTGTTCGACCCGCTCCATCAGCTCGGCCAGGTGGGCCGCTTCCGGTGAATCGGCGGGGTCGTGCAGGTCGGCCGGTTCGACAAAGGCCGTCAACCGGTCGTCCACGAGGTCGACGACTGCCTGCCGGACGCCGGGCGCGGCGGTCAGTGTCGCCGCGATCTCGTCGGGCTCGATCCGGTGCCCGCGTACCTTGACCTGGCGGTCCCGGCGCCCCAGATAAACCAGCTCACCGTCGGCCCGCACCACCACCGAGTCGCCGGTGCGGTACAGCCGCCCGCCGTTCCCGCCGAACGGGTCGGGGACGAACCGCTCGGCCGTCTGCCCGCCCTGGCCGAGATAACCGTACGCGACCCCGACGCCCCCGATGTACAGCTCGCCCGCCACACCGCGCGGCACGGGCCGCATCTGGTCGTCGAGCACATGGACCCTCGTGTTGGCGATCGGCCGGCCGATCGGCACCGGACCCTCGGGGTCGATGTCGGCGGTGGCCTCGTAGACGGTGCAGGCCACGGATGCCTCGGTCGGGCCGTACTCGTTGAACAGCCGGGTGCGCCGCGGTCCGGCCAGCCAGGGCAGCACCGCGCTGCCGTGCAGCATCTCGCCGCCGATCACCAGCCCTTCGGCGTCGAAGCTCTGACCGGTGTCGCTCAGCATCCGCAGATGCGACGGGGTGAGCTTCACGAAGCTCGCCTTTTCCGAGCGCCGCGCCCAGTGCAACAACGCCTCCGCCGTCGGGCCACCGTCGTCCGCGACCACGATCCGCTGCCCGCACAACAGCGGGGCGAACAGGGTGGTGATGGTGAGGTCGAAGCCGAGCGAGGAGTGCAGCGGCGCACCGTCGCCCTCGGCCACGCGGTAGTGCTCCGCAGCCCACAGCAGATAGTTCGCCACCTGACGGTGAGCGATCAGGGTGCCCTTGGGCGTGCCGGTCGATCCGGAGGTGTAGATCACGTACGCCCCGTCACGGTCGTCCCCGCCGACAGCCGGTGCCTGCTCGGAAGGCTCCGCGTCCGAGACCAGGACGGCGCGGGCTCCCTCCCACGACGTGTGGTACGCCGCCGACGTGAGGACCACGGCCGCACCGCTGGAGGCGATCATCCGCGCCGACCGGGCCGCGGGATAGGCGGTGTCGAGAGGGAGGAAGGCAGCTCCGGCCTTCAGCACGCCGAGCATCGCGCCGACCGCGTCCGCGGAGCGGTCCAAGAGCACGCCGACCACGTCCCCACGGTGTACCCCCTGGGCCCGAAGCAGGTGCGCGACGCCGTTGGCCCGCCGATCGAGCTCGCGGTAGGTGACGTCGCCGGCGGCCTGGTCGCTGACCGCCGTCGCGTCCGGGGTCCGGGCAGCCTGCTGCTCGAACAGGTGGTGCAGTGCGGTGTCGGCCGGGAGCGGCAGCTCGGGGCCCGCGGCATCGGCGACCAGGTCGGCGGTCTGGCTCCGAGTGAGGATCGGCAGTTCTTCCAACTTTGTTGCGGGCTGGGCCAGTGCGGCGGTGAGCAGCGTCTGGAAGGAGTCCGCGATCTGCTCCGCCGTCGAGCGCTCGTACAGGTCGGCCGCGTAGATCAGCGAGCACTCCATCCCCTGCTCCGTCTCCAGGACCACCAGGTCCAGGTCGAAGCGGGCACCGTCGTGATCGAGGTCGAGCGGGGTGATGACCAGGCCCTCCGCGGTCGTGACGGTCTCCGGCGTGTTGTGGAACGCCAGGTTGACCTGGTAGAGCGGATTGCGGCCGGCCTGCCGCTCGGGGTATAGCAGCCGAGCCAGGACGTCCACCGGAACATCCTGGTTGTCGTAGGCGACCAGGCAGGTGTCGCGGACCTCGGCCAAGAACGCGGCGAAGCTCAGCGTTCCGTGCGGGCGGCTGCGGATGATCAGGGAGTTGACGAAGAAGCCGATCAGGTCGTGGAACCCGTGGAACCGGCGGTTGGCGACCGGGGTACCGACCAGGACGTCGTCGTGCCCGGTGAAGCGGGCCAGCGCCGCCTGGAACGCGGCCAGTAGCACCATGAATGGCGTGCCCCCGCAGTCCAACGCCAGCCGATGGACCTCCTGGGCCATGGCGGGCGGCAGCAGGAAGTGGCAGACCTCACCGTTGCGGGTCACAGTCGCGGTGCGCGTGTGGTCGGGGGGCGGAGCGCACTGCTCGGCGGCCCCGGCGAGGCGGCCGACCCAGTAGGCCTGCTGCCGCTTGGCCTCCTCGGTCTCCAGCCAGTCGTTCTGCCACCTGGCGTAGTCGGCGTACTGCAGCCGCAACGGCGGCAGGGACGCCGGCCGGTCCTCAAGCCGGGCCGCGTAGAACTCCGCGAACTCGCGGGCGAAGACCGAGAACGACCAGCCGTCGACGATGGCGTGGTGGAACGTGGTCAGCAGCAGCGCCTCAACCGGTGACTGCAGAACCAGGTGGAACCGCACCAGCGGCCCGTGCCGCAGGTCGAAAGGCGCGCCTTGTTCGGCGCGCACCAGCCGGTCGCTCTCTGCCGCTCGGAGCTCGGGTGTCAGACCGCTGAGGTCGACGACCGCGAGCCGTCGGCGGGTGTGCGGAACGACGTGTTGCACCGGCTCGCCGTCGACGATCGGCAGGGAGGTCCGCAGCACGGCGTGGCGCCTGACGATGTCGTTCAGCGCTGCCTCGATCAGCGTCGGCCGGATGGTCCCGCGCAGCGCCACTGGCGCGGGACTGTTGTAGGCCGCGCTGTCCGGGTCCGTCTCGTGCAGCACCACCATCCGGCGCTGGGTGAACGACGAGGGTGCGGTGGCCGCGGCCTCGTCGGCCCGGTACGCCCCGCCGGACAGGCCGCGCTCCCACATCCGCTGCCACAGCCGGGCCCGCTGTGCAGGCGGCAACTGCTCGATGCGGCGACGGACATCATCGAGGGAATCGGAGGACTGGTCTGTCGTCTGCACGGATCCTGTCGCGTCCATGATCGGTGATTGATCCATTCTCGGTGTCGGTCGTCACGGTGTCGTGGGGCAGCGGCGGGGGCGGCGTCATCCCGAGCACAGCCGCTCCGCGCACGCCAGCAGGACCCGGGCCCCCGCGACGAGGTCGTCCGGGGCAGTGTCCTCGGCGGGGGTGTGGCTGAGCCCGTCCCGGCTGGGGACGAAGATCATGCCGATCGGCGCTATCCCGGCGATGATCTGGGCGTCGTGGCCGGCGCCGCTGGGCAGCGTCGTCGTGGCGTATCCGGACTCCTTCGCCGCGGTCGCAATCAGGTCAGCCAGGCCCGGGTCGGTGGACACCGGGGCGACGCGCATGGTCCGGCGGACCTCGAAGCGGCAGCCCGTCGCGTCGGCGAGCCGGGCCGCCTCCCGCCGCAACGCCCGCTCGGCCGCGTCGAGCCGGTCCTGCGAGGTGTCGCGCACCTCCGTCGTCAGCCGGACCAAGCCTGGGACGACGTTCGTGTCGCCGGGCTGGACGTGCAGCGCGCCCGTGGTCGCGACCCGGCAGTGCCGGTGCTCGGCAGCGATGTCCCGCACCGCCGTGACGAGTCCGGCCGCGCCCACCAGGGCGTCGCGGCGGTACTCCATCGGCGTCGTGCCGGCGTGCCCGGCCCGGCCGGTGACCTCGACCTCGAAGACGTGGCGGCCCACGATCGACTCGACCACGCCGATCGGGATGCCCGCCTGCTCCAGCACCGGCCCCTGTTCGATGTGCAGCTCCAGGTACGCCGCCACCGTCCCGTCCGGCCACGCCGCCGCGGCCACCGCGTCGAGATCGCCGCCGACCTGCCGCAACGGTTCGCGCAGCGACCGGCCCTCGCGGTCCACGGGATCGCATGCGAGCCGTTCCGCCCCGCCGGCGAACGCCGTCGAGCCCCAGAACGGCTGCGGGTACAACGCGCCCTCCTCGTTGGCGAACGCGACCGCCACCGGTTCGAGCCCACCGGGGTCGACGACGAGCGCCTCGACGACTGCCAGCGCGGCCAGCACGCCGTAGGCGCCGTCCAGACGTCCGCCGTTGTGCACGGTGTCCAGATGCGAGCCCATGACCAGGCTCGGTCGGGTACCGAATGGCTCCCGGCCCAGGAGCAGGTTGCCCGCCGGGTCGACGCGCGCGTCCAGTCCGCCGCACCGTGCTTCTCTGGCGACGTAGTCGATCGCCGCTCGGTCGGCGGCGCTGAACCCTGGCCGGCTCACCCCTCCGTCGGGGCCGGCCCCGATCCGGGCGAGTTCGGTCACCCGCCGCAGCAGGGTCGCGTCATCCAGCCGCATGGAAGTCTCCGTCCGCCTCAATCCTCATCAAGCCTCATCAGAACGACCGGCCGGGGCGCCCGGGAACCCGGCGGCCTCGGCACCCGCTGGCTCCCGAGCGATCGCCGCAGCGACCTCAGGCGCCCCTGATCCTCGAGATGGAAGTGGCCACCGGTGAAGGCGCGCAGGGCGAACCGCCCGCGCGTGAACCGTCGCCGGCAGAGTGCCTCGTCCGGGCCACGGACCGGGTCGTCCAGGCCCGCGTACGCGGTGACCGGGACGGTGACCGGCGACGTCTCCGGTCCCGGATGGTTCTCCGGCAACCGCAGATCGTCGCGCGGCACAGGCAGGAGCACCTCGCGGTACCCCGGATCGTCGAGCATTGAACCCGTGCCGGCCGTCGAGCCGTCGCACCGTCTCGACGAGCTCATGGTCCGGCGCTGCGTGCAGCCGCGAGGGCCGGACTCGGTCCGGGGCGACGCGGCGGAGACGAACAGGTGCCGCACCGCGATCCCGAACCGCTGCTCCAGCACCGTCGCGGCTTCGAAGGCAACAGTCGCGCCCGTGCTGTGCCCGAACAGGACCGGTGGCCGGTCCCCCAGCGGGACAAGGACGTGCACCATGCGCGCCGTCAGCTGCCGTAACGAGGACGGCGGCGCCTCGCTGCGGCTCCCCGTACGTCCGGGGTAGCGGACGGCCACCATCTCGATCGAGCCCGGCAGCCGTGCCCGCCACGTGCGGAACACCGTCGGCGAACCGCCCGCGTGCGGGAAGCAGATCAGCCGCACCGGTGCGCGCCAAGCCGGGGCAGTGCGCGGCCGGCCCTCCGATGTCCGGCTCATGACGTCCTCGCAGCCTGATCGCCGCCTTCGAACACCAGCTGCCGCGAGGCCGAAACGATCACTGGCGCGCTCGCCAACCCGGCCGCCACCAGCAGCAGACCGCCGACGACGAAGGGCGCGTGCAGGCCGTAGCGCTCGGCGACGACCCCGGACAGGCCGGCCCCCACGGGCATCGCGGTCAGGGCGATGGTGCGGTAGATGCTCGTCACCCGGCCCAGCAGGTGTTCGGGCACGATCCGCTGCCGGAGCGAGACCGCGACGACGTTCCACATGCCGTTGGCCAGACCGGCGAGTGTCAGGGCGGTGATCGCGGCCGGCAGGTTCGAGGTCAGCCCCGCCAGCAGCACCGCGCCTCCCATCAGCACCGCGCCGCCGACCAGTGCGCCCGGATAGCCGGTCAGCTTCCGGACCATCGGCGCCGCCCCGGAACCGGCCACGGTGCTCAGCGCGAGCACCGACAGCAGCACGCCGTATCCGAGGTCACCAAGGTGCAGCACCTTCCCCGCGTACAGCACCAGGACCGCTTCCGCGACGGCGGTGACCCCGTTCAGCACCGTCACCAGCGCGCAGACGGTCCGAAGCAGCCGATGCCGCCCCAGCCACCGCACTCCGGTCAGGGCATCGCCGGCCAGGCCGGCCAGGCCGGGCCGGTCCACGCCGGCCGCGTCAGCCGCACCGGCCGAGTCGGCCGGACGGCCCACCGGGGCCAGCGCGGCGACCAGAACGGCCGCGACGAAGAAGCACGCGGCGGCGGTGACCAGCGGCCCGGCCCGCCACACGGCGAACAGCACCGCGCCCACGACCGCGCCGACCAGCGTCGAGGCCGCGGCCTGCGCCGAGAACAGCCAGGAGTTGGCCCGTTCCAGATCCTTCGGCGGCACCAACTGCGGAACGATTGCCGACGCCGAACTGTCGAACACGGTCTCCGCGGTGCCGATCAGGAACGACACCGTCATCAGCACCGCGATCGCCCCGCCGACGCCGGCCACGGCGATCGCGAACGCGCCCATGACCACCGCCCGGCCGAGGTCGACCAGCAGCATCAGCGATCGCCGGTCGTACCGGTCGGACAACGCCCCGCCGAGCAGCCCGAACAGCGGCCACGGCAGGTATCCGGCGACGAACACCAGCGAGACCGCGCGCGGGTCGCTGCTGAAGGTGGTCGCGATGAGCGGGAACGCGACGTACCTGATGCCGTCGCCGAGCGCGGACAGTGTCGAGGCCGACCACAGCAGCCAGAATGACCGGTTCACGGTATTACGACGCTCCGAGAGCGTCTTCGAGCAGGCCCTCGGGGATCTCGAAGCCGAGTTCGGCGCGGCAGAACGCCCGCCAGTCGTCCGTGGGCGCGGCCACCAGGGTGGCCGCGTCGGCGACGACGGGGTTGTCCACCACGGTGAAGTCGTCCCAGACGTAGGCGACATCGTCGTCGCCCAGGTGGTCCTGGGGGGCCAGCGCCAACGACGCCCAGCCCTCGAACCGGCGCAGCTCGGCGACCCGGTATCCGCGGCAGTAAAACTTCGGTGTCATCGCGCGGCGTCCTCTTCCATGGCGCGGCGCACACTCAGCGGCCGCATGTCGGTCCAGACCTCGGCCACGTGCTCCAGGCACGCCGCCTTCGCGCCGCCGAAGCCGGCGTCGGTCCAGCCGTGCGGCATCTCCATGTCGGCGGGCCAGATCGAATACTGCTCCTCGTGGTTGACCACTACGCGGTACGTGCGCTCGTCGTCACGATCGGTGGTGTCCATGGTGCCTTCCTGTCTCGGTGATGGTCGGTGTCCTGGTCGGTGGTGATCAGTGGTCGTCGAGCCCGGCGCCGTCGGAGGACAGCCGTTCGAGGTCGTCCAGCAGGGCGTCGATCTCGGCCAGGTCGTCGGGGTCGGTGCGGGTCGTCGAGGCGTCGATCCGGCTCGCCAGGCCGGCGAGGGTGGGCGCCTCGAACACCGCCCTGATGGGCAGTTCGGTCTGCAGGGCCTCCCGGATGCGGGCGATCAGCGTGGTCGCCAACAGCGAGTGCCCGCCGGCCAGGAAGAAGTCGTCGTCGACGCCGACCTGCTCCCGGCCGAGCACCTCGGCCCAGATCCGGACCAGGGCCTGTTCGGTGGGAGTACGCGGTGCGACGTATTCCGCCGTCACGCGCGCGGACTCCGACACCATGGGCAGGGCCGCCGCATCCAGCTTTCCGTTCGGAGTCAACGGCAGGGTGTCCAGCACCATGAACGCCGAGGGCACCATGAAGTCCGGCAGGTCAGCGGACAGCGCCTGACGCAGTTCGGCAGGCTCCGGCAGGACCGGCCGGTCGGTGGCGAGGTAGGCGACGAGAACCTGCCCCGTACTCTCGGTGCGGGCGACCACGGCGGCCTGGGTGATGCCAGGCCGGGAGCGCAGGCGCGCCTCGATCTCGGCCGGTTCGATCCGGAACCCGCGGATCTTCACCTGACGGTCGGTCCGGCCCAGGAACTCCAGCACCCCGTCACGGTTCCACCGGCACAGGTCCCCGGTGCGATACATCCGCTCCCCCGCACCGTGGAACGGATCCGGCAGGAACCGCTCGGCGGTCAAGGCCGCACGGTACAGATACCCGCGCGCGACACCGGCTCCGGCCAGGAACAGTTCTCCCGGCACTCCGTCCGGAACTGGCCGCATGCCTTCGTCGAGCACGTACGCCCGGGTGTTGGCGATCGGAGTTCCGATCGGCACAGACACCGGCCAGTCCGTACCTTCCGGGCCTCCCACGGTCCAGTGGGTGACCACATGGGTCTCGGCCGGCCCGTAGTGGTTGTGCAGTCGGCGCTCCGGCAGCTCCGAGACGAACAACCGCATCTGCTCACTTGGAGTCAGCGCTTCTCCGGCCTGCACGAGATGGTGCACAGACGGCAGCGGAAGGCCGGCCTTGAGCGCCTGCGCGCAGACGAGTTCCAGAACCAGGTTCGGAGCGTAGACCTCGGTGACGGCGTTCCGGTCGAGCCAGCGGACGAACTCCGCCGGGTCCAGCCGGGTCTCCTGCGTCGGAACGGCCAGGGCCTTGCCGAACAGCAGGGCGCCGAGGATCTCCTGGGCGGCGACGTCGAAACTGAGCGAGGTGAACTGGGCCACGACCTCCCCGGCGCCGCCGGGGAGGGCCCGGTGATGCCAGGTGAGGAGGTTGTGCAGACCGGCGTTGGGCATGACCACGGCCTTGGGGCGGCCGGTGGACCCGGAGGTGTAGATCAGGTAAGCCGGGTTCTGGGGCCGGATCGGACCTGTGCGCTCGGAGTCGGTCAGATCGCTGTCGTCCAGCGCCGCGACAGCGGCCAGGATGTCCGGATCGTCCAGGTGCAGAGCCGGAAGGTCCTCCGGCACCGCGGCCGGGAAGTCCGACCGGGTCACGGTCAGAACCGGCCGCGCGTCCTGCAACATGAAGGTCAGCCGGTCCATCGGGTAGTCCGGGTCCACCGGCATGTACGCCGCTCCGGCCTTCACCACCGCGAGCACGGCCGTGACCATGTCGATCGAGCGCGGCAGCGCCATCGCGACGATCTGCTCCGGACCGGCGCCGCGTGCGGCCAGGTACCGGGCGAGCTGGTTCGCCCGCCGGTTCAGCGCGTCGTAGTCGAGCGTCACCGCCGAACCCGCCCCAGCCGGTTCGAACACCACCGCGAGGGCCGTGGGCGTCTGTCGCACCTGCTCTTGGAACAGGGCGACGACGCTGCTGCCAGCCATCCCCACCGGTTCCGGGTTGCGACCGGTGAGCAGGCTCTCCCGCTCACCGGGTCGCAGAATATCCACGTCACCGAGCGCAGCGTCGGGATCATCGGCCAGCGCGGTCAGCATCCGCACATACCGGTCGGCGAGAACAGCGGCGCTCTCCTGGTCGAACAAGTCGAGGGAGAACTCCAGCAGACCGTCGATCCCGCCGTCCTCACCCTCGGCGAGGTTGAAGAAGAGGTCGAATTTCGCGGTGGTGGTCGGCGTCGACTCCTCGACGATCCGCAGCCCGGGCAGCTCGACGTCGTAGTGCGGTGTGTTCTGCAGAGCCAGCATGACCTGGAACAACGGATGCCGGGACAGGGAACGCGGCGGGTTGACCGCCTCCACTACGCGCTCGAAGGGGACGTCCTGGTGCTCGTACGCGGCCAGAGCCGTGCTCCGCACCCGGGCGACCACGTCGCGCAGGGTCGGGTCACCGTCTGTGTCGACCCGCATGACCAGGGTGTTGGTGAAGAACCCGACCAACTCCTCCAGCGCCGGATCCGTACGCCCGGCAAGCGGGGTACCGATCGCCACGTCCGATCCCGCGCCCGTACGGGAGAGCAGCCCGGCCAGCCCGGCGAGCACGACCATGAACAGGCTCGCCGAGCCCTCCCGGCCGATCGCGGACAGCTGCCGGGTGAGCACCGGGTCGATCCGGAACGGCACACCGCCGCCCCGGCCCGAGGCCACCGCAGGACGCGGCCGGTCGGTCGGCAGCTGGATCTCCGCCGGTACTCCGGCCAAGGCCGTACGCCAGAACGCCAACTGACGCGACGCGGGGCTGTCCGGGTCGTCCTCGGAGCCCAGCATCTCGCGCTGCCACACCGTGTAGTCGGCGTACTGCACCGGCAGCGGCGACCACGAGGGGGCATGGCCGTCGCGCCGCGCCAGGTAGGCCATGCCGACGTCGCGCGCCAGCGGCGCGAACGACCAACCGTCCCCGGCCACGTGGTGCAGGACCAACAGCAGCACGTACTCGTCGGATCGGACCCGGAACAGCCACACCCGCAACGGCAGGTCCACCAAGAGGTCGAAGTCGACCTCGCAGGCCTGCGCCGCCAGTTTCTCGACATCGGCACCAGCGGCGTCTCCCCGGTCACCGACATCCACGAAAGACGCCGTCGGTATGCCGTCGCCGAGCGGCAGCACCACCTGTTGCGGCGTGTCGTCGAGCTCGACGAACCGGGTCCGCAGCACCTCGTGCCGACCCACCACGTCCGCCAACGCCTCGTGCAGGGCGGCGAGATCGACGTCTCCGGTCAGCCGCAGCGCCATCGGGATGTTGTAGACCGGGTTCGGACCTTCGAAGCGGTTCAGGAACCACAGCCGCGACTGCGCGAACGACAGCGGAATCACGTCCGGACGCGGACCTGCGACCACACCGGCCCGAACCCTGCCGGCCCCGCCACCGGCGGCCAACCGCTCAGCGAGCAGCGCGACCGTCGGCGCCTCGAACACCGCCCGGATGGGCAGCTCGGTGCGGAAGTCCTCGCGTATGCGCGCGACCAGTGTCGTCGCCAACAGCGAATGGCCACCGGCGAGGAAGAAGTCGTCGTGGACGCCGACCTGGTCCCGGCCCAGTACCTCGGCCCAGATCCGGGCCAGGGCCTTTTCGGCGTCGGTACCTGGCGCGGCATAGTCCATGCCGGTCACCCGCGCAGACTCCGAAACGGTCGGCAGCGCCGCGATGTCCAGCTTTCCGTTCGGCGTCAAAGGCAGGGTGTCCAGCACCACGAACGCCGAGGGCACCATGAAGTCCGGCAGGTCGGCGGACAGCGCCTGACGCAGTTCGGCAGGCTCCGGCGGGGTGGATCGATCGGTGGCGAGATAGGCGACAAGGACCTTCCCGGTGGGCCCGGTGCGGGCGACCACGGCGGCCTGGGTGACCCCGGGCCGGGAGCGCAGGCGCGCCTCGATCTCGGCCGGTTCGATCCGGAACCCGCGGATCTTCACCTGACGGTCGGTCCGGCCCAGGAACTCCAGCGCCCCGTCACGGTTCCACCGGCACAGGTCCCCGGTGCGATACATCCGCTCGCCGACGCCGTGGAACGGATCCGGCAGGAAGCGGTCGGCGGTCAGCCCGGCGCGGTTCAGGTACCCCCGGGCGACACCGTGCCCGGCCAGGAACAGTTCACCGGGCACTCCGACCGGGACCGGACGCATGTTCTCGTCGAGCACGTACACCCGGGTGTTGGCGATCGGCGATCCGATCGGCACCGACACCGGCCAGTCCCTGTCGTCGGAGGTCAGTGTGTGGCTGGTGACCGCGTGTGTCTCGGCCGGGCCATAGATGTTGTGCAAGCGGCGCTCCGGCATCGCGGCGAAGAAGGATCGCAGCTGGTCGGAGACTCGCAGCGCCTCGCCGCCCTGCAGCAGATCCACCAGGGCCGGCAGATCGGTGCCCAGCATCCGGGCGGTGTCGCAGACCGCTTCCAGGACCAGGGTGGGTGCGCACAGCTCGGTCACTTCCAGCCGGTCCAGCCAGCGCACGAACTCCGCGACGTCGGCCCGCACCGCCTCGGTGGGGACGGCCAGCGACTTGCCCGACACCAGGGGCGCCAGGATCTCCTCCACGCAGAAGTCGAAGCCGATGGCCGTAAACTGTGCCATGCGGCCGGCGGGGCGCCTGCCGACGGTCGCCCGGTGCCAGGCGAGGAGGTTGTGCAGGCCGGCGTTGGGCATGACCACGGCCTTGGGGCGGCCGGTGGACCCGGAGGTGTAGATCAGGTAGGCCGGGTTCTGCGGACGGACCGGACCGGTCCGTCCGCCGTCGGTGAGATCGCTGCTCTCGAGTGCCGCGATCGCGGCCAGGGTGTCCGGATCGTCCAGCCGCACCAGTGACAGACCCTCCGGCAGCGGGGCCGGGAAGTCGGAGCGGGTCACCGTCAGCACCGGCCGTGCGTCCTGGAGCATGTAGGTCAGCCGCTCCACCGGGTATTCGGGGTCGAGCGGCATGTACGCCGCCCCCGCTTTCATGGCGGCGAGGAAGACCGTGACCATCTCCGGCGAGCGCGGCAGCGCCATCGCGACGATCTGCTCCGGACCGGCGCCGCGTGCGGCCAGGTACCGGGCGAGCTGGTTCGCCCGCCGGTTCAGCGCGTCGTAGTCGAGCGTCACCGTCGAACCCGCCCCGGCCGGTTCGAACACCACCGCGGGGGCCGTGGGCGTCTGTCGTACCTGCTCTTGGAACAAGGCGAGCGCGCTGTCCCCTGCCACGGCAAGCTCGGGGTTGCGGTCGACGAGCAGGCCTTCGTACTCCCCGGGCAACAGGATGTCGACGTCGGCGAGTACGGCGTCCGGGTCGTCGGCCAGCGCGGCCAGCATCCGTACATACCGGTCGGCGAGAATCGCGGCGCTTGCCTCGTCGAACAGGTCGCGGGCGAACTCCAGCGTTCCGTCGATCCCGCCGTCCTCGGTGTCGGCGAGGTCGAAGAAGAGGTCGAACTTGGCGGTCGTGGTCGGCGCCGGCTCCTCGGCGATCCGCAGCCCGGGGAGCCCGACGTCGTAGCGGGGCGTGTTCTGCATGGCGAGCATGACCTGGAACAGCGGGTGCCGGGACAGCGAGCGCGGCGGGTTGATCTCCTCGACGACCCGCTCGAAGGGGATGTCCTGGTGCTCGTAGGCGGCCAGGGCGGTGTCCCGAACCCGGACTACCAGATCCCGCAGCGTCGGGCTCCCCCCGGTGTCGACGCGCATCACCAGGGTGTTGACGAAGAAGCCGACCAGCTCCTCCAGCGCCGGGTCCGTACGCCCGGCGAGCGGCGTACCAATCGCCACGTCCGATCCCGCGCCCAGGCGGGTGAACAGACCGCCCAACGCCGCGATCACGACCATGAACAGGCTGGCGCCGTCTTCCCGGCCGTGCCGCCGCAGCCGCTGGGTGAGCTCCGGATCGATCGTGAACGGCACGCTGGCACCGCGGCCCGAGGCCACCTGCGGACGCGGCCGGTCGGTCGGCAGCTGGATCTCCGCCGGCACTGTGGCCAGGGCCGCGCGCCAGTACGCCAGCTGCTTGGACACCGAGCTCTCGGGATCGTCCTCGGAGCCCAGCATCTCGCGCTGCCACACCGTGTAGTCGGCGTACTGGACGGACAGCGGCGACCACGAGGGCTCCCGGCCCTCGCGCCGCGCCGCGTACGCCACGCCGATGTCCCGCGCCAGCGGTGCCATCGACCAGCCGTCCCCCGCCACGTGGTGCAGAACGACCAGCAGCATGAACTCGTCGGGCCGGACCCGGAACAGCCACACCCGCAACGGCAGGTCCTCCGAAAGGTCGAAGTCGACCTCGCAGGCCTGTGCCAGCAACCGGTCGGTATCCGCGCCCGCATCGACGTAGACGATCGGCGGCACACCTTCGCCGAGCGGCATCACCACCTGCTGCGGCACCTCGTCAAGCTCGATGAACCGGGTCCGCAACACCTCATGCCGACCCACCACATCGGCCAACGCCGCACGCATCGCGGCGAGATCGACATCCCCGGTCAGCCGCAGCGCCATCGAGATGTTGTAGACCGGGTTGGGGCCCTCGAACCGGTTCAGGAACCACAGCCGCGACTGCGCGAACGACAGCGGCACCACCTGCGGACGGGGGCCGGCAACCACCCCGGCCCGAACGCCGTTCCCGTCGCCGGCCTCCAACCGTTCGGCCAACAACGCCACCGTGGGCGCCTCGAACACCGCCCGGATCGGCACTTCGACGTGGAACGCTTCGCGAATGCGGGCGATCAGCGTCGTAGCCAGCAAGGAATGGCCACCGGTCAGGAAGAAGTCGTCGTGGACGCCGACCTGGTCGCGGCCGAGCACCTCGGCCCAGATGCCGGCCAGAGCCTCTTCGGTGTCGCTGCGCGGGGCGACGAACTCCACACCGGTCACCCGCGCGGACTCCGACACCGCCGGCAGCGCCGCCACATCCAGCTTCCCGTTCGGCGACAACGGCAGGGCGTCCAGCACCACGAACGCCGAAGGCACCATGTACGGGGGAAGCAGGTTCCGGAGCCGCGCGTGGGCTGCCACGTCCATCGGATCGGCCTGCCCGCCGGTCGCGAGGTAGGCGACGATACGCGCTTCACAGTCGGCGCCCCGGTCGATGACAGCGAGTTCGGCGAGCCCGGTGACGGCCCGCACGGCGGCCTCGACCTCACCGAGGTCCACCCGGTTCCCGCGGATCTTGACCTGTCGGTCCGACCGGCCCAGGTACTCGATCGAGAGGGTGTCGCCGTCGGCCACCAGACGGACCGCGTCGCCCGTCCGGTACAGCCGGGCCCCGGGCACGGCGCTGAACGGATGTGGGACGAACCGGTCGGCGGTGAGCGCGGGATTGTCGAGGTAACCGCGGGCCACGCCCACACCGCCGGTGTAGAGGATCCCCGGCACCCCGGGCGGCAACGGCCGCATCCACTCGTCGAGCACGTACGCCTCGGCGTTCGGGTACGGCAGGCCGATCGGCGACCGGTGCGGGCGCTCTCGGTCCCGCTCCCCGTAGACGTGGAAGGTGGTGTCGACGGTGTCCTCGGCGAGCCCGTAGGAGTTCACCAGCACCGTGGATCCGCCGAGTACCGACCGCACCGCTTCCAGGTCCTGGTTGTAGACGGTCTCCGAGCCGACGATCAGCACCTTCATGGTGTCGAGCCGGCGGCCCAGACCCGCGACGTACGCGGCCAGCCCCTTCAGCACTGTGGGCACGAACTCGGCGCAGACCACCGCCTCCTCGTCGATGAGCCGCAGTAGCCGCGGCGGATCGAGCAGCGCCTCGCGGGGGCAGACGACGAGTTTCGCGCCGGAGCCCAGGGCCCGCACCACGTCGCCGATGAACACGTCGAACGCGCCGTTCGCCATCTGCAGGACGCAGTCCACACCGGATCCGAGGCCGTAGGCCGTGGTCCAGCCCCGCAACCGGGCCAGCAGGGCCCGCTCGGACACCATCACGCCCTTCGGTCGGCCGGTGGAGCCCGAGGTGTAGACGATGTAGGAGAGCGCGTCCGGTACGGGCGCCCGGCGCGGATCCTCGGACGACTCGCCGTCGATCTCCGGATCGTCCAGGAACAGGGTCGGCCCGCTGTACCCGTCCGGCACCGGTACGTCCCGGTCCTGGGAGAGGACCAGCGCCGGTGCCGCGTCCGTGACGATGGCGTCCCGGCGCGCGGGCGGGGCATCGGGATCGAGCACGACCAGGGTGGCGCGCGCCTTCCAGATCGCCAGCACCGCCGCCAGCATCGGCACGCCGCGCCGGGCGGCCAGACCGATCCGTACCTCGGGGCTGGCCCCTCGGCGCAGCAGGGTGTGGGCTATGCGGTTGGCATGGCGGTCGAGGTCGCCGTAGGACACGCGGTGCGATCCGGACACGGCCGCCACGGCGTCCGGTCGCCGCGCGGCCCACGCCTGGAAGACGTCGACGACCGAGTCTCCGACCGGCTCGGCGGCGAGGGCACCCCGGGCACGGGCGAGCAGTTCGGCCTCGTGGTCCGGCCGGGCCATCGGCAGCGCGGCGACCGTGCCGGCCGGCTCGCTCAGGACCTCCTCCAGGATGAGCTCGTACAGCTCCGCCAGGCGCCCGGCCGTGGACTCGTCGAAGAGGTCGGAGTTGTAGGTGATGCTGACCGTCGCCGGGCCGGAGTTGGGCAGCCGGACGTCGACTTCCAGCTCGGCCGGGGAGTAACGGCGCGGCGGGAGCACCACGGTGGCGCGCACGCCTTCCAACTCCGGCGTCGAGACGTCCTGGTCCAGATTGAACAGGGTGCTGAACAGCTGTGTGCGCACCGAGTTGCCGTCCTGGGCCAGGCGTCCGCGCAGCCGGGAGAACGGGAAGTCGGAGTGCCGGTAGGCCTGGACGAGCCTCGCTTGCAGCCGCTTGAGATAGTCGCGGACGCTCTCGCGAGCGCCGAGCATGCTCCGGACCGGAACGACATTACTGCAGTTCCCGACCAGCCGGGTGGCGTCCTCGTGGGCGCGCTGCGCGACGGGGACCCCGACCACCAGGTCGTCCTGGGCGCTCAGGCGGTGCAGCAGGATCGCGTACGAGCCGAGAAGGGCGGTGAACGGCGTCACCCCGAGGCGGCGCCCGACTCCGACGAGGCCGCGCACCGCCTCCTCGCCGAGTGGACGGACCACCCGGCCGCCGCGGTAGGTGACGGCCGCGCCGTGCGGCCGGTCGGTGGGCAGCTGTAACGCCGGGATGCCGCTCGCGAAGTGCCGGTGCCAGTACTCTTCGTCGGCGTGCCACTGGTCGCCGTCGACCCGTTCCCGCTGGCGGCGGACGAAGTCGGCGTAGCGCGGGGCCGGGGCCAGCTCGGGCGTGCCACCCGTGCGGCGGGCGTTGTAGATCCGGCCGACCTCGTCGAAGAGCACTGCGAAGGACCAGCCGTCGATGACGGCGTGGTGCGCGGACATGTAGAGGCAGTGATCGGTCTCGGAGAACTCAAGCACAGCGGCGTTGATCAGCGGGCCCGCGACCAGGTTGAACCGCCGGTCGCCCTGCCGGTCGAGCCAGGTGCTCAGTACGGCGTCCCTCTGATCCGGGGGCGTCCGAGTGAGATCGACCGCCACCACCTCGACGGAGCCGTCCGGCAGCGCCGACTGGCTACGGCCGTCCGGCGCGATCACGGTACGCAGGATGTCGTGGCGGGCCAGCGCTTCGATGACCGCGTCGCGCAGCAGCGCCGGGTCCAGCGGCCCGTCCAGTCTCAGCAGGACGCTCTCGTTGTAGGCCCGTGCTTCGTCGACCCCGAGCTGGTCGAGGATCCACAGCTCCTGCTGGACCTCGCTGAGCGGGTACCCGCCGGTGTCGGCGGCGGGCACGGACCGGTCCGCCTCCGGGCGCGGTGCCCCGGCCGAGTCACCCGAGCCTGCGGCGTCCGCAGGACCGGTCATGCCGGGGAAGAGCTCGTTCTCCAGCATCTGGTCGACCACGCCGAGGATCGACTTCTCGACGAGCGCGACGTCCTCGTCGTTGTGCGCGGTCGACAGGAAGCAGTTGCGCCCCTCCCAGATGTAGACGCCGGCGTTCAGGAGAGCCAGGTAGAAGACTTCGAGGACCTCTGGCGGCACGGCGCGCCCGCCGAGCCGGAACCGGAACAGTGACCCGAACGAGACAACCTCGATCGGCACGCCGAGCCGGGTGAATGCCTCGTTCAACCGGCCTACCAGGGCCGTGACGCGGTCGCCGAGCTCCTGCTGGAGCACCGGGCCCCGCCGCCGGAGCTCGTGCAGGACCGCCCGGCTCGCGGCCAGCGCCAGCGGGTGCTTGCAGAACGTCCCCATGTAGAACGTGCGCAGCCCGTCCGGCGGCGCCCCCTCGAAGCTCCAGGTGCCGCCGTCGATCGTGTCGAGGAAGGCCCGGCGACCGGCCACCACGCCGAGCGGCAGGCCGCCGCCGATGACCTTGCCGTACGTGGTGATGTCGGCCTCGATCCCGAACAACGCGCGCACGCCCTGCTGGTGCATGCGGAAGCCGGTGATCACCTCGTCGAAGATCAGGGCCACGCCGGCCTCGCGTGTCATCCGCCGAAGCTCGGCGAGAAACTCCCGGGGCTGCAGGTCGGGACGCCGACTCTGGACCGGCTCGACGAGCACGGCGGCCAGTTCCGGCAGCCGCTCCCTGATCGCCTGCAGCGCGGTCTCGGTGCCGTAGGGCAGCACCACGGCCTCGGTGCCGATGCCCTCGATGATGCCCGGGGCCAGCGGCGCCGCAGCACCGGCCGCACCGGCCACGTCCTGGCGCGCCATCACCGTGTCGGCGGCGCCGTGGTAGGACCCGGTGAAGGTGACGATCTTGCTGCGGCCGGTCACCGCGCGGGCCATCCGGATCGCGACCATGACCGCTTCGGACCCGGTGTTGCAGAACACCGCCCGCTCGTTGCCGGTCATCTCACAGATCAGGTCCGCCACCTCTGCCGCCAGGGCGGGCTGCGGTCCCAGCTGCATCCCGGCCGCGAGCCGGCCGGTGATGGCGCGGTTGATGAACGGCGCGTTGTGGCCGAACAGGTTCACGCCGAAGCCCATGGTGAGGTCGAGGTACTCGTTGCCGTCGACGTCCACCAGACGCGCCCGGTCCGAGGTCTCCACCACGAGCGGATAGTGCGTATCTCGCAGGAGGTGGTCGATGCGCGGTGCGTGCCGGGCGTCGGAGTGGTGCACACGCTCGCTGATCGCGTGGGCACGCGAGCGCGCGGTCCGTTCGCAGAACCGGGCCACCAGTTCCTCGATATAACGCTCGGCGCGCGGACCCAGCCGGGTCGGCCGACCGGAGGACGCCGGGGCCATGCCGCCCATAGGCAACACCGGGGCGGGCACAGCCGATTCCGCCATGGCCGGGGTCTGCGCGGGGGCCGGAGCAGGCTCCGATACGGCCGTCGCCTGGGCCTGGGCCGGTACCCCGGCCGACGTCGGGATGGGCGCCGGGTCCGACCTGATCAGCTCGTACGCCTGGGCCATCACCTGGGCATGCACGTCGAGGAACCGCTGTGCGACCGATCCCAACGCGGCGATCGGCGTCGCGGCGCCCGGTGTCGCGGGGATCGCGGCGACGGCAGCCGGAACGGCGACCGGGTCGGGGACCGCCGTCACGGTCTCGGCGAACGCCGGGGCATCCATCGGAGCGTGCTCCATCAGGTATCCGGCAAGCAGTCGCAGGGTATTGACGTCATCGAACAGCTGGCTCACCGGTGGCGCGGCCCCGAACTCCTTGCGGACGGTCTGCAGGGTCTCGAACATCGTCATCGAGTCGGCGCCGAGCTCCAGCAACGGGACGTCCGGATCGAGCGGGACATCGGCCTGCAACAGCTTGCCGACCAGGGCGGTCAACTGATCGAGCACCTGGTCCAGACGGCCAGGTGCGGCCGGGAGGACGGCCATACTCATCTCCGATCGGGCCTGGACGGCGGGCAGCCAATAGGGCTTGCGTTGGAAGGGGTAGGTGGGCAACGGGATCCGCGGGACGGAGAGCCGGGAATGCACTGCCGGCCACTGGATCTCCCGGCCGGCGGCGGACAGCCGGGCCGCGCTGTCCATCAGCACCGACCAGTCGTCCTGGCCCTTCTTCAGGGACGGGAGCCACGTCGCACCGGCCAGGGAGCGACGCCCGAAGCCCAGCAGCACCGGATGCGGACCGACCTCGACGTAGGTGTCGCAACCCGCAGCCTCCAGCTGGAGCAGGGCGTCGGCGAACCGCACCGGTCGGCGCAGCTGCGTGGCGAAATAGTCGGCGTCCGGGGCAGTCAGCGGGCTGCCGGTCGCGGCGCCGATCATGGCGATCGTCGGCACCGCGTAGGCCATTCGGTCGGCCGCCGCCCGGACCCGGTCCATGGCCGGGTCCACCATCGGCGAGTGGAACGCATAGTTGGTGGCCACCGGCATGGTCACGACCCCCCGCCGCTCGCACTCGGCGCGCAGCCGCTCCACCGCTTCGAGGGGACCTGCGACCACCACGGCGCGAGGCGCGTTGACCGCCGCGACCGCGACCCGGTCGTCGGCGACCGTCGTCGCGATCAGGTCCAGCACGGTCGGCTCGTCGGCCAGCACCTGCGTCATCGCTCCCGGCTCGACGTGCTCCTGGAACGCCTGACCGCGCTCGACCGCGAACAGCAGGCCGTCGTCCCGGTCGAACACCCCGGCGATCGCCGCCGCCGCCAGCTCACCGAGGCTGTGGCCCAGGACGAGATCAGGTCCGACGCCCCACGACTGCCACAGCCGGCCCAGCGCGTACTGGACGGCGAACAGCGCCGGCTGCAGGACGCCCGCCCGGCTCAGCACCGTCTCGTCGGCGCCGAACAGCACGGAGGACAGCGTGTCGCCGAGACGGCCGCGCAGCACTCTGTCGCAGGCGTCGATCTCGGCCCGGAACGCCGGATGACTGCGATACAGCTCCCGGCCCATCCCGAGGTAGTGACCACCCTGGCCGGAGAACAGGAAGGCGAGCTTGCCCGATACCGCGCCCGACCCCTGATACACCCCGGCGGCCTGCCCGCGTCCGGCCCATTTCGTCAACTGCCTCGCCGCTGTCTCCGCGGCCTCGGCCGAGACCGCGAGCCGGTGTCGGAACCGGGTCCTGGTCGTGTTCGCCGCCATGGTGACGTCCGCGAACCGCACCGCATCGGGTCCGGTCAGGAAATCGGCGTAGCGGGCCGCGAGATCGGTCAAGGCCTCGGGGGTCCGCGCGCTCAGTGTCAGAACCCGGTGCGCTCCGCCGCTCTCCGACGGCTCCGCGCCCGCGGTGGACTCACCGAGCCCGGCTTCCCGCAGCACCACGTGGGTGTTGGTCCCGCCGAAGCCGAAGGAGCTGACCCCGGCCGTGCGCGGTCCCCCGCGCCGGGGCCACGGGCAGCGGACGTCGGCGAACCGGATCCGGTTGCCGACGTCCAGCGCCGAGCTGGGTGCCGTCAGGTTCGGTTGCGGGACGAGTTCGCCGTGCTGCAGCATCAGCACGACCTTGATCAGCCCGGCGATGCCGGCCGCCGACTCGGTGTGGCCGATGTTCGCCTTGACCGAACCGACGATCAGCGCGTCGGCGTCGCTGCGGTGGGCGGCCAGGGCCGCGTCCAGGGCCCGGGCTTCGACCGGGTCCCCGAGCGGGGTGCCGGTTCCGTGCGCCTCGACGTAGTCGACGGCGGCCGGCTCGATCCCGGCGTCCCGCGCGGCCGCCCGCAGTACCTCCCGCTGCGCCATCCCGTTCGGCGCGGTCAGGCCGTTGCTGCGCCCGTCCTGGTTCGCGGCGCCGCCCAGGATGAGCGCCAGGATCCGGTCGCCGTCGGCCAGTGCCTGCGACCGGCGCTTGAGCACGATGACGCCACACCCCTCGGACCGGCCGTAGCCATCGGCCGAGGCGTCGAACGCCTTGCTGCGGCCGTCGGCGGCCAGCATCCCGGCCCGGGCGAAGGCGTCGGTCAGGTCCGGGCTCAGGATCAGGTTCACCCCGCCGGCCATGGCCAGCCGGCTCTGCCCGGACCACAGGCTCTGGCAGGCCAGCTGCACGGCGACCAGGGACGAGGAACACGCCGTGTCCACGGCCACGGCGGGTCCGCGCAGGTCGAGCAGGTACGACAACCGGCTCGCGGCGACGGTCGGCGACTGGCCGGTGGCGTCGTAAGGTTCGACGTCGGTGCCGCGGCGCACGTTCAGCCGCGCATAGTCGACGTTACTGATCCCGAGGAACACTCCGGCGTCGGTGCCGGCCAACGTGGCCGGGACGATCCCGGCGTGCTCCAGCGCCTCCCACGCCACCTCCAGAACCAGCCGCTGCTGAGGATCGATGTGGTGCGCCTCGCGGTTGGAGATCGAGAAGAACTCCGGGTCGAACCCCGAGACGTCGTCCAACAGTCCATGAGGCGGGTGGATGCCGAGCATCTCCTCGCGGTCGGCCGGGCCGCCGATCGCGTCGCGGCCCTCGGCGAGCAGCCGCCAGTAGGCCGGGACGCCGGAGGCACCCGGGAAGCGACAGCCCAGGCCCACGACGGCAATCGGTTCCCGTTCGGCCGCCTGGTCAGGATCCTGCTCACCGTCCTGAGCCCGGTTCTGCGCCTGGTCACGACCGGGTCCGGTGAGGAACTCCGTGAGCCGGCGCGCGGTCGGATACTCCCACAGGAGGCTGGGCTCCAACGTCCGGCCGATCAGCTCCTGCAACTTGCCGAGCAGGACCAGCGCGTCCTTGGAGGACACGCCGTAGTCCAGGAACGGCTCGGTCGCCGAGACCCGGTCGCGCGGCAGCCGCGCGAGGTCGGCGACGTGCTCGACGATCCAGCGTTCGACGGCTGCGGCGTCCGGAGCACCGTCCTCGTTCTCGATGTTCCCCACGGGCATGGTCACGTTCTCTCCATGAGTCTTCACGTCGGGGTACCGGTCCACCTGCGGCTAGCCGAGGCGTGCGGACAGGTCGGCGACCGTCTGCCACTGCAGGATCATGCGGGCGTCCACCGGCAGTCCCGCCTCCCGTGCCAGCTGCGCGGCACGCACGGCGGCCAGCCGACCGCCCCCGAGCTCGAAGAACCGGTCCGTCCGGGCTACGGTGTCGACGCCGAGCACCTTGCACCAGTGCCCGGCCAAGGCCTGCTCGACGGGGCCGTCAGGCTCGTCGGTCTCGGCCCGGGCATCGACGCCGGCACTGTCGACCGCCTTGTGTCGCGGGTCGGGCAGCAGGCGCCGGTCCACCTTTCCGCCCGGGCTCAGCGGCAACTCGTCCAGGGGCACGTAGACCCGCGGGACGAGGTAGTCGGGCAGTCGCTCGGCCAGGAACCGGCGCAGCTCCTGGCGACCCACCTCGCTCCCGCCACGCGGCACGAAGTAGGCGGCCAGATACGTGTCGCCCGGGTTGTCCTCCCGGACCGCGACCACCGTCTCGCTCACGTCGGGATGGGTCAGCAGATTCGCCTCTACCTCGCCCAACTCGATCCGGTAGCCCCGGATCTTGACCTGGTGGTCGATCCGGCCGAGGAATTCCAGTTCCCCATCGGGCCGCATTCGCGCGTGGTCACCGCTGCGGTAGAAACGCGCACCGGGCTGGGCGCTGAACGGATCCGGCAGGAACTTCTCGGCGGTGGCGTCCGGCCGGCCGAGGTAGCCGCGGGCCACGCCGACGCCGCCGATCCACAGCTCGCCGACCACGCCGACCGGCACCGGCCGCAGATGGTCGTCGAGCACGTACATGGTCATGTTGCCGATCGGCCGCCCGATCGGCACGATGCTGCCGCCGGCCCGGTCCGCAGGCACCTCGAACACCGAGCAGCCGACCACCGTCTCGGTAGGGCCGTACTCGTTGATGACCCGCGCGTTCGGGGCCAGCCGCCGCCACTGGTCGGCGGTGTCCGGCTTCACCTCGTCGGCGCCGACGACGTAGGTGCGCACCGCGGTCAGCGGCGGCTGCCGCGTGATCTGCGCGCGCAGCACGTCCAGATGAGCCGGCGTGATCTTCAGAAGACTGATGTCCTCGTCGCCCTCCAACTGGCGCACCAGAGCCTGCAACGCGCGTTCCGGCGGCAGGATCAGCACGTCGCGGCCGACGATCAGCGGTAGGAAGATGTTCGGGATCGACAGGTCGAACGCGATCGAGCCGACCAGCGGCGCGCCGTGTTCCCCGGCGGCCGCGCCATAGCCCTCGATCGCCCACAGCAGGTAGTTCACCAGCCCGCGATGGCTGATCTGGACCCCCTTGGGGCGTCCGCTCGACCCCGACGTGAAGATCGTGTAGATAAGGTTGTCGGGACCTGCGGTCCGCGGCGGATTGTCGGCGGGGAACGAGGCCAGGTCGGTCTCGTCCAGACAGACCGCCTCGACCTCCGGCGGCAGCAGAGCCTTGAGGTCCGAGGTGGTGACGACCACCGGGGCCTGGGTCTGGTCCAGTGCGTACTTGAGTCGTTCGGCCGGATGCGCGGGATCGAGCGGCACGTAGGCGGCGCCGGTCTTCAGGACTCCCAGCAGGGTCGACATGAGCTCGACGCTGTGGTCCAGACACACTCCGACATGGGATTCCAGCCGCACTCCGCGCGCCCGCAGCAAATGCGCAAGTCGATTCGCCGCGATGTTCAGTTCCGCGTAGCTGACCGTCCGGTCCGCAGCGGTCAACGCTGTGCTCCGCGGTGTGGCCGCGGCCTGGCGTTCGAACAGTTCGTGTAGGCAGACGTCGGGGTCGTAGTCGGCAGGAATGGCGTTCCAATCGAAGGCCAGGCGGCGGCGCTCCGCCTCGGGAAGCATCCCCAGCGCCGACACCGGTGCCTTGGGCTCGGCGGCGGCGGACGTGAGGAACTCGGCCAAGCACATGAGCACGGTCTCGACGGTTACCGCCGGATACGCGTCGACCGCGTAGTCGACAACCGCCGCGAAGCCGCCGTCGTCCTCGATCCGCAGATGGACATCGGTCGACATCGGGCCGTCGGCCGCCGCGACGACATCGAAGGACCCCGGGGCCGAGTCGGCCGACCAGACCCCGACGTCGTCGTAGGCGAAGGACGCCTGGAACAGCGGATGCCAGGACGCGTCCCGGGCGGGGGCGACTTCAGCAGCGACCTGGTCGAGGTCGGCGAACCGGTGCGGGGCGACCGCGGCCCGTACGGCCTCGACGGCATCGGCGAAACCCGGATCGGCGCGTAGGTCGACAGGGATCGGCACGGTGGTGGCGAGGTTGCCGACGATGTCGTGCGCCGCAGCCTCGGCACGGCCGTCGAAGGTCTGTCCGACGGCGAGGTGGCGTTGGCCGGTGAGCCGGGCCAGCACCACCGCGAAGGCGGCGAAGGCCACGTCGCGGACTTCGCAGGACAGGTCCCGCGCGAGTCGACGCAGGGCGTCGGCGGCGGCCTCCGGCAACGGCCGACGGATCGAGGCCGTCCGATGAGAGGCGATCGTCGGCCGGCTCAGTGCGTTGGGCAGGGTCAGCACCGGCGGGATGTCGGCCAATGCAGCACGCCAGTAGGCGATGTCCTGCTCGCTGTCGGTGTTCGAGGTGTCGGCGTTCGAAGTGCCGCCGTCCTGGATCGGAAGCACTGCCGTGTCGGTATCGGCGGCACCGACAGCACACAGTGCGGCCAAGTCGCGGGCGATGACCCGGATCGACCACCGGTCGACGGCGAAGTACGGCAGCGGCATGAAGAGCTGACGACCGCCGTCAGCAGAGCGTAAGACGGCTAACCGGTCGGCAGCCACGGTCTCGGGCAACGTGCGGGCCGTCGCATCGGAGCCGACCGGTTCCTCGACGTCCCGCCTCACCGGCGTCGTTGCGGACCCGAACGCGCTCCGCAGCACCGGATGCAGATCAAGGAGCCGTCCCACGGCGCGCTCCAGTGCGTCGTACGAGACCGACACCGGAATGCGCAGCACACAGAAAGCCGTCCGGTCGATCGGATCGGCGACGAATTGTCCCGCCACCCAGGCCCCGTACTCCGGCCCGGTCAAGGGGCGACCGGCAAACACTTCATGACGCACAGCAGGTCCCCGTCCAGTCATTTCCAATGCCATGCAGTATTCGAACGTACTATCTGAATGAAAGCCCTTACGTCACTACTTGATAACGGATAGTGATCTTGCCTGCGCGATCTGCCCGCCGTCGAGATCGAAGTCGACCAGGTCCGCGTCGTGGCCATCGGAGATCAGACCCTTGCGGCCGAACCTGGACAGTTTCGCGAGGAACCGCCCGATCGTGGCTGTGGTCCGTGGCGCCGCTCACGGGACCAGATCCCACGGCCGGATCGGCACCCGCGTCAGCGCGCGCCCGGTGGCGTCCCGGACCGCCGCGGCCACCGCGGGCGTCGACGACACGGCCGACACCTCGCCCACGCCGCGCAACCCGTAAGGTGCCTCGTCATCGGCGCTCTCCAGCAGGACCACCTGCATCAAGGGCACGTCTGTCGCAGCGGGCATCACGTACGCCCCGAAGCCCGGGTTGAGGGTCACGCCATCGCGGACGGCAAGCTCCTCCGACAGCGCCAGCCCGACACCCTGCACCGTCCCGCCGTGCAGCTGCCCCTCCGCCCCGATCCGGTTCAGCACCCGACCGACGTCCTGCACCATCGCCAGGTCGACCACCCGGACCCGACCGAGCTCCGAATCGACGTCGACCATCGCACAGTGGGCGCAGAACGCCAGCTGCACGTGGGAATCGCACTGCCCGGTCAACGGGTCCAACGGGACGGTCGCGCGGTGGTGGTAGCGGCGGGTCTCCTCGATGACGGCGTCGCCGAACGGCGTCGGCCACCTCGATCACCGCGTCTGCGGCCAACAGCACCGGGTGACAGTCACCCGCCGGGTGAGCGGCGGCCACGGCGCCGCCGAGCGTGCCGCGTCGCCGTACGTGCGGCGACCCGACAGCCCCGGCCGCGTCCGCCAGAACCGACAACCCGGCCGGCTCCACAGCCGTGGCGATCTGCTGGTACGTCACCGAGGCGCCGCCCCTGAGCTCGCCGTCCCCAGCGCGCCAACCACTCAGTTCCCGGAGTCGGCTGAGGTCGAGCAGCGCCGCCGGACGCTCGCCCTGCGTGTTCAGTTTCGGCATGACGATGGTCCCGCCAGCCACCGGCCAGGCTTCGGGATGACGACGCCGCAGTTCCAGGGCCTCGGTCAGATCTCTCGGACGCAGGAAATCCACCGCACTACCACCACAGCCGGCCGGCGTCAGACGCGCCATCGACGAGGTCGTCACACGCGCCCAGGACGCTCTTGCCCATCTCGTACAACGTCTGGGGCGGAGATCTGCTGTACGTTCCCGCATACGAGTCCACCAGTGGTTGACGCGTCTGCTGAAAAGGCCCTGCCGCAGCGCTGTGTGCCTGTCGGTCGGCTGATACTGCTCGCCACGCGGAGCATTGACTATTCGAATATCCTGCTTGACGTATTCCTGAGTGGTGATGCTCATCTCTCCGGTGTTCACAGCATCACCGTCAGGACGTCACCTTCGCCATCCACTCGGCCGAAAGCCGACGGCGTACGGCGGCACACCGCCATCACCGTAAACATGACAAGTTTTTGCCGATAGCGGAATGTGATCTAGGCATGAGGGCATAGATAGCTGCTATCATGAATCCCCGTTTCGATGCCGACTGGCGCCGAAGATCGGCGCCGGAGCACGAGCGCTACTCGAGCACAGAGTTGATGCCACTGTCAACGAGGGTTTCTCGTCCTACCCGCCTATTTCAGGCCACGACCAGGCACTGAGTCGCCATATGTTGACGCGCTAATCAAGACTCTGCTTGCCTGGATCCAGCCACAGTCGCTCAATTCACGGGGGATGAGACCGTCATGGCTGCTCGGAAACGCACAACCCTGCCCGTCGACCGGAGCCTGGCGCACCTGCTGCACCGGCGCGCTGAGGCCCATCCGGGCCGGCTCGCCTGCCGTGTTCTGCCCAGCGAAGGCCGGGCCGCCGAGCTGACCTACGCACAACTCGACCAGCGGGCGCGGGAGCTGGCCGGCGGGCTGCGGACCATCGGCGTCTCCGGCGACCGTGTCGTGCTGCTGCTGCCGAACAGCCTCGACTTCATCGTCGGCTTCATGGCGTGCGCATACGCCGGGATGGTCGCGGTGCCGCTGCCGTACCCGGTCTTAGGACGCGGCCTGGCCAAGACCGTCGCGCACGCGACTGCGCTGGTCAAAAGCGCCGCACCTGTAGCGACCATCGCGATGGCGGCGGACCTGGACACCGTACGCGCCGAGCCCGCGTTCGGACGCGTCAGCACGACCGCCGACTTGCGCACCGCTGCCGAGCCGGTGACCACCGAATACCTGCCCGGCCGCTCCGATCTGGCGCTGCTTCAGTTCACGTCCGGTTCGACGACCCAGCCGCGCGGCGTCATGCTGACGCACGACAACATCCTGCACAACCTTGCCCAGCTCGCCCAGCTCGGCGACATGGACAACCGGGACGTGGCCCCCGAGGACACCCGCCTGGTCTCCTGGCTACCGATGTTCCACGACATGGGGCTGGGAATGGGCACCTTCGCCCTCCACGTCGGGGGGCGATGCGACTTCATGACCCCGGCCCAGTTCCTGATGCGGCCACTGTCCTGGCTGGAGAACATCGCCGCCGTCCGCGCCCATATCTCCGGCGCCCCGAACTTCGCCTACGACCTCTGCGTCGCCCAGATCAGCGCGGAGGAACGGGACCGGCTCGACCTGTCCTCCTGGGAGATCACCCTCAACGCCGCGGAACCGGTCCGGTACGACACCGTGCAGCGCTTCACGGAGTTCTTCGCGCCCGTCGGCTTCCGGCCCTCGGTGACAGCACCCTGCTACGGCCTGGCGGAGGCGACAGTCTTCGCCACCGGTCTGAAGGACCCGAAGGCCCCGACCGTCCTGCGACTGGACCGTCAGAGCCTGCAGGACGGGTCAGTAGTGCTCTCGGACATGGACGACGCCGTCACCCTGGTCGGCAATGGCCGCACGCCCGAATGGCTGACGCTCCAGATCGTCGAGTTCGACGAAGCACGCGGCCTCGGCGCGCCTCTCCCGCCGGGCCGCGTCGGCGAGGTCTGGCTGCACGGCCCGAACGTCGGGCGCGGCTACTGGCAGGACGCCGAAGCGTCCTGGGCAACGTTCGGCGGACGGCTGCCCGACGACGACCGAACCCATCTGCGCACGGGGGACCTCGGGTTCCTCCACGACGGCGAGCTCTATATCACCGGGCGTCTCAAAGACCTGATCATCGTGGACGGCCGCAACCACCAGCCGCAGGACATCGAGCGGACGGTCGAGGACTGCCACCCGGACATAGGCCCCCGCCGGTGCGCCGTCTTCGCCGCGGACCCCGGAGTCGACGCGCAGCTGATCGTGGCGGCCGAGCTCACGCCGCACGCGTGGCAGGCCTTCAGCCGCGGCGACGAATCCGTCGGCGCCTCCGTCGCGCAGGCCATCCGCACCGCAGTCAACGAGAACCACCAGCTTCCGGCATCCGACGTGGTCCTGCTGCGTCCCGGCAGCATCCCGTTCACGACCAGCGGCAAGGTGCGGCGGTCGGCCTGCCGCGAGCGCTACGCCGACGGTCGCTGGACGGCGGTACCGCCGCTCTGAGTCTTCGACTGTTCGACGGTCTGGCGGTCGCAGAGGCCGGACACGCCGTCGCCGGCTGACGCGCCGCACCCGGCTGGACCGACCCAATGACGTCGGGCCGACCGTGCCGAAGCCTGGACGAAGTCCTGGAAATCGCTCGGTCAGCGCCTCAGCCTCAATCCACCGCGTGATGATTGGTCTGTGGACGGAGAAATAGGAAGAGGTGCCCGATGACCTGCGATGATGGGAGTTTCTACGCTTCCACCACGCACGATCGGCAAGGCACCTCTGAAGTAAAAGTCTCAACGGCAACGTGCAGGGCAGCTTCGCCGTCGACGCCCTCGGCACGGTCGGCGCGAGCCTGGGCCTGAACGTCCAGGTCAACTACACCTCCACCAGCAGCGTGTCGAACTCCATCACCTGGAACTTCTTCCAGCCCGGCTACTACGGGCTCTACAAGGGCACGAAGAAGGTCACCGGCACCTACGGCAGTCTCAACTGCAACCGCGTCCAACAAGGCGACGACAGTTGGGCGTTGAAGTGGGTTGAGGGGCCCGACACCGGCAGCTTCACCACCTACACCACCCTCGAAGAGGGCGCCGTGCGCTGCGAGGACAAGGTCCCCGCCAACAGCATCATGGCCAAGGCGCAGGGCCTGCTCGACTGCGGCTCCGCCACCGCCACGGCGAAGCACGAGGCCGGTCCGGTGCCGTCTGCGAAGGCCGACGCCTGCTCGGAGGACGACCTCCAGCGGTTCTACATCTACCGCGACGTCCCCGGCTCCGGGAAGATCGGCATCCAGAACAAGTACACCGGCTACATGATCGGCCATGACCGCTACGTCGACGGCGAGTTCTTGCGCCAGTACAGCAGCGGCAGGCAGGACGGCACCGGCACCTACGACCTGGTGAAGGTCTGACCGCCAACCAGCCATAAACACTCGGGCCCTGGCCGATTCCGGCTGGGGCCCGAGCCGCGTATGAGGGCGGGCAGCGTGCCGTCATGCGCTTGCGCTGGGACTGGCTCGGCCCGCTGTGGCAGGTGCCGTACGTGCCGACGATCGGCCCCCGTCCGGCCCAGTGGCCCGGCTCCGAACCTGTTGTTCGAGGACGTGTTGTCCGTCGCCAGCACCGGCCGCTTCCTGCTCTACTACAAGGACCAGCGGTGGAGGGCCAAGGACGAGACCGTCCTGGCGAACCGCAGATCGGCACCTCTCCCGCGTCCAGTCGAGCAGGGTCAAGGACTACGTCCGCGAGTTCAACGCGGTCCTCGCCGCGGTCGCGGCGTTCGTCACGAGCGCGCATGTGCCCCCACAACTCGAAGCACGGGCCCGCCAGACCGCAATGGACAAGGCCGAGATCGCCAACAGGATCTACGAGACGTCCGGGCGGCTGCCGTTGCTCCCCGGCCGAGGTGCCCGCGTCCTCACCGGCGTGCAGCCGCCGAAGGCCGCCTGACGGCCACCAGCATCACGGCGCCCCGCCCCCGCTCGCACCGGGGACGGGGCGCCGCCGCGTCAGCCGGTGGTACCGCGGCGGGCGCTGACGGAAACCACCGTGCGCCGCAAGAGGCTGTCGTGCACGGCCTCGTTGTCAGTGGCGTGCGCAACCATGGCTCCCATGACGACGGAACCCTCCAGCCCCGTCGAGCGGCAGATCCCGGCCTGGGCCTCCACCGTTGGGCCCGGCTGGGCCGCCCTGCTCGACCAGCTCCACCACGACCTGCTCACCCTGGATGCCGCCTACCGGATTGAATCGTTCGGCACGAGGTTCGGCGGCCTGCGCATCACCATCGCCGACCGGTTCGAAGACGGAGAGTTCGATGGAGAGTTCGCCGACCGGGCCACCGCGCTGACCGATGCCGCCGAGACCGCCTCCGAGCACACCTGCGAAGCCTGCGGAGTTTCCGGGCGCATCCGCCTTCGCGGTGACGGCCAGCGCACCTGGATGCAAGCGAGCTGCGAGAACTGCCGCACCCTCCGCCCACGCCTGTCCACAACGGTCGGCAGCGTGGAGGGCCCGGCATAGCCGGGCCCTCCACTGGCCGCCTCCATTTCGCTGCGGCCGCAACAGACGTACGACACCTCCGGAACTGTCGGCCTGGTGGTGGGATCATCCGGGCGGATCGTGGAACTCTCCTCGTCGAGCGGACAGCGGCACCACGTTGCCTTGGCCTGTGTCGCCGTCCCGGCTGGCGATGTACTCACGCAGGGCCTCGTTGTCGTGGTGGAGAGCGGCGATGACCGTGGCGGCAGCGTCCAGTTTGCGCTGGAGTTCGGTGCACTGGGCGGTCTTCTTCTTGAGCGTCTTGGTCAGCTCGGTGATCTCCGCGTCCCGCCACCGAGGAGGCGTTCCACCTGCGGTTCCTCGCCCAGAGCGCTGTGCCCGACGCGCAGATGACGACCGTCGGCGAGGTCGTGCACCTGATCGACGTTGTCACCGGCTCCGCCGCCACCCTCAGCCCGAGCGAGGACGGCTGGTCCGTGCGCGAGGGCGGTCCGGTGAAGCTGTGGGAGCGGATCGAGCGCGTCCTGGACGCCTACGACGCGGCCGGCGCCCCCGGCCCAGACACCTTCACCCTGCACGTGTACAACGGCGGGCAGCACCTGCGCCACCCACAGATGCCCGGCCTACCACTGCCCAGGCCCTGACTGGGCCCGTACGCGCCAGGCGCCCCGTGCGGGGAGAGTGACGGCCCCGCCCGGGGCGCCTGCCATTCATAGCAATGAGATTATGAGACCCCGTTTCAAGGAAGATTGATGGTCTAGCATTTCTCCGCTACCTTAGACACATCGACACCGTTAAGGGATGGTCTAATGGGAGGCTCGATGATCCAGATCACGCTGGGCAGACGCAGGCTGATCGACCCGCACAAGGACGCCTTCGCACGGTCACAGATCGGATGGACCGAAGGGCTCTCCGACCAGCAGCTCCACGATATTGCCCGGGGAACCTGGGCGATTACCGGTGAACGTGTCGAGCGAGAGCGGTTCGCCGTCGTCAGCGGCGACGTCATCATCAGGCAGGCCATGGAGATCGACCGGATCGTCGACACCCCCGACGGCCGGCGGGCCTTCGAAGGACGCATCCTCGGCCCCGGGCATCCGGTGTACGACCAGTACGTGGGCAAACCCGCCCCGAACGGCGCCCAGCAGAACCCCATCACCTACTTCAAGTCCCCACTCGACAACCGGAAGTGCAACTGCGGCTGCGACAAACCGATCGAACGCGGCGACTTCCTCCCCGGACACGACCAGCGAGCCATCCACGAGCGCATCGCCCGCGTCGGCACCGTGATGGACTTCATCACCTGGTTCGACCATACCTGGGAGCCCGACGAGGAGCAGCAGGACGATGCGGCATGAAGAAATGCCACCGCGCTGAGACGGAACCCGTGGGACATCTGATGAGACAGCAGAGCAAGCAGCAGGTCAGCGCGGCCCGGAATGACAACGGCGGCGCGAACCTACAGGCCACGACGCCACGTTCGACGAAGGGGAATGACCCGTGGGAGACATCGACGACGCCCTGGAGCGCGCCGGCCAGGAGGCGTTCACCAGGGAGCCGCCCAAGGCCCTCAAGGGACAGATCGGTTACCTGATGAAGCAACTCAGGACGACGCGGGCCGTCGCGGCGGAGATCGGGGTCAGCCGGCGCTCGGTGGAGCGCTACCGCACGGGCGAGCGCAAGCGCCCGCCGAAGGAGATCGCCGACAGGATCGACGCCGCGGTCCGGGCCCGCTGGCAACCGCTGGTCCGTAAGCGCCGCCGCCGGCAGGCCGCCACCGCCACGGGCATCACGATCGAGACGCGCGCCCAGTTCGGCTACACCGCGCCTGTCGGCAGCACGGACGACGGCCGCTTCCGCCGCCTGACCGTCCACCTCCCGCCCGCGTACGCGGCACGTCTTTTCGACGCCCGGGAACAGGGAGCCACTGATCGGCAGATGCGTGAGATCGTCGCCGAAGGACTGCAGGAGGTGTACTTCAAAGACGGCGGCCGCCGCGCCCAGGACCTCGAAGTGGCCATGAACAACATCGACTATTTCGACGTCTCTTTCTGACTTCGCGATGAGAGGAACAACCTCATCGACGAGCGACGGCACAGACCGGCGACATCACGGAACCGTGGGCCCGGCCCTGAATACGGCCAGAACTCCCCTTCCTCCGCGGCTGATTCGGTTCTGAAGGAGTGCGCGGAGGTTGGACGGAATGCGCGCGAAGAGCTGCCGGTCGTCACGTCGGCAGTTCCAGGAGACCAGCGGCGGTCACCGCAGCGCGTCAGGGGGCTCCGCATCGGGATGCTCGTAGCCCGCCGCCCCAGTGCGGGTGCCCCGTGAGCCTGACGGGCAGTGAGCCGCCTTCGGACAGGTGGTAAATGGGTGTCCTGCGACGGCGCGATGCCGCGATCATGGCCCGGACCCGGACCCGCCGACGATCCGGACCCGGACCCGCTACCGAAGAGGACTCCCCCGCCCATGCCTGTGCCTGCAGACCCGAAGATCCTCCATCCAATGCCCGAGCAGCCCCGGGTGGTGCTGCTCAAGCCGCTCGTGAAGTCCCCGCTGATCGACGTCGGGGAGTACTCCTACTACGACGACCCGGATGATCCGACCGCCTTCGAGACGCGCAACGTGCTCTACCACTACGGGCCGGAGAAGCTGATCATCGGTAAGTTCTGTGCGCTGGGCACCGGGGTGCGGTTCATCATGAACGGCGGCAACCACCGCATGGACGGCCCCTCGACCTTCCCCTTCCCCACCATGGGCGGGTCCTGGTCGGAACACTTCGACCTGCTCACCGACCTGCCCAACCGAGGGGACACCGTCGTCGGCAACGACGTGTGGTTCGGCCACGGCACGACGGTCATGCCCGGCGTACGGATCGGACACGGCGCGATCATCGGCGCCGGCGCCGTGGTCACCAGCGACGTGCCCGACTACGGCATCGTGGGCGGCAACCCGGCCCGCCTCATCCGCACCCGCTACAACGACCAGGACATCGCCCGGCTGCTGGCGGTGGCGTGGTGGGACTGGCCCACGGAGCACCTCACCGAGCACATCCGCACGATCATGTCGGGCAGCATCGCCGATCTGGAGGCCGCCGCCCCGGACACCCCGCGCAGCTGACGCGTCCGGCACTGCCGCGCGGGCGCATCGGCCTGCGCGGGACGCTCTCGATGGCCGCAGAAAGCTCTCCGAGGGACCGGTGTCCCCAGGTGACGGCAGATCAAATGGGGAACCTGACGGCCGATTGAGCGCGCCGGCGATGTCCGACAGGTCGTCACCGGTCTGCGTGGACAACGTCGCCCCGATGGGGTTACCCCCACCCCCTGAGCGGTGGCCCGCCGCATGGGCAACGGCATCCGTGTGCGGCCATCGTGTCGTAACAGGGTTTCCGCTCGACGGGCAGCCACGGACAAGGCCGTGCAGTGCCGGGCGGGATGCCCTGCCGGACGTTCCGGAAGAGCACTTGACGGATCACGGAGGGGGAGCAGTGAAGCGTCCCATGGAGCATGCACCTGCGCGCCGCACGCTGCTGGGCGGTGTCGCGGCGGCCGGTGTGGCAATGATGTGGGGAACTGCGGGAAGGGCCGACGCGGACGGGTGGGGACGGCCGGCGGAGGAAAGGGCGATGGATGCGGAGGTGGCGCGCCTGGAACGTGGGCTGATCGAGCTGCGGCGGGACATCCACCGGCACCCCGAGGCGCCGGGACAGGAGCAGCGCACCGCCGACGCCGTGGCCCGAGAGCTGCGAGCGGCCGGACTGACCGTCACCACGGGGGTGGGCGGTCACGGCATTGTCGGCGTCCTGCAGGGCTCGCGGCCGGGGCGGGCCGTCGCGTACCGGGCGGACATGGACGCGGTGCCGCCCCAGGACATCGTCGGAGGAGGCCCGGCGCCGGCCCACGTCTGCGGACACGACCTCCACACGGCGGTGGCTGTCGGCGTCGCACAGGTCCTGGCACGGCTGCGGCAGCAACTGAGCGGAACAGTGGTGTTCCTCTTCCAGACTGCCGAGGAGACCCTGTCCGGGGCCCGGGCAATGATCGACGCGGGCGTGCTGGAGCGCAACTGCGTCGAGGAGATCCACGCGCTGCACTGCGGGCCCTTCCCGGTCGGCCGGTTCGCCGTGTCCCCGGGGTACGGGATGCCGGGCCAGGACAAGGGGGAGGTGACTCTCTCAGGGCCGGACGCACCCGATGCCGCGCGGCGACTGGCCGCCGAGATCGAGGCGCTCGCCACGGTGACACCGCCGCAGACACCTGCGGACATTGAGCGGATGGTCGCGGACGCCCAGACACCCGACGGGCCGCTGGCCCGCTTCGTGGCCCTACGGGCGAAACCGCAGCAGGCAGAGGTGAGCGTGTCCTACCGGTGCTGGCCGCAGGAGCGCTACAAGGAGGTACGCGAGGACATCCGCCGGCTGGCCACGGCACACGCGGGGGCCGAGGTGAACTTCCCCGCCGATCCGTTCCCCGCCATGGTCTGCCCGGAACGGGACGTCCGCAGGCTCGCCCACCACCTGCGCCGCACACTCGGCCGAGGCGCGGTCACCGAGCTCCATGCGGCCTTCCCTCCCTTCAGCGGCGAGGACTTCGCCCTCTACTTGGACCGCGTCCCCGGCACGTTCACCTTCCTCGGTGTCCGTGCCCCAGGCGCACCCGTCACCACCAGCTACCCGCACTTCCCCGACTTCGCCCCGGACGAGCGCGCCATCGGCCTCGGCGTACGGGCGATGGCGGGCTGGATCGCGGCCCGGACCCGCAGGCCGTAGGACCTGCCCGCAGGGTCCGGCGACTGAGGCCTGTCCGGGGGCATCTGCGGCACCTCAGGTGGGTCGGGTGACGGAGATCCGTGACACCGCGCCCACGGGGGTGGGCTGCTCCGGCAGGGGTGAGTCACCTCTCCGCGCGCAGGGCCGGGCTGCACGAGAGGGCCCGGGGCTGCTTCCGCTGGGGACCAAGTGGCGTGCGGCGGGAGGCCCAAGGACGTGTGGGCGCCCCGGGCAGAAGCTCGGGGCGCCCTGTCACTGCAGCAGCCGCTTCTCCAATGCCGCAGCGACGGCCTTGCGCACGGTCGGACGGACCACAGGGCCGTTGACCGTGCCGTCCTGTTGCCGCCGCCGGACTCGCGGCGAATGCCGGACCCGTGGCGGATGCGGGGCTCGCAGGCGATCCGCCGTGCCCAGGACCTGCCGGCGCTGCACCATGGTGCCAGGCGTGCGCAGCGTGGGACCGGCAGACGACCGGCATGTCAGCGACTGGTAAGGAGTTGGCGCTCCAGCGGCTCAACAGCGCACTGCGCAGTGTCGGTCCGTGGCCGCACGGTGACCCATGGCCTCTGGCTCTGCGCGGAGCCGCCGCTCGACCGCGGGTGCCGACGGGCCTTCTCGCCACGGCCCGGTCGGCAGTGCCATTGCCGGGCGGGGCCTGGGGACATGTCCGACGTCGTCAGGCACCCCGGACCGCCGGCGCCGCCCGTGATCCCTCGCCCGTTTCTCGGGCAGGAGCAGTCCCCACCAAGAAGATGCCGACCACCAGCCGATGTCGCTCGACGTATCGAAGCACTACTGGAGCTGGTCCCGAATGCACTATTGGAGTTGGTTGAGGCCGAGTTCGTGGTTCTTGATGGCCTCGCGGACGGCGCTCACGAAGCCGTTCCAGAAGTGGTCGGCGTAGGGGCTGTCGTCGCTCGGCACGCCGGCCGTCGTCCTGCGCTTGGCCGCGCCGGAGAAGTCACCGAACATCGCCTCGCGCAGCGCCGTGGAAAGCTCCAACTGTGCGCCGGCCCCGGTGCGGGTGCGGTTGACGATGTTGGCCGGGTCGTCGCCGTTGATGGGGTCGGTGGGGCCCGCGAAGACCACGGTCACGTTCCAGTCGGCCTTGGTCGCGGGGGAGGTCAGACCGTACTTCGTGAAGGCCGCCAGCAGGTTGCGCTTGAGCCGCTCGTCCCGGCCGCCGATGGTGATCTTCTTCACGGCCGTGTCGTCGAAGCCGTGCAGGGAGACGGCGTACAGATTGTCGGCGCAGACGGCGAGGGCGGCCGGGTCGTCGCAGTGGGTGGCGGTGACGTGCTGCGCGGCCGAGTTGGCCAGGGCCTCGAACATCCAGTAGTCGCGCTGCGGCTCTCCGGGCACGGCCGCGGCCGCCGGGTCGGTGTTGGCGTCGAAGGGCGTGTAACCGGCGACGGCCAGGCACAGCTCGCTCGTACCCGCCTCGATCCCACCGCCGTGCGGTGCGATCACCGCCGTACTGCTGACAGGGCTGCTCGTGCTGCGGGCATTGTCCGTGACCTGTACCGGTGCGCCGATACGGAACCGGCGCATCCAGTCGGTGCCTTCCTTGGCGGCGGTTCGGGTGTACAGCTCGGTGTTGGACCCGTACTGGTCGGCTGCCGCGGCCGGCGTGGCGCCGCTGCCCACCACGGCGTTGAGGGTGGGCAGTCCGGCGGCGGCGACGACGGAGGCGAGGACGGTGCGTCTATTGGTGTGGTTCATGGGGCGATCTTGCATCACCGTACGACGGCCCCTCCAGCGGGCCCCGTCTGAGCATGACAATCCTGGCGCACTGCGAGGCCCGCACCCGGCCCGGAGCGCAGGAAACCCACGGGACCCGGATAATCGGATGCCCGGGGCTCGCCCTATGCACCCACTGGGTACCGGTCTGGAACTTGAAGGCGATCGCGCCGACCACCTCCCGGTGATCACGCAAAGCACCAGGGCCTTCTCCGGCGGATCGAGATACAGGCCGACGACGTCGCGGACCTTGTCGATGAACAGCGGGTCGGTCGACAGCTTGAACGTCAGCGACCGGTGCGGGGCCAAGGCGAACGCCGGCCAGTTACGTGAGACCGTCGACTGCGACATTCCCGTGGCTGCGGCCATCGACCTCGTCGACCAGTGGGTCGCGTTCTTCGGCGTCTCCTCAAGCGTCTTGACGATGACCCGCTCGACATCAGCGTCGGTGATCTTCCGGGGGACGCCGGGCCGCGGGTCGTCGCACAAGCCGTCCAGCCCCCGCTCGATGAAGCGGCGCCGCCAGGTGCGGACCGTGTCCGGAGTGATCCGCAGCCGGCGGGACACCTCCATGATCGAGTGGCCTTCGGCGCACTCCAGCACGATCCGCGACCGCTGAGCCAGAGCCTGAGCCGTCGTACGGCGGCGTAACCAGCCCTCCAGCACCGCCCGCTGGGCATCAGTGACCGACAACGGCGGAATCTTCGGACCCGGACGCCACATGCCCGACCAACGACGGATCTCTGACTCAGGTCACTAGAGCCTTCCTGGCCTGATCCGCATCGCAGGTCAGGCGCCTGCCACGTCTCCGGAGACCGTCATGGGGGAAATCCGGAGACGCGGCAGGTGGGGTCAGTCCCAGACCAGGTTGAGGGAACGTTCGAAGTTGGCGTATCCGGCGTGGGCGAAGGACTTCGCCATGGGGACGTTGCCGAGGTCCGTCGATGCCCTGATGCGGTCTACGCCCTCGGCGGCGAGGATGCGGGTGCCCTCGGCGAGGATCTCGTCGACGTAGCCGTTGCCGCGGTGTGCGGGCAGGACACCGATGTACGCGATGATCGGGTGGTAGCTGTTGCGGGCCGGGATCACGAAGCCCACCGGGCCGCCATCGCCCGGGAGTTCGGCGATGCGCCACCACTCGTGCGGGCTCGTGAACCTGGCGAACTCTCCGTCGTAGTGGCGTTCCGCCGCCTCGCGCGGGCTCAGCCCGGATGCCAGGTCCGCCTGGCTGTGGGCGTCGAGGGTGCCCTCCATGACCGGGGTCATCAGGGCGAGGAGGTCCTCACGGTCGGCCACCGGGCGGAAGACGAGACGCCCCTTGGACTCGGGGAGTGGGGACGACGGGGTCCACTGCAGCCGCAGCCGCTCGACCAGCAGCCGTGCGCCCGTGCTCTCCAGCACGCGCGTGCGGGATTCGACCACCTCGCGGGCTGCGGGCTCGTGGTGCCAGTCGGGCGGGACGAAGCGGCTGTACTCCGGTAGCTTTGCGCCCGCTGGGAAGACGGTCGCCGTCGCCGTCTCGAACAGCCGCAGGCCGATCTCGTGGCGGTCGGCCGGGGGCAGCGTGTCATCGATGTCGAAGAAGTCGAACTGCAGTGGGACGTCACCGCCTGGGGTCGTCCACCAGGCGAGCCGGGCGAGGAGACGGTCGCCGTGCAGAGCCACCCAGGCCCACTCGGGGCGACGGCAGCCGCAGGCGAAGTCATCGGTCAGTTCGTGGTCGAGGACGTAGGAGAGCCGGCAGAAGAGGTCGATCTCCTCGGGGCCGGTCAGAGGTCGGTAGCTCACCGATGTCAGTGCCAAGTCAACTCCTGTGAAGGGGTACAGCGCTCCGGACCGGTATGTCGTGCTGGTCAGGCACGCCGGGTGTCCGGGCGGAGGGCGGCGAGGGCCGCATGCCGCTCAGGCCGATTCGAGGATCGGGCGGATTTCGAGCGCCTCCGGGGTGGGGAAGCCGCGGGCCAGCTCGATGGCCTCGGCGTGGTCGGCCACCTCCAGTACGAACCAGCCGCCGAGAGTCTCCTCGCCGCTGTGCACGGGCCCCTCGGTCACCGCCACGGATCCGTCCGCCGTCTTGCGCACGGTGACGGGGCCCTGGTGCTCGGTGTCGAGGGCGTCGCCGCCCACCAGCTTGCCCGCTGCCGCGAGCTCGCCGATCCAGGTCTGGTACGCCTTCCGATAGGCGTCGCGGTCGGCCTGGATCCGGGCGCGTGACGCGTGCGTTTCGAAGATCACGAGAGCGTATTTCATGAGGCGTTCCTCTGCGCGGTGTTCTTGGTGGTAGTGGTCGTTCTGGTGGTGGTCGGTTTGATGCGGGCCAGTGCGCCTGTCTCCAGGGCCGTCCACAGGGCGCCGTCCGGGCCCACCGTGATCCCGTGCGGCTCGGAGCCCGGGGTGGGCAGGTCGTGGACCGTGACCGTGCCGTCGGACGTGACCGAGCCGACGCGGTTGCCGCCCCACTCGGTGAACCACGCCGTGCCGTCGGCGTCGGTGGTGACGGCATGCGGCCGGGCCGAGCGGTCGGGCAGCGGGTACTCGGTGATCCGTCCGCCGGGCTCTCTCCGCCCGATCTGACCGGCCGCGATCTCGGTGAACCAGATACCTCCGTCCGGGCCCACGGCGATACCCACCGGCGCGGCCGCCTCGGTGGGCAGCTCGTGGACCGTGATGTGGCCGTCCATGCCGATGCGGCCGATGGCGTTGGCCTGGTTCATCGTGAACCACATGGCGTCCCCGGCCGCGACGATCGCGGAGGGGAACGCGCCGGTGCTCGGCAGCAGGTACTCCGTGACCGTTCCGTCGGTGGTGAGGCGGCCGATGCGGTCGGCCGCGGTCTCGGTGAACCACAGCGCGCCGTCCGGCCCTGCGGCGATACCGAACGGACCGCACTGAGCGGTCGGCAGCGCGAACTCCGTCACCCGGCCGGCCGTCGTGATCCGGCCGATCCGATGAGCCCGGTACTCGGTGAACCACAGTGCGCCGTCCGGCCCGTTGCTGATGACCGTCGGACCGCTGTCCGGGGCGAGCTGATGACTGGTCGGCTCCTGTCCCGGGACGAGCCGACCGATCCTGCCGCTGTGCACCATGGTGAACCACAGTGCGCCGTCCGGGCCGGTGGTGATCGCGTACGGGCCGCTGTCGCGACCGGACACCGCGTATTCCTCGACGGTCTGGGCCGTCACTGCTGCTGCTCCAGACCTTCGGCGGCGGCGACGCGCTCGATGTCCCGCGGGGAGCCGGCCATGATGGTGCGGGCGTGCGCGGTCACCAGCTCGACGGGCCAGTCCCACCAGGCGACGCGCACGAGCCGTTCGATGTCGCTGTCGTCGAAGCGTTGTCTGATCGTCCTGGCCGGGTTTCCGCCCACGATGGTGTAGGGCGGCACGTCGGCGCTGACCATCGATCCGGCCGCGATCACTGCGCCGTCGCCGATCCGTACCCCGGGCATCACGGTGGCTCCGTATCCGAACCACACGTCGTTGCCGACCACCGTGTCCCCGCGGCTGGGCATGCCGGTGACGAGGTCGAGGGTCCGCTCGGCCCACTCGCCGCCGAACATGGTGAAGGGGAAGGTGGACACCCCCATCGACGGGTGGTCGGCGCCGGCCATCAGGAACCGGGTGCCCGTGGCGATCGCGCAGTACTTGCCGATGATCAACCGTTCCGGTCCGTAGGCGTACAGCACATTGCGCTGCGCGAAGTCGGTCGCGCCGTCGGGGTCGTCGTAGTAGGTGAAGTCACCTGCCACGACGTTCGTCCCGGCGACCAGTGGCTTGAGGAAGACGACCCGCTCGTGGGCAGGCAGTGGATGGATGGTGGCCGGGTCAGGTGTCTGGGCAGCGCTCGGGTCAGATGTCACGCGGGAATCTCTCCGTGGGGGTTCGTGCTCGGTGGGCGGAGCCCGGGGCGGCGAGGCCTCATGTCCGATGAGGTACGCGTCTTCCGCGTGGTCCGCTTCTTTCGGGTCGTCGGCTGAATCGGGCGGGTCGGTCCTGCTGCCTCGTGCCGGCTCATTGCATCACCTGCGGGAGGCGGCCTCCCGGCCCGGTACCCAGCATGCGTACCGGACGACCCGGGAACAACGGCCGATCTTGTTATGGTCGTTAACCCAGAGGTTCACAAATCCGGGGGACAAGATGGAACTGCGGGACATAGAAATCTTCCTGACGCTCGCGGAGGAGCTCCACTTCGGCCGCAGCGCCGAACGCCTGCGTGTCTCCCCGGCCCGTGTCAGCCAGGCGATCAAGAAACAGGAACGCGTCATCGGCGCCCAGCTCTTCGAGCGAACCAGCCGCCACGTGCGGATGACCCCCGTCGGAGAGGTGCTGCTCCAGCGGCTGAAGCCGGCATACGAGGGAATCCAGGAAGCCATGGCGGAGGTGACCACCATCGCCCGTCACACGGCAGGCACACTGACGCTGGGAGTCATGGGCGCACAGATGCACGACATGACCCCGGTCCTGACCCGCTTCCGTGCCCGGCACCCGTCCGCCGAACTTCGCTTCCAGGAAGTGTTCTTCAGCGATCCGTTCGGCGCCTTGCGGGCCGGCGAGGTCGACGCGCTGACCACCTGGCTGCCGGTCCGCGAGCCGGACCTGACCGTCGGAGTGGTGCTGCGTGAGGAACCGCTCAACCTGATGGTGGCCGCGGATCACCCGCTCGCCCGGCAGGAGTCGGTGAGCATGGAGGTGCTCGGAGACCACATCGTGCCGCGCCTGAACGGCTCCCTTCCCGCCTACTGGGAGACGGCCGTCCTTCCGGCCCGCACACCGGCCGGACGTCCCGTCCGCCGCGGCCCCGCCGTCGCCACCTTCTACGAGATCCTTGCCCTCGTCGCGGCAGGCGACGCGGTGTGCACAGTCCCCGACGAGGGGCGGCGCTACAACGCGCAGACCGACGTCGTCCACCTCCCCCTCCACGATGCCCCGCCCGTTCAGTGGGCCCTGATCTGGCGCACGGACCGTGCGACCCCACTGGTACGCGCACTCGCCGAGGCAGCGACAGACTGCGGGGACGTAACTGGGCGGTAGAGACGGGATGTGCCGGCGCCGGTGTCGTGTCTCTCGGTCCCCGTCCCGGTGCGTCCGCGATCGGTCGCCCCGCCCGAATCGGTCCAGCGAGGCCCGGAGCTTGCTCTGGAGGGCGGTAATGAACTCGCCGGCGTCCTGGGGCTGTCCCAGGGCGGCCTGGTGCAGGTCCTGGTTGTCCTCGAAGTCGGTCCTCCGGGTTGCGCCACCGGTCCGCGCCCACCACCCAGATCTCCCGGTGCCGCACTGCCTTCCCGAAGTGCCACCAGCACGCACAGCTATGAGGGGATGCACTCGACGCGGCCTTTGTCGTCCAGCACCGCCGCCCGCCAGCGCCTTCTCGCCGCCGGCCACCGGGAAGATCACCTGGCCGCACGGTGTCGTACGGCTCGGACAACGCCGCCTGCGCGACCCGCAGCAGCATGCCCTCCTTGCCCCGGATCTTCTTCGCTGCGGGTTCCTCCGCGCGCCCGCCCGGCGCCCACCACACCCGCGGCGAGTCGACCTTCGCAGCACCGTGGCGAGCACGGGCGCGGATCACCGCTCCGGTCCCGCAAGAATCGAGCCTGAAGGGCGATGCCCAGATTGGAGAAAGCGCCCCCGCCGGCTTGCGGGGGACCCGTGCCCTCGAGCCCCGTGCAGCCATCAAGCAGACCGCAGATGCATAGCGGTCGCGGCCACGCCTGCCGGCCGCCCCGGCCGCGCCGCGGCAGACCATGCCGCAGGAAACCCTCACCTCCAGCCCCGAACCGGTGTGGCACTCAGTTCGATGGAGCGGGCTTTGGCCCGGTGGGAGGCCCGGGCCCAGTTGGCGGGGTCCTTCAGGGATGCCAGGGCGTCGATCCAGGCGTTGAGGTCGTCGCGGTAGGCGAAGATCCCGGCTTCACCAAGGGACTCGACCAGTCCGGGAGTGGGGTGGGCGATGACCGGGATGCCGGAGGCGAACGCCTCCACCGCGACCCGCCCCGAGGACTCGTACAGGCTCGGCATGAGCATCACGCGAGAGCGGCTGTAGCCGTGTTCGCGCATCTGCTGTCCGGGTACGCTGACCGGTGCGCCGCTGGCCGGACCCAAGAAGCGTGCTGGTGAGCGCCGTGGCCGCAGGCGACCCGTGGGGCGAGCCGGAGTACGAGATGCATCCGTCCTCGCTGAACTCCCCGTTCCGTGAGCGCCGATCCGCCGCGTGCGGTCCGGTTGTGCGGAGGGGTGCTCACCTCACCGGCCGTACCCGCCTCGCGTCCACTTCCGTTCGCGGTGTCCGGGTGGCTGCGTGCATCCATGGCGGGGACAGCACGGTGGAGTCAATTTCACGGTACGCTGAAACAAGTTTCAGTGTGTGGTGAAACTTCGTCGCGGCCCATCGGGCGAGTGTGGAACCGGCAGAGGAGAGGGCGGGACATGGCAGCGCGAGCAGGCAGGGGCCCCCGGGGGGAGCGTGGCGCGCAGGCGGATCACATTCTGGCGGCGGCGCGCACGTCCTTCGCCGAGCGGGGCTACGGCGGGACCTCGTTGCGGGCCGTGGCGCAGGCCGCCGACGTGGATCCCACCCTGGTGAACTACTACTTCTCCAACAAGGTGGGACTGCTGAAGGCGGCGCTGGAGCCACCGGAAGCCTTCGGTGAGGCCATTGTCGAGGCCGCCAACGTGCCACTGGAGGACCGTGGGCGGGCCTTTGTGGAGGCGACGCTGTCCATGTGGGACGATCCGGCCACCTCGGAGATCCTGCGTTCGATCATCCTCGCGGCCAGCCATGAACCCTTCGCCATGGAACGCCTTCGTGCGGTCTTCTCCGCTCTTGTCCTGCAGGTCGTCTCGGCGAGCCTTCCCGACGACGAGGCAGGGCTGCGTTCGGACCTGGTCGCCACCCAGATCGTGGGTCTGGCCATGACGCGTTACGTCTGGGCGATCGACCGCATCGCCGACATGCCCGGGGAACAGGTCATCCGCCTGATCGGGCCGGTCGTGCAGCATTACCTGACCGGTGCCTTGGGTGGGGATGTCTCGGAGGGCGCCTGACCGGTAGCGGGCCGCCAGGACGGACCTCCCCGTCTGCTTATTTTCATGCCGAATGGAAATTCCTCTTGCCCTGGTGTGGTGGCCGGCGTAGCGTGGAGCTCGTTAATTTCCTGACGCATGGAAATGAGAGTGCCATGGCCCCGATTCGGGCCGCTGGCGTCGAGCCTGGTCAGCGTCAGTTCTGCGGACCGCAGACCACCGGTCGTCAGTGTCAGAAATTCCCCTTGTCCAGGTGATGACCTGGGAAGACGGGGTGTCCGTCCCGGTCCGCGACGGCAGTCGGCCGCCAGTGGATGGTTGCCGCCCCGACGTGGACGCCTGGGCCTCCGTACCTGTGACGGCCTCTGCGATGAGGAGGTCGGTGCAGTCTCGGCAGGGAGGCGGGGTGACGGCCGAGCGGGTGGGCATCATGCCGTGTGAGCCGCGGTCGGCGGCCCTGGCCCGGGACCTGGTCGCCAAGCGGCTCGCCGCCCTTGGCCTCACCCGCCTCGCCGATGTCGCCGAATTGCTGGTGTCCGAGCTGGTGGGCAATGCGATCAGGTACGCGGGCGGCCATACCCTGCTCATCACCGTTCACTCCGCCGAGCGCGGCGCCCGGGTCGCCGTCACCGACGGCTCGCGCAGGCTGCCCACCGTCGTCCGCGCCGGGGGTGAGGACGAGGGAGGGCGCGGCCTGGCCCTGGTCGATGCCCTCGCCCTCCGCTGGGGCACCGTCCCTCTCCCGTACGGCAAGCGCGTCTGGTTCGAGCTCTAGACCTGCTCTGGACCCACCGTGGCGGATGCCGGTGGGGGGTCCTGGTCCTGTGAGCGGGCGCAGGGTGAGGGCCGTGTCGCGAGCGGTCATGTGAACGCGGCCGACCAACCGCGCAGGGGTGTATGTCTGCGCTCGTAGGGGGCGGGGGCGGGGGCGGGGGCGGGGGCGGAGCTGCAGCTCTCGGTGGAGCGGCGCTCCGACTGCTCGGCACCGCGCCGGGCTCGTGCCCGAAGTGGATCACCGTGCCCCTTGCCGGACGCAGTCGCCGTCCGCTGTGCCTCGCTGCCCATGCCGGACGGTGCACCCAGGGCGCCGCCTCCAGTGGACGTCGAACCCGGCCCGGCCGCTCGTCGGCGCTGCTTAATTTCACGCTGTATTGAAATTTCCCTTGCCCGCAGCAGGGTGGCGAGCGTACCGTCAGCCACGTTAATTTCCGTACGTGTGGAAATGAGGGTGCCATGGCTCGGTTCAAGGCAGCTGGGGTGGAGGCCGGTCAGCGTCGGCTGAACGGACCACAGACCACCGGTCGTCAGTACCGCAACCTGTCCCCGGCTCTCCACGGGATGACCCGCGAGGACAATGTGCCCGTTTTGGTCCGCGACGGCATCCGGCTCTTGGCCGACGTCCACCGCCCCGACACGGACGGCAGGTTCCCCGCGCTCATCGCGGCGGCCCCCTACCCCCGCCAGCTCCAGGACCTGGGCGCCCCCGCGGCCATCATCGAGGCCGGCGCCAGTGACTTCTGGGCACCGCGCGGGTACGCCCATGTCATAGCCAACCTCCGCGGCACGGTGGGCTCGGGCGGCACCTACACCTTCTTCGACGAGCAGGAGCGCAAGGACCTGTTCGACCTGGTCGAGTGGGTCGCCGGGCAGCCGTGGTGCGACGGGAACGTAGGCATGATCGGCCTCAGCTACTACGCCATGACCCAGATGGAGGCGGCCACCCAGCGCCCGCCTCACCTCAAGGCCCTGTTCCCCTTCAACGTCACTGTCCAGGTCCGGGAAGCCACCTACCACAACGGCCTGATGAGCGCGGCTTTCGTCACCACCTGGTTCCATGCGCTGGGCGTCCTGTCCGCCCACGGCGACCGTCTCTACCGCAGGGGCCTGTCCCGTCTCCTGCGTAAGGTCCTCGCCATTCCCGCCGTCCACCGCCGGTTCGACCACATCGATTCCGTCCAGGCGACCCGCGCCCTGCAGCTGATCAGCCACTTCCGCCACGACGGCCACCCATGGGACACCCTGCTGGACGCGGTGGCCACCGAGCACCCCGTCCGGGATGCGTGGTGGGACGAGCGTGACGTGACCGAACTGCTCGCCGGTGTCGACATCCCCGTCTACCTCGGCGGCGAGTGGTCCAACGTCGCTCTTCATCTGCCCGGCGTCTTCGAAGCCTGGGAGGCCCTCGCCCGCAACCCTCACGTGCGCATGGCCATGCTCGGGGAGCACAGCCTGCCCTGGCCATGGGAGAGCATGCACATCGAGGCCCTCGCCTGGTTCGACCACTGGCTCAAGGGGCGGGACACCGGCATTCTCGAGGGCCCTGCCGTCCGCTACTGGCTGCCCGGGGCCGAACAGTGGCGCACCGCCGATTCCTGGCCTCCGCCGGCCACCCACACCGCCCTGGCCCTCAACGCCGACGGCTCCCTGGCGGCCGACGAGCGGCCGGGCGAACGCAGCTACGCCACGGACGGTGCGAACGCCATGCCCGCTCAGCTGAGTTGGTCCAGTGACCCCCTCCCCGGCGACCTCGACATGGTCGGTCACCCCGAGCTGCGGCTCACCGCCACCAGCAGTGGGAGCGACACGGGATGGATCCTGCTCCTGCAAGACGTCGGCCCGGACGGTGAGGCCGCTGACATCACCCAGGGCTGGCTGCGCGCCAGTATGCGCCACGTCGACGAGGACGCGAGTCAGACGGGCAGGCCCGTCCTCCCGATGAGGACGCGGGATCCCGTCCCTGCGGGGGAGCCGGTCGAGTACCGCATCCCGCTGGTGGCCAACGCGCGCCGCTTCCGCACCGGGCACCGCATCCGGCTGATCCTCACCAGCGACGACACCCGCGAGGACTTCCGCCCCATGATGCTGTTCAGCCACGCCCCAGTCGGCATCCCGGGCGTCAACACGGTGCACTCCAGCTCACGACTTCTCCTTCCGGTCCTGGAAAGGGAATGAGTGCGACGCCCGACGGCCCGCCCGGACGGTCCCCTCACCGACGACCGGACATGGCAAGAGCACACCGACATCGCGGCGGCACCTCGGCCGCGACGATCGCCCGCGACCCCCACGAGGGGCTCTGGTACCGGCTCACGCCGCTGCAAGCACTGTGCCGTGGCGTCCGCCTGCGGTTCGCTCGGTCTCGATCACTCCGTCGGGACCCCGGCGTCAGGGACGTGACCCTGGGCATTTCAGTGCCCGCGATCGCCCGGCTCGGCGTGCTCATCGCCCTCGACCTCAGCGGTGGAGCCCGCGGACCCCACGACAGCCCACTTCCTCCCCGAACTCCCGACGGTGCGCCGCGCTGTCGAGTCCTGCCGCGCAGCGGCGAGACCGTCCTTCACCTCATGACGGAGCATTCCGATGACCGCCCCACCCACCCGCCTGGCCACCCCGGACCTGCGCTGCACCGCATCCGCGATCGGCGGCGCCGTCCTGGCCGCCAGCCTGCTGTGGACCGCTGCCCACATCCTGGGCGTCGAACTCCGTGTCGGGCTCGGCGGCGGATGGCCGGCCCGGGACGTGGATCTGCCCGGCGTCGCCGGTAGCACGCTCGTTGTCTCCCTGCTCGCCGCGGCGACGCGAAAGGGGCTGGACCGGTTGACCGACCGGGCCTCGACCGTCTGGACTCGACTGGCCGTCGCCGTGTTGTTGTTGTCACTCACGCCGCTGACGTATCTCGCGGCATCCAGCGGCACCAAGGCGACCCTGGCGTTGATACACCTGGCCGTCGCCGCCGTACTCATTCCCCTCCTGGCCCCGGAAACGTCGACTGATCAGGACACGGCAACAAGTCGAAGACAGCCAATCGATCCACCACAAGTTCGGAGCGTCATCCGGGAGTCGGCCCGGAACGCCGAAGAGGCCATGCACATGCCTTCCCGCTCGCACGCCAACCTTGCCGCGATCCTGGTGGACTCGGCGGCGCGCCATCCCGGCCGCCCGGCCGTCCGGCTCGACGGCTCCACCCTCACGTACGCCGAACTCGACGAGACGAGCGCCCGGGCCGCGTCCCTCCTGCTGAGCACCGGGGTGAAGCCGGGCGACCGGGTCGGCCTGATGCTGCCGAACGTCCCCGCGTTCGCCGTCCTGTACTACGGCATCCTGCGTGCCGGGGCCGTCGTGGTGCCGATGAACCCGCTGCTGAGGGCACGCGAGGTGGAGTACCACCTGGACGACTCCGCAACCTCCATCCTGTTCGCCCCGCATGAGGCCCAGGACGCGCTCCAGGGTGCCCAGGCAGCCGGAACGGCGCACATCGCGGTACCGGCAGACGCGATCCACGGACTACTGGCGAGCCACGACCCGGTATGGGAGGTGACCTCCCGGGAGCCGTCCGACACCGCGGTGATCCTCTACACCTCCGGGACGACGGGGCGGCCCAAGGGCGCCGAACTCACCCACGAGAACCTGGCCCGCAATACCGCGGTCACGCGCACCACACTTCTGCAACTCACCGAGCAGGACGTGGTCTTCGGTGGACTGCCGCTCTTCCACGCCTTCGGTCAGGTCGTCGGACTCAACTGTGCCGTCGCCGCCGGAGCCTGCCTGACCCTGCTGCCCCGCTTCGACGCAGTCAGGGCCCTGGAGATCATCGAACGGGACCAAGTCTCCGCGTTCCTCGGTGTTCCGACGATGTATGGCGCCCTGCTCGCCGCGACAGGCCAAGCGGACACCACGTCGCTGCGGGTGTGCGTCTCCGGCGGAGCCTCACTGCCGGTGGAGCTCCTGCACGCCTTCGAAACGGCATTCCACTGCCCGGTCCTCGAAGGTTACGGCCTGTCCGAGACGTCCCCGGTCGCCTGCTTCAACCACCCCGACCGCCCCCGCCGCCCCGGCACCATCGGCACCCCGGTCGACGGCGTCGAGATGCGGGTGCTCGATCCGGACGGCGCCGAGGTGCCCGACGGCACCCCCGGCGAGATCGTCATCCGCGGACACAACGTCATGAAGGGCTACTGGCACAACCCTCGGGCCACCGCCGAGACCGTCCCGGACGGCTGGCTCCGCACCGGCGACATCGGCGTGCGCGACCCCGACGGCTGCTTCCGGATCGTGGACCGCAAGAAGGACCTCATCATTCGCGGCGGATTCAACGTCTACCCGCGGGAGATCGAGGAGGTCCTCTACGAGCATCCGGCCGTGGCCGAAGCCGCCGTCGTCGGCGTACCGCACCCCGTTCACGGTGACGAGGTCGCCGCCGTCGTCACCCTCAAGCCCGGCATCGGGGCGGGGACCGATGAACTCCGCGAGTTCGTCAAGTCCCGCGTCGCCGCCTACAAGTACCCCCGCGTGGTCCGGATCGTCGATGCCCTGCCCAAGGGCGCCACCGGCAAGATCCTCAAGCGTGAGATCGTGCTTCCGCCGAACTGACGGGCCGGCAGGACCGGCCCCCTGCGCGCCGGCCGGCCGCCGTGAGCGACGGTGAGTGCTGCCGAATCGGCGCAGCCCGGACCGGTGACCCGCTGGAGTGGCCCGGACAACCGGGCGTCGCGGTCACGACGGAGCCGACGGCTCGCTGTCTGCGGACGGCGCGCTGTTGAGGTTGGCCTCGATCCGGGTCATCACGCGCATCGCTTGCTCGTATTCCTCCTGCGTGAACCCCGCGGAGGTGATTGCCTCCAAGTCCCGCCAAGCCTGTTGGACCTGGTCTCGCAGGGCCCGGCCGGCCCGGGTGGGCTTCACCACGGCTGCCCGCCGGTCGTGCGGGGAGGGGCTGCGGGTGACGAATCCGGACTGCTCGAGGCGCTGGAGCATTTTGGTGACGGTGGAGGGATCCAGGCCCAGCGTCTTGATCAGATCGGCCTGACGCTGTTCACCCTGGGCCCAGAGCTGCATCATCAGCAGTTCCTGCCCGGGGTACAGGCCCGTTTCACGCAGCAGGTTGCCCGCCATGATCCGGTGCACACGGGCAGCGCGGAAGAGTGCCTCGCTCATCGGAGCGTCGGCGACGGTCGGTACCGCGTCGTCCTTGTTCCGGACCGATTCGGACGCTGGCGGCATGGCGGCTGATCCTCCATGAAGGGCGGGGCGAGTCGTTGGTCGACACATCATCTCACCCCTCCAGAATTGGCCGACCAAGGGAGTGCGTCGCAGCGCCGGCTCGCGGAGTGGACCATCGCCGTGCCTGTGCTTCTCGGTGCCTCCGTCGACCCGGTGCGGGTTGACGGGCGCTGTGCCGGACGGCTCGTTTTGCCTTGGTGGGTCGGCCTGTAACCGTGTCCGCCCGTGACGCTTGCGAAGGCCGTGGCCGGTCTCGGTCCGGCTGTCGGGCGACCGGACCGGGACCGGTCTCCGTGCGGGGGTGTTCCGCAGTGCGATCGCTGCCGGCCTGTGGGTCGTGAGCAAGAAAATTGGTCAGCCAAGTAATCGCGTGCCGGTCCGTGCCCACCCGTGTGGCTCATCGGCTCAGCAGAGAGGTCTCCCTCGTGTCCGCACCCTCCTTCACCGCCGATGACACGGCGATGCTGCTCATCGACCAACAGGTGGGCGCCCTGGGGTGGGTCCGCTCCACCCCCTTCGACCGGATGGAGGCCAACGCCGTGGCTCTCGCCAAGACCGCCAAGGCCAATGGCATCCCCCTGCTCTTCACCTCCTCCATGGACGCGCCCGACGAGGGCCCGCTGTCGGCCGCACCGGGGGAGGTTGCTCCCGAGGGGTTCAAGGCGCACATCAAGCGTCAGGGCGGCGTCCATGGCATGGACGAGGAGGGCTTCGCCTCCGTCGTACGGGAGACCGGGCGAAGAAAGCTGATCATCGCGGGTACCGGCAACGACGTGCGTACCGTCCACACCACCCTGACGGCACTGCGCCTGGGGTACGAGGTCCAGGTCGTCGCCGACGCGGGCGGCCCCCCGCCGAAGACCGGGCAGGATTTCGCGCTCCGTCGCATGGGCAGGGCGGGTGCCACCATCACCTCCACCGCCCAGGTCGTCGCCGAGCTCCTGCAGGCCTGAACCGGTCAGCGCGACGGAAAGATCGTCCCGCTCGTCATGGTGCTCATGCCGCAGCAGTGACGAAGTGGAGTGGTGGCCGTCCGCCCGCCACTCCGCCGCACTGCCCTCCGGCTCCGTCCATCCCTGGTTCGGCAGGGACATCCGCCAGGGCGTCCCGCTCGCCGTCGAGAACTGTGCGCGCCTCCGGGTTCTGCTCTCCGAACCTGTATGAGGCCATCGAGTCGGTCACCTCGGCCGACGGCCTGATCGCCGTCCCCCGGGTGTTCGCCGCCTCCTGCAACGGGTTGTTCAAGTCGAGCTTCGACGTGATCGGCGACGACGCCCTCGGCGGCGAGCCCGGCCTGGTGGCCGCGACCGGTGGCGCCACGCGGCACTCGCCGGTCCTGGAGCACGCGATGCGCCCCTCCGACCGGGGCGGCAGCCGCGACACCCTACCCGGACGGATCGGCCGCACCGGCCGGGGACTCGCGGGGCTGTTGCCGGGACCCTTCGGAGAGCGTGGGCCGTACGGCCGGTGAACCGGAGGTCGCGCCCCTCGGGCAGCACCTGGCCGTGCCACCGGCCCGAAGAACGGGAATCGGACTTACCTGGCCGCAGTTCAATGTGTATGCAGATACGCCATAATGGAGGGCATGCCTCAGCCGACCATCGTCATCGACGGCATCGAGCCGCTGAACCTGCCCGGCATCCGGCAGTCGATCGGACCGCTGCACGCCCTGCTGCGGGAGTGCATCCTCGACGGCCGGCTGGCGCCGGGCACCGTGCTGTCGCAGGTGGCGCTCGCTCGGCAGCTGGGGGTGAGCCGCACCCCGGTGCGGGAGGCGTTGCGCATGCTCCAGGAGGAGGGCTTCGTCGAGTCCGAACCCAACCAGCGGATGCGGGTGGCGGGTATCGACCCGACCGAGCTGGACGGCGACTACGCGATGCGGATCACGCTGGAGTCCCTGGCTCTGACCATGACACTGGACGGCTTCGACACCCGGGCGAAACGGGAGGCCAAGACGCACCTGACGGCAATGCGCCGGGCCGCCCGGGCCAAGGACGTCGAGGGCTGGTTCGCCGCGCACCGCGAGTACCACCGCCTCCTCGCCGCCGGGGCGGGCGAACCACTGCGGCGCCAGCTGGAGGTCCTCGCCGACCGCAGCGTCCGCTACATCCGCATCACCCAGCGGCACGATCCCGAGAGCTGGTCCGAACCCGGCGACACCGAGCACCCCGCGATCCTCGAAGCGGTGGTCGCGGGGGACCGTGACGCCGCGGTGTCTCGTCTGGCCCATCACCTGGAGCGGACCGCGCTGAGGGTGCTCCGGGAGCAGGCCCCGGACTACAAGCCCGAGGCCGTGCCCAGGGCGATGGCCCTGATCAGTGCCGGTCCGTCGCCCTGGGGCCGCGGCTGACCTCCGTGCGGCCCGGCCCCCGATGGCAACCGTGCGGGGCGGCCCGGGGAGGCAACCGAGCCCCCCGTCCCTGTCGACTACGGCTTCGGCTCGGAATTCTGCAGGAACTGCTCCGGCATCAGGGGGCACCACACCGCCGGCGGGACATCCCAGTCCTGCCCCTTCCAGGCCTCGGTGATCTGATCGATGTCGGAGAAGTACTCGATCCAGCTGCCCCAGGGGTCCCGGATGTAGTGGAACAGGTTGGAGCCCACGGTGTGCCGGCCCAGGCCCCAGCCGACGCTGTGGCCCTTGTCCGCCATGACGCGGGCGCCCATCGCCAGTTCGTCGATTCCCGCGACCTCCCAGCTGGAGTGGTGCAGGCCCGGGTGGCTGCTCTGGATGAAGCCGAAGACATGGTGGTCGCCGGGGCCTGGGTTCATGAAGACGACCTTGCCGGTGATCCGGTCGGACACCCTCAGGCCGAGGGCGCGCTCGTAGAACTCCTGCGAGCGGTTCACGTCCGAGGAGAAGATCAGCATGTGACCAAGCCGCCGGGGGCGCGGCGGTGCGTCGGCCTCGAGCCAGCACGGCTCGTCCACTCGCCGGTAGTCACCGGCCACGTTCTGCTTGACGGGTTCCACGAGGCGTGGCGCGGCGAGTTCCTGCTCGCGCACGTTGACCGCGTTGCCGTCCGGGTCGCTGAACCACAGGCCGCCCTCGGTACCGCCGGCCGGGGCATCCCGCAGGCTGATGCCGAGGGACTCGAGGTGGCGCTGCAGTTCGGGCAGGGAGCCGCCCGGCGCCGCGAAGGCGACGTGGTGCAGGCGCTTGTCGTGTCCCTCGACGAGCATGGTCTGGTCCTGGTCGCGGCCGTCGCAGCGTACGGTCAGCCGGTTGTCGTGTTCGTCGACGGACAGTCCGAAGTCGGTGTAGAAGTCCTTGCCCTGGGCCAGGTCGGGCAGTTGGAGGCCGTAGTGGAGAAGTCCACTGACGCGCATGATGCTTTCCTTCGTCGGTCGCGTGGGTTACGGGTCTCATGGGTCACCGTGGTGGCTGGTCGCCGGGTCTTCGCAGGTGCGCCCAGAGCCGGTCGAGCAGTGGTGGGCCGGCGGCCCGCCAGGCCGTGATCTCCTCGCTGGTGAGGGCCCGGACGGCCCCGGCCTGCCGGGCCGCGAGGTGCAGTCGGCAGGCGGCGTCGAGCAGCCACATGCGGGCGACGGCGTGACCGGGTGTGCCGCCGGTGGTGACGGCGCCGTTGCCGCGCAGGACGAGTGCATCGGCGTGGCCGAGCGTGTGTGCGGCGGCTTCGGCGATGCCGGCCGAGCGCATGAGCCGCGCGTCGTCGTGGACGGGTACGCCTTCTCCGAGCAGGGCGCCCTGTCCGTGCAAGGGCGGGATGGTGCCGGATGCCGCCGCGCCGGCCGCGAAGGCGGATTCGGGGGTGGCGCGGGCGACGGCACGTACGTCGGGTCGTGCCCGGTAGACGGCCAGGTGTGCCCACGCCTCGCCCGGTGCGTTCGCGGGCAACGCCGTCGAGTCCAGCGGGATGTCCAGGAGAGTGCCGGCGGTGGCCTCGGCGAGATCGACCGGGGGTGTGATCAGTACCCGGTCGCCGTGCCGCGCCGACACATGCCCGAACGCCGAGACCAGGCCCAGTGCCGCGAGGGTGCGTGCCGCGACGGCCACCTCTGCGGGTAGGTTGCCGGCGTACGGCTCGGCCGTCGTCCGCCCGCTCATGCCGCGAGCCCGCCGGCGGCCTCGGGAGGCGCGGTGGCCGACTCGGCGGCGAGTGCCGCGAACAGCGGAGCGGCGTCGAGGTGGATCCGCAGCGAGGTGACCGCTCCCGAGGGGGCGCGTGCGATGACCGTGACGCACGGGAGCGTCAGCTCGGCGCCGCCGCGCGTGGTGAAGTGGACGCGGGCTTCGAGCAGCACGGTTCCCCGGTCGTCCGCTTGCCAGCAGTTGCACCACTCGTGTCGTATCCCGGAGAGTGCCGCGCGCAGGTGCTCCAGCACTTCACGGATCGCTGCATGTCCGACGGCGGGCGGGTTGTTGCCGAACACCAGCTCCCCGGCGGGGGCGAAACGGTCGAGGACGCGCTCGATCAGCTGTGCGTCGATGTCGGCGTAGAAGGAGTCGGTCCAGCCGATCCAGTCGGGCGTGTCGGACATCTTTGTTCCTTTCGTCCGTGTCGGTGGGCCCCGGCCGCCGTCGGTTCGGGTCAGGCGGTGGCGGTGGCGGTGGCGGTGGCGGTGCCGGACGCGGAGCGGCGGCGCATGGCGTCGCGGGTCGCGGTGAGGGCCTGGAGGTAGTCACCAGTCATCGTCGCGGCGCTCGTCGCCTCGGCTTCGGAGCCGCCGGGGACGCCGGTCTGAACCAGGGCGAAGGTGAAGCGCAGCCGCAGGTCGTCGCCCTCGCCCTCGATCTCGTTGGCGATGGTGCCGAGCACCGGGCCCGACAGCCGGGTGAACACCACGCGGTGCGGCTCCTCGAGCGTGATCCGCTCACGGAAGTCCACGCCCCGGTAGCGGATGTCGCGGTCGAAGCAGGTGTCGCCCAACCGCTCGACGACGGTGCAGTGGCTCATCGAGGGGACGAACGGCAGGGCGTTGTTGGCCTTGAGTACCAGTCCCTCCCACACGGCGGCACGGTCCAGCCGGGGCTCGCCGGGCTCGTTGACGGGCACGACGTGGGTCACGAAGATCATCGTTTCTCCTCCGGCCGGCGGTGCTGCCGGCCAGGTACGGGTTGTTTGCAGGCGGGCGGTGCTGCCGGCCTGGTACGGGCTGTCTGGGGGCCGCGCCGCTACGACGCCGCGGTGCGTACCGCATGGGGCAGCTGGCGCTGCCGGGTCGTGGGGGCCACTGGGCCGCGCCACATGTCGAGCGACGAGGGCTGCTCGGGGTCGAACACGCGGGGGGTCCACGCTGTGCCGGCCTCGATGAGCCGGCCGCCGACGGCGTACTCGTAGGTGAGGTTCTCGGGGCCGCGGAAGTAGAGGAAGACCGAGCCGGAGGTGGGGTGCCGTCCCGGCCCCATGACGATCTCCACGCCCCGGTCGGTCAGGAAGTGCCAGTTGCGCATCAGCGCGTCGAGGGAGTCGACCTGGAAGTTGATGTGGCAGAGGGCGGCTTCCTCGCCCTGGAACACGGCGAGTTTGTGATGGACGGTGTCGATGCGCATCAGACATGCGCGGTCGCCGACCCAGTCCGAAGCACGTGCGTTGAACGTCGTGGACCAGAACCGGTGGGCCTCGTGCACATCGGGTGCGTCCAGGCACAGGTGCCCGAACTCGGTGATCCCCGAGTCGCGGGCCGGCCGCACCTGGTCGGCGGAACGGTACTGCGCCGCAGCGAGTTCTATGCGGTTGCCGAAGGGATCGTCGAAGGCGATGTACTCCGACACCCCGCGGGAGCGTGCCCCCGCCTGATCGCCGCGTTCGACCCGCAGGCCCTGCTTCTCCAGTTCGTTCTCCGCGGCGGCCAGGGCGTCGAGCCCGGCGACGGTGAAGCCGGAGGAGATGACGCCGGAGCGCCCCTCGACGAAGGTGAGACAGTGGCCCCGGGGGTCGGCGCGCAGGTGCGTCACTCCGGGCTCCTCGGAGTCGACCACCTCCAGGCCGACGATGTCACCGGCGAACCGGACGGCGCCTTCCAGGTCCTCGACGCCCGAGCGCACGTAGGCGATGTCGGTCAGGGTGATCACGGGGTGGTCCCTTCGTCGTGGCCGAGGTAGCCGCGCGCCCGCACGCTGTCCGGCCAGCGTTCGCAGAGCGAGCCGGTCAGCTGGGTACGCAGGCACAGCGATGTCTCGCAGCGGCAGGTGCGCAGGGTCTCGACGGCGCCCGCCTCCACCTTGCGCGGCCAGTCGGGGTCCACGAAGAGCGGCCGGGCCAGGCCCACCGCCTGTGCCTGCCCGGACCGGAGAACCCGCGCCGCCATCCTGGGGTCACCCAGGCCGCCGTTGGCCACCACGGGGATCCGCACCGCGCGTTGCAGCGCTGCCGTGTCGTGGAGCGCATAGCCCGGCTCGCTGAGCATGTCCGCGTTGTGGGGCAGGCGCATGGTCTCGAACGTGGCCGGGACCGCGAACAGGAACGTGGCCCCTGCGTCCTCCAGCAGTGGAGCGAGCCGCACGGCGTCCTCCAGGCTCCAGCCGCCCTCCACGCGCTCGTCGCTGAGCAGGTGCACGCCGACCGCGAAGTCCGCACCGGTGCTCGCGGTGACCCGGCGCACCACCTCCAGCGGGAGCCGGGTGCGCCCCTCGAAGTCGCCGCCCCACTCGTCGGTGCGCCGGTTGGTGCGCGGCGAGAGGAAACCGGACAGCAGGAAACCCTGCGCCACATGGATGTCCACACCACCGAACCCGGCGCGCTTGCACAGGTCGGCGGCCCGGACGAAGGCGTCGACGGTCTCCTCGATCTCCTCCGGGGTGATCTCCTGCGGTGTGACCACCCGGCCCGGCGTGAGCTCGAAGGGGATCGCGGACGGTGCGAGGCGAGGGCGACTCTCGTACTCCTCCCAGGGCCCCGCGTACCGGCCGGCGTGCACGATCTGCGCGATCGCCAGGGCACCGTGCAGGTGGATCTCGGAGGCCAGCAGCCTCAGCCCGGGCAGCTGTTCCTCGTCGTTCACCAGCGTCTGCAACGGCATCTGCCGGCCCGCGACGCTGATCGCGAAGTTCTCCGTGATCACCACGCCGGCGCCGCCCCGGGCGCGCCGGGCGTAGTGCTCGACCTCGCGGTCGGTCACGGTGCCGTCCGGGTTGGCATAGCCGACGGACATCGGCGCCTGCACGATCCGGTTGCGGGCCGTACGCCCGCCGAGGCGCAGCGGCGTGAACAGAGGTGCGAGATCCGCTGTGTCGGCCGTGCGGCTCGCGTCCGCGGTGAAGGTCATCCCTGCTCCATGGTGTTCGAGTGCGCGAAGGCGTGAGGCGGCTCGGCCTGCCGTACGTCGTTGCCGAGCACGCCGAGTGGATCGATCCGGATGCGCAGCCGGTCGCCCTCCTTGAGCGCAACGCCCTTGGCGGCGCCGACGCCGGCCGGGGTACCGGTGGCGATCACGTCGCCCGGCTCCAGGGTCATCAGCGCGCTGGCGGCCGAGACGAGCTGTGCCACGGTGAAGATCATGTCGTGGGTGTTCCCGTCCTGCTCCAGCATGCCGTTGCGCCACAGCCGGATGGGCAGCGCCTGCGGATCGGGTACGAACCAGGACGGCGTCACGCCGGGACCGATCGGTGTGAAGGTGTCGCGTCCCTTGGACGCGAGCCAGTCGTAGGCGAACGGGGGCGCCAGCGGGTTCGGCCGGGCGTGCAGGCCGCGCGCCGAGATGTCGTTGACGATGGTGTAGCCCGCGACCGCCTCCAGCGCCCGCTCCGCCGGCACCCGGTGGGCCCGCCGTCCGATCACCACGCCGAGCTCGGCCTCCCAGTCCACACGGGCCTCGGGGTCCCCGGGGATGGAGACCGCTTCTCCGGGGCCGACGATCGCCGTGGGCGGGAGCAGGAAGAAGTACGGCTCCATGCCGTCCGGCACCTTCTCGACACCCATCTCCCGCAGGTGGTCGTGGTAGTTGGCGCCGGCGAAGACCAGCTTGCCCGGCCGCGGCAGAGGCGGCAGCAGGCGTACGGCTTCGAGGGGTTCACCCTCGGCGGGCCGCCAGGCGCGCAGGACCGGCTCCAGCTCCGCCCAGTCCCGCAGCGCCGCCCCCACGTCGGGGTACCGCGCCAGTGCCGGGTGGCGTCGTACCCGTCCCTCGGTGTCGGCGGCGGCGACGAACGAGACGGCTCCCGGCTCCTCTGGACAGCAGGTCACCAGGTTCCATACGGACATGCGAACTCCAGGCATCGATTGTTTGCCGCGCCATGATCTGGGAGCACTGGCGTCAGAGTGCTGAAGTGTGGAAACCAGCGCGGTGATGGCGCCTTGCTGGAACAGACTGCATACAGTTTCGGATCCAGTCAATAGGCCGACCAAGTATTGACTTCACTGGCCGAAAGTGTACACAGTTTGGGTGTCCCGCCTGCCTGGACGTGACAGGCGGGGCACTCGACCGGCCCGCACCGACCCGATCGGAGATGTCATGACGGACGTCGTCGCACACCCCGCGGAGCAGCACGACGGGGTGCTGTCGTGACAGCCGCGCCCCTGGCCGAGGCGACGGACGCCCTGCTCGCCGCTCACCACAGCCGGGTCCCGGTCGAACCGCTCGTGGACACCTACCAGGGCCTGACGCTCGCGGACGCCTACGAGATCCAGCTGCTGCAGATCCGCCGCCGCGTAGCCGGCGGCGCCCGGATCAAGGGCCACAAGGTCGGCCTGTCGTCCCAGGCCATGCAGCGGCAGTTGGGCGTGGACCAGCCGGACTACGGCCACCTGCTGGACGACATGTTCTGGCTGGAGAACGCACCCGTGCCCGCCGCGCGGTTCTTGCAGCCCCGGATCGAGCCGGAGATCGCCTTCGTGCTCGGGCGTCGCCTGGCCGGACCGGGAGTCACGGTCGCGGAGGCCGCCTCGGCCGTGGACTTCGTCCTCCCGGCGCTGGAACTGATCGACTCACGCATCCGCGACTGGCACATCGGAATCATCGACACCATCGCGGACAACGCCTCCTCCGGGGGCGTCGTCCTGGGCAGCACCCCGGCCCGGCTGACGGACGTCGATCTCCGCCTCGCCGGGTGCACACTGCACCGGAACGGCGACCTGGTCGGCACCGGGGCGAGCGGCGCGGTGCTCGGGTCGCCGCTGACCTCGCTGGTCTGGCTCGCCAACACCCTCGGCGCACGCGGTGTGGCCCTGGAGGCGGGACATGTCGTGCTGCCGGGATCCATTACCGCTTCCGTCCCCGTCGGCGCGGGTGACACCGTCACCGCCGCCTTCGCCGGGATCGGCAGCGTCACGGCACGCTTCACCGAGGAGAGTTCATGAGAAAGGTGACCGCGGCCATCGTCGGCCCCGGCAACATCGGCACCGACCTGCTCGCCAAGCTGCTGCACAGCCCGGCGGTCGAGGTCCGCTACATGGTCGGCGTCGACCCGGCATCGGATGGGCTGGCCCGCGCACGCGACCTGGGCGTGGAGACGTCAGCGGGCGGAGTGGACTGGCTGCTGTCCCGCGCCGAACCGCCGCAGTTGGTGTTCGAGGCGACCTCCGCGAAGGCACACATCGCGAATGCGCCGCGCTACGCCGCAGCGGGCATCCAGGCGATCGACCTGACCCCGGCGGCCGTCGGCCCGCCCGTCTGCCCGCCGGTGAACCTGGAAGAGCACCTGGGCGCCCCCAACATCAACATGATCACCTGCGGCGGGCAGGCCACCATCCCGATCGTGCACGCGGTCTCCCGCGTCGTCCCGGTCGAGTACGCGGAGATCGTCGCGTCGATCGCCTCCAGGTCTGCCGGACCCGGAACCCGCGCGAACATCGACGAGTTCACCGAGACCACCTCGCGCGCCGTCGAGCGGGTCGGTGGCGCCCGCAAGGGCAAGGCGGTCATCATCCTCAACCCGGTCGACCCGCCGATGATCATGCGCGACACCGTGTTCTGCGCCGTCCCGGAGGACGCCGACCGGGACGCCGTCAGCGAGTCCATCGCGCGCATGGTCGGCGAAGTGGCCGCGTACGTCCCGGGCTACACACTGCGGGCGGACCCCCAGTTCGACCACCCACGCCCCGAATGGAAGGGACAGGCCCGCGTGGCCGTCTTTCTCGAAGTACGCGGCCGGGGCGACTACCTGCCGCCCTGGGCAGGAAACCTGGACATCATGACGGCCGCGGCCGCTCGCGTCGGTGACCTGCTGGCGGACGCCCGGACCACGGCGGTGACTTCATGACCACCCTCGCCGACGACCGGCAGCCGCGCAGGCTGCGGATCACCGACTCCACCCTCAGGGACGGCTCGCACGCCATGCGGCACCAGTTCACCGAGGAACAGGTGCGCGCTGTCGTACACGCCCTCGACCAGGCGGGCGTCGAGGTCGTCGAGGTGGCCCACGGCGACGGCCTCGGCGGTTCCAGTTTCAACTACGGCTTCTCCCAAGTGGACGAGATCCAGTTGATCGAGGCCGCCGTCGACGAGGCGACGCGGGCGGAGATCGCCGTACTGCTGCTGCCCGGCGTAGGCACAGTCACCGACCTGAAGCGCGCTCACGCCGTCGGCGCACGTGTGGCCCGAATCGCCACCCACTGCACCGAGGCCGACACCTCCGTCCAGCACTTCACCGCCGCCCGCGAGTTGAGCATGGAGACAGTCGGCTTCCTGATGCTCTCGCACCGCATCGGCCCTGCTGAACTCGCCGCGCAGGCGCGGATCATGGTCGACGCCGGCGCCCAGTGCGTCTACGTCGTCGACTCGGCCGGAGCACTGGTGCTGAGCGACGCACAGGTCCGGGTCCAAGCCCTGGTGCGGGAGATCGGACACGAGGCCCAGGTCGGCTTCCACGGCCACCAGAACCTCTCCCTCGGCGTCGCCAACTCGGTGCTCGCCTACCAGGGCGGTGCCCGGCAGATCGACGGCGCCCTGTGCGCGCTCGGCGCCGGCGCCGGTAACGCGCCGACCGAGGTGCTCGCCGCCACCTTCGAGCGCTTGGGCATCCCCACCGGCCTGGACGTCGGCCTCGCCCTGGCCGCCGCCGAGGACGTGGTCAAGCCGTTCATCCCCCGGCTGCCGTGGACGGACCGCTCCTCGATCGTGCAGGGCTACGCGGGCGTCTACTCCAGCTTTCTGCTGCACGCCGAACGGGCCGCGGAACGCTATGGCGTACCCGCCCACGAAATCCTCCAGCAGGTCGGCGAGGCCGGATACGTCGGCGGCCAGGAGGACATGATCATCGACATCGCGATGCGGCTGGCCGAGGAGCGCGAGAAGGCGGGGGCCGGCCGATGAGCTGGGACATCGCCCGCGCCGCCACCGTCCTACTGGACGCCGAGGCCCACCGCACCGACCGCGGCCCGATCACCGACGAGTGGCCCGGACTCGACCTGGACACCGCCTACGCCGTCCAGGACGAGACACTGCGCCGCCGACTTGACCGCGGCGAGCACATCGTCGGCGTCAAGCTCGGCCTGACCTCCCGTGCCAAACAGGAGCGGATGGGCGTCGCCGCGCCGCTGACCGCCTGGCTGACCGACGGCATGCTGCTGCCGGCCGGAGCCCCCGTACCGCAGGACCGGCTGATCCACCCGCGGGCCGAACCGGAGATCGTGTTCGTCATGAAGGACCGGTTGGCCGGCCCCGGTGTCTCCGCCGCCACCGCCCTGTCCGCGGTCGGCTCGGTGCACGGCGGCATCGAAGTGATCGACAGCCGCTATCGGGACTTCCGCTTCACCCTGCCCGACGTGGTCGCCGACAACGCCTCCTCCGGCCGCTTCCTCACCGGCCCCGTCGGAGTGCCGCCCGAGACGCTGGACCTGGCACTGGAAGCCTGCCTGGTCGAGGTCGACGGCCAGGTCGCCGACAGCGCCACCGGTGCGGCCGTTCAGGGCCATCCTGCCGAGGCCCTGGCCCTGGCCGCCAACGACCTCGGCCGCCGGGGCCTGGCGATCGAGCCCGGCTGGGTCGTACTCACCGGCGGCATGACCGACGCCGTGCCCGTACCGCCCGGTTCCACCGTCGCGGTGCACTTCACCCACCTCGGTTCGCTCCATCTGACGGGAGGCTGACATGCCGCTGATCGAAGTGACGATGGTCCACGGACGGACACCGCAGGAGATCCGGTCGCTGATCCACGAGGTCACCAGGGCGGTGGTCGCAGCGCTGGGCGTACCACAGCAGAGCGTCCGCGTGGCCGTCCGGGAACTGCCGAAGACCCACTGGGCGGCCGGTGACGTCACCATCGCCGAGCGGGAAGAGACCGGCAGAACCGAGGGAGCGGCGAGCTGATGGAGTTCTACGGTCATGTGATCGACGGCGAGGAAGTGGCCTCGCTCTCGGGCGCCACCTTCTCGTCCACCGACCCCCACACCCGCCGCCCCTGGGCGGAGGCCGCCCTCGGCGACAGCGCCGACGCCGACCGCGCGGTGAGAGCGGCCCGCCGTGCCTTCGACCACGGCCCCTGGCCGCGCATGGGCACGGCCGAACGCGGCCGAATCCTGCACCGCCTGGCGGACCTGATCGAAAAGCACGCCGAGGACATCGCCCTTGCGGACACGCAGGACATGGGCAAGCCGATCGCCCAGTCACAGGGCAACGACGTACCACGCACGGCGGCGAACTTCCGCTTCTTCGCCGACCACGCGAGGCTCTCCACCTCCGAGAGCTACCCGATGGACACCGGCCACCACGCGTACACCCGCTTCGACCCCGCCGGGGTCGTCGCGGCGATCGCACCGTGGAACTTCCCGATGATGCTGGAGTCCTGGAAGGTCGCACCGGCCCTCGCCTGGGGCAACACGGTGGTGCTCAAACCGGCCGAGGACACCCCCGTCTCGGCCACGCTCATGGCGCGACTGGCCCTGGAAGCGGGCATGCCCCCGGGCGTCTTCAACGTCGTCCACGGATACGGCCCCGACTCCGCCGGCCAGGCCCTCACCGAGCACCCGGCCGTGAACCGGATCACCTTCACCGGCGAGTCCGGCACCGGCCGCGTCATCGCCGCCGCCGGCGCCCGCAACCTCACCCCGGTCAGCCTCGAACTCGGCGGCAAGGGAGCGAACATCGTCTTCGCCGACGCCAGCCTGGAAGGCGCCGTCGAGTGGTCCATCCGCGCCGTGTTCACCAACTCCGGCCAGGTGTGCCTGGCAGGCTCCCGGTTGTACGTCCAGCGGGAGGTCTACGACGAGTTCCTCACACGGTTCGTCGCGGCGGCGGACGCGCTGGTCATGGGCGACCCCAAACACCCGGCCACTCAGGTCGGACCGCTGGCCTCCGCCGAGCACCACACCAAGGTCGCCGGCTATGTGGACACCATCGCCGAGCAGAGCGGCACACTCCGCACCGGAGGCCGGGGTGAGGGCTGGACCATACGCCCCACCGTCATCACCGGCATGGACCACACGGCCCGGCACGCCCGCGAGGAGATCTTCGGCCCCGTCGTCGTTGTGATCCCGTTCAGCACCGAGGCCGAGGCGATCGAACTCGCCAACGACACGCCGTACGGGCTCAACGCGATGCTGTTCACCGAGAACCTGCACCGCGCACACCGCGTCGCGGCAGCACTCCGGGCGGGCACGGTCTGGGTGAACTGCTTCTTCGTACGGGACCTGCGGGCCCCCTTCGGCGGCGTCGGCGACTCCGGGACCGGGCGCGAGGGAGGCACGTTCAGCCGGGAATTCTTCACCGAGCCCAAGGCGGTCGTGATGCAGATCGACCCGGCGGCCGACCCTGACCGGCCTCGTGGCAGCCGAGGCCGCTCAGCACGGTAACCGGCCACCACCACCGCGAAATCAGCGGGCCGGACCTCGACATGCCCAGTGTTCAGCAACCTTGCGGGTGCAGCGCCCCTTGCAGACCCGGCCTGCGTGAAGCGGCGTATCACTCCATCCCTTCCCTCACTGCTCAAGGGGTTCCATGCACTCCCACGTCGCCGCTTCTCGCAGCCCCGAACCCACGGCGTATCACGGGCGCGAAACCGAACTGCTGCAACGCGGTGAAAGCCTCCGCGAACGCGCGCATCAGGCTCAGCGCGCTGTCCTCGCCGTCAACGGCGTTCCGTTCGCCGTGGGCATCGTGCTGTCCTCGTTCACGGACGTTCCCTCGGTCCCCGTCCACGGGCGGCTCACCCTGGGCCTGGTGTGGGGTGTTCTGCAGATCGGTCTGTTCGTCATCACTGCCTGTCTCTACGAGGCTCGCTGTACCCGCTCCTGCGACCCCCTGGACCATTCACTGGCCCACGACATCACCAAGGACGAACAGCAGGGCGCTCACCCGGGCCACGGGTTCGGGTGGTGATGGTTTCCATACCAGTGGCGTTCTTCCTGGGGTGGCTCGGCAGTGTTGTCCGTCCAGGAAGCCCAGGGCCCGATTTTCGGTACGTTGAATTGGGAATCACAACGGGGGCGGGGTGGAAGTCATGACTCGGCCGGGCAGGGCCAGGCGGTGCTGCTCAGCTCTGATCGATGGGACGCCATCCATAGGCTGGAGGGTTGTCTCCACGACCTCGCTGCTCCGGGTCTGCCGAACCGGCTCCAGTCGATCGTGGTGCTCGTCCATCCAACTGTCCGGCATCAGGGGGTCATGGGGCAGTTGAGTGGTGTCTGCTGTCGCACCCTGAGGCCGGCCCACCAGCCACGGGCATGTGAGCACGACACCCCGGACGGCGTTTGCGCCGACCCGCAGTCCTGACCCACCCGGGCCGCCCTCGGCGGGCCCCTGCGAGGCGTGGCCTCCCCTGAGGCCCCGCCCTGGCGCAATTCGCTCCACGTCACGTCTACCGGCTGTCCGCCGAATCGAGGTTCCGTCATGTCTGCTGCCCGTCTGATCGGGGCTCTGGTCCCCGTGTCGCTGGTGATGATCGCTGTGGTGGGAATCTGGTGGGTGCTCCGCCAGGAGCGTCGCCGGCCGTCGTCGCACGCCCGCCGTGGGGTGCCGGTGCAGTTGGGTGGTAAGCCGTCACTGGAGGAGTGGCGGCAGATGTCCACGCAGGCGCAGGGCGCGTACGACACGGCGGTGCTGGACGCTGCCGAGTCCGCGGAGGCGACTGCGGCTCGGTTGGCGGGGGCCGCGAAGCGCGACGCCCGGTTCCGCCCCTGATCCTGTCCATTCCCGTCCCCTGCCCTTTGGAGGTGCGTGCCGCTGTGGCGGGCCGTGCCGGGCGACCGATCCGAGGCGGACCTGCTCGATCCTGCCGGGCCGCGCCCGGCCCTGACCGCGGAGTGCTCCGCCCTAGTGATCTGGCCTTGAGTTCACGTCTCGCCACGTGAGGTGCGGTTCGTTTCAGATGGGGGCGTGGGCGGTGACGAAAACTGTCGGCTGCGGTCTGCTGGAGGAGTGGGCGACAGCAGGCTGCAGCCGCTGGTGTTATCCGAGGACGAGCGGCTGACGTTGCAGGGGTGGGCGAAACGCCGGACGACCGCGCAGGGCCTCGCCGGGAGAGCACGCATCGTGCTGGCCTGTGCGGACGGGCTCAGCAACACCGCGGTGGCCGCGCGGCTGGACACCGATCGCGCCACCGTGCGCCGGTGGCGGACCGGATTCCTGCGGGACCGGCTCGACGGACTGTCCGACGAACCCCGTCCGGGAGTGCCCCGCACCATCACCGATGTCCAGGTGGAGGAGGTGGTGGTGCGCACCCTTGAGGAGACGCCGGAGGGGGCCACGCACTGGTGGAAGCGGGAGCTCGCCAGGCGGGTGGGGATCTCGCCCACGAGTGTGCTGCGGATCTGGCGGGCGTTCGGGCTCCAGCCCTGGCGCACGCAGGACTTCAAGATCTCCCCGGACCCGCTGATGATCGACAAGATCCGTGACGTGGTCGGGCTGTATCTCGCCCCGCCGGCGAACGCGGCGGTCTTCGCGATGGACGAAAAACCGCAGATCCAGGCCCTTGAGCGGAATGCTTCGGTGCTGCCGATGGTGCCCGGTGTTCCTGAGCGCCGCAGCTTCGACTACGTCCGGCACGGCACGGTCGACCTGTTCGCGGCCCTGAACACCGCGACGGGCAAGCTGTCCGCGCAGCACCGGGCCGTGGACTTCCGCGACTTCCTCGAGGAGATCGACCGCCAGACCGAACCCGGCCTGGCGGTCCTGCACCAGTGGCTTCTCGCACATCCCCGGTTCGAGCGTTCGTGCTGGTCGCGGGCTGCCTGCGGTAGAGATCAATTGCTGGTAGTGGCCTTGATGTTCGTTGGGAAGGGCGGCGCGCGGAGCCGGTGGGTGGTGCGGGCGGGGTCAGTGCGGAGCTTGGTGAGGGTCCGCCCAGTCCGAGGAAGCCGATGTCGGCCGGGGCGTCGCGGTCGGCAGCACGCAGGTGGGTCAGGATGCGGTTGCGGTCTGCCTGCGGTGATGTCGTGGGTGCGGCTGGGCCGGGTGGCCGATGTCCACGCCGGACGGCTCCGCTCGCCGGTCGGTGCGGTCGCGTGCAGGCCGTGGCGGCGAGGCTTGCCGGACCAGGGCCTGTCCGGCGGGTCAGGGTCACACGTACGAGGGGTGTGACTGTGCATGTGCCCGTAACAGCATTTGTGCGGGTAAGCATCGGGACCTGAGCGGGTGTGGCTTGTCCTCATCGCGAAGCGAGTTGTGTGAGCCGGGAACCGGCGATCTTGGTCACCGCCGAACGAGTGGGTCGGGCCACCGGTCCGGAATGCGGCGGCCGAGCCAAGATCGTCCATTCCGGGCAGGCTTACGGAGGTGTGGTGCATGTCAGAGCAGAGCCCAGAGCACGGGACCGCCCACGAGGCCACCTTGCCGTCCGAAGTCAAGGTGCTGCAGGAAGTCACTCCGCCCTTCTTTCCTGAAGGTGGTTCGGGAATGACCATCCTCGTCGATTGGCCTCCCGGTCACCCCGGGCTCCCTCCGCATCGCCACTCGGGCCCGTCGTTCGGCTATGTGATGGAGGGCGCGCTCCGGTTCGAGCTCGAGGGTGAGCCGGAGCGTGTGGTCGAGGCGGGTGGGACGTTCTGGGAGCCAGGCGGTGACGTGATCCATTACCAGGACGGCAACGCTCTGCCGGACGCCCCGACCAAGTTCCTGGTGACCATGGTGTGCGCGCCGGGTCAGCCGATGCTCACGTTGGTCGACGAGGAGGAGCTGAAGGAACGGGCCCACCTGCGCGCCCCGCGTCCTTCCCGAGGCTGAACCGCGAGAGCGGAGCCCGGAACACCGATCCCGGTGCCGGCTCTGCAGCAACCCCCGGCCCTCATCGTCATCGACCTCACGAACCCGCGCACGTTCTGTCAGCAGCCGGTGTGCTGTGGCGGGGTGTGTCTGAGCGGTACGGCCCGTGGGTGCGGGTCGTACGAGCGGTTCCGCCGCCGGCGGCGGGACGTCGTCCTGCAGCGGATATTCGCCCGCAGGCCCGCACCGGTGCCGAGGAGCTCACCACCCGGGACCTCAGCGTCGGCACGCGGTCGAGTGCGGCATCAGCCGCCTTGAACACCACCGGGCCGTGGCCACGGGCTACGACAAGCAGGCGGCCCGCTGTGAGGCAACCGTGCTGGTCGCGGTCGTCGGCGAGTGGCTGTGACCACACGCTCGCACCGGCCTTTCATTAACCCTTTGCTGCGGAACCGACGGGCCCGCTAGATTCACCCGGCCGTCCGCGTTGTTCCGGACCGGCGCTGTCGACGAGGAAGTGTGGAGCACATGCGCAGGAGTGCCGAGCAGTTGAGCCCGCGTACTGACCTCTGCCACCTCCTCACGACGGAGACATCTTGTCGCTTCGCATCACCCCGCTGACCGACCCCGCTCACGGGCCGCACAGCCGGCGTCTCGCATGGCTGGCGTCCGACGCCGATTCCATCCCGGTCGGGACGGCCTTTCTGCGGCTGTTCACCGATCCGGGACAGGAGCACCTGGCCGAACTGACCCTCCGTGTCCATCCCGCGGAGCGACGCAAGTGCGTCGGTTCCTTGCTGCTCGATGCCGCAGCGGCCGCCGCCCGGGACCATGCCCGACGCTGTGTCATCGCGCAGGCCGAGGCCGGATCACCCGGCGACCACTTCCTGGCGGCGCGCGGTTTCCGTAAGGTCCTCACCCTGAGGTTCTCCCGCTTGTCACTCGCCGATGTGGACACCACCGCCCTCGCCGAGATCGTAGAGCGTTCTCTGCCCGGTTACCGGCTGGTGTCATGGCAGGGAACCGTTCCCGACGGCCTCGCCGAGACGTTCGCCGCCTCACGTCGTGCCATGGACGACATGCCCATGGACGACACCGACTACGGCACCGTGACCTGGGACGTGGACCGCGTCCGGGCCGCGGCGAAGGCCGTCGAAGAGCGCGGCGACCGGCTGCACACCGTCGTCGCCATCGACGCCTCCGACGGCTCGATCGCCGGGTTCACCGAACTCGTCATCCCCGGCAGCGGCACAGGTGAGGGCCAGCACTACGGCACCGGTGTGCTGCCCGAGCACCGTGGACACGGCCTCGGCCGATGGATGAAGGCCGAGTCGATCCGACGGGCCCGTGGGTGCTGTCCGGACCTCGACGGCCTCCTGACCGACACCGCCGACAGCAATACGCACATGAGACAGATCAACGACAGTCTCGGCTACACACCCACGCACACGACACACCAGTACCAGCTCGACCTTTAGCAGCGAACGGACGGGCCGGAGCCGGACATCACCTCGTCCGGCCCGTCAACGCCGTAGCACGCGCCAGGGCAGTGATCAAATCCGGCTGAGAGAAAAGCAGTTCGAGCCGCCAGCGCCCAACGCCTGCGGTCAACGCCCGCCCGCACACCGGTATCTGCTCCGTCACTCACTGCCACCCCACTCCCGCTAGGCTGGGGCGACCTGCGCAGCACCGGGGGAGAACTCCATGTCCTACATTCAGCATCTGTCCGTGCGGGTCCCCTGGCACGATGCCGGGTGGGCAGGAACCGTCTGCACGGACCCGGCCGCCAACCACGCCTGCATGTTGCTGGACGCGATCGGCAAGCAGCGTGACGAGGCCTTCGAGACCGCCCACAGCGGGGACGACTGGACCGCGCTGGACGGCAGGCTCCCGCCGTGTGCGTTGGAGCGCGGAGCCTTCATGAGCGAGCGCGCGCACGTGGCTACCCGGGAACACCCCTATGCCTGGAGTCTGAAAGAGCTGCGGCCGGCCCGTCTGGCACTGCCGGCGCACGCCGTCCACGGCATCCCGTACTTCTGGCTGCACCGCGACAACCTCGAACAGACCGTGCTCCATGAACGCCCCGTACCCGGATACCAGCCGGACGCCGAGGACTCGGTCGCCGCCCGCTTCCACCAGCCCCAGATGACCTGGGTGATGAATGGCGACAACCAGCAGGCAGTCATCGAGGCGTTCTTCAAGGACGTCGTCACCGACAAGTCCCTGATCTTCTTCTACCTCAAGCACAGCCCCTTCGAGGACCAGCCCCGCCGCCAGTTGGTGGGAGCGGCACTCGTCACCGGCCGCACCCCGCCAGGACCCTGGCCGGGTTCGGAGCACAGTGACTTCCCCAGCCACATGTGGGAGACCACCCTGCAGCACAGTCTGCGCGCCGACGGCAGCGGCGGGATCCTGCTGCCCGTGCAGGCCTTGGCCGCGCTCGCGGCACAGGGCACCGACATCACCGACACCCTGGCCGTGGCGCCGGAGCACGGCCGCAACTTCTCCTACGCCACCGAGCATGTGTCACCGGACGCCGTCGTGGCCTCGTTGATGGAACTGCACCGGGCGGCCCGGGCGGCCATCGCTCTGGAACACGACAGCGTCACCATCCCGGAAGCCTCACTGGCCTGGCTGGACGACCAGCTCGACCACGCCTGGAAACGGCGCGGACCGGCCCCTGGACTGCCCGCAGTGCTGGAGCGGCTGGGATTTCTCCACCCCACCTTCTGCGCTCACCGGTTCATCTCCGCCGCCGGTGACGGCGCGGATCCCTGGCCGCTGCTGGAAGACCTGCTCGAACAGCGCCCCGTACCCGCCGTCCTGAAACCCTTGGCCACCGCCACACGGCGAACCATCTGGGCCAACACCTCAGCCACAGAACGCCAGGCACTGCGCGTACTGTCCCGCTTCGACCTGTCCGCCGAGACCGTGACGGCCGTCCTGGACGGCACCACCGGAGTGGACATCGGCGCCGACAACCTGCTCGACAACCCCTACGAATTGGTCACCTGCACCGTCGACGACGGTGAGCCCATAGCGTTCGAGACCATCGACCGCGGCGTCTTCCCCGACCGCCAGACCACCGTGCGCCACCCGCTGCCGCTGACCACTCCCTTCGACGACCCGAACGACCGCCGCCGCGCGGACGCCGCCATCACCACCGTGCTCGCCCGCGCCCAGGAGGCCGAGGGTCACACCCTGTTGCCCCTGGAGCAGGTCGTCGAACGCCTCGAGCAGATGGAGCTGACCTTCCCCCTGCCCACCCGGCCCTCCCTGCTGCAAGCCCTCGGGCTGCTGCCATCAGCACTCGAACCGGCCACGGCCCAGGACGTACCCGAACCATTCACCCAGCTGCGCCGCGCCGAACTCGACGACGGCAGACCCGCCTACAAACTCGCCTCCGCGGCGATGCGCCGCACGTTCCTGCGCGACCGGCTGAACCAGATGCTCAACGGCGGCCCGCACCCGGTACCTGCCGACCTCACCCGCACCCTGGACAGGGTCCTCGGATCCTTGAACACCACCGCTGTACGTGTCGCCCAGGGCACGGAGAACGCGGAGGAGCGCGCCCGCGAGGAGAAGGCGGCAGCCCTCGAGATGACCTACCGTTCTCGCGTCATGCTCCTCAACGGGCCCGCCGGCACAGGCAAGACCACCCTCATCCGTGCACTGGCGCAGCGAAGCGAGGTACGCGCCGAGGGGCTTCTGCTCCTGGCGCCGACGGGCAAGGCACGAGTACAGCTGGAGCAGAAGGTGCAGCACCCCGCCTTCACCCTCGCCCAGTACCTGCGCCTGCGTCACCGCTACGACGACCGCAACGCCCGCTATCTCACCAACCCCGACGCCGACCGGCTCACCGTCGGCACCGTGGTGGTCGACGAAGCGTCCATGCTGACCGAGAACATGCTGGCCGCACTCCTGGACAGTGTGAACATCACCCGCCGCCTGGTCCTGGTGGGCGACCCCCGCCAGCTGCCGCCCATCGGCGCCGGCCGCCCGTTCGTCGACCTCGAACAGAGCCGCCGCCCCCAGATCGCCGGCTGGCCCCGTGTCGCGCCCGGATGGGCCGAACTGACCGTCCTGCGCCGCCAACAAGGAGACGCACGCGACGACTTGGCTCTCGCCCGCTGGTTCAGCGGTGACGGACGCCCCGATGAAGCCGAAGAGGTATGGCAGAAACTGCTCGACGGACAGGACACGCCCACCCTGCGCGCCGAAGCCTGGCACGGCCGCGCACCGGCGCAAGTCCTGAGCGACGTCCTCGAGCACGAATTCGGCGTCCGCGACGACCTCACGTTTGCCCAGTCCTACGGCGCCGGAGCGCGGCACAGCAAGGCCGGCACTCCCTATCCCGACTACAGCCCGGCACCCCCGCAGTGCGAGCGCTGGCAAGTGCTCTCGCCCGTACGAGGCAATCCGCACGGCACCACACACCTCAACCGGCGCCTCAAGCAGACCTACCGGCGCAAGGCACTCAACCTCGCACTCGCGTCCCGGAGCCAGCGTCTCACCCCGGAACCCTTCGGCCCGGAGCAGATCGTCGTCGGTGACAAGGTCGTCAACACCCGCAACCAGACCCTTCACGCCTACGACGCCACCAAACGCACCTCCGCCAAACAGTACGTCGCCAACGGCGAAGTCGGTGTGGTCACCGGACAGCTCAGGCCCAGAGGCGGCAAGGCGGCCCCTCGCTACACCCAGATCGAGTTCCCTTCCCTGCCAGGCTTGAGGATCACCGCGGCCCGTACGGGCAACGACGCCGACCCGGCACTGGAACTGGCCTGGGCCCTGACCGTGCACAAGAGCCAGGGCAGCGAGTTCGGCACCGTCATCCTCATGCTCCCCGCCGGCCTGCACAGCGTCTCCCGCGAACTGCTGTATACCGCGCTGACCCGCCAGACCGGCAAGGTCATCCTCTGTCACGAAGGCCCTCTGGAAGGTCTGCGTGAACGCGCCGACCCCACTGCCTCCGAAACCGCACGACGGCTGACCGACCTGACGCGCGCCCCCAGACCCGTCCCTGTCCAGGACGCACAAGGTCGACAGCACCTCTTCGACGGCCATCTGGTCCACGTCACGCACTTCGGCCTCACGGTGCGCTCCAAGAACGAGGTCATCATCGCGGACCTGCTCAAACGTCTGGCCGACGGTCGCTTCGCCTATGAGCGGCCCTTGTCCGGCACCGACGGACGCCGCCGCTTCCCCGACTTCACCATCACCACCGACGACCCGAACCGGCCCATCTACTGGGAGCACCTCGGCATGCTCGACGACGCCGACTACGCCGCGAAATGGGCCAAGAAGAAGGCATGGTACGCCACCCAAGGGGTGCTCCCCGGCCCAGCCGGCGGCCCCCACGGCACCCTGCTGGTCACCGACGACCGGGCCGGAGTCAAGGAGGACGTCTGGGAGCGCCAGTTCAAGGATCTCTTCGGAACGTCCGTGACCATCCGCCCCCAGAAGATCACTCGTCGCCGGGCGCGCTAGGCCGCGTCTGATGTGTCGAGTGACTCACCTGGTGGCTGATCCTTCCGGCTGATGCGGGGCGGGGCGATCTCTCAGATGTCGAGGGGGCTCGGTTGGAACCGCATGCGCCGAAGAACCTTGAGTGAGGCGGGCGTTGGCACTGCCACCGGCGCGTGATCAACAGGAGGATGTTCCGGCGGCGGACCGGTCTGAAGGCCAACCGCCAAAGGCGCGGCAGCCAGGGCGGCCGTCCCGCCGGGTTCGACCAGGCACGGTATGTCCGCAGGCGCGAGGCTGAGCGGTGCATCAACGCTCTCATGGGCATCTGAGCCGTGGCGACTCGGTACGACGAGAGAGCCTGCGTCTTGCATGGCACGGTCACTCTGGCCGCGATTCGGCGATGGCTGCGTTGTCGCTCTCTCCGACGTCCTCCGCAGATGCCCTGACGGTTGCTTCAGTCGTCGGCCGCGACGAGGAGTCTGATCTGCCCGGCCGAGCGGTCGACGAGCACGAACTCGTGGAATTCGCTGTGCACACGACCCCAGTCGTGGATCGCCTCATCGCCGAGCTCGGTCAGGTAGTAGATGTGCTCGGCTGCGGCCAGGCGGTCGAACACCTCCCGCTGCAACTCCGTCGCAAGGCCGGCGGGCACGTCCTCGAACTGGTTCGCCCACTCCCACAGGATGTGGTCACTCTTCTCCTTGCCGACGGCTTCGTACGCGTCGGGAGTTACCGTCCTCAGCCAGTATGGGCCGTGCCGGAGCCCCTCCGGCTGTACTCCGCCGCCGGCGTAGTCGTCCCGGAACTGTTCATGCCCGATGAGTGCGGCAAGCAGCTCCCTGTCACCGACGGACTCCGCGGGGAGCCGCAGCCGCTTGATATCGACCCACCTGAAGGCGGGTGACCTCGAATCCTGGAACTTGTAGTTCCGAAAGTTGATGAAGGTGCTGCCTTCGTAGGTGAGCCTGTTCTGCACGCCTGTCAGCCTAGATGCGCTCAGGTCACGCTCGGCGGACCCCTCGGACACGTCCTGGCGAGAGGGGTTCGAGAAGGCCGTCGATGAACGTCCGCTCATGCCGCCGCAGGTAAGGTGAGGTCTTCGTCGTGCGGCGACGTGGCGGGTGCTGAACACGGGGGACCCGGCAGTGGGCAGTCCCTCCGAATCCGGCCTCCCGCTCACCCACTGGATGGGGGCGCAGCGGTGATGAGCCGACTCGTCCGGCGTCACTCATCAGATCGGTGTCCTCGGGACGGGCAGGGCGGGTTGAAGCCGACCGCCGCGAAGTACCGTGTCCACTCAGCCCTGGTGATCCGCGGGTACGCGCTCTCGCAGATGCGGGCGGCGACCTGGTCCAGGCTGGTGTCCCACAGCCGGATCGTGAAGTCGTTGCCGCCGGTGGCCAGGGTGTTGCCGTGCGGGCCGAACGCCACGGCCGGTACCGCACTCGCGTGGCCGGCGAGGACGGCGGGAGCAGCCGCACCGCTCACGTGCCAGAGCAGGATCTTTCCGTCCGCGGCGCCGGCCGCCAGTCGGCGGCCGTCCGCGGAGAACGCCAGCGCGTAGAGCCAGGTGCCGGTCGCCCGTAGCCGCGTCATCTTCACCGGGTGGGCGATGTCGCTGATGTCGATCAGCCAGACCGTCTTGTCCGAGCGGTGGACGGCGGCCAGGGTCCGGTTGTCGGGGCTGAACATGCCCTGGGTCAGCGGGTCGGAGCGGAACGGGGACCGGAGTTCCCGGGGGCTGCGCGGCTCGCTGATGTCCCAGAACCGCAGCGATCCGGACTCGCCCGTGCTCGTCACCAGCGTGCGCCCGTCCGGCCGGAACGATGCCATGGTGACGTCCGGCCCGCCTTCGGCGATCCGGCTCAGCCGCCGGGGACGGCCGGGATCGCTCAGGTCCCACAGTTCAGCTCCGTGTTGAGCCCACAGGGCGAGCAGGTGACCGCCCGGGCCGAAGCCGGCCCCGCCGACTTCGCCGGCATCTGGGGTGAGGATCGACGTGAGCCGCGGTCTTCGTGGATCGCGCACGTTCCAGATGCGGACGGTGGTGTCCTCGCTGGCAGTGACGAGGGTGCGTCCGTCCGCACTGAACGCCACGGACCGGACGAACTTGGTGTGCCCGCGCAGGACCGCCAGCGGCCACAGAGCCCGGCCGCCGGTGACCTGCCACAGCCGTGCGGTGCCGTCCCAGCTGGCACTGGCGAGCAGGTGGCCGCCAGGGGCGAACGCCAGGGACGTGACGACGTCGTCGTGGGTTCCGAACGACAGGTCCCGCAGGTCCAGCAGCCGGTCGGAGTCGGCGAACAGGCGGCCGTCCGGGCTGAACGCGGCTTGGTAGGCCCCGCCGGGGACCGTGCTGACGCGCTTCGGGTGTGCCGGGTCGGTGACGTCCCAGAAGAGTTGGGACCCGCCGACCGACACGAGTGTCCGGCCGTCAGGACTGAACGCCACCGACCAGACGATCGCGGGATGGCCGAGCAGGACGGCCGGTTGATGCGTCCGGGAGGCCTTGCCGATGCGCCAGATCCGTGCGGTGTGATCCCAGCTGCCCGTCGCCACGGTCCGGCCATCAGGGCTGAACGCCACCGAGGTCACCGTGTCGGTGTGTCCGCGCAGCACGTCGAGGAGGCGCGGCTTCGCCGGGTCGGTGACGTCCCACAGCCGGGCGGTGGTGCCGCCGGTGGTCGCCAGCGTGTGGCCGTCGGCGCTGAACGTCACCGAGGTGACCGCGTCGGTGCGGCCGGGCAGGGTGGCCAGCAGCCGCGGACGCCGGGGATCCTCCACGTTCCACAGCCGCGTCGCGCCATCGGTGTGGCCGGTCGCGATGACGTCGCCGGCGGGCCGGAACGCCACCCACGTCGGCGCGGCCCGCTGATCCGGCAGGGTGCTCAGCCCGATGGGCGCTCGCCGGTTCGTCACGTCCCATAACCGCACCGATCGTTCGCTCACCGTCGCCAGCACGTGGCCGCCCTGCCCGAACGCGACCGACAGCAGCCGCCAGGGCTGGTGCAGGACCGCCAGCTGGACGGGGCGGTGGGCGTCCCCGACGTCCCACAGCCGGACCGTGCGGTCCCAGCTCGCGGTGGCCAGGACGGTGTTCTTCGGGGCGAAGGAGATCGAGACCACGTCGGAGGTGTGGCCGGTGAGCCGACTCGTGTACGGCGTCGCGAACGCGCTCATCAGCTGCTCGCGGACATCGTCGGTGGGCGCCAGCCGGTACGCGGCCAGGTTCAGCTGCGCGGCGAGCGCGGGGTTCTGCTTGCGCACCTCGGACGCGTCCGCGGCGGCCTTGCGCGCAATGGCCACGTTGCGCTGCTGGATGGCCGAGTTGCGCGAGTGGACGGCCAGCACACCCGCAGTGGCCGCGATGACCACCAGCACGCTGAGAAGTGTGACCAGCTGCCGCAGGCGGACCGACCGCCGTCTGACCGCCGCCATCTCCCCGGCCTGCGCGTCCCCGCTCGCGTCGAGGAAGCACCGTTCCCTGGACGTCAGCCGGCCGGTGTCCGCAGCGGCGAGGTCCAGTGCGGCAGCGAGCCGGGCACCCCGGTACAGGGCGTGCGGATCGCGATCGTGCGCCTCCCAGCGGGCGGTCGCGTCAGTGAGCTGCCGGTGCAGGAGCAGCCGGTCCCGGTCTTCGGCCAGCCAGCCGCGCAGTCTCGGCCAGCATCGGATGATCGCCTCGTGGGTGATCTCGACGCACTCCTGGTCCAGCGTCACCAGCCGCTGCCGGGCAAGGGAGTCGAGTACGAGGTCGGTGTCGGGGCCCCGCTCCAGCTCGTCCCTGGTGATCCGGCGCCTGGTGTCCTCCGTACCGTCGCCCAGCGCGGTCAGCCGGAGGAACAGCGATCTGGCGAGGTTCTGCTGCACCGGTGACAAGGCCCGGTAGGCGGCCTCGGCGGTCTGCGCGAGAGCGTGCTGGATCCCGCCGGCCGCCAGGTAGCCGTCCAGGGTCAGGCGATTGCCGCTGCGGCGACGCCAGGTCTCGACCATCGCGTGTGACACCAGTGGCAGCGCACCCGGCTGACCGGTCGCGTCCGCGACCACGGCCGCAAGCAGCGGGCCGGTCACCGTGCAGCCGGCCTGCTGGGCCGGCCGGGTGATGGCCTCGCGCAGTTCCTGGCTGCTCATCGGACCGACCGCGAACTGCGCGTCGCGCATCGCTTCGGCCAGCAGCGGGTCCTGGACGCAGTGGCCGTAGAAATCGGCGCGCACCCCGAGTACCACCCGGGTCCGGCTTCCCGCCGCAGTGGTGGCGGCGATCAGCATGGCGATGAACGCGTCTCGTTCGTCCCGGTCCCGGCAGAGGGTGAAGACCTCCTCGAACTGGTCGGCCACGATCAGCGTGTCGATGTCCGGCGTGCGCTCGATCGTGGCCTGCCGGATCCGCAGGTGCAGCGTCGCGGGATCGTCGCGCAGCTCGGTCAACAGTGTGCCGGGGGCCTCTCCCGTCGCCGCGGCCAGGCGGATGGCGCACTCCTCCACAGGGTGGGGCCCAGGCGTGAAGAGCATCACCGGCCACCCCGATGACCGCGCACGGGCGACGAGCCCCGCCCGTAACAGCGAGGATTTGCCCGACCCGGACGGCCCGAAGACCGCCAGGAACCGGCGGTCACGGACCCTCGCAAGCATCTCGTCGGTCAGCCGCTCGCGTCCGAAGAAGCGGTCGGAGTCCTCCGGCTGGAACGCCGACAGCCCGGCGTACGGTGTGCGCTGTCGGCCGGTCTCCCCGGGTTCATCGCCGCGTGCGCTCGCGGCGATCTCGGCGGCGACCGCATGCCACCGGGATTCCCATTCGTGGCGGTCCCCCTGGCACGCCTCGACATACGCGAGTGTGACACCCAGGCTCGGAAACGTGCGCCCGGCCGCGGCGTCCGACAGTGTCGTGGACGAATAGTGTGCCTTTTGCGCCAGTGCCCGATAGGGCGGCCGTCCCGCGGCCTCGCGCAGCTTTCGCAGGTCGGCCGCGAACTGTGTCAGTGGACCGGTGTCCGGTTCGAGCGGACGTTCGGCACGTGGCATGGCCTGCCTTTCTGAAGCCTTTTCGCAGCCGCGATGCATGGTCATTGTCCGGCTGTCGATGCCCGGCGTCCAAGTCCTGGCGCCGGACAACCCTCGGCGGTCAGGCACGTGGTGTTCCGGTCCGGGCCACGGTCACCGGGGTACGTGGGTACATGTTGCAGCCGGCCAAGAAGGCCGCGGCGAAGAAGGCGACCAAGAAGAAGACGGCGGGCCGTCGGCCGCGCAGCGCGTAGGGCGCTACGGCGCCCCGGCCCCGAACCAGATGCTGTTGGGACGGTAGCTTCCCCAGGTGATCGCCGTGTATTTCGGTACGACCTCCTTGGTGCCGGTGCAGCGGGCGAGTTGGCCCTTGCCGGTGTAGAGCGTGACTTGTGTGTCCGTCTGGTTGTCCACGCCGATCGCTGTCTTGGAGAGGTCGATGCATACGCCGTCCGGCGGGTTGGCGATCACGTTGTGTGTTCCGTCCGTGCCGTCGTAGTCGAACCTTCCGCCGGCGGCTCGGAAATCGGCAGGCGCGGCGGCTGCCAACGTGATCGCGGCACCGACGGTGACGAGGAACCGGGACGTCTTCGTGTACCACTTCATGAGATGAGCATCGATCCCTCAGGAGATCCCTTGAAGCAACGGGACTCGCAAACCCCCTGATTGGGTACATTGCCGAGTCGCAGTCCCGCGGTCCCGCAGTCCCGCGGTCCCGCGGTGTCCGAGTGCCGTGACGGCTCGTCAGCCCGCCGCTTGCTGGAGACCGTCGAGGATGAGGTCCAGTCCGAAGGCGAACTCGTCGCCGTAGGCGTACCCAGGTCGCATGACATGAGCGGTCGCGATCTCGGCCAGGTACGGGTACTGGCCGTCGGCGAATCCGCTCATGATGGACTCCGCCAGTTCGGCGGTCTCCTGAGGGGTGTCGAAGGGCAGGGTCTTCTCCTGCAGGGCGAACCCGTAGATGTAACTGTCGAGAACCGAGACGGCGTGGGCGGTCAGGGCGAGGGAGAACCCGCCCCGGCGCAGGCAGCCGAGAACGGCGTCGTGGTGACGCAGGGTGGCCGGGCCCGGGGTGGACCGCGACTCCATCAGCCCGATGGCCCAGCGGTGGCGGGACAGTACGAGGCGCATGGACAGGGCCCGCTGCCGCATCGCCGGGCGCCAGTCGTCACCCGGTGTGGGCAGGTCTACCTCGCCGAAGACCAGGTCGACCATGCCGTCGAGCAGGTCCTCCTTGTTGGCCACGTGGTTGTACAGGGACATGGCCTCGACTCCGACGGCCTCGCCGAGTTTGCGCATGGAGAGCGTCTCCAGGCCGGCCGTGTCGGCGAGTTCGACGGCTGCGTGCAGCACCCGCTGCCGGGTGAGCGTCTGGCGGGCCGGCTGCGGGGTGGTACGTCGGGGCATGGCGGACAGTCGCTTCCTCTCGTGGTCTCCCGGCGTTGACGAGCTTACGCCGTAAGTGCTGTACTTACGGCGTAAGTCCTATACATACGCCGTAAGTAACGGGTGACGGAAACGGAAGCAGTGACGATGCGGAACATGAGCGAGCCGATCGCCGCCGGTGGGACCAGGACGATGACGGCCGTCGTGCAGGAGCGCTACGGCGCCGAGCCGGAAGCCGTGCTGCGCACGGCGCACCTCGCCCGGCCCGATGCGGGGCCGGGCGAGGTACTGGTGCGGGTGCGCGCCTCCAGCGTGGACCGGGGCACCTGGCATCTGATGGCCGGTCTGCCGTACGCGGTCCGGCCCGTGAGCGGGCTGCGCAGGCCGAAGCTCCCCAACCCCGGCCGCACCATTGCCGGTGTCGTCGAGGCGGTCGGCTCCGACGTGACCGGGTTCGCGCCCGGCGACGAGGTCTACGGCACGGCAGCCGCCGCGTTCGCCGAATACGCCGTCGCCCGCCCCGACAGGATCGCTCCCAAACCGGCCGGTCTCACCTTCGAGGAGGCGGCGACGGTACCCGTCAGCGCGCTCACCGCGCTCCAGGCGGTTCGCGACAAGGGCGGGGTCCAGGAGGGCCGCCGGATCCTGATCACAGGAGCCGCCGGCGGCGTGGGCACCTTCGCCGTCCAACTCGCCCACGCCTTCGGTGCCCAGGTCACGGCCGTCGCGAGCACGCGCAAGCTCGATGCCGTACGGGCGCTGGGCGCCGACCGCGTGATCGACTACTTGCGCGAGGATTTCCTCGCGGGCCCACGACGCTACGACGTCATCATCGACATCGCCGGCAACCGCGGTCTGCGGGACCTGCGCCGCGCCCTCACGCCCCGCGGCAGACTGGTGATCACCGGCGGCGAGACGAACGGTCCCCTGCTCGGCGGCACTGACCGGCAGCTCCGCGCACAGATGCTCTCCCCTTTCACCGGCCAGCACCTGGGCATTTTCATTTGCTCCGAGCATGCCGATGGGCTGCGCGACCTGACCGCTCTCATCGACGCGGGCACAATCAGGCCGGTGGTGGACCGCGTCTACCCGATCACCGACACCGCTGCAGCCGTCAGGCACCTTCTCGACGGCCGCGTCACGGGCAAGTTGGCCCTCGCCCTGCCCACCGAGTGACGCCGACCGATGCCCGCACGGGCCGGCGGTCGCGTTGGGACGCCTCGGACGGCCTACCGGTGAGGGGCCACGATTCGTGCAGAGGCCGAGGCAATCGATAGGGTGCCGGGTCACGACCGCACCCCGTTCGATCCACGGGCCGGTCAGGGCTCTGCCGCAGTTGGTGGCACCTCCACGGCTGCCGTGCCGATCTCTGCCTGCCCGGGCCCTGGGATACGGGGGCGATCCTCACGGCGGGGGCAGTCGGGCCCCGGCCGACGGGTCTGGAGGAACGAGTGGCACAGATCATCGCCGAGGTCTCACGGACGTTCAACGAGTTTCTGCTCCTGCCGAACCGGACTCGGACCGACTGCTCGGTTGCGACGGTCGACCTGCGCACACCCCTGGTGCGGCACATCGCAGGCGAGGCGTCGGCGATCGAGCTGCGGTCCCCGTTCACGTCCGCGATCATGCAGGCTGTCAGTACACCCGAGCTCGCGACCGCGCTCGCGCGCAGCGGTGGTCTCAGTTTCCTGCACCACAACCAGCCGATCCAGGACCAGGCCGCTGCGGTCCGCCAGGTGAAGAACTTCAAGGCCGGATTCGTCACCAGCGACACGAACGTCCGTCCCGGCGACAGCCTGAGCGTCCTGGTCGACGTCATGCGCCGCACCGGTCACAGCACCGCCGCGGTCACCCACGACGGGACCGCCACCGGCCGCCTGCTCGGCCTGGTGACCTCCCGGGACTTCCACCCCCAGCGCCATGACCTGGACGGTCCGGTCAGTGGCCGGATGACCGCCATCTCCGAACTGGCCCATGCCGGGCCCGACATCGCGCTTTCCGAGGCCAACACGCGGTTGTGGGACGAGCGGCTGGACTGCCTCCCGGTGCTGGATGCCGGGGGTCACCTGCAGTATCTGGTGTTCCGTTCCGACTACGCGGACAACAAGCGCTTCCCGAACCAGCTCGTGGACGCTGCCAAGCGTCTGCGCGTGGGCGCGGGTGTCAACACCCACGACTACCAGGAGCGCGTCCCCGCCCTGCTGGAGGCGGGCGTGGACGCGTTGTGCTTCGATTCGTCCGACGGCTACAGCGACTGGCAGGCGCAGGCTCTGACCTGGGTGAAGAAGCACTATCCGGAGGTCCCGGTCGGCGGCGGCAACGTGGTCGACGGCGAGGCGTTCACCTTTCTGGCCGAGGCGGGGGCGGACTTCGTCAAGGTCGGGGTGGGCGGCGGCTCCATCTGCATCACCCGCGACCAGAAGGGCATCGGCCGCGGCCAGGCCAGCGCCGTGCTGGACGTCGCGGCGGCCCGGGACGCCTTCCGCGAGCGCACCGGCGAGTACGTGCCGATCTGTTCCGACGGCGGGCTGGTGCACGACTACCACGTGGCCCTGGCGCTGGCGATGGGAGCCGACTTCGTCATGATGGGGCGGTACTTCGCCCGCTTCGACCAGGCGGCCGGCGCGAAGCTGCCCACCCGCGACGGCTTCGTGAAAGAGTACTGGGGTGAGGGCTCGAACCGGGCCCGCAACTGGCAGCGCTACGGCCAGGGAGGCCAGGGGCTGGTCTTCGAGGAAGGCGTCGACGGCTACGTCCCCTACGCGGGCGACCTCAACGAAGGGCTCGCCCTGACCGTTGCCAAGCTCAAGGCCACGATGGTCTCCTGCGGCTCCACCACTCTGCCCGGGCTCCAGTCCACGGCCCGGCTGACCCTCGTTTCGGACCAGAGCTTCCAGGAGAGCCACGCCACCGTCACCGTGCGGGATGCCCCGGCGACGGTCTCCTGACGAGCTGCCGAGGTCCGCCGGAGGGGCCACTGACCGAGAGGACTGGTGCACGGCCGGAACCCCCTCCCTCCTTCCTTCCCTCCCTCCCGCCGGTCGAGGGCTTTCATCGACCTTGTCGGCAGCCGAGCCGACAGCCCTGGCAGGTTGGCGGACCGTGCTGTCGGCCCGTTCGTCTGACGGTGGGTCATCTAGAGTACGGATCCGGCTGCTCTCCATCGGCGGAGGGCTGAGCGGTGGGCCGCCTGCGGGGCCGTGCCGGGGATCGGGGTGCGCGGTGGACGGGGATCTGGTCCGGGAGTCGGCTCGGGCGGGGCGGGTGGTCCTGTGGGAGGAGTCCGCGCGGGACGGTGCGCAGGCCAAGACGCTGATGGGCGCGGTGTTCCGGGTCCGGCTGGCGCGGGAGCAGGGGCGTATCTTCGGTGTGCACGGGCCGCGGCACGTGGTCTTCGCGGCCGGCTTCCCGGCGGTCTGCGGGGAGGAGTTCGAGGCAGTACGGCGGGTTGCGGTGGAGGCGGAGGGTTCGGTCAGCGTCGCCGCCGTGTGCCGCGGCAGGTCGGCGGACGTGCGGCAGGCCGTCGCCTGCGTCGGGGGCACGGTGCACGCGCGGATCATGGTCGTGGTGCCCGCCTCCGAGGCGATGGCGCGGGTGATGACCCACCGGACGGCGCGCGAGGCCCTGGAACAGGGTGTCGGACTCGTCAAGGACGCCAAGGACGTGGACGACCGGGTGGCGGTGGACGTCTGCCTGGCGGATGCCTCCCGCGCTGACCACGGGCTGATGGCGGCGTACGCGGCGGCGCTGACCGGAGCGGGAGCGGGGGCCGTCGTGCTGGCCGACACGGTGGGCTGCCAACTCCCGGCGGATGCCGCGGAGATGTTCACCAAGGTGCGGGACAGGGCGGCCGGTGAGGAGGTGGTCCTCGCCTCTCATCTGCACAACGACCTGGGCCTGGGCCTTGCCAACACGCTGGAGGCGCTGCGGGCGGGGGTGCGGGTGGTGTCCAGTTCCTGGCTGGGTATCGCCGAACGCAGCGGCATGGTGGCGACCGAGCAGCTGCTGTTCCTGCTCGCCCATGGTCCCGAGCGCACGGCGCGGTTGCTGGGCACGGATCGCGGCGCCTGGTGGACGGCTCCGGACCTCACCCGGCTGCCGGGTATCGCACGGATGGTCTCCGAGGAGACCGGCGTGCCGCTCAGCGTGACGACACCGATCGTCGGCACCGGCGTCGGCACGATCTCCACGGGTACCCCGTTCGTGCATCCGCACCTGTTCCAGCCGTTCGACCCCCAGGAGATGCTGGGGATCACGCCGGGAGTGGTGCTCACCCATCTGGCCAGCGCCCGGGTGGTGAAGGCGGTGGCCGCCCGGCTCGGCCACGACCTGGACGACGCGCAGGCGCAGACCGCGATGGGCTGGGTGAAGACGCGGGCGTATCGGACCGGTCGGGCCACGGTCGACGAGGCTGCCTTCGGCAGCTACCTCGACGGGCTGCGCCACCGTGTGACGGGGGATCAGCGATGAGCGCGGACCGGGGGACGGTCCCTGAGCCGGCACCGGACTCCGACCTGGGCACCGTCGATGCCGCGGGTGCTCGGCGTGCCCTGCGGCGGGGCACGGCGGTGGTGCTGCCGAATCCGGCGCCGCTGACCTCCGTCGTCGCCGCGACCGACCCGCAGGCCGTCAACACGGCCAAGGGCCGGCCGGCCGAGCAGGCTGTCGCGCTCTGGGCTCACGACCCCGCCACCCTCGCCGCGCTCTTCGAGGTCCTCGACCTCGACCCGGACCGCGCCACCCTGGCTCGCCGGCTGCTCACCGACGAGCGGGCGACCCTGCTGGTGCCGCTGCGGCCCGGCGCCCGTGGGCCGTCCTGGCTGCCACCGGCCACGCGGGACGGCTGGACCCTGCTCTTCGGCGCCCGCTGGACACCCCTGCTGCCCGTCCTCGCCGGCCATCCCGTCCTCTACGTCAGCAGCGCCAACCGCACCGGCCAACCGCCCGCCGGCTCGGCCGCGGCCGCCGTCGCGATGTTCCCCGCGGCGGTGCCCGTCCTCGGCACCGCCTCCCTCACCGGCGCCGGCCGTGACCCGGCCGGGGCGGCCCGTGCGGCGACCACCACCCTGCGCCTGCACCCGGACGGGCGGATCGGCCTGCACCGCCACGGCGCCCAGGACCGGCCGTATACGGCCGCCGGCCACTACCTCGAACACATCCGAGCCACATACGCCATCACGGGCTCCGACGGGGTTACGGACCGGTGAGCGCGCACGTTCGTACCCTGCTTCTCGGTCTGGGCGCGGTCAGGCGTCGGGCCTGCTCTGATGCCGGGGGAGGGGGGACGGAAGCACTCCGGCTCACTGGGAGTGCCGACGGTTCGTCACCGAAGTGGTTCGCAAGCGGGCGGCAGGACTCGTCGGAGGGGGAAATGCCCGGCCCCACGGGATCAAGCGGCAAGGTGGCTGTCACCACCGCACAGCGGTGAGTGGTCTTCGCGGCCCGGGACGGCGGGCCGTAACCTGTCGTGGGGGCCGGTGGGGGATCGGCCGCAGCACCTACGGGGGACGGCCCGGGAAGGAAGCCGCAGCTGATGCCCGGAAGGTCAGGTCACGTTCGCGAGCTTCTGGCGCACGACGATCGCGTTGAGCCGGACCGCGAACGGTGCGGTGTCGGTGAGGCCCAGGGCCCCGACACGGGACTTGTCGAGGCCGACGGTGACGTCGGCGCAGAACGCGACGGCGTACAGGTACGCGTCGGCCTCCTCGTCCTGGAGCGCGAAGAACAGATCGCGGTAGTAGCTGGTGTGGTCCAAACCCTCCTCGTAGTAGGCCAGTCCCGGTTCGCCCTCCTGCGCGGCCAGAGCGGTGAAGGCATCCACCAGGCCGCGCTCGACGGTGTCCCAGAACGATGCCTGCGCCGCCTCGGGCGGGAGCGCCTGGCGTACCGCCTCCTTGAGGGAGAGCGCCATCACCAGGATCGGCGCCTCCTCCTGGAGCCTCCAGCCGCGGACCATCTTGACGATCTCGCTGTCGGGAAGCAGGGCGGCGGCATCGCGAATGTGATTGAAGTCGTAGTTGACGGTGGCGGGCGCGATCGCCTCCTGGAAGGCACGCCCCAGGGCCTGCGCTTGGGCCAGATGGGCCTCTCCCACCTCGGTGACTGTCCTGAAACTGGCTGCCAATTTACCCTCCTTAAACATTTTGTTGCACGAGTGAGGCGTCAGTATGCCGTAGCGGTGCACCACCGCGCCCCCCCAGGGCGCCTGTGCGGCAGGCGCCACGCGCAACAGCGTCGGGACCAGCAACTTCTCTGGGCCGGGCGGCACACACAGCACGGCCTCCGTTCTCACCTGACTCGCCCAGGAGGCATTTAGTGGTCGAGTTCGTAAGTCTTTCGGGGGTTGACTTCGGTGCTGCTTGGAGTGTGTCTGCGGTCATGTGTCGAGGCGGAGGCGGCCGGTGATGTCGAGGGCGCCTTGGGGAGGGCTGCATGCCGTTCGGCGGTCTGGCGTCTTCGTATTCACCGTCGAAGCAGCCATAGCGTCGGCAACTCGGGCTCTGAGCCGCCCGGCTTGACCTCAACCGCGCTTGACGTTCAATGCTGGGCACACGGCGACGACAGGAGGTTTGTGTGACAATGCTTCAGCTGCCGGATCTGGCCCGGGCTGACGCCGGGACCACCCTGATCAGCGAGTGGATCGCGGACACGCCGGACCGTCAGGACAGGGCGGGCCGTGCACTGCTCGGGGAGTGGGACGAGCTGTCGGCCAGGTTTCGCCCCGAGGCTTTCCTGCGGCTCAGCTGCTTCGCAAGCGCGGACGGGCGTGTGCTGCTCAGTGTCGCGCAGTGGACCAGCGACGATGCCCACCTTGCCTTCGTGCGCGAACACCGGGCTGAGATGGTCGGCCGCATCGACCGCGAGATCCCGGGGATCGGGCGTCCCGGGCTGGTCCGCTACCGGTTGGCGCACACCGTCGTGCCGGACGGAGCCGGCGACGACACGACCGACGTGGTCGTCGTCGCGCGCGCCGAGAGTGAGCCGGCGTCCCATGCCGCGCGATGGGCTGAGGCCACCGCCGACCGGCTACGGGCGGCTCCGCCCCCCGGCATGGGCACCGCGCACGTGTTCGTAAGCGAGGACGGTGCGCGTGGCCTGCTCTACGCGCCGGTGGCACAGGCGAATGGCGTTGCCGGTGCGCGGCCCTACCGGCTGCTCGGAGCCGTCGCAGGGCCGGGCACCGGTGCGGACGGCGCAAGACCGGCGGGCGGGGGCTCAGCGTTCTGACGGTGCGGGAGGGCGTAGCCGACCCCGGAGAGCCGTTCCGGCAGCTCCCACAGGCGGCCGGTCCCGGGGCCGGCCGGCCAATTGACGCGGTCAGCCGCAGCTCGTGCCCGCACATGGGAGGACGGGGAGGGAGCGCAAGCACCCGTGGGGGACCCCTGAGGCACCTGTGGAGAACCCCTGAGGCACCTGTGGGCAACTCCGAGCAAGGAGTGGGCACTTCCCGAAGATGGCCATCACCCTCGGGCGTGGCCCAGAGCTTCGACGAGTTCTCTGGCCAGTGGACCCGACGACGCGGGGTTCTGTCCTGTGAAGAGGTTGCGGTCCACGACCGTGTAGGGCTCCCAGACAGGGCCCCGCGAATACTCGGTGGGGAGCTTCTTCAGCTCGTCCTCGAGCAGCCACTTGGCCTTGTCGGCGAAGCCGACACCGGCCTCCTCATCGTTGCAGAAACCCGTCACACGGTAGTTCGCGAAAGGCGTGTCGCCGTTCGCGTCACGGGTCGCGAGGAGAGCGGCCGGGGCGTGGCACACGATGCCGAGGGGACGGCCGGAGGCGAGCGCCTCCCGCAGCAGTGACCCGGAGTCCGGGTCGACCGCAAGGTCTTCCATCGGGCCGTGGCCTCCGGGGTAGTAGACCGCGTCGTAGTCGTCGAGACGCACATCCTCGAGGGAGACGGGATGCCGCAGCTCGTCCGCCTTCTCGATGACCGCCTCCTCCCGCAGGGCGTTCTCCTCGCCGCCCGCCATGCGCGGCTCCAGGCTCATCGTGTCCACGACGGGCACGACCCCATGCGGAGTCGCCACGGTGACCTCGTGTCCGGCGTCGGTGAACACGCTGTAGGGCGCCACGAACTCCTCGGCCCAGTACCCCGTGGGATGTCGGTGCCCGTCCTTGAGGGTCCAGTAGCTCGCGCCGGTCAGCACACACAGGATCTTGGCCATGGGACGCTCCTCCGGAACACACTGCCCCGGACAGGGCATGGGGTTACCGGTTCACACGTGTCCAACAAGTCTGAGCGGGCATGGGAGAGGCCGCAACCCGTGGCCGCCGTACAGGAAATACGTGACACGAACACGTGCGGGCACACGCCCGGGTACGTGCGGGTCCCCTATTTCCACATGTAGTCCTCGGCGGCGTCGGTGATCAGATTTTTGACCGCCTGAGGATGGGAGACAAGGGAGACGTGCGAGGAGTCGATCTCCACCGTCTTTCGGGCATGCGCCCGCTGCGCCTCGAACCGCTCCAGGCTCGGGTTGATCGCCCGGTCCTCCTTGCCGATGAGCGCGTAGACGGGTTTGGTGCGCCACGCGGCGCCGGTGAGCTTGTCGGCGAACGCCGACAGCGCGATCGGGCGCTGAGTGGCGCCCAGGATGTCGGTCTGGCTCGTGGGCAGGTCGGCGGCGAAGACCTGGCGCAGTCGGTCCGGCTGCACGTACACGTCCGTGCCGGTGGTGCCGTCGCCGTTGCGGAAGGGCACCTGTTTCAGGGCCGTGGTGAGGGCGGCGGGAGGGAACTTCGCGGAGAGGCTGGAGAAGGACTCGCCCGCGTCGGGCATGATCGCGTTGATGTACACGAGGGCCTTGACGTTGTCGTTTCCTGCGGCGGCTTGGGAGATCACCTCTCCGCCGTAGGAGTGCCCGGCCAGGACGATCGGTCCCTTGATGGACTTCAGAAAACTTGCGAGGTAGGTCGAGTCCTGGGGGATGCCGCGGAGCGGGTTGGCCGGTGCGGCCACCGTGTAGCCGTTGCTCTGGAGCCGTTCGACGACTCCGTTCCAGCTCGACGCGTCGGCGAAGGCGCCGTGGACGAGCACGATGGTGGGCCTCTCCCGCCCGGGATCCCCGCTCGGCCCGCCGGCCTGCGCTGTCACGAGTGCCAGGACGGAGGCGGTTCCCGACAGTGCCAGAAGTGCCGCACCCCAACGGACGATGTTCACGTTGCGGCGGGACTCACGGGATATTCGCATGCCGGTCCTTCGGTGCGAGGGCGTCGGGCGACACCCGGGATTCCAGCGTCGAGGACACCTGCCGGCATGTCCCCGCGCACGGGCCATCCGGGTGAACGCACCCGGCAGAGGCAAATCGCTGGCCCACGCGGCGACTGTGCGCCCGGGTCGTGCACCAGGCCCCTCGGCCAATCCCCTTCGACGCGCCTTCGTCACAGCCGTGCGATCACTGCCGGAATCCGCTGGACGGGGACCTTCCCGGCTGGGGTCACGGCTCGATGCGAGTGCCTGAACGGTGCCTGCGGCGCAGCTGCGAGAGGAGCGGAGCAGCGTTGCCATCGCCTCCGGCAAGGCTTCTGCGCGTGCCGCCGTCCGGATGGTGAGGGGGCACGGTGGTCGACCAACACGCGACCGCTGTCCGGCTGTTGACCTTGACTTGGGTGAGCCGGCACCTTGAGGCCGGCGAACGGATCGTCAGAACCGAGGCGTTGCACGGCGGCATCACTGCCGAAATGCGATGGCGGCTGACCCTCGGCACCTGGGACGGCGGCACGCGTGACCTGGTGCTGCGGACGATCGTCAAAGTGGAGCACGCCGAGGACCGGCTGAACCGGGAGGCCGGCGCCCTGACCCTGCTCACGGGGACCGGCGTGCCGGCTCCTGGCCTGGTCGCGCTGGATCCGACCGCCGCGCAGTGCGAATATCCGTCGCTCCTGATGATGCATCTGGCGGGCCGGACGGTCCTCGACGACGAGGGATTGGAGACGCGCGTCCCCGTACTGGCCCGTCAACTCGTGGCGATCCACGCGTTGCGGCCCGACGAGCGGCCCCGGGAGTATGAGGCGTTGACGACCGCCGACACCGTCGTCGTTCCGAAGGGCGCCGACGCGGCGGCATGGGCCGCGGCGATCGACGTGATCCGCAGGCCTGCGCCGCCCTATGAAGGGCGATTCCTGCACCGGGACTTCCACCCCGGCAACGTGCTCTTCGACGTGCCGCCCCCAAAGCCGGCAGGTCCCCGGATCACGGGGGTCGTCGACTGGGTGCAGACCTCCTGGGGCCGGCGGATCTCGATGTGGCGCACTGCTCCACCCATCTCGCGCTGCCGCACGTCTCGGCGTGGGGTCTGCGGTTCGCTGAAGCGTATGAAGAGACCGGCGGGGTATTGGCCGTGGCCGCGAGCGAGCGGCTGTACTGGCGAGTGCGGGACGGACTGGCGCTCTCAGAAGAAGTGCGGTCGGTGGCGCAGCCATGGCAGGAGGCGGGGAGGACGGATCTGACGACGCGAGCCGTGGAGGAGCGGCTGGATGCCTATGTCACCGTCCTGATGGACACCCTGGGCTGAGCCAAAGCCGCCCGGGGCGCGGGCACGGCGGCGAGCGCCAGGCCGGATGCCATGCTCATGAGAACGGGCTCTGGCTCAGATTCTGCGGCAAGGACACTCTGAGTGACGGCAGAGTGTCCATGGCCGGAACCGGAGGCCGCCCGAAAATGAGCCGTGGGCAGGGCGGTCGGACCGGGAGTGTGCTAGGCGATCAGCACGGGAAGGCCCCGCCGTCGACCTCGCGCCAGAAGGCGTGAACCCGTGCGTTGAACATGTCCGGGGACTCCTGGAACGGCTGGTGGGCTTCCTGCGCCATGACTTCGAAGCGGGCACCCGGGATGGCATCGGCCACGACCTGGCCGAGCCGCGGAGGCGTGGCGATGTCCCGCTCACCGGCCAGGACGAGGGTCGGCGCACTGATGCCCGGCAGTCGATCGAGCGTGTCGTGCCGCATGAACGAATCCAGTTGGCGCTGGAAGGCCTCGACGGACTGCGGGTACGGGAAGGCGAGCGCCTCGTCGATGGTTCGCTGCACCGTGCCGTCGGCGTGGGCCCGCGGCGAGTAGATCCACAGGAAGAACGCCTCCAGCATGGCGCGTTCGTCGGGCGCCTCCGTCACCAGCCAGTGCCAGAAGCGGGTCATGGCGGCGACGTAGGCGTCCGCCCGTGCCCAGGTACTCGTGAGGACGAGGCTGCGGACGGCTTCCGGGTGACGCAGCGCCAACTCCTGCGCGATCGCACTGCCGCCCGAAAAGCCGGCGACATGCGCCCTTTCGACTCCGAGTTCCCGCAGCAGTTCCGCGGCGTCATCGGCCATCATGGCCACGGACATGGGTCCGTCGGGCAACGGCGTCCGCCCAACCCCTCGGTTGTCGAAGGCGATGACCCGGTACCGGTCCGACAGCCCGTCGAGCTGTGCCTGCCATGCCTTCGCGGGATCGCCCAGCCCAGCGATCAACAGGACATCGGGCCCTCGGCCTCGGCTCTCGGTCCAGATCGTGGTGCCGTTGACTTCGACGTACTCACCCATGGAACACCTCCTGCCTCATCGTCTTCTCCGTCGGTCCGCGATTCCGACCCACCGCGCCGCACGCACTCCGAACGTCCTCGGCCTTCCACCGCCGCACCTCCAACAGGTCATCGGATCCGAGTGGTGCGGCACGACTCCGCATGGCGTGCTTCGGTCTGCTTGGGCTGTGTCGGCAGCCGCTTTCCGAATCCTCGTCTCATCACGCCCGGTGACGGACCGGAGAACCTGTGTCTCATGGATTTGGCCGGCGCAGCGAGCTGCCCATGCCCATCGGCAGGCCGTGATGCCGGAGCCCCGACGTGGATGGGAGGGCGTCGGCGGCGTTCGTACGCGGGGAGGGGCTGTCGGGGCCGTACGACGCCGCTGCGCCGAGGCGTGCTCAGACCTGGGGTCGTAGGCGCCACGGCGTGTAGACGAGCAGGGCCGCGAGGAACGCCACGGGGTAGGCGAGATCGGCGCCGTGCAGGGCTCGGGCGACCGGGCCCACGTACAGGCTGGTGCTCATGAACGGCACCGAGACGGCGAAACCGACGACGAACGCGGTGAGAGCCGGCCACCATGGCTGCGGCTTCGCCTCCTCCGCCGCCAGGTCGACCGGGCGGCCGCCGCGCGCCCGGGTGCGAGCCACCCAGTCGACGATCACGATCGCGACGAACGCGGGGATCCAGTAGCCGACGAACAGCAGCACGTTCTGGAAGCGGGCGGTGGTGTCGGCGGCGTGCATCCACAGGACTAGCGGGAATCCGAGCACCGCGGCGAGCGCGGCGGCGAGCGGCCGTGACAGCCGCACGCCGATGGTCTGCAGCGCCAGCGACCCGCTGTAGTCGTTCATGGCGTTGCTGCACAGTGCCGCGAGAGCGACCGCGAGGAGTCCGAACGCGCCGAGAGCGCCGCCGCCGAGCAGCCGGTCCACACCGTGGGCGGTCTGGTCGGTGAACTGCGCGGCGCCCCACAGGCCGAGCGCCTGCACCGCGACGAAGGACACGCCGACACCGAGCAGGGTGTACCAGAACATGCGCGGACGGGACGTCGTCCGTGGCAGGTAGCGGCTGAAGTCGCTGGCGTACGGGGCCCACGATAGGGCGAGGCTCAGAGCGATGGTGCAGGTCAGCACGAACGCGCCTGCCCGGTCGGCGCCATGTACGGTCGCGGCCGTGGCGGGTTGGGTGCTGTGCACGAGCTTCACCGCCAGCGCGGCGAGCGCGGCGGCGAGCGCGAAGGTCATCACCGTCTGCATGCGGTGGATCGCCTCGTAACCGATCACGCCGAGCGCCCCCTGGGCCGCCAGCATCACCACGACACCCAGCCAGAAGGGACAGCCGACCAGCTGGGCCAGCGCGTCCCCGCCGAACAGGCCGATCAGGGCGTCCCAGGCTATGGACGACAGCCACTGAAGGGCGCCCGGCAGGGCGACGGCCCGTCCGAAGGCCAGCCGCGCCAGCGGCAGCTGGCCCGCCCCGGTCTGGCTTCCCCAGGTCCCCAGGTAGGCCGTGGGCACCGCTCCGATCAGGGTGCCGAGCACCACGGCGAGCAGCGCGGTGGCGAAATCCAGTCCGAGGGCCGCCCCGACGGTGCCGGTGAACACGCCGGTCATCGTCAGGTTGGGGGCGAACCATACGGTGAACAGCCGCCGGGGGCTGCCGTAGCGGGCGTCCTCGGGCACCGGCGTGATACCGCGCGCCTCCACCCGCAGATCCCCGGGGGCCGTCGGCATCCGGCCGTCGAAGACGCGCCGCGCCTCGGCGACGGCCGTCTCTTCATGGGCATACGGCAACGACATACGACATCCCTCCGCCAGTCCTAACTGGTTCAGGTTCAACGGGTGTGATCTCAGCCCCGTGCGGGGCACCCCGTGTCCAGGTACGCCGGCCAGAATAGCCCGGACCGATGACTGGTTCCGGCCAGGGGGAGGGGAGGTGTGCGGGAGGACCGGGTCACCACAAACGCGGCACGGCCGTGGCGGCCCGCCCGAGAGCCGCCCGGCCTCACCCCGCGCGAGGGCGGCTTCACGACCGCGTTCGGCGGCTCCAGGCCAGCAGGCGGGCCCCGGCCTCGGCTCCACCACGACGTCGGTCGAAGTGGAGGCGGAGCATTGACCCGCCTACGCCAAGAATGCTGCCCCGGCGCCTGTCCCGGCCGGGCGACATGTGACACATGAATGAGGCGTTCATCCAGGTCAGTAGGCGGATGCGGTACCTGCGGCGCGCCGTCGGCCGGGACGTCCATGCCCTCGCCACCCTCGAGACCGAAAAGCGGGACACCGAGGCGGCGGAGCGATCCTTCCGTAGGCTCCTCAAGGACTCGCAGTGCGTGCCCTGGGTGATCGTGACAGAAGGGCTGCTTTCCTACGACGCCACCCACCGCCGGACGTTGTCGACCGTGTGCGCGTGGTGGGAATTCCGTCCTGGCCGGTCATCCTCAGGCCCCCTGCGTAACGGCACCGCCCAACGACATCCAACGCGTGAGTCATCGCCTCCGAGACCGCGTCAGGTGCGTCGTCCGCATAGTGCAGAGAGATCCTGTGTGCCTCTGCCGCCAGGGCGACCAGGTTAGTGAATGCCCTGGTGCGGTGCATTTCCCCGGCGTCATAGCCCAGGACAGGGCGTTCACTCAACTGAGGAGCCGTTCGAGCCGGCGATCCGTCGTCAGCCGCTGGATGATCGATTCCAAGGGGTTTGCTGGTCGAAGGCGGTCAGTGCGCGCATGACCGGCTGGCCGTGCATGAACCTGGCTCCACTCATCAGGTCCCCTTGGAATCGATCATCCAGGGAACCGGGAGACGCTCTACCGGCGGACCGCCGAGATCAGTCCGCCGGGCCCCTCCTCGCGCTGCGGCGGGGTGCTGATCGGGCGGCCGTAGGCGGCAGCGCGCTCGCGCAGGGTGTGGCTGCTGGCCTCCCAGCCGTGCCCGGCCAGCCAGCCCACCGGGTCGTCGGGCATCTCCGAGACCCACATGGACGCCGGCGATCCCGGCACGGCGTCCGCGGCGAAGCGCTCGATCACGCCGCGCGAGCCCAACGTCAGTCCCATCCGACTGCCTGCCGCCGACTGCGCGCTGATCCGGGCCAGCAGCAGCTCCACCGCGTCCTCGGGCAGATAGATCAGCAGTCCTTCGGCGATCCACACGGTCGGCACCGCCGGGTCGTGCCCTGCGGCGGCCAGCGCGCCTGGCCAGTCCTCACGCAGATCCACCGCGACGGTGATCCGCTCGCAGCGTGCGACGGCCCGCTCCTGGCGCAGCACCGAAGTCTTGAAGTCCAGTGGCGCGGCGGTGTCGACCTCGAACAGCCGGGTGCCCTCGGGCCAGTCCATCCGGAAGGCCCGGCTGTCCATGCCGGCGCCGAGCAGCACAACCTGCCGCACCCCGGACGCGGAGGCCTGCTGCAACAGGTCGTCGAGGAACTTCGTCCTGATGACGATGGAGAACGACACGGCCAGCCGGCGGCGTCGCGCGGCCTCGTCATCGGGCGGCGGCGAGGAGGGCCACAGGCCGCCGGCGCTGGCGAAGGCCTGTGCCAGTGGGTCGCGGAACAGCGCGTTCTCCCGCTCGGTCTCCAGCGCCCGCACCCTGGCCACCCCTACCGCCGTGGCCCACACTCCCGACGGCCGCACCCGCTCCTGCTCATCAGTCACCGTGCCAGCCTAGATGAACGGTTCCAAGTTGTGCGACGCCCTGTTGTGTACGGAGTTGTGCACGCACGGGCCGGTACGGATGCTGGTCGACCTCGACCTCGACCTCGACCTCGACCTCGACCTCGACCTCGACCTCGCACTCGCACTTGAACACCGCTGTGGACACAGAGCCCTTTATGCAGGGCGCAACCGGGGACGGATCGATGTTGGCCGACTGCGTCGAGCCCTGACCAGCGCTCGTCTTCGGTGATCCCAGCACCTGGGGCGCCGAACAGGCCGTGACGCCCACCGACAAACACCCGGCTCTTCGGGAAGGCGACCGCGCAAGCGTGGGACCGACTACACCGCGGCTCACCGTGCGGGGTGCCTGGCCCGACCACGAAGGCCGCTGCCCATCATCGAAGGGACCGTCGTTCGCCTGGTCGTGGAGAAGCTGCCCAGCGGCGAGGTGAACAAGCCAGTACGGCCGTGGTGGTCAGGCACCGGCGCCACCGCGGCGGATGTCAGCCGCTGCTGCCAGTCCTTCCTTCGCCGCTTCGACATCGAGCACCCGCAGCACCGCGACCGTCACGTTTGAAGGCATCGAGGTTCACGGGATCGACTCCGTAAGCAACAGAGCCCAGGCCATGCTCGCGCCCGCATCCGCAGTGAGAAGGCCATCCGATGGGGCGGACGCCCCATCGGAGTCGCAGCTTGAACTCGAGTGGGCCCTCGCCTCACCTTCGCCAGAACAGGTGGTGCGTTACACCGCTCGGGCTGGGCACGACCTCCAGGTGGAACCGGTCGAGCAGCTCATCGGGGGACTCCCAAAGTCGTAGTCCGGACCCTAGCTTTACCGGCGAAACCGCCACATGCATGGTGTCGACGAGGTCGGCATCGAGGAACTGCCGGATGGTGGTGACCCCGCCACCGAGCCGGACGTCCTTGCCCTGCGCCGCTTCCCGTGCCCGTTCGAGGACCGTGGCCGGGTTGCCGTCGATGAAATGGAATGTGGTGTCGGAGAGCGTGAGCGACGGACGCTCGTGGTGAGTCATGACGAACACCGGAGTGCGGAATGGCGGCTCCTCACCCCACCAGCCGCGCCAGTCATGGTCCTGCCAGGGCCCGCGCTGGGGCCCGAACTTGTTGCGCCCCATGATCTCGGCACCGATGTTGCGTGCGAAGTCCCGCGTGAAGTAGTCGTCCAGGCCCCGGCTCCCCCCGGAATCCGTACGCATGGGCCAGCTCGCCGTGGCCCCGGCCCAGGCGAACAGCCTCTCGGGATGGTCGTAGCCGAACGGTTTCTCCAGACTCTGGTGCTCACCAGCGCCGATTCCGTCACTCGAGACGTTGAAGTTCATGACTCTCAGCAGTTGATCCACGTCTTTCCTCCTCAGGTCTTGTCGCGTCATCGTGTGGCGAGGTGCCACACATCATGACGTCGAACGGGACGTGGCCGGATCGACAGCTGCCCGTAACTTCATTCCAAAGCGTGTCGAGAAGCCGCTCGCACAGAACAGCGAGGAGCCCCGTGCCTGACGCACTCACCGGCGCCGCCGCACCGGTCATCCGGCTACGTGCTGTTCGGCGGGAGGCCGTGGCATTCTCGCTCTGCGCTGGCTTCACTTCTCCGGCCCGAGTCGGCGCCAATGGATGTTCGAGGGGGAGCCGGGGCTGTGGGCCTGCGCAGGTCCGCACCGGGGCCAACTCGGGCCGGAGTTGAAACAGCAATCATCTGGGGCCCACTGGCGCCGGAGCACCTGGGCCAGGCCAAGCCGAGAAGGCCAAGGCCGTAGTCAGACGAGGGTGCGTGAGTGTGCCGGTTCGGCAGCGGTCTTCGAGTGCCGGGCCCGCTGGGTGATCAGTCCGGCGACGGCGGCGACGGCGGTGACCAGGAGGGTCAGCAGGAGCGATCGCCGGCTTCCGGAGTCGGCTGCCATGCCGGCGATGATCGCCAGGAGTGCCGCCAGGACGAGCAGGCTCAGCCAGGGGTAGGCCCACATGCGGACGGTGAGGGCTTCGGGCCGCTCCCGCATCAGCCGGGCACGTCCGCGCAGGTGGGTGACCGTGATGCACAGGTAGACCACGACGGCGACGGCGCCGGAGGAGTCGAGCAGGAACTGGTAGACGGCCGTGGTGGGCAGGAAGTAGTTGGCCACGACGGTGAGCAGTCCGATGCTGGAGGCGGCGAGCACGGCCGGTGCGGGCACACCGAGCCGGGTGGTGCGGGCGAACAGCGCCGGGGCCTCGCCTCGCTCGGCCAGAGAGTGGAGCATCCGGGAGGAGGAGTAGATCCCGGAGTTCAGGCAGGAAAGGACGGCGGTGAGCACGATGAAGTTCATCGCGGTGCCGGCGAAGGGCACGCCGAGGTGGCCCAGGACGGCGACGTAGGGGCTGTCGGTGACGGCGGTGGAGTTCCAGGGCAGCAGCATCACCACGACGGTGATCGAGCCGACGTAGAAGAGCAGGATGCGCCAGACGACGCTGTTGATGCCGCGCCGCACGGCCTGGGCGGGATCCTTGGCCTCACCGGCGGCGATGGTGACGACCTCGGTGCCGAAGTAGGAGAAGAAGACGACCAGCGATGCCTGGAGCACGGCCAGCCAGCCGTTGGGGGCGAAGCCGCCGTGACCGAGGAGGTTGGTGGTCCCGGGGGCGCCGGTACCCGGGAGCGCGCCGAGCACGGCGGCGAGTCCGATGAGCAGGAAGGCGATGATCGCCGCCACCTTGATCATGGCGAACCAGAATTCGAAGGTGCCGAAGGACTCGACGCGGGCGAAGTTGACCGTGATCAACGCGACCATCAGGACCAGCGCGGCCAGCCAGGTGGGTATGGCGGGCAGCATGTGGTGGGCGACGGCCGCACCGGCGATGGCTTCGAATCCGACGGTGATGCACCACTGGTAGGCGTACAGCCATCCCACCGACAGTCCGGCCCAGGGGCCCAGCTCGCGGCCTGCGTAGCTGGAGAAGGAACCGGTATCCGGCTGGGCGACCGCCATCTCGGCCAGCATGCGCATCACCAGGACGGCCAGGGCGCCCACGGCGGCGTAGGCCACCAGTACGGCGGGCCCGGCTTGGCGGATGGCGCTGCCGCTGCCGACGAAGAGACCGGCGCCGATGACGCCGCCGATCGCGATCATGGACATCTGCCGGTTACCCAGCGCGCCACGCAGCTGGGTAGAGCCGTTGCTGTGAGCGGAAGGTTTCATGGGGGTCCTGACCTTGGGGAGAGGGGCGGGAACATCACGATATGCAAGCAGAGTTGCAGGATGTAGTATCGGTGCAATTAAATTTACGTCACGGGTTGCGGCAAGCGCGTCCACACAAACGGTCGGCGGTGCTCAACCGGCTGGAGGTCGGAAGATGGCGGCAGGCATCCGTGAGCAGGAACTCGCCGGGCTGCGGTGGCTGGTCGTCTCCGGGGAACGGACGGAGGTGTTCCGTGCCCTCGGCCGGGCGGCCCGTGCCGATGTCCATGCGGTCCAGGACGCCCTGCCCGAACGCTCCGCGCTGCACCGTTGGGCGGCGACCGAACGAGGGCGGATCAGGGTCGGCCGGCTGCTCGATGCCACGGGCGCCGCGTGCGGCCGGCAGCTGGCCGAGCTCCGCGCCCTCGCCGCCGGCGCCGGCGCGGACTTCCACGACCTGCTGCTGGCCAACCTCCGCGGCGATCTCGGAGTCGACGACGGCACCGGCTGCACGGACCTCGGCTGGCGCCGGACGCGTTCTTGCGTTGCGCACAACGAGGACGGGGCGCCCGCACTCGACGGTCGGCTGATGCTGCTCACCCTGCTCGTCGACGGGGATGTGCCGGTGACGGTCCAGTGGTATCCGGGCTTCCTGCCCGCCAATACCTTCACGGCCACCGGCAACGGCCTGGTCTGGGGCATCAACCACGTTCAGGCCGCGTGTCCGGCCGACGCCCCGGGACGGCACTTCGTCGCCCGCGCCCTGCAGCAGGCTTCGACCCTGGACGCCGCCGTCGACCACCTGCGCACCAGCCCCAGCGCCGGAGGCTTCGCCTACACCCTGGGCGACCGCGCCGAGGGCCGGATCGTCGTCGTGGAGAGCGTCGCCGGACGGACCGCCGTGGTGGAGGCCGACCCGGTCCACCGCCCCCTGCAGTGGCACACCAACCACCTGCGCCACCTGCCCGAACCGGCGGACGCGCCCATCACCGCCGCAGCCGTGAACGACGGCGCGCGGGCGGCCCGCAGCCTGGGCCAGTTCGAGGAGAGCGTCGCTCGCGGCAAGGTTCTGAGCGATCTGCCGGTCCCGGCCGGCGACCCCGGCGCGCAGTGGTTCCTGGACATCCTCACCTCGGCGCCGCTGCCCCGCGGGGTGCACCGCACGGCCGCGGGCACCGACCCGCTGATGACCCTGTGTTCAGTGGTGGCCGACCTGACCGCCGACCGGATCACGGTGCGCGGACCGGCCGGGAAGACCGCTGAGATGGCGCTGTCGGACTTCGCACAGGGGCGTGCCGACGCCGCCACCGGGTGACCCCGAGGCCGCAGCACGGCCGTTCCGAGAGAGAATTCCTCCCATGGCCACAGCATCGCGGCGACCTCCGCGGACCTACGACGAACTCGTCGCCACACTCCACAACCCGGCGACGCCGCTGACCCGCTCCCAGCGGCTCCTGGCCGACCGCGTCATGGCCGACCCGGAAGGTGTGGCGTTCATGACAATTTCGGACCTGGCGTCCGCCGTCGGCGTCAACGAGGCCACCGTGGTGCGCTTCGCCACCAGCATCGGCCTTGAGGGTTACCCCGGGCTGACCGGACTGTGCCGGGAGCACCTGCGCGAACAGGTGCACCTGCTGCGCCGCTACGACAACCTGGAGCAGCTGGGGGCCGACGGCGCAAACCTGCTTCAACAGGCGGCCGCGCTGGAAGGGGCCAACATCGCCCGCACCTTCGCCCGGATCGACCCCGAAACCTGGGAGGCCGCCGTCAAGGCGCTGGCCGAGGCCCCCCGCGTCCACGTCATGGGCCTGCGCAAGTGCCACGCCCCGGCCTATCTGCTCGGCTACCTGCTGCGGATGCTGCGCGAGGACGTCGAAACCGTCACGCTGGGTGCGGGCACGCTCACCGACGACCTGCGCCGGGTCCGCGAGGGCGACTGCTTCGTGACCATCGCGATCCGCCCCTACAGCACGGAGACGGTGCGGGCCGCGGCCTGGGCCCGAGCGCGCGGCGCCCGCTGCGTGGCACTGACCGACAACCCCTCCTCGCCCCTGGCCTCCTCGGCCGAACAGGTCTTCTTCGTAGACGCCTCAAGCCTGTCGGTGCTGCGATCGCTGACCGCGTTCACCGCGCTGATCCAGGCGCTCGCCACCGGGGTTGCCCAACTGCGCGGGCACCAGGTGCGTTCGACGTTGCTGCAGGAAGAAGAACTGCTGGAGGAGTTCGGCGCCTACGCCCCGGACACACCCCTGCCGTGAGCCGCCGAACCGGCGGACGCATGCGTCAGTCCCGTGCCGTCAACGCGGCGAGCGCACCGCGCAGGTGCTCCAGGGACGCCGCGATCCATGGCAGCCGCAGCGGGTCGTCGCTGCGCAACGCCGCCCAGCGCTCCGCCTCGGACTCCCCGTACAGCAAGCTTGTCGCCACCCGGGTGCGCAGTCCGCCGACCGCGTCCCCGAACGCCTCACCGGCAAGCACGCCGACCCCGCCATCCTCCAGCAGGGCTGCGGCCAGCCCCGCACCGGTGTCGATGCCCCGGGCGGCGAGGACCGGCCGTACCGGCTCGAAGTCCGGGTAGAGGTAGAAGCCCGCCTCGGGACGGCGGCAGACCGCACCGGCCGCAGTGAACCGCTCGTACACCGCCGCCGCGACCGTCGCATGCAGCCCGCGAGCGGCACCGACATGGTCCAGCACCTCGGGCGGCTCCTGGAGGATGTACGTGGCGGCGGCCTGCATCGGCGCCGCCAGGCTGGACCACACCTCACTGGCCACCCCGACGATCTCGCGCATCAGCCGCTCTCCCCAGGGGCCCGACGGCACCCGGGCGAACCCGATGCGCCAACCGCCCAGAGCCATCGACTTGCTCAACCCACTGGTGACAACAGTGCGTTCGGGCAGATAGCCGACTGCGCTGGGAGCCTTGCCGAAGTGGCAGAGTTCGGCGTAGATCTCGTCGCAGACCACTGCCAGACCGTGCCGCTCGGCAATCCCACAGACCGCACGCAGGTGCTCCTCGCGGGCGATCGTCCCCGTGGGGTTGTCCGGCACCGTCACCACCAGGACACCAGGGTTCGCCCCGGCCGCGCGCGCGTCGGCCAGCGCCTGCTCCAGCAGCTCCGGGTCCGGAACGCCGCCCGCCTCCGCCGGAACCGGGACGCTGACGGTCCTCTTGCCCACCAGCGCCGTCTGGGCCGCGTAGCTGACCCACGCCGGGCACGGCAGCACCACGTCCCCCGGCAGCGCGGCGAGCAGCGCGAACAGCAGCGCCTTGCTGCCGGGGGCGAACAGCACCTGCTGGGCTTCCGTCTCCACTCCACGCCTGCAGAACCACCCGGCAGCGGCCTCACGGGCCTCCTGCGACCCGACGACCGCCCCGTATCCGTTGCGCCCGGCTGCCGCAGACAACACCTGGGCGAGCGAATCCGGCACCGGCAGCCCCGCCTCACCGAACCCCAGGTTCAGCACCCTCTCTCCTGCCGCCCGGCGGGCCCGCAGTGTCTCGTTGATGGCCAAGGTCGCCGAATGCATGGTCACGGCGCCCCACTCTCCTCACAGGGATCGGCACGGCAGCGCAAGCACGACTGCAGAAAAATAGTACATGCAAATTTGTTTGCATTCGAGGTCGGAGGCCCGCCCGGATTCCCGAAGATCCGGCTGATGGCGCTGGTCGGGGTGCGGGACCCGCGCAGTGGGCCTGGCTGCGTTCGGGTCCCGCCGGCGTGCCCGGCCCTGGAAGACGGCCCCTGCCTCTCCTGGGCCAAGGTCCGTGCCAAGCATCGCCGTGACGACCCACAGGCAGGTGACCTGGGTGCAAGGCCGGTACGACCGGGAGGGACAAGCGGCTGTTTCCCCGCAGGGGCGTTGGCGATCTGGTATGCGCAGGTGGGGGATCGAATCGGCGTCCGCGGCCTTGAAGGTCACTCAGCACGCCGCGGGCCGGGTCCTGCGCTCACACAGCCTGCGCGGCGTGGAGCAGAAGGTCTACGTCTACCTGACGACACGCCAGCTTGCGGGTTCTCCAGGACAGGCCGTCGACAACGTCCGCAGGCAGCACCCCGCACTCGACTGCATCGACGACCCGATCGCCGCCGTCCAGACGCAGACCTGCTGTCGCCCCGACAACGATCTGGTCGTCCGCGAGGACGACGTCTCCTGGCACCACGCCGAATCCCGCCTTGCTCCCGCCGGCCACCAGGTCGTGGACTTGGGCACGCCGCACGGTACCTACGTCAACGGCCATCGCGTCGAACGGGCCCGGCTGCGGCCGCACGACACCGTCACCATAGGCCGCAGAGCGTTCAGACTGATCGGCGACCGACTCAGGGACTGTGGCAACGCGGAGGAGCCGTCGTTGAGCGCCCGCCGACTGACCGTCAGGGTCAAACACATGGACCCGAACGGGCCGGGCAGCTGTCGCTGCGAGAACGCACCAGCCAAAGACCGACCGGACGATTCGTTCACGTGCGCGCCGGACACGAGGTTCAAGGGCCGCCGCCCGTGCAAGCCATGCAGGCCCCCTGGCAGCCCGTGAGGGCTTCCCCGATGTGCCCTTGGCCCGGCCTTGAGCGGCCTCCATCCCTGCACGGCCCCTCCAGTCGGGCCGTCCCCCCTCTCACGTACCGCCCGCAGCAACGTGGCCGGTCATTGTGAGTCGCCGCGGCCACCCCGATGCCGAAGCCGGCCACGAACCCGCTGGGCACCTGAGCCCACAGCGGCAGGGTGAGCGTGTCCAGGGTGGTGGTGTGCGTGACCATCGGGGCGGCGGCCATGAGCACCATCAGCGCCGCAGGCACCTTGCAGAGGCTGTGCATGCGCACTGCCCACGTTGCTCCGGCCCACGCACCCGGCAGGCTCCCGGCGAACAGGCTGGCTGCGACAGGTCAGTGAGTCGCCACCTCGGAGGCTGAGGCCGCCGCCAGACGGGCGGACAGTGCGACCAGGACCATGATTGGGCTTATTGCCTTGTTCAGGATGACCGCGGATGGTGCGGCGAACCCGAAGCGGCTGATCAGCAGCGGTAGCCGGAACCGCGCTACCCAGGCCGACCATTCTGCCCAGCACGCTGATGGCCGCTCCCGCTCCGGACGCCAAGGGCGCCGGACGTGCGGGGGCGAGGTCCTTGTCAGTGGCTGCAGCGGGCATCCTCGCTGGAAGTCGTTCCTGGCCGCTACGGCACGTCCCCAGCTTCGGGGACAGGCCTTTCCGACGTTCCACGGAGACGTGCGGCTGTCGTGCCACGGTGGTCAAGCCCCATCTGGAGAACGGCCCATCGGGTGGTCCTTTCGGGGTGGCGGGATATTCCGTGTTGTGCGGAGAGGGCCGCGACGATGTCGGTCCCGCGACCGTTTTCCCTGTGGTCGACGGGGTGGGGGTCGTGGTGTGTTGGGTGTCGTTGGGGTGCCGGACCCGTGTCGGCGAGCTCGATGCGGAGGGTGCGGCGGCTGCCGGCCTCGGGCAGGGACAACCGCAGTACTGCCGGGGGCAGTGCGTGGACGATCGCGTTGGTGGTCAGCTCCGAGATCACCAGGAGGGCGTCGTCCACTGTCGGTGCGGGCACGCGCCATAGAGTGAGGACGGTGCGTGCCCGGCAGCGTACGGCGGAGACGGCCTCGGGAATGTGCGGCACCATACAGATGTGCTCGAGCCGCGAGGGCGTGGCCATATGGGCGTCAGACGTGCTCGTGGCGGGGACGCTCATCCTCGGCCACCTCCACTGGTCTTTGCTTCTCATGTCGGAAGCAGCGGCTGGTTTGGTGCCGCTGGTGGCGTCGGGTTACTCGGCGGTGGCGAGGATCTGGGTCAACGCCGTGACGGCTTCTTCGGCGTCATGGCCTTCGGCGCGGACGGTCACGGTGCTGCCGACAGTGGCACCCAGACCCATGACGGCGAGGACACCGGTCGGATTGACCGTCCGGTCGGCGTACTGCAGTTGTATGGCGCTGGTGAATGCGGCTGCGGCCCTGGCGAGTTGGCCGGCGGGCCGGGCGTGGAGGTTGGCGGGCAGGACGATGGCCGTCTCGTGTGTGGGTGCGGTCGTTGTGCTCGTGGTGGTGGGGTCAGAGCTTGTGGACATGGCGGGCCTCCCTGGCGGCCTCGGCGACGGATTTCAGGTCGGCACCGGATGCGGCGGTGACGACGGCTGCGACGGCTCCTTCGACGAAGGGCGCGTCGACGATCAGCACGTCTGGGCGCGGGTGGTCTTCCAGGACGGTGCGGGCGGTCAGCACGGAGCTGCCGAGGTCGGGCAGGACGACGACGCCCTGGCCGCGGTCGACGCTGCGGATGGCGGCGAGGACCAGGTCGTAGCTGGTGCCGACCCGACCGTCGTCGGTGCCTCCGGCGGTGGCAAGGGGGACGGTGTCGGAGCCGATCTGCTCCACCAGCAGGCGAAGGCCCGCGGCGAGCTCGGCGCTGTGGGACACGAGTACGATGCCGACAGATGTGCTCATGAACAGCTACAGTAAATCTCGGAACGCTGTTCATCAATAGTGAATCAGGGAGAAATTTTCGATGGTGCAGGCGGTACAGCGGGCGGTGCAGATCCTGAGGGAGCTCGCGTCCACCGGGCCCCGGCTGGGCGTGACCGAGCTGGCAGACCGCCTGGGCGTGGCCAGGCCGACCGCGCATGCGCTGCTGCGCACACTGGAGGCCGAGGGGCTGGTGGTGCAGGACCGGGACAGCTCGAAGTACCAGCTCGGCCCGGACCTGGTGCAACTGGGCAACGCCTACCTGGACACCCAGGAGCTGCGGACCCGCTCGCTGACCTGGGCGGACCAGCTTGCGAACCGGGCGAATGAGGCGGTCTGGGTGGCCGTTCTCAGCGGTGACCACGTCCTGGTGGTGCACCATGCCTTCCGGCCCGAGGGTGCGGTGCAGATCCTCGAGGTGGGCGCCAGCATCCCGTGGAGCACGTGCGCCCTGGGCAAGGCCATCGTGGCCTTCGTTCCGGCCGGCGAGCGTGAGCGGCTGCTGGCGGGTGAGCCGGCCGTGCTCACCGGCGCCAGCATCACTGACGCCGAGGAGTTGGCGGGTCAGTTGAAGGAGGTTCTCAGGACCGGGTATGCGATCGAGGACCAGGAGTCGGCCATCGGGGACGCAGGCATCGCCTCCCCTGTTTTCGACCGCTCCGGCGAGGTGGTCGGCGCTCTCGGCATCGTCGGCCCCGTCGAGCGACTGCTGGATGAATCCGCACGTCAGGAGCTTGCGGTCGCCGTTCGGGAGACCGCCCGCAACCTCTCCCGCGACCTGGGTGCCCCCCGCGGGGCAGCCGCACGCACTGCCATGACCTGACCTTCCCCCGCGGACGGGCGGCGGCCATCCTCCTTCCCTGCCCCCCGCCTCTGTTCCAGGCCCCTCGGCTCGCCGCCGTGGGGCTTTCTTCATGTCGGCGGAACCCGAGCGTTTGCCGAACCTCTTGACAGGCCGGAAACGCAGCCTTAATTTTCGGAACAGCGTTCATCCATGGTGAATGACATGCAGCCGAAGGCTCGATTTGCCCGGCTTCCCCTGAGCGGCCGCCAGGTTGCCCCGACCCTGATCAACCTGGCGGCTACCTCCCTTCACAGCCCGCTCCACGCGCAGGAGGTGAGACGCCCAAGCCGCCGCTTCGGCGGTGGGCGCCTTTCATGGAAGAAAACACCTACCCACAGAAGCTTGTGGCCGAGATGCTGGGCACCGCGATGCTGGTGTTCATCGGCGTCGGTTCAGTCCCCGCAACACTCATCGTCAACGGCAAGGCCCCGTTCACCTTCGCCGATCTGGGCATGATCTCGCTGGCGTTCGCCACCGTGGTCATCGCGATGGTCTACGCGATCGGCCACATATCCGGCTGCCAGATCAACCCGGCCATCACCCTGGCACTGGCCGCGACAAGGAAGATGCCCTGGCGGGACGTCCCCGGCTACGTCGCGGCCCAGGTGGCCGGGGCGGTGCTGGGCGCCCTGGCCATCGTCGGGGTGCTGGGGAAGAAGGCGGTCGACGTCGGCCTCGGCATCGCCACCTACGGCAGCGGAGTCGGCGCCGACCAGGCGTTCTTCGCCGAAGCCATAGGCACCTTCATACTCGCCTTCATCGTCTTCGGTGCCATCGACCGCCGCGCGGCGGGTGGCTTCGCCGGTCTGGCCATCGGCCTCGGCGTGTTCGCGATCATCATCCCGGTGGCGCCGGCCACGGCTGCGTCCATCAACCCTGCCAGGACGCTCGGTCCGATGATCACCGGCCAGCTTTTCGACGGCACCGTCCACTGGAACCAGCTGCCGGTCTACCTGGCCGCCGAAGTGCTCGGCGCGGTTGCCGCCGGATTCCTCTACGTCGCCCTGAACGCCCGCCGCGGCGTTGCCACCGATGTGACGGCCGAGCCGGTCGCCGCTGCTGAAGGAGCCCTGTCGTGAAGAAGTTCATCAACGCCCCCGAGGCGGTGCTGGCCGAGGCACTGTCCGGGATCGCCGCCGCCCACCCCCGACTGAAGGTCGACGCGGAGAACAAGGTGATCTCCCGCGCCGCGGGTACCAAGCCGGGCAAGGTCGCCCTCGTCTCCGGCGGCGGATCCGGGCACGAACCCCTGCATGGTGGCTTCGTCGGACAGGGCATGCTCGACGCCGCCTGTCCCGGCGAGGTCTTCACCTCGCCCGTGCCCGGCCAGATGCTGGCCGCGGCCCAGGCCACCGACGGCGGCGCGGGCGTGCTGTTCATCGTGAAGAACTACACCGGCGACGTCCTCAACTTCCAGATGGCCGCCGAACTGGCCACCGAGGAAGGCATCGCCGTGGAGACCGTCCTGGTCGACGACGACGTCGCCGTCCAGGACTCCACCTGGACCGCCGGGCGCCGAGGCACCGGAGCCACCGTCTTCGTCGAGAAGATCACCGGCGCGCTCGCCGAGCAGGGCGCCGACCTCGCCGCCGTGGCGGAGATGGCCAAGCGGGTCAACGCCGCCTCCCGGTCGTTCGCCGTGGCGCTGACCGCCTGCACCACCCCCGCCTCCGGCACGCCCGGCTTCGACCTGCCCGAGGACGAGATCGAGGTCGGCGTCGGCATTCACGGTGAACCCGGCCGCCGCCGTGAGAAGCTCCGCCCCGCGAAGGAGATCGTGGCGACCGCGCTGGACGCGATCCTCACTGACCAGCCCCTCGACGCCGGTGACGAGACCATCGTCATGGTCAACGGCCTGGGCGGCACCCCGCTCATCGAGTTGTACGTGATCTTCAACGAGGTTGCTGCCGCACTCGCCGACAAGGGCGTGTCCATCGCCCGCAGCCTCGTCGGCAACTACGTGACCAGTCTGGACATGGCGGGTGTTTCCCTCACCGTGTGCAAGGCCGATGCCGACATGCTGTCCCTATGGGACGCGCCTGTGAACACCCCGTCGCTGCGCTGGGGTATCTGAACCGAGCCGGGGGCGGGGCCACGCGCGACGCGAGGGCTGGGCCGGCGCCTTCCCGCTGTCCGCCCGCCCGGATCGCACCCCTCGCGTCTTCCCCCCGCCCCCGGCTCACCCAACGCCCGGCCAGCCCCGTACCGACCATGACGACCAGCCCCGTACCGACCATGAACGGAGACTCCGTGGACACCGACCTCGCCCGCACGTGGGTGCAGGCCATCGCAGCCGCCGTGGACCAGCACAAGGACCACCTCACTCAGCTCGACTCGGCCATCGGCGACGCCGACCACGGCGCCAACATGCACCGCGGCTTCTCCGCCGCCGTCACGGCCTTGGCCGACTACGAGCCGGACACCGTCGGGGCCGTACTGGCCAAGGCCGGTTCCACCCTCATCTCCACTGTCGGCGGCGCCTCCGGGCCGCTCTACGGCGGCGCTTTCCGTGCCATCGGCAAGGCTCTGGACATCCCCGTCGCCGACGCACAGCAGTTGGCCGCCGCACTGGCTGCCGGCCTCGCGAGCATCCAGAAGCTCGGTGCGGCCGCACCCGGCGACAAGACCATGATCGACGCCTACGCCCCCGCACTGGCCGCCTTCCAGCAACAGGCCGACGCCGGAGCGGACTTGGGCGCCGCGGCCGTAGCCGCGGCCGACGCCGCCGAAGAGGGCATGCGTGCGACCACGCCGATGCAGGCGCGCAAGGGCCGTGCGTCCTATCTCGGTGCCCGCAGCATCGGCCATCAGGATCCGGGCGCCACCTCCACCGCCCTGGTCTTCCGTGCCCTCGCCGAGACGCTGGGGTCCCTCGCCGAGCCGCTGGGGGCCCGGTGACCGACCGCCGCACCTACGCCGGGCATGTCGCCGCGCCCGGCATAGCCCTCGGTGTCGTCCACCGCACCGACCGGCCACTCACCGCAACGGTGTTGCCCCGGCGCGCCGGCGGCGACCCCACGCAGCAGATCACCGATGCCTTCGACGCCGTCGCCGCCCGCCTGCTCGACCTGTCCGCCTCGCTGCGCGAGCAGGGCAAGGACGAGCAGGCCGACATCATGGAGGTCAACAGCTACATCGCGCAGGACCAGGATCTGCGCGACCAGGCCGCCAAGAGGGCGGACGACGGCGAGCCGGTACCTGTTGCCGTGCGGCTGGCCATCGACGCCTACGCCGGAACCATCGCCGCCCTGGACGATCCCACCCTTGCCGAACGCGCCGCGGACGTCCGGCAGGTCGGCCGCCGCGTCCTGGCTCACCTCCACGGCGAGACCGGCCCCAGCCCTGACCAGCCCCTCGTCCTGGTCGCCCACGAGATCGGCGCCGCCGACCTGCTGGAACCCGGCCAGACGGTGACAGCAGCCATCTCCGTGACCGGCGGCCCGAATTCGCACGCTGCGATCGTTGCCCGCTCGCTGGGCATCCCGTTCCTCCTGGGCGTCGATGCCGAACTGCTCGAACTGTTGGACGGGCAGGAGGTCCTGCTCGACACCAATCAGGCCGGCGCGGTCGTTCACCCCGACGACGAGGAGCGCACCAGGGCTCTGCGAGCCATGGGGGCCGCCCGAGCGCGCAGACTCGCCCTCGCCGAAGAGCGTCACCTGCCCGCCGAGACACTCGACCAGCACCGCATCGTTCTGCGGGCCAACGTGGCCACCTTGGCCGAGGCCCGCGCGGCCGTGACCACGGCAGCCGAGGGTGTCGGTCTGCTCCGCACCGAGCTGCCCTTCCTCAACCATCCCGCATGGCCCACCCGCGATCAGCACGCAGCCACCCTCGTCCCCATCCTGCGCGCTCTCACCGGGCAGGCCGTCACAGCCCGCACGCTCGACTTCGCCGACGACAAACTCCCGCCGTTCCTCGCCCGCATCCAGGGCGCGCGGCTCGGCCGCGGTCTTCCCCTCATGCTCGCCCAACCGGACGCCTTCGCCGACCAGTTCCGCAGCCTGCTCAGCGCCGGAGCCGACACCGACCTGCGCATCATGATCCCCATGGTCGCGAGCGTCGACGAACTACGCGACTGCCGACGCCTCCTTGAGGCAGCGGCCACCGAAGCCGGCGTACCGGTGCCACCCCTGGGCATCATGGTGGAACTCCCCGAAGCCGTCGCCGCCGCCGACGACCTCGCCCGCGAAGCCTCCTTCTTCTCCATCGGCAGCAACGACCTCACCTGCCAGATCCTGGGCCTGGACCGGCGTGACCCCACCGCCACCCCCGCCATGGCGGCACACCCCGCCGTACTCGACGCCATCGCCCGCGTCGTCACCGCCGCCCACCGCCACGGTCGTCAGGTCTCCGTCTGCGGTGACGCCGCCGCACACCCCCTCGTGACACCTCTCCTGATCGGCGTCGGCTGCGACAGCCTCTCGGTCGGCCCAGCCGCCCTCGACGAAGTCCGGGCCCGCATCCGCAGACTCCGCCACGACACCTGCGCCTCCCTGGCCGACCTCGCCCTGACCCGCAAAACCCCAGAAGAGGTCTGGCACCTTGTCGAGCAGTGCTGCCGGCCCTCGCTGCTCGGAGAAGAAGGGGCCTGAACCGTGAAGAAGCTCATCAACTCACCCGATGAGGTGCTTGCCGATGCTCTCGTCGGTGTGGCCGCCGCGCACCCCTCGCTGACGGTCAACATGTCCGACCGCTACATCGCCCGCGCGGGCGGGCCGACCCCGGGGAAGGTCAGCCTGGTGTCAGGTGGCGGATCCGGGCACGAACCGCTGCACGGCGGGTTCGTCGGGTACGGGATGCTCGATGCGGCCTGTCCCGGTGAGGTGTTCACCTCTCCCGTGCCGGACCAGATCCTCGCCGCCACGCGGGCGGTTGACGGCGGGGCCGGGGTGCTGCACATCGTGAAGAACTACACCGGAGACGTGCTGAACTTCCAGATGGCCGCCGACCTGGCCGCCGACGACGGCGTACGGGTGGAAGGCATCGTGGTCAACGACGACGTCGCCGTGGAGAACAGCACCTGGACCGCGGGCCGACGGGGCACCGGGGCGACCGTGTTCGTGGAGAAGATCGTGGGTGCGGCCGCCGAGCTCGGCGCCGACCTGGGCACGACCGCGGCTCTGGGCCGGGAGGTCAACGACCGCTCCCGTTCCTTCGGGGTGGCACTCACGCCGTGCACGGTGCCCGCGTCCGGCAAACCCGGTTTCGAGCTGGGCGAGAACGAGGTCGAGCTGGGCGTCGGCATCCACGGCGAGCCGGGTCGCGCCCGCGGCAGGCTCGCCTCCGCCAGGGAGATCGTCGGTGTCGCACTGGACGCCATCCACGCCGACATGCCGCTCTCGGGCGACGTGCTCGTGATGGTCAACGGCCTGGGCGGCACCCCGCTGATCGAGCTCTACGTGGTGTATGCGGCGGTTGCCGAGCGGCTCGCCGGCCACGGCGTGAGGATCATCCGCAACCTGGTCGGCAACTACGTCACCAGCCTGGAAATGGCCGGGTGCACGATCACCGTGTGCCGACTCACGCCACAGCTCACCCATCTGTGGGACGCCCCGGTCGTGACCCCCGCACTGCGCTGGGGACACTGAGCAGCCAGGGCCATCGACGCCAGACCGTACGCGATCGTGCGAGGGAGAGGGACGACGATGGACGCGAGCATGTTCCGGGCCTGGATCCATGAGGCCGCCCGATCGGTGACCGAGAACGCCGATCATCTGACCCGCCTCGACTCCGCTGTCGGCGATGCCGACCACGGCATCAACATGCGCCGTGGCCTGCAGGCGGCGGTGGCGATGCTGGACGAAACCAACCCGTCCACCCCCGGCGCGGTGCTCGCCACCGTCGGCCGGGCATTGATCAGCAAGACCGGCGGGGCCTCAGGACCGCTGTACGGCACCGGGTTCCGGCAGGCCGCGCGGATCCTGGGCCAGGAATCCGACGTCTCCGCAGCACAACTCGGGACGGCATTGGCAGCCGCCGTCACCGGCATCCAGCGGATCGGCGCCGCGCTGGAGGGAGACAAGACAATGATCGACGCCCTCAGCCCCGCCGTGACCGCCTACCAGTCCGTCATCGACACCGGCGGCGACCTCGCGGGCGCCACCCGCGCGGCGTACGACGCCGCCGTGCGGGGCCTGAAGCAGACCGCCGACATGCAGGCCCGTAAGGGCCGCGCGAGCTATCTCGGCGCCCGCACCATCGGCCACGAGGACCCCGGCGCGGCGTCGACCGTCCTCATCCTGTCCGCCCTCGCCACCGTCAGCTCGGCGGGCGGTCGGCGCGCCGAGGGCCACCGGTAGGCCCTGCACATGGTTGGCCCCCGGCGGCAAGGCGGCCTCGCCGCCGGCACAGACACGGACAACCACGCCGTCGACGCCGCCGACGCATAGTTCGCGTCCGCAGACACCTGCCAGTGGACGTACGAGGCCATGGCCTCATTCATCGACGTCACGTTCATCACGACACGACAAGCGCATTCGCGCGATGAGCGGAGCGTCCGCGACCTGTGGACGCTCCGCTGAATCGTGCATGCCAAAGGCGGGGAGCAAGTGGAAGGGCAAGTGCAAAGACAACGGGCAGGCAACCAGAGGCGGTTCGCCCCGGGCAACTGGGGCGTGCGCACCCAACTGCTGGCCGTGGTGGTCATCCCGATCGTCACCGCGCTCGTACTGGGCGGTCTGCGGGTCGGAACCGCCGTGCAGACCGCACAGGACATCAACGACACCAGTCAGCTCGTTCGTGTCGTCGACAAGGGAACAACACTGTTGCAGCAGATCGAGGACGAACGCGATCTCACCGCCCTCTACGTTGCCGCAGGGCGTACAGGTGGCACCAGCCGACTCGACCGGCAGCGCTCCAAGGTAGACGCGGCGCTGGCCCGGGTCCGTGCCGAGGACGCTCATGTCCGCCGCGAGACGAACCCCGCCCTGGCCACCCAACTCGCGCTGCTCGACGCCTTCGACCGAAAGGTGACGTCACTGCGCTACAGGGTGGCCCAGTCGACCATGCGCTGGCCGACCGTGATCAACGCTTACACGGCATTGATCACCGACCTCGCCAACGCACTTGACCTTCTCACGCCCGACATCGCCGGCCAGGCCCTCGTCATCAGGGCCGGCGTACTCAAGACCTTCGCCCAGGCCACCGAGAAAGCGTCTCAGCAACGCGCACTGCTCAGCGGTGTACTGGCCCAGGGACGCTTCGATGCGAACGAGACCCAGAGCGTGACCCTCGCCAGCCAGCAGCAACAGGCGTCGATCGACCATTTCCTGTCCAGCGCGCCGCCGGCCCAGCGTCAGTTCTACGAGCGCACCGTCACCGGAAAGGACATCAACAAGGCCGACACGCTCCAGAAGCAGGCACTCGCCCTGCAGGGCACCAGCCGCCCCAGCCTCGACGCCGGCACGTGGTTCGACACCATGACGAGCAAGCTCGACCTGATGCGACTGGTCGAGAAGCAGCTCGTCGGATCAGTTGAGAAGGAAAGCCTGCGTGAGCGGCACGAGACCGAACGCTCAGTGTTCATCGCCGCGCTCGTCGAGCTGATGCTTCTCCTGTTCACGTTCGGCGTGACGTACGTCCTCGTACAGTCGATTGTCCGCCCGCTGCACACCCTGCACGCCTCCACTCTCGATATCGCACAGCGCCGCCTGCCCGAGGTGGTCCGGTTGCTGCGGGGCTCCAGAAACGAGAAAGTGAAGGCCATCGAGGTCGAGCCCACGGCCATCGACTCGACCGACGAGATCGCCGGTGTCGCTCGTGCGTTCAACGACGTCTATCGCGACTCCGTACGGCTGGCGTTCGAGCAAGCGCAACTGCGAGGCCGCATCAACTCGATGTTCGTCAACCTCTCGCAGCGCAGCCAGGGCCTCGTGGAACGGCAGCTGGAGCTGATCGACCGTCTGGAGAAAGGCGAGCAGGATCCCGACGTGCTCGCCAGCCTCTTCAAGCTCGACCACCTGGCCACCCGGATGCGCCGCAACGGGGAGAACCTCCTCGTTCTCGCGGGCGAGAAGGCGGGCCGCCGCTGGAGCGCCCCGGTCCGGCTCGTGGATGTCCTCCGGGCCGCCATCAGTGAGATCGAGCAGTACCAGCGCGTGCAGCTGCGCGGACTGGTCACGGCGGACGTCGACGGCCGGGCAGTGAACGACATCGTTCACCTCATTGCGGAGCTGCTGGAGAACGCGACGACGTTCTCCTCACCCGACACGCAGGTGCTCGTCACGTGTCAGCTGCTGTCCGGCGGCGGCGCAAAGGTCGAAGTCCAGGACAACGGCATCGGCATGTCCACCCAGGACCTCGAGGAGGCCAACGCGAGGCTCCTGAACCCCCCAGTGGTCGACGTCGCGGTGTCGCGGCGCATGGGCGTGTTCGTCGTCGGTCGGCTCTCTGACCGCCATGGCATCCGCGTCCAGCTCCGCGGGTCGTCTCCCCACGGAGTCACAGCAGCAGTCATGCTGCCCCAGCAACTGGTCCGGGAACACGAAGATCACATGGATCCTCCCGGACTGTCAGCCAGGTACACCCCGGAAGGACGCCTCACCGGCTGGCGCAACTACGACACGACCGAGCAACTCGACGAGAACGCGTCGGCCAAACGAACGCACCGGACACGCCATCACGGCGCCCGCTCCAGCGGCACCATGTCCTGAACGCGCCCGCACCGATGCAGCGGCGGCCCGTCACTCGGATCCTGGCACCCCCTCCGCTCACACAAACAGCCTCAGGGGAGGAGTCCGGGGCCGGTCGGAGCGCCTCCAGGTCAGAGAGGTAATGCTGTTGTCCCAGGCGGACGGCCCCGCACGTTCCAGGAGGAGGAGGCTCTCGACGGCGCGGTCGAGGTCTTCCGGCTGCACGGGTACGAGGGCGCGTCACTGGCTGATCCCACCGAGGCGATGGGCGTCAACAAGCCCAGCCTCTATGCGGTGTTCGGGTCCAAGGAGGAGCTGTTCCACCGGGCGATCCACCCACCGCTATGCCGAGCGGGACATGGCCTACGCGCGCGCCGCCCTGGCCGAACCGACGGTTCGATGAGAACGCTCGGTCCGAAATTCTCAGTGCATCTGGTTTCTGTGGAATCCACGGCGGGTTCGTGATCACCAGGGGACGACGCCGTCGTCCTCGAAGAAGGAACCGTTCGGGCCGCCGTCGGGGAGGGTTGCGAGCCGGATCGGGGTGGCTGCGCCCTGTGCGGGGGTGCGGGGTCCGTGGAAGCCTGTGAAGTCGGTCGCGACCAGGCCCGGGCAGGCGGCGTTGATGAGGATGTTGGTGCCGGCGAACTGCCGGGCGTACTGCAGGGTGAGGGCGTTGAGGAAGGATTTCGACGGTGCGTAGGCCGCCATGACGGGGCCGATCTCGGTGTCCGGGTCTGCCTGTCGGGTCAGGGAGCCGACGCTACTGGAGACGTTGACGATGCGTGGGGAGGCGGAGCGCCGCAGCAGTGGCAGCATCGCGTTGGTGACCCGGACGACGCCCATGACGTTGGTGTCCACGACGGTGCGGAGCACTTCCAGGTCGAGCGTGGTCGGCTCCTGTAGCCATCCCGGGCCCATTTCGCCCGGGATGCCGGCGTTGTTGACCAGGGCGTCCAGGCGTCCGGCCAGTCGTTCGATCAGTTCCGCGGCGGCGGTGACGCTGCGGTCGTCGGTCACGTCCAGTGGTACCCCGAACGCGTCCACGCCGGCGGCGCGCAGTTTGCCGACGGCGGTTTCGCGTCGGGTCGCGTCGCGGGCTCCCACACCGACGCGGTAGCCGAGGCTGCCCAGTCCGGCCGCGATCTCGTAGCCGATGCCCTTGTTCGCGCCTGTCACCAGCGCGGTGGTCGTTTCGCTCATGCTGATGATGTTGGCCCGTGGGCGGGTGGTGCGGCCAACACCGGTACGGTGCTCTGTCATACCCGGCGGGTATCACCGCGTATGCTGCGGCCGTGGACACCCTGGAGACCCGCGAGTTGAGGTACTTCGTGGCTGTGGCCGAGGAGTTGCACTTCGGGCGCGCCGCCGAGCGTCTCGGCATGGCCCAGCCGCCGCTGTCGCGGGCGGTCCAGCAGCTCGAACGGCGCCTGGGGGTCTGTCTGCTGGAGCGCAACCGCCGTGGTGTCCGCCTGACCGGTGCCGGGGAGGTGCTGCTGCAGGAGGGCCGGGCGGCTCTCGACGCGGCCGCTGCCGCCGTCCGGCGCACCCGGCGCGTCGGGGGTGCCGACAGTCCTGGCGGCCCCCGCGGTCGGCTGGTCCTCGCGGTGAAGGCCGCCGCGTCCCACGAACTGCTGCGGAAGCTTCTCGACTCCTACGCGGCCGAGCCCGACAGTGCCGAGATCGAGGTGCTGCCGTGCGGCATTTCCGAGCAGGAAGAGCTGCTGCGCGACGGACGCGCTGATGTCGCGCTCATGCACACGCCGTGGAACTCCCTCGCCGGGTTCGACAGCGAGGCACTGGCGGCCGAGGGGCAGGTTGCGGTCCTGCCTGTCGGGCACCCCCTCGCCGCCCGCGCGACCTTGTCCCTGGCCGATGTCAGGGACATCCCCGGTCTGCCGCTCGCCCGCTGGCCCACCCACGGCACCTACGCACCCGGCCCGGGCCCCGAGATCCACAACCAGACGCAACTGGCCCAGTTGATCGCCCTCGGACGCACCGTGGCGGTCGTCCCCGACTCCGCCCGCTCCTGGCTGTGGGCCGAGCACGCGGCCGTTCCCCTGGCCGACGCACCTTCCGTCGTGACCCACATCGCCTGGCCCGCGCACAGCCGCTCCCTCGCCCTGGCCGGCCTGGTCCGGACGGCCGCACGGCTATCGCCAGGTCAGAACGCGAAGCAGTGAGAATCCGACAACACGGATGAGATCCGGTGAGAATTCGTCAGCTTCGGTGCGACAGGACAAAAAGCAGATCTCAGATCGACTGCGCAAATGCAGTCAGGGTGCAGCCAGCCCTGAGGCTGTGCAGTGAAATTTGAGACCCTACACTGGCGGTGCTCGGGGCTACAGCGGAGGTTGTGCCATGCCCCGAACCATATGGAGCGGCGCCATCAGCTTTAGCCTCGTCACGGTGTCGATTGACGTGGTCGGAGCCACTGAAGATCACTCGATCCGATTTCACCAGTACCACCTCGAGGACATGGGCCGGGTGCGGGTACGTAAGGTGTGCGAGCTGGAGTACCGCGAGGTCAGCCAAGACGAGATCGGCAAGGGCTACGAGCTGACCAAGACACAGGTCGTTCCGATCACAGACGAGGAACTGCGGAACCTGCCGCTGCCTACGGCGAAGGCCATCGAGATCGACGCGTTCGGGCCTCTGGACTCGATCGACCCCATGCGCATCGCCGAAGTCCACTACCTGCAGCCGAGCGGCCAGGTAGCGGCCAAGCCGTACAAGCTGCTCGCCCCGGTGGACCGCGGGAAAACGGGCAGCAAACACCACCTGATCTGCGACGGCAAGGGCACCCGTTCAAGGTCATCACCACCGCGGCCGACGTCAACGACGTCACCCAGACCCTGGCGCTGGTGGACGGCATCACGCCGATGGCCGGCAAGCCCGGCAGGCCCCGCCGCAGACCCGATGCCCTGCTCGGCGACAAGGGATACGACAGCAACCCGAACCGGCGCGAGCTGAGCAGGCGCCGCATCCACAAAGGGGATGCAGAAACGGTTCCGGCACCCTGGTTCCACTCGGCGTGGCGGAAGTCCGCGAGTCCTGGCAACTCGCCCCGCCCTGTCCCCGCCGACCATTTCGCATCCACGCAGTGAGCTGGTGGCAATGGCGGCGCAGGCGCCAAGCCGGGGGCCGCCACTGCCGCTACCGGAGACGAGCCCACTCGTTGCAGGGGTGATCCGGCAAGACCGCCCCTGACCCGGCATCAGCCAACTACACTCCAGACAGCGCATCTGGCCAGGCAAGATAGCGAAACGCTGCTGGATTACTAGTGCCGCATCAGGCAACGTTCGCCCTGTTGTGACATCCGGTCCGGTTGCTGCGCCGGGCGACATCGGACCGTCAGAATGATCACGTGGCTGAGCGTGTGCAGGTCCGTGAGATCGATGAAGACGAGGGCGGACGGCTGTTGCGGATCGTCCGCCGGGGCACCGGGTCGGTGGTGACCTGGCGGCGGGCCCAGATGGTGATGCTGGCCGGCCAGCGCATGCCGGTGGCGAAAATCGCCGAGGTCACGTTCACCAGCGCGGATCGTGTCCGGGACGTGATCCACAACTTCAACGCGGACGGCTTCGACTCGCTCTACCCGAAGTACCGGGGTGGACGGCCGAGAACGTTCACGCTGCCCGAGCGCCGGGAGATCAAGAAGATCGCCAAGTCCAAGCCGGCCGAGCACGGCCTGCCCTTCTCGACCTGGAGCCTGGCCAAGCTGGCCGACTTCCTGGTCGCCGAGGGGGTGGTCGACGACATCAGCCACGAGGGCCTGCGCATCCTGCTCCGCGAGGAAGGCGTCTCCTTTCAACGCGTGAAGACCTGGAAGACCTCCCGCGACCCCGACTACGCCACGAAGAAGGCCAGGGTCGAGCACCTCTACGCGATCGCCGACGGCGAGGTCGTACCCGAGGACGGCGAGCCCGAAGTCATCTTCTGTATGGACGAGTTCGGCCCCCTCAATCTTCAACCCCACCCCGGGAAGCAGTGGGCCGAACGCGGCGGCAAGGGCAAGGACCCCGGCCGTGAGCCCCGACCCCGCCGCCGGGCGACCTACACCCGCCCGCACGGCGTCCGACACCTGTTCGCCGCATACGACCTTGCCAAGGACCAGCTCTACGGCCACATCAAGAAAACCAAGAACCGCTCCAAGTTCCTGGAGTTCTGCCGCTACCTGCGCTCACTGCACCCGGCGGACGTGCGCATCGCCATCGTCTGCGACAACTACTCGCCGCACCTGACGACCAAGCGGTGCCAGCGGATCGGGACGTGGGCGGCAGTGAACAACGTCGAGATCGCCTACACCCCTACCAACAGCTCCTGGCTCAACCGGATCGAGGCCCAGTTCACCGCTCTGCGCTACTTCGCCCTCGACGGCACCGACCACCCCAGCCACAAGGCCCAGGGCAGCATGATCCGCCGCTACATCACCTGGCGAAACAAGCACGCAGCCGACGAACGCCTACGCGAAGTCGTCACCAGGGCAAACGTTGCCTGACGAGGCACTGAAACACCGACCTGATCCTGGTGATCCGAGCCGCCGTCCGCGCGCGGCGGCCCGCACCCGCCGGTCAGACCGCCGTCGCGGACCAGTACGGGTCGCGGCCGGTGAACGCGAGGAACTTGTCGGCCCGGCTTGCGTCGGCGGGTATCTCGACCACGGGCGCGTACTTACCGAAGGACTGGCGGACGAACTCGACGACCTGCCCGGCCGGGATTTCCAGCCGCTCGGCCATGTCCTCGGTCAACGGAAGATCCTGGCCGGTTGCCTTGGCGATGTCCCAGGCGTGGACGGCCGCGTCGAGTGCTGCGACCATGGCGCCGGCCTGCGCGGGCATCGGGCCCATCGGGGTCGCCACACTCTCCGCATCACGCCCCGACTCCCATGCCTTCAGCGCGGCACCCAAAGTCGTCTCCAACTGCACCGCCGCATCCGCGCCGTCGGCGGCCAGTATGTCTGAGGGCTCGAACGGGTCGCCCTCGGGTGCCTCCCCGGTGATCTGCATGGTCAGCGCCTGCTGGTCGAGCCGGGCGTGATGGAAGACCTGACGGACCGTCCACTCACTGCACGGCGTCGCGGCCCCCCACCTCTCCCCGGGCACCCCGCGCACCGCGGCCAGCAGGTAATCGTGTGCGTCTGCCAACAACTTGAATCCGTCAACGGACATCCGTTGCCTCCCCCTTTGATTCACCGCACGAGCGAAACCTCGGCTCCACCTTATGCCTCGCGGCTGGCAGTTGTGCCCACGGCCCACTGGAGACCTGTGAGGCCCGCAGCGTGACGCACAACGCGCCGCCCAGATCACTATCCAGGCGGCGCATCACGAGGGGCAAACGTTGCCTGATGCGGCACTAGGTTGCGTCGGATGTGCGGGTGAACTCTCGGATGTGTTGTGCGAGTTTTGTTGGCTGGTCCAGGGGGATGAGGGTGTAGCTGTCTGCTATCTCGACCAGCCGTCCGTGGGGGAGGAGTTCGGCGAGGCGTCGGCCGTGCTCGAATGGCATCACGCGGTCTCCGCTTGCCCAGATCACAAGGGCGGGGTGTTTGTAGTTCGGCAGGTGTTCGGCTGCGGCAAGCAGGAGTTTGGTGTCTGCCGCTACGGCTCGCAGTGTTCGTACGGCGTCGTGGCGGATCTCGGGCTGCTTCATGACCGGCTTCATCCACCGGGCGGTGGCGGCGTCTCCTCGCAGGGTCAGCCACCCGAACGCGATAGGGAGCCGCCGGAGCGGCCGCAGCCTCATCTGCTGCATGAACAGTCCGAACATCCAGGGCGGGAGCTGGCCGGTGAGCACGAGCGTCTTGCCCGTCAGTCCTGGCGGGAAGTTGTCGAACGCATCGCATGAGACGAGCACAGCCCGTCCCGCACGTGGGGCGCCGTCGCGCATGAGGAGTTGGACGAGTGCTCCGCCGGTGTCGTTGCCGACGAGGGTGACGTCGTGGAGATCGAGGCGGTCGAGGAACTCCGTGACCAGCCGTGCCACCCCGGGCAGAGATAGGTCGGCGTCGGCGTTCATCGCGCGACGGTGCGCGCCGAACGGCAGCGTCGGTGCCACGCACCGGTGGTCGGCGGACAGGTCGGCGAGAGGTCCGTTCCACAGTGAGGCGTCCATCATCAGCCCGTGCAGGAACACAACCGTGGGGCCGTCGCCGCCGGTGTCCTTGTATTCGATTGTCCCGGCGGACAGTTCGATCTCCCTCATGCCGATCTCCTTCATGTCCGTTGGTGCAGCGGGGAATCCCCTGATGCGGCGGGGAGTCCGTGGTGCGGCGACGACGGTGTCGACTGGCGGGTGCCGTGCGATGTTCCCGTCGCATTGGCGATCAAGGCCCCGAACGCGAGCACGGCCGCGCCTGTCCGCACGCCGTGGGCGATCTGCCAGCGATCACGTACGGTCGCCCAGTCCGCGGGCGGCGCCTGCACATTCCAGTCGAGCTGGTCCGCGTTGATGGGCATGTTGATCACGAGCGTCAGGGCGACGATCCCGGCCAGCAGGGCGAGGGCCACCAGCGCCAACCAGGGGGTGCGTCCTCTCGCCTTGAACGTCAGGGCGACGAGCAATGCCGTGGTGATCAGTGCCGGCAGGAGCGTGACGACCGCGAGTTTGTCCAGCGAATCGAGTTCGACCTGGCGAACCTGGGTGTACACGTGACTGTCGAAGGCCCGCAGGGACAGTTCGAGGATGAGCACGGCGACGAGGAAGCCCGCGAAGACGCCCGAGAAGAGCAGGCTGGCCCACCGTATGACCTTGGCAGCCGGACTGTTCGGCACGTTCGTTCCTTGCTGGCGCGGCCGTGGGTTCATGACCCGGTCGGGGCTGCGAAGGCGGCGATGTTGTCGGCGACCCACGTGGCGAAGGTGAGTGCGGGGCGGCCCAGGAGCTGCTCCACGGTGCCCGTGGACGGGCCTGGCGTGTTCGCGTAGTCGGCCAGGGAGCCAAGGAGCCGGTCGGGGAGGTCCTCGGCCAGGCCCTGGGCGAGCATGGCCTGGCGGACCTGTTCGGGAGTGAGCTCCTGGAAGGACACCTCCCGGCCTATGGCCTCGCCGATGAGGCGGGCCTTGTCCCGCTGGTCGAGTGACTGTGGGCCGGTGAGCAGGTAGGCGCGCCCTGCGTGCTCGGGGTCCGCCAGTGCCCGTAGGGCCACCTCTGCGACGTCGCGCTGATGGATCGGTGAGGTCGCCGCGTCGCCGTAGGCGCCACGGACGACGCCGGTCGCGCGGATCTGTGGAGCCCAGGCCAGCGCGTTGGCGGCGAAGTCGGCGCACCGCAGGAACGTCCACTGCAGACCAGAGTCCCTGACGGCATCTTCAACGGCCCTGAACTCGTCGGCGAACCGCCGGTGGCCGGCGAGGTGCTCCACGGTCGCTGCTGACAGCACCACCACCCGCCGCGCGCCCCGAGTCGCGGCCAGCGACAGCAGCTCAGCGGAGGCTCCACCGACGGCGCGCGGGCTGAGCAGGATCGCCTCGATGCCGTCCGGCAATGCCGTGAGGCTGTCTGGCCTGGACGGATCCCCGTGCACTACCTGCGCACCATCGGGCAGAGCGGCGCCTGGATCACGGGTTACCGCCGCCACCTTCTCGCCGGCCTCCAACAAGAGGTTCACCGCTTCACGTCCGACGCTTCCGGTCGCTCCTGTCACTGCGAACATGTTGATGCCCCCTCACTCCGGCCCTCGTCTTTCGAGTGCCGTAATATACGAGAACCGTAGCATATTGATTTGAGAGGCGTATATTATGGATTCCGTACCACCTGGCGATGCGGCTCACCGTCGACGACGGGCCACGGTCGAGGTCAAGCAGGGACTGCGCGAGCTGGGCGCCGAACTGACTCTGCTCAACCGCCAGGTCGGCACCCGCCTCGGGCTCAAAGACATCGACCTGGACTGCCTCGACCTCATCAACACTCACGGTCCGCTGAGCCCGACCGCCCTGGCGCGACGAGCCGGGCTGCACGCCGCCACGACGACCGGGGTTCTCGACCGGCTCGAACGCGCCGGCTGGGTGACCCGCGACCGCGACCCGGCGGACCGCCGGTCCCTCCTGGTCCGAGCCCTGCGCGACCGCAACGCCGAACTGTTGGAGCTCTTCGCCGGGATGAACTCCTCGGTGGAGCGGATCTGCGCCGATTTCGACGACGCCGAGCTCGAACGGCTCGCCGACTTCCTCCGCCGAACCGCCGACGCCGGGCGAAACGCGGCCGAGGGACTGGCAGGCAACTGACGGCATCCACCGGGGCCGGTTCGCCTCAATCGCCGGCTCCTCTGCCTTCCCGGGGTGCTGTCACGTTGACCGGCGGGTGGGATGATCTTCGGGTTGGTCGCGGGTGGGAGGAACCTGCCATGGAGAGCGCGTCGCCGTCGTACAAGGGCGACCGCTATCCGGTGGAGGGCATCGCGTACGCGTGTGGCTGTACTTCCGGTTCCCGCTCAGCTACCGCGAGGTCGAGGAGCTTATGCTCCGGCGCGGGGTGATCGTCTCCTACGAGACCGTGCGCCGCTGGTGTGTAAGTTCGGCCAGACCTACGCCGCCGGGCTGCGGCGCCGCCGACCTCAGCCCGGCGACAAGTGGCATCTCGACGAGCTCTTCGTGAAGATCAAGGGGGAGCGGCAATACCTGTGGCGAGCCGTTGACCAGCATGGCCACGTCCCCGACATCCTTGTGCAGTCCAAGCGCGACGCGAAGGCCGCCAGGCGGTTCATGGCCAAGCTCATGAAGAATCAGTGCCGTGTCCCTCGGGCACTGGTCACCGACAAGCTGAAGAGTTACGGAGTTGCCCACCGGGAACTCATGACCGCGGTCGAGCACTGCTCCCCACGCGGGGCTGAACAACCGGGCCGAGAACAGCAACCAGCCCACTAGTACTCCAGCAGCACTTTGACGTTTTCCCTGTTCAGGGGCGGTTTGGGCGAGTGTAGTGGGGTGATTGCCGGCCCGTGTCCTCTTTCCCGGACCGCCCCTCGATCGTGTGCAGCCGCCGCTGATAGTGGCAACGGCCTGGGCAGCCTCCCGGCGTGATCGACGAGCGTGCGGTTGAGATTTGGAACGACGAACTCGAGGAGCTGTTCCTGCGTACCGGCCATCGCTTCAGGCGCGTCGAGCCGCGTCGCAGAATGCGTGACTACGTCCGTGGATTGCTGGGCCCGGTCGGCCGCAAGAACGGCTGGCAGCTGGCCGAATACGCCGGGCACCGCACACCCGACCGCCTCCAGCGGCTCCTCAACGGTGCCCGTTGGGACGCCCATGAGCTCCGCGACGACCTCCAGCACTACGTAGCCGATCGCCTCGGCGAACCCGACGGGATCCTCATCCTCGATGACACCGGCTTCCTCAAGAAGGGCGCCACGTCGGCCGGCGTGCAGCGCCAGTACTCCGGAACCGCCGGGGCTTGTATTTCAATTAGTACTTGTTCAGGCAGAGTTGGTGGGACGGTGAACCATGACAGTGCGTCCGCCCGTCACCGCCTTACGGGCCAAGTTCGATCGGATCCTGCCGCATCTCGACGAGCGCCGCCGTCGTCTCTACCTGGCGAGCGAGGCCGCGGCCATCGGCCACGGCGGGATCGCTCTGGTTGCTGCCGCCTCCGGGTTCAGTTCCGCGACCGTTGCGCGTGGCGTCACCGAGCTTGCCGGGGACCCGGTGCCGACGCGGAGGGTCCGGGCTGCGGGAGCTGGCCGCAAGCCGTTGACCGTCACCGA
>NZ_JBVKBH010000011.1:0-52823 GCF_055657175.1 Streptomyces sp. NPDC107581
ACTCACCCTCTCGGGCTTTCCTCCGGGCTTCCCTTCGGTGTTTCCGACTCTATCAGATCTTTTCTCGATCCGATTTCCTCGGTGCTTTCCAGGTTTTCGCTCTCGCGTTTCCCTTTCCGGCGGTTCCGACTTTATCAGAAGTTTTTGGCCGGTCTAACCGGCCGCTCATTTCTGAGGAATCGGAGGGTGCTCCTCGGAATCGCATTCGCGACTTCTCGGGAAGCAGGTTGATTCTAAACGATCAGCCCCGAACCTGTCCAGTTCTAGGCAACTCATTGAATCTACCTCCCCGCTCCACCCGTGTCAACGGGTCTTGCGGGGCGAAGAGGACACTAGCAGCTCACAGGCACCGAACGCACATCAGGCGGCCGTAGGCACGGTCGCGCTGCGCTCGGCCGCTTCGAGGTCACCCGTCTCGCCGGCCCGTACCGCGCGGCCGCCGAGGACGTAGACGTACGTCAGGAATGCCAGCTCGGCCAGGACCCCGATGCCGATGCGGGCCCAAGTGGGCAGGCCGGACGGGGTGACGAAGCCTTCGATGGCGCCGGAGACGAACAGGACCAGGGCGAGGCCGATCGCCATGCCCACGGCGGCCCGGCCTTCCTCGGCGAGCGCGGCACGGCGGCTGCGGAGGCCGGGGTCGATGACCGTCCAGCCGAGGCGCAGGCCCGTGCCGGCGGCCACGAAGACCGCGGTCAGTTCGAGCAGGCCGTGCGGGAGGACCAGGCCGAGAAAGGTGTCCAGGCGGCCGGCGGAGGACATCAGACCGAAGCCGACGCCCAGGTTGAGCATGTTCTCGAAGAGGATCAGAAGGACAGGGATCCCCAGGAAGACGCCCAGGACCAGGCACATCGCGGCCGCCTGGGCGTTGTTCGTCCACACCTGGGCGGCGAAGGAGGCTGCGGGGTGGCTCGAGTAGTAGGTCTCGTACTCGCCGCCGGGACGGGTCAGCTCGCGCAGCTGGCTGGGGGCCGCGATGGTCGACTGCACCTCGGGGTGGGTGCCTATCCACCAGCCCAGGAGGATCGCGATGGCGGTGGAGACGAGCGCCGTGGGCACCCACCAGTGACGCGCGCGATAGACCGCGGCGGGAAAGCCCTGGCCCAGGAACCGGGCGGCATCGCGCCATGAGGCGCGGCGGGTGCCGGTGACCGCGCTCCGCGCGCGTGCCACCAGCTGGCTGAGCCGCCCGGTCAGCTGCGGATCGGGAGCGCTGGACTGGATGAGCGAGAGGTGCGTGGCGGTGCGCTGGTAGAGCGCGACGAGTTCGTCGGCCTCGGCGCCGTTGAGCCTGCGCTGGCGACGGAGCAGGGCGTCGAGGCGGTCCCATTCGGCTCGGTGTGCGGAGACGAAGACGTCCAGGTCCATCGGGTCTGCCTGCTCCTCGGCTGGTCGTCCACTGCTCGTCGTGGATGCTCTGGGTGCTGTCAGGTTGTCCTACTGCGGCGCGATGCGCTCTCAGCTTGGCAGACTTGCGATCCACAGGGCAGACCAGGGGAAGGACGGCTGGCGTGAGTGAGCTGGTGACCGGCGAGGCGGTGGCGCTAGAACTGCGGCCGGCCAAGCTGCCGAGCAGGGCGTTGGCCGTGCTGCTCGATCTGATCGCGGCCATGTTCGTGTACATCGCCGTGAGCATCGCGCTGGCGGCTGCGACCTCGTCCTTGGACGACGCGGCGCAGACCGCCCTGTCGATCGCCACGTTTCTGCTGGTGCTCGTCGGCGGGCCGATCGCCGTGGAGACGCTCAGCCACGGGCGCTCGCTGGGGAAGCTGGCGTTCGGGCTGCGGGTGGTGCGGGACGACGGCGGGCCCATCCGGTTCCGGCACGCCCTGGTGCGGGGTGCGATCGGTGTGGTCGAGATCCTGATGACGTTCGGGGTGGTGGCCTGCATCGCCTCGCTGGTGTCGGCACGGGGGCGGCGGCTCGGGGACGTCTTCGCCGGCACCCTCGTCGTGCGTGAGCGGATTCCCGTCGGGCAGGCCGCGTTCGTACCGCCTCCCCCGCCGTGGCTCGCGGGACGGTTCGCCGACCTGGATCTGTCGGCGGTACCGGATGGATTGTGGCTTGCGGTCCGGCAGTACCTGACGCGGATGCAGCAGCTCGATCCTCAGGTCTCCTGGGACATGGCGCAGCGGCTCGCGACCGATCTCGCCGCTCGTACGGGGACTCCGGCGCCGCAGGGCGAGCACCCTGCCGCGTTCCTGGCGGCCGTGGTCCATGAACGGCAGGCTCGCGATGCCCGGCAGGCGTTCGGGGGCGCGGGCCCGGTTGCGCCGGGGGCCGCAGCTCCCGCCTCCCAGGCTCCGGCGCCGATGTGGTCCCAGAGCCCCGATCCATCCGACCGGTCCCGACCTGCGTCGGATGCCCGGTTCCAGGTCCAGGCCGAGAGCACGACCGCGGCCTGGGCCTCGCCGCAGCCTCAGGCCCCGGCCGCGCAGACCACGCCGCCGCGGCCGGAGGACGCGCCGCCCCACCGGCCTGCCACCGGTGCCAGCCCCGGAGCCGGTACCGGGACCACCGGATTCGCGCCGCCGGCGTAGACCCCTTCCCTGTCTGTCTATGCCGGCGCCTGTCCGCGTCCCTGTCGGCTCAGGCCTGCTGGATCAGCTTTACCGGTCGCATCCGCCGGATCGGATGTGTCGGATCAGATCTGTCGGATCGGATGTGTCGGATCAGATCTGTCGGATCAGATCTGTCGGATCAGATCTGTCGGACCGGTTCTGCCGGGTCAGTCGAAGGTCGACGGCGGGGACTGGAGGTCCTCCAGCTCGATTCCAGGCGCGGCGAGGACCACGTCCCCGGCGATGTGGACGGTGTGGCGCTCGCCCGTGTCCAGGTCCGTGACCTGGTACTCGTCCACGATCAGGGGGGCGTTGTCAGTGGCGTGTGCTTCGCTGTTCACCAAGGCCCAGGACTGGTCCAGGGTGCGTGGGGCGAGGACCGGGTCCGTGAAGGCCACGAGGCGTACGCGGGTCGCGGAGGAGGAGGGGGTGAGGCGCAGGAGACGGGCAGTGGCGACGAGGAACGCGGGGGACGTGCCGGTGAAGGCGTGGGCGCGCACAGTGCCTTCGGTGGCATGAACGCCGGTCGGGTCGGTGCGGACCCAGGTGACGCCGTCGAGGGCGGCGCCGCGCACCCGCCAGCCCGCCGCGTGCAGTTCGAGACGGATGGGGCGGCCGAGCTCGTCCAGGGCCAGGTCGACCGAGCCGTGGTGGTCACCCGCGGGGGTGGTCAGCTGGGAGACATAGCGCCATCCCGACGGGCCGGGGGCGCACTGGAAGTCCTCTTGTGCGAGGAGAGTGTGATCGTGCGGATCGTGAAGCGAATATCGGCCGCGGGGCATGGGGGTCCTGGGTCTTGACGGGCTGATCCGGCCAGAGCCAAAGCTGATCCGGCCAGAGCCAAAGGGGCAGGCCCCCGGCACGGGGGTGCGGGGGCCTGCCTCGGAGGATCTGCGGACCCGCTGCCGGGGAGCGCGGCGGTGCACCGGCGCACTCGCCCGGCGGGCGGGTCTGCGGACTCAGTAGCGGTAGTGGTCCGACTTGTACGGGCCCTCGACCTCCACGCCGATGTACGCGGCCTGCTCGGGGCGCAGCGTGGTGAGCTTCACGCCGAGCGCGTCCAGGTGGAGGCGGGCGACCCTCTCGTCGAGGTGCTTGGGCAGCACGTAGACGCCGGTCGGGTACTCGTCGGGCTTGGTGAACAGCTCGATCTGGGCCAGGGTCTGGTCCGCGAAGGAGTTGGACATCACGAACGACGGGTGACCGGTGGCGTTGCCCAGGTTCAGCAGGCGGCCCTCCGACAGCACGATGATCACCTTGCCGTCGGGGAACTTCCAGGTGTGGACCTGCGGCTTGACCTCGTCCTTGACGATGCCCGGGATCTTGGCGAGGCCGGCCATGTCGATCTCGTTGTCGAAGTGGCCGATGTTGCCGACGATGGCCTGGTGCTTCATCTTGGCCATGTCCGCGGCCATGATGATGTCCTTGTTGCCGGTCGTGGTGACGAAGATGTCGGCCTTGTCGACGACCTCGTCGAGCGTCGTGACCTGGTAGCCGTCCATCGCGGCCTGCAGGGCGCAGATCGGGTCGATCTCGGTGATGATCACCCGGGCGCCCTGGCCGCGCAGGGACTCCGCGCAGCCCTTGCCCACGTCGCCGTAACCGCAGACGACGGCGGTCTTGCCGCCGATCAGGACGTCGGTGGCGCGGTTGATGCCGTCGACCAGGGAGTGGCGGCAGCCGTACTTGTTGTCGAACTTCGACTTGGTGACGGCGTCATTGACGTTGATCGCCGGGAAGAGGAGGACGCCGTCGCGCTGCATCTCGTACAGGCGGTGGACGCCGGTGGTGGTCTCCTCGGTGACACCGCGGATCTCGGAGGCCAGCTGGGTCCACTTCTGGGGGTTCTCGCCCAGGGTGCGGTGGAGCAGCTGGAGGATGACGCGGTGCTCGTCGGACTCGGCGGTCTCCAGGCCGGGGACCTTGCCGTCCTTCTCGTACTCGACGCCCTTGTGGACGAGGAGGGTGGCGTCACCGCCGTCGTCCAGGATCATGTTCGGGCCACCGGTGGGGCTGTCCGGCCAGGACAGCGCCTGCTCGGTGCACCACCAGTACTCCTCCAGGGTCTCGCCCTTCCAGGCGAATACCGGGATGCCCTGCGGGTTGTCGGGCGTGCCGTTCGGGCCCACGGCGATGGCGGCGGCCGCGTGGTCCTGGGTGGAGAAGATGTTGCAGGAGGCCCAGCGGACCCGGGCGCCGAGGGCGGCCAGGGTCTCGATGAGGACGGCGGTCTGCACGGTCATGTGCAGGGAGCCGGTGATACGGGCGCCGGCGAGGGGCTGAGCCTCGGCGTACTCCTTGCGGATCGCCATCAGGCCCGGCATCTCGTGCTCGGCGAGGGTGATCTCCTTGCGGCCGAACTCGGCCAGGGAGAGGTCGGCGACCTTGAAGTCCTGTCGGTTGTCGACAGTCGTCATTGCGAGCTGCTCCTCGGGATTGGGTCGAGGTGGGTACGGCTGGTCTGCGCGGCGGCGGGCACAGGAGTGCCCGAGAAGAGGACACAGCTGTCCCCACGTCCGCGCAGCGCAGTCCGTCGGAGGCCCTCTCTCCCTCGGTCGGTCCGTACTGGACCGCCCGACCGCCATCAGCAGCGACGTCTGGCTCTGCTCCAAGCTACACCGCAGGACGCTGCCGACCCCAGTCCGCCTTTGGACACTTCGGGCCGATCGAGGGGTCCGGCCGAGGTCGGGCGCCGGGGTGCCGAAGGGGCGGGCCGGTGGCCGGAAAGCGTGGGGCATAGCCCAACAGACCAGGATGAGCTGGAATTTTCGCACCTATGAGTGAGAGGCGGGGTGCTGCAGGATGCAGGGAGATCGGGAGAACCGATCGACCTCGCGGGCGTCAGGGACGACGACTCGTGTGACGAAGGCGTAAGGAGATCGACGTGACCAGTCCGGCCGGCCCTCCCCCCACGGGCACCGGCGGTGACCAGCGGCAGCGGATCAGGCTGCTCGCGGTGACCGCGTGCCCGACCGGCATCGCACACACGTACATGGCGGCGGAGAAACTCGCGCAGGCCGCCGCGAGCTGCGGCATTGAGATGAAGGTGGAGACGCAGGGATCCATCGGGGCCGAGAACGTCCTCGATGACAACGATGTCAGAACCGCGGACGGGATCATCGTCGCCGCGGACAAGGACGTCGACCTGAGCCGATTCGCGGGAAAGCGCGTGCTGACGGTCGGGGTCGCCGAGGGCATCCACCACCCGGAGCGGCTGATCGAGCAGGTGCGGTCGGCGCCGGTGCACACGCCCGACCGGGCTTCCACCGGCGGGCCGGCGGCCCCGACGGGCGGCGGCAAGGAGCGGGGAACGGTCTACAAGGCGCTGATGAACGGTGTCTCGTACATGATCCCGTTCGTGGTCGTCGGCGGTCTGCTGATCGCGGTCTCGCTGGCGCTCGGCGGCCATGCGACGGCCAAGGGTTATGTGATCCCGGAGGGCACCTTCTGGGCGCATGTGAACGCGATCGGCGGGATCGGCTTCCAGCTGATGATCCCGATCCTGTCCGGATACATCGCCTACGCCATAGCCGACCGGCCCGCGCTGGTGCCGGGCATGATCGGCGGCTGGATCGCCAACACGGGGGCGCTGTACGACTCCAAGGCGGGCGCGGGCTTCATCGGGGCGATCGTGACCGGGTTCCTCGCCGGGTATCTGGTGCTGTGGATCAAGAAGGTCCGGGTCCCGAAGTTCGTACAGCCGGTCATGCCGATCATCGTCATCCCGATCGTGGCGACGACGGCGCTCGGGCTGTTCTTCATCTACGTCATCGGCAAGCCGATCTCCTGGGTGTTCGAGCACCTGACCAGCTGGCTCGGCGGGATGACCGGCACCAGCGCGGTGCTGCTGGGCGCGATCCTGGGGCTGATGATCTCGTTCGACATGGGCGGGCCGGTCAACAAGACGGCGTTCCTGTTCGGTGCGGGACTCATCGCGAGCGGCAACCAGACGGTGATGGGCATGTGCGCGGCGGCCATTCCGGTGATGCCGCTGGGGCAGGGTCTGGCCACGCTGATCCGCAGGCGGCTGTACACCGAGCAGGAGCGGGAGACGGGGCTCGCCGCGCTGTTCATGGGCTGCTTCGGGATCTCCGAAGGCGCGATCCCGTTCGCCGCGGCACGGCCGGCGCAGGTGATTCCGGCCAACATGCTGGGCGGCGCGGTGGCCGGTGCGGTCGCGGGGCTGGCCGGGGTGAAGGACGCGGTGCCGCACGGCGGGCCGATCGTGGCGGTGCTGGGCGCGGTGAGCGGCGTGCCCATGTTCTTCGTGGCCGTGGTGATCGGCACGGTGGTGACGGCGCTGACGACCGTGACGCTGGTGGATGTGACCGAGCGCAGGGGGCGTCCCGAAGCGGCCGGCGGGGCCGAGCCCCTGATGGCCGGGGCCGTTGCGGCCGTCCCCGGGCAGGCCGGGCGGGAACCCGTTGCGGTCGGCGCTGCGACGCTGGTTGCGGGGTCGGTGGCCCACGCGGCGTCCGCCGCGGAGACGGCAGGTGCGGCGGATGTCTCCGGTGACGTGCCCGAGGTGCTCTTTGGGCACCTCACGGAGCACACGGTCAGTACCGCCCTCGCCGCGGACGGCAAGGAGGCCGCGATCCGCGAGATGGCCGAGTTGCTGAGCCGCAGTGGCCGGGTCGCGGACGTCGAGGAACTGGTGGCTGTCGCGCTGCGGCGCGAGGAGCAGGGGACGACCGGGCTCGGCGAGGAGATCGCCGTCCCGCATGCGAAGACGGACGCGGTGACCGCGCCGGTCGTCGGTTTCGCACGGTCGGCTCAGGGCGTCGAGTGGGGTTCGCTCGACGGTACGAAGGCCCGGCTGGTCTTCATGATCGCCGTGCCCGAAGCGGCCGCCGGCGACGAGCATCTGCGGATCCTCGCGCTGCTGTCCCGCAAGCTGATGGACCCCGGCTTCCGGGAACGGCTGTTGGAGGCAGCGGACGAGCGGGCCGTACTCGACGTGCTCGGCGAGGTCGGCGAGGTCGGGTGAGCTGACGGGAGGTGCGCGGGCCGCCTCTCAGGCCCGCACACCTCCCCCATGTCGCGCTCCCACGCCTCTGGCGCTTCCCGCACCTTTGGCACCCCTCACGTCCACTGGCTCCTCCCGTACCTCCGGTACCTCTCACGCCACTGGCACCCCCCGTACCTCCGGTACTTCCGGTACCTCTGGTACTTCCCGCGCCCTTGGTGCCTCCGGCCCTGCCCACACCGCCTGCACCGTCCACACCACCCGCAGTGCCCGCACACAGAGTTCACAGTGGGCCGCTATTCTCCGCGCCGCGGACGGACCGCGCGGGGAGGACGAACATGGCAGGCAGAGGGCGGGGACTGGGAATCGCGGCGCTCGTGGTGGGGCTACTGGGGCTGGTGCTGGCGATCGGCACCTTCGTCTACGGCCGGAGCGCCTACGGCATGGGCACCCTGTCGAGCCACAGCATGGCGCCGACGTACCAGCCGGGTGACCGGATCCTGTGGGAGCGGGTGGACGGGAGCCAGGTGCGGCGCGGTGATGTCGTGGCGTTCTCGGCGCCGGAGCGGTACCGGTCCGGAGGGGCCCTGGTCCAGCGGGTGATCGGTGTGGGCGGCGACCGCGTGGCGTGCTGCACGGTCGTGGGCTCCGAGGAGCGGGTCACCGTGAACGGGAAGCCGGTCAAGGAGCCCTATGTGAGCGGGGGCGACGCCGATGGGGTGCACAGGCCGTACGACGTGAAGGTGCCGCAGGGCCGGCTGTTCCTGCTGGGCGACCACCGGGCCGACTCGATGGACTCGCGCTTCTTTGCCGCGGACCACGGCGGGACCGTCCCCGTGGACGCGGTGCTGGGGCGGGTGACGGACAACCGTTCGGTCCCGGCTCTGCTGGGTACGGCCCTGATCCTCGGCGGGGTGATGGTCCTGACCGGCATCGGGCTGGGGATCGGCGCGCTGGCGGTTCGCCGGCGGAAGGCGAAGGCCGTGCCGGCTGCGCCCTGGCCCGTGCAGCCCGTCTGAGGACGGCCGTACGGACAGCGAACGGGGCCTGCCGGCTGAGAGCGGGCCCCGTCGTCGTAGCGGAACGGTCGTTGTAACGGAACGTCGTAGCAGAACGCCGTGGTCGGACGTCGTGGTCGGACGTCGTAGCGAAGCTCAGCGGCCGTCGTTGCCGGGATCAGTCGTCGGACGTCGTAGCGGAGCTCAGTGGCCGTCGTTGCCGGGATCAGTGGTCGGTCGCGTGCGGGTTCGGGCCGCCCGGGGTTGCCTCCGGGTCCGGGCCCTTGGCGGCCTCGGCCTCGCTGTAGATGTCCGGTTCGAGGTAGATGACGCGGGCGATGGGGACGGCGGCGCGGATGCGGGCCTCGGCCGCGTTGATGGCGTTCGCGACCTCGGCGGCCGTGTCGTCGTGCCGGACCGCGATCTTGGCGGCGATCAGCAGCTCCTCGGGGCCGAGGTGCAGCGTGCGCATGTGGATGACGCCGGTGACCGTGTCGCCGTCGACCATCGCGGCCTCGATCTGCTTGACCACCTCGATGCCCGCGGCCTCGCCGAGCAGCAGCGACTTGGTCTCCGCGGCCAGGACGAGCGCGATCAGGACGAGCAGGACACCGATGCAGACCGTGCCGACGCCGTCCCAGATGCCGTCACCGGTGAGCACGGCGAGGCCGACACCGCCGAGGGCGAGGACCAGACCGATGAGCGCGCCGAAGTCCTCCAGCAGGACGACGGGCAGCTCGGGTGCCTTGGCACGGCGGATGAACTGCGACCAGGACAGCCTTCCGCGCAGCTCGTTGGACTCCTTGATGGCCGTGCGGAAGGAGAAGCCCTCGGCGATGACCGCGAAGACGAGGACGCCCACCGGCCAGTACCAGTTCTCCAGCTCGTGCGGGTGGCTGATCTTCTCGTAGCCCTCGTAGATGGCGAACATGCCGCCGACCGAGAACAGGACGATCGAGACGAGGAAGGCGTAGATGTAGCGCTCGCGGCCGTAGCCGAACGGGTGCTGCGGGGTGGCCTCGCGCTGGGCCTTCTTGCCGCCGATCAGCAGCAGGAACTGGTTGCCCGAGTCGGCGAGCGAGTGGACGCCCTCGGCGAGCATCGACGAGGAGCCGCTGAACGCGAACGCCACGAACTTCGATGCCGCGATCGCGAGATTGGCGCCGAGTGCCGCCACGATCGCCTTGGTACCGCCTGACGCGCTCATGTGTCCGCGTTGTCCCTTCGCCCTCGTACGTCTACGCCGTCCAGGCGTGTGCCCGGCCTGTGCCCCTGCTTGGCCGGTGGGCCATTCTTGCAGCCCGGCCGGGCGGCGGCGCGTCAGGTGTCCACAGCTCCGGTCATACGATCACAGTGGCGCGGAAGACCGTGCCCGCGCCGGACACCTCGGCCTTCTCGTCAGCCGGGACGAAGACCGACTGGCCGGGGGCGAGTTCATGATCGCCGGCCCGGACGGTACCGGCCGTGCAGAGCAGGACCTGCGGGGCGTCCAGGGTGAGGTCGTGGGCGGAGCCGCCCTCGGAAAGGACGAACCGGGAGAGCCGGAACTCGTCGATCGGCGTCTCGTAGACCTCCTCGCCTTCCGGGGAGGCCTCGGGGCGCAGCACGCCCGCGTCGCCGGCCTCGAAGCGGACGATGCGCAGGAGTTCGGGGACGTCGACGTGCTTGGGGGTCAGGCCGCAGCGCAGGACGTTGTCGGAGTTGGCCATGATCTCGACGCCGAGGCCGCTCAGGTAGGCGTGCGGGATGCCGGCGCCGAGGAACAGGGCCTCGCCGGGCTGCAGGCGGACGTGGTTCAGGAGCATGGCCGCGATGACGCCGGGGTCGCCCGGGTAGTGGTGGGCGATGTCGGCGTAGGAGGCGTAGTCGCCGCCGAGGCGGGTGCAGGCGGCGGTGGCCTCGGCGACGGTGTGGGCCATCTCCTCGGGGTCGGCGGTGAGGACGGCCGTGAGGACCTCGCGCAGGGCCGCTTCCTCGGGGTGGGCGCGCAGCAGGTCGACGTACGGCTTGAGGGAGTCGACGCCGAGGCCGGCGAGCAGGTCGGCCGTCCCGAGCGGGTCGCGGAAGCCGCACAGGCCGTCGAACTCGGTGAGCGCGCAGATCAGTTCGGGCTTGTGGTTGGCGTCCTTGTAGTTGCGGTGCGGGGCGTCGACGGGGACGCCGCGCCGCTCCTCGTCGGCGTAACCCTCCCTGGCCTGCTCCAGGTCGGGGTGCACCTGGAGGGAGAGGGGGGCGCCGGCGGCGAGGATCTTGAGCAGGAACGGCAGCCGCGGGCCGAACTTCGCGACCGCTCCGGCACCCAGTTCGCGCTCCGGATCCGCGTCGATGACCTCGACGAGCGTCCCGCGCTCGGTGCGCGAGGGTGCGCCGGGGTGCGCGCCCATCCACATCTCGGCCTGCGGTTCGCCGGTCGGCTCCACGCCGAGGAGGTGCGGGATGGCCGTCGGGGAACCCCAGGCGTAGGGGCGGACGGTGTTGTCGAGGCGGTCCATGTGGTTTCTCTGTCTCCGTACGTACGCTGCTCGGCCGGCGCCGGTGCCGGTTCGTGTGCCGGTGGGGGCGCGGGTCGGTCGACCCGGAGCCAGGTCAGGCCCTGGAAGCGAGCGCCAGGTAAACGGCGGCGAAATCCGTGATGGCGATCAGTTCTGCGAGGGTCTCCAGGTCGCCGCCCTCTTCCGGTTCGAGTTCGCTGATGGGTGTGTCGTGGCTGAGGGCCAGGTCACGGGCGCCGGGGGCGGCGGTGAGGCCGCCGATCGGACGGTCGCGGAGGAGCACCACGCGCGCGTGCATCGCGGGCGCCTCCTCCACGCGGTCCCGGAAGAAGTCGTCGGGGTCGGCGCTGGCCGCGAGCGGGCCGGCCAGCAGGGCGCTGTGCGCGGCGAGCGCCTCGGGGAGTTCGGCGACCAGGGCGGGGCGGCCGGCGAGCTCGGCGAGGGCCGCGGCGAAACGGCGGCCCGCGGGACCCGCCGAGCTGCCTTCCGTCCATACGACGGGCAGCGCGTCGGCGAGTTCGGCGGCGAGGGTCTTGGCGGGGTTGCTGTAGGTCACGATGGCCGGGCCGCAGCGTTCGGCGATGTTGTCCAGACGGTCGGCGACCTTCTCCAGGTCCTCCGGTGCGGCGCTGAGCAGTCCGATGCGGTCGAGGAGCGCCAGCAGCGGGGTGAACAGGGCCCAGAAGACACCGGGCGAGGACGCTGCGAGGGGCTCTTCCTGGTCGTACGGCGCCGTCGCCATCGGGACGGCGAGGCCGTGCGCGCCGGTCACCGCTTCGGCGAGGGGGGTGCCGGCCGGGGTCACGGCGGCGACCGAGCAGCCGCGGCGGTAGGCCTGCTCGGCGAGCAGGGAGAGGCTGGGTTCGGTGCCGTCGGGAGTGGCGATCAGCAGCAGGTCGACGGAGCCGGCCCAGCCCGGGAGTTCCCAGCGCAGGGCGCCTGCGGCCGGGGCGACGCCGGTGGGGGCCAGCCGGATGACGGGGCTGCCGGGGCCGGCCAGGGTGGCGAGGAGGTCGGCGGTGTGGGTGGCGGCGGCTCCGGGACCGGCGATGAGGACCGCGCGGGGGCGGCCGTCGGGCTTGAGGTGGCCCACGCCGGCCTCGACGGCGTGCCGGGCGGCGGTACGGACGCGGGCGCCGGCCTCCGCCGCACCGCGGAGGAGGCCTCGGCGGTCGGCGTCGGCGAGGCCCTGCGGGGTGTCGAGCAGAGATTCGTCCAGCATGGGCGGCAGCCTCCGGTCGCCGGGGTCCTGTGCGGGGGTCGAACGCGGCGCGGCGCCTCGTCGTCACGGGGCGCGACGGTCCGTTGTGCGGGCGGTGGCCCTCTTAGGCGGGGCGGCGGGCCTCGTCGACGAGCAGCACCGGGATGCCGTCGCGCACGGGGTAGGCCAGACCGCAGTCCTGGCCGGTGCAGATCAGCTCGGTGTCCTGCTCCTTGAGGGGGGCGTGGCAGGCCGGGCAGGCGAGGATCTCCAGGAGGCCGGCTTCGAGCGGCATGGGGTGTCCCTTCGGGCGAGTACGTCTCTTGCTGATGTGCTGGTCAGCGTACCGCTGGTGGAGGGGTTGGGCTGGGCCTCGCGTGCCGTCCAGGGGGGCGCCGTCTGCTGGACTCCCACTTTTCTGCTCACCCACCCGACTCGGCCGGCTGAAAAGCGAGGCCCCGAGGGGACGGCTCCCCGGCGGCACAGAGCGGACGGGGCGAGGGGCGGGCGTGAGCCGACAGACTTCGCGGCTCAGGCACAGGCCCCCTCGCTCAGGCACGCACTCCGCGGCTCAGGCACAGGCTCCCTGGCCGGCACAGGCCCCTCGTTCAGGCGCGGATGATCGACAGAGCCTCGTCGCGGATCTTGGTCATCGTCGCCTCGTCCTTCGCCTCCGCGTTCAGGCGCAGCAGCGGTTCCGTGTTGGACGGGCGGACGTTGAACCACCAGTCGGGCGCGGTGACCGTGAGGCCGTCGAGGTCGTCGAGGGTAATGCCCTCGCGGCCCTCGTAGGCGGCGCGGATCGCGGCGAGGCGGGCCCTCTGGTCGGCGACGGTGGAGTTGATCTCCCCGGAGCCCGCGTAGCGGTCGTACTGGGCGACCAGGGCGGACAGGGGGCCGTCCTGGCCGCCGAGGGCCGCGAGGACGTGCAGGGCGGCCAGCATGCCCGTGTCGGCGTTCCAGAAGTCCTTGAAGTAGTAGTGGGCGGAGTGCTCGCCGCCGAAGATCGCGCCGGAGCGGGCCATCTCCGCCTTGATGAAGGAGTGGCCGACGCGGGTGCGGACCGGGGTGCCGCCGTGCTCCTTCACCACCTCCGGGACGGCGCTGGACGTGATCAGGTTGTGGATGACCGTGCCCCTTCCGCCGTTGCGGGCCAGCTCGCGCGCGGCGACCAGCGCGGTGATCGCAGACGGGGAGACCGGGTCGCCGTTCTCGTCCACGACGAAGCAGCGGTCGGCGTCGCCGTCGAAGGCGATGCCCAGGTCGGCGCCCTCCTGCGGGACCCGCTTCTGCAGGTCCACGATGTTGGCCGGGTCGAGCGGGTTGGCCTCGTGGTTCGGGAAGGTGCCGTCCAGTTCGAAGTACATCGGGACGAGGGTCAGGGGCAGGCCGGCGAAGACGGTGGGGACCGTGTGGCCGCCCATGCCGTTGCCGGCGTCGACGACGACCTTCAGGGGGCGGATGGAGGTCAGGTCGACGAGGGAGCGCAGGTGCTCCGCGTAATCGTCCAACGTCTCGCGGGTGGTGAGGGTTCCCGACGCGGCGGCGGGCTCCGGGGCGCCCGACTCCAGCCACTGCTCGGCCAGTTCACGGATCTGCGTGAGGCCCGTGTCCTGGCCGACGGGGGCGGCGCCCGCGCGGCACATCTTGATGCCGTTGTACTGGGCGGGGTTGTGGGAGGCCGTGAACATCGCGCCCGGGAGGTTCAGCGCACCCGAGGCGTAGTACAGCTGGTCCGTGGAGCACAGGCCGATCTCGGTCACGTCCACCCCGCGCTCCGCCGCGCCGCGCGCGAAAGCGCGGGACAGGGCGGGCGACGAGGGGCGCATGTCGTGGCCGACGACGATCGCCGCCGCGCCTGTCACCTCTGCGAAGGCGGCACCGAAGAGGCCGGCCAGCGGCTCGTCCCACTGGTCCGGGACCACTCCGCGTACGTCGTACGCCTTCACGATCTGCGACAGATCAGCAGCCACGGCCAACCCTCCTGAAAGTCCTATGGGTGCCCACAAACTACCCGGCAGGGGTGAGGCCGGGGTGTGCGGACACCATCTGGACCCCCAGCCGTAACCCGGGACGGGGGTGGCGGGGAGTTGCACGGGGGCGCGTTCAGGAGCCGAGCGCCGGTGGGAGGGGCGTCAGTTGTCCGGGGAGCGCAGGACCCGCAGGTGGCCGCGGCGGGCCACCTCCATCGGGTCCGCGGTGCGACCTCCGCCGCCGCCCGCCTCGGCCGCGCGCTGCTGGGGCCGGGCCGCCTCGCGCACGGCGTTGGCGAGCGCCTCCAGATCGTCCCCGCTGGGCCGCGCGGGAGCGGAGGCGTCGAGGAGGCGGACGACCTCCCAGCCGCGGGGGGCGGTGAGGCGCTCGGAGTGCTCGGCGCACAGGTCGTAGCAGTGGGGTTCGGCGTAGGTGGCGAGCGGGCCGAGGACCGCGGTCGAGTCGGCGTAGACGTACGTCAGCGTCGCGACGGCGGGTCGGCCGCAAGCGGTGCGCGAACAGCGACGTACAGGGCTCACGACGTTGGACGGTACCGCACTCTTGAGCGGGCCGCGACGACTCTCCACCCGGTCACTCCACCGTGTCGCCTTGTGAAACACCCCACACACCCTACCGAACACGCCCTGCTGACCTGCGTGGACGGGTTCGCGCGGGGTCCGGGACGAGGCTGCGTATGGTCATGAGTCGGTACAAACAACGTCAATTGCCTTGAGTTCGGCGGTCTTGGAGGGTTACGGAAACGAGCCAGACCTTGGCCGGAATGGTCAAGCTCCGACACGCGGCCATCGGTGGCCGGTTGCCGTGCACTCGGGGGCGGCTTGGCGCGTGGGGCCGGGCGGGGCGGAGCGAGCGGGGACTACGCTTCACCAGTGATGGACAACCGTGTACCGCCCCGCGCCGCCGGCCCCGGGCCTCGTCGCCGTGATCGTCACGGTCGGGGCATGCGGGGGCCGATCGCACCGCCGCAGGTGCCGCTGGCGGCCAGCCGCGCAGAGGTGTTCGCGGACCTGGTGCAGGACTCCGTGGAGCGTCTTGAGCGGCGGTGGCCGCAGCTGGCCGACATCGACTTCCTGGTGCTCGAGGTCCCTCGGCTGGAGGGGCGGGGCGCGGAGGAGTGGAACGACGAGGCGGTGCCGCTGGGCGGGGTGATCCCCGCGCGTGAGGGGCGGCGGGCCCGGGTCGTGGTGTACCGGCGGCCGGTGGAGATCCGGACCAAGGGGCGCGATGAGCGGGCCGCGCTGGTGCACGAGGTGGTGGTGGAGCAGGTGGCCGAGCTGCTCGGGCTGACTCCGGAGACGGTGGATCCCCGGTACGGGGAGGACTAGGCCGCGCCACCTGCGGACCGTACGGGGAGGACTGGGCCGCGCCACCTTGCGGACCGTACGGGGAGGACTGGGTCGCGCCACGGCCGGTCGGTACGGGCAGAAGCAGGCCGCGCCACCGGCGGACCGGCCCGGGGCTGAGTGGATGCCCGGTGCTACCGCTGGGCAGGGGGGGCCGCCCGCCCGTGCTTGCGGGGTGCCGCTGCGTCCACCCGTGCCGCCCGGCGGCACGACTGACAGCGGCTACGGACGACGGCCGCTGCCGCGTGGGAGCCGCCCCGGCGGCACGACTGCCCGCAGCCGAGTACGTGGGTACGAACCGGCCGCGCCGGGCAGTCGGCGCCGGCTGTGTGTGCGGTTACTTCTGGAGGATCGACAGATCCTCGTCCGTCTCCGGCACCGAGACCAGGCCCCGGTCGCTGGGGAGGGTCTGGATGGTGAAGCCGGGGACTCCGGCCTCGGTGGCCGAGAGGGTGCGGGCGGCGTAGACCGGGGCTCCGGAGACGGGCTCCACCGTGAGGGCGTACGTGCCCTTCAGGCCCGAGGGGACGGGGGCGTCGAGGTCCTGGGTGGTGCCCGCCTTGATCGTGAAGGTCTTCGACGCCGGAGTGCCGCCCTCGGTGCCCGCCGAGGCGGTGACCTTGACCGTGGCGGTGCCGGTGGGGGCGGTCAGCGAGAGGGTCGCGGTCCTGCCGCTGTTGTCGGCCGCGGTCGCGCGCGTGCCGACCGGTGCCGTGGCGGGGATGAACGCCGTCTCCTGCTTGGCGCCCTTGCCCCGGGTCACCCGCAGGGCGGCCACGACCGGGACCGACTGGTCGGTGGGGGTGAGGACCAGGGAGCCCGCCTCGCCGCGGGTCACGTCACGCAGGTCGAGCGCGGTCGTCATGCCGGACTTGAGGTGCAGGGTCTCGCCGCCGGCCGGGGTGATCAGACCGTCGGGCGAGGCCAGGCGCACCTTCAGGTCGGCGTCGTCGTCGCCGGGTGTGAAGGCGATCAGACGGACGTCGGTGGCGTCCTTCGGGATGCCGGGCAGGACCAGGCTGCCGGCCGGGTCGTCGGCCGCGGCCAGCCAGTCGCCGCCCACCTTGTCGTCCAGGGCCTGCACGGCCGCACCCACGCGTCCGCTGCGCACGCTGACGTGCACGGTCAGGTCGGTCTGCCGCTGATCGGTGAGCGTGGAGAGCAGGATCGGCTTGCTCGCGTGCGGCGGGATCGTGAAGCCGTCCGGCACCGTGGACTTGATCGCGCCGTCCTTGCCGTACAGCTCGATGTCGACGACGGCGGCGGAGTCGTCCGGGTTGGTGAGGTGGACGTAGTCGGTGCGGTCGGCGGCCGTGCTGGCGCCCGGGAACCAGAACTCGGTGTCGGCGGCGGTGCAGTTGACCCCCTGGAGGCCACGGCCGGTGCCCGCGGCGACCTCGGTGGTCTCCTGGACGGTCCAGCCGGGGGCGAACTTCCCGTCGGCGGTGCCGACGAGCGCGGGCGTGTCCGCACCGGAGGTGTCGCCGGTGGCCGGCGTGCCCGGTTCCTTGGGGGTGAGCACCGGATCGTCCGGCTTCTTCTTGGCGTCCTTGCCGCTCTTGCCGGTGCTGCTCGTCCCGTCCGCCGACTGCTCGGTGGCCGCCTGGAGTTCGGCCTTGCCGCCGCTCCCCGCGCCCTTGGTGACGGGTGTGAACGACGTGTACGACGTGTCGGCGATGTCGGAGATGCTCGGCGCGGGGCACAGCAGGCTCGTGCGCTCCACGGGCAGCGCGGCCGCCGCCTTGGCGGGGCCCGCGCCGGACGCGGAAGGCGTGTCGAGCGCGGCGAAGGCGGTGACGGCGGCCAGCGCGGTCGTACCGGCGATCAGGGACAGGGTGGTGCGGTTCACTGCTGGCTCCCGTCGGGGCGCTCGCTGCCGGTGCCGTGGGGGTGCTGGGCCGGGTCGTACGCCGGGTCGTAGCCCTGCTGGTAGGCCGTCGGGTCGTACGGCAGCTGGTCGGCCGTACCGCCGTAGGCGTAGGGGTCGTACTGGGCGTTCTGGTCGTACTGGGCGTTCTGATAGGGGTCGGGCTGGTACGCCTGCTGGTCGTAGCCGCCGGGCGGGTACTGGCCGGCGGCCTGGTACTGGTCGGCTCCGTAGTCGGTGTACTCGGTGCCCTGGTAGGCGGCGGCGTCCCAGTCCGCGTACTGCTGCTGGTGCGGGACGGCGGCCGGGGCCTCGGCGGGGAGCGGCGGCACACCGGGCTGCTCCTGGTCGGCCGGCTCCTCGGCCTGGGCGCGCAGGCGGCGGGCGCGGCGGCCCTCCCCCGCGGTGGCCTGGGCGGGCAGCGGCTGCTCCTCGGGGAGGTCGTCGTCGATGTCGCGGCGGCGGCCGGGCAGGGCGAGGACGACGAGGACGACGGCGAGCGCGCCCTGGGCCCACAGCCAGGCGGTGTGGGTGATCGGGGCGTCGTAGGTGACGTCCAGCCTGCCGCCGGAGGAGGGCAGCTGGAAGCCCTGGGCCCAGCCGTCGACCGTGGTGCGGGTCAGCGGCTTGCCGTCCAGGGTGGCCGTCCAGCCGTCGGCGGCGGCGTCGGCCAGGCGCAGGACGCGGCTGCCCGAGCCCGAGGGGACGGTGGTGTGGATCTCCACCGGCCCGGCGGCGACCGACCGGGCCGGGCCGGAGCCGTCCGCGGATACGACGGTGGCGCGGGACACCTGCTGGTCGACGCGCCACAGGGCGCTGCCGTGCTGCTGGCTGAGGCGGGACAGCCCGGGCGTGGCGTCCAGGACACGGGTGACGTCGCGGGGGGCGCCCTTGTGGACGAGGACGTAGCGCACGGCGAAGCCGCCGAGCTGGCTCGCCTGGTCGGCGCCGGAGCCGGCGACGAGGTTGGCGACGACCTTGTCGAGCTTCGTGTTCTCCCCGTCGGCGGCGGTGAGTTCCGCGTCGCCCATGCGGGCGCCGGAGCCGCGTACGAGGGTGTAGCGCACGCGTGCGGTGGAGTCGCTGTCCAGGATCAGGGTGCGGGCCTGGTCGCCGGTGGTGGCGTCCTCCGCCACGAACGCGGGCACCTGCACCGGGTCGCGGCGCTCCAGCGGGCCGTCGGCGCCGCCGATCATCCAGCCGGCGGCGACGAGCAGCGGGCCCGCGGCCGAGGCGAAGGCGATCAGGGCGGCGACGGGCTGGCGCCAGCCGAAGCTCTGCTCGGCCACGCGCGCGCGTGCCCCGTCGGCGCCGAGTGCGGCGGCGGCCAGCAGGGCGATGCCGTAGACGAGGGTGGCCGGTCCGGCCCAGGTGGACTTGTTGGACAGGACGGCGAAGACGAGGGCCACCAGGGCGGCCGCCCAGGCGGTCCGGATGCCCAGCCGGCGCTCGGAGCGCAGGAGTGCGGCCAGCGCGGCCAGGACGATGCCGATGAGCATCAGGCCGTGCACGGTGCCGGGGCCGCCGGGGCTGGCGCCGAGCAGGTCGACGGCGGAGGCGGCCGAGGGGCCGTAGTCCAGGCCGGCCTCCTGGAAGAAGCCGAACGGCAGCAGCGTCAGCGACCAGGGGGCGAGGACCAGCAGCGGGGTGCCCAGCTGGGCGAGGAAGCGCAGGCCGTGGGCGACGAGGTCGCTGCGGCGCAGGACCAGCACACCGAGGCCGAGGATCAGGGCGATGGGCCAGACGATCGGCGTGCAGGCGGTGGTGATGGTCAGCAGCAGGGCGTAGGCCCAGGTGGCGCGCCAACTGCCGCGTGCCCCCGAGGCGTTGCCCAGGCCGGCGGCGGCGATGCCCGCGCGCGCGATGAGCGGCAGCAGCACGGCGAGGACGGCGGTGCCGATACGGCCGCCGGCCAGGGCGCCGGTGGCGGCGGGCAGGAAGGCGTAGGCGATCGCGGCCCAGGCGCGCAGCAGGCGGGAGGTGACGAGCGGCCGGGAGGCGAAGTAGGCGGTGACGCCGGCCAGCGGCACCGAGCAGACGAGCAGGACGGTGACCGCGAGGCCGGTGGAGCCGAACAGGATCGAGGCGAGGGTCGCGACGACGGCGAGGTAGGGCGGTGCGGACGGGGTGCCGCCCGCGCCCACCGGGTGCCAGGCGTCCGCGAAGCGGGACCAGAGGTCGCCGGCGCCGGCCGGGGCGGGCAGCAGGGCCCCGCCCGCGAGGGCGCCGCTGCCGAGCAGGGCGCGGCAGGCGGTGAGCGAGACCAGGAGCAGGGCCAGGAAGAGCACCGGGCCGGGCTTGCGGGCGATCCGCTTGAGCCGGGCGAACTGCTCGACCTCCAGGAAGTCGGCGTCGTCGCCGCCGGGTCCGGACTCCACGGCGCCGCCGTGCCGGCCGGCCGAGGAGGTGTCGGTGTCGGAGCCGCCGGAGAAGTTGCCCGCGACCTGTTCCACGGTGGCGCGGACGGTCGCGCCGGGCGGCGGGAAGAGCTGGCGCAGTTCGCCCTTGTCGATCTGCGAGGGTCCGCGCCGGCGGCGTCCGGCGAGGATCCGCTCGGGTCGCAGCAGGGTGCCCAGCAGGCCGCGGATCTCGTCGACGGCCTGGCCGGGAACCTTGCCGACGAGGCTGGCGACGGTCCTGAGGAGGGTGCCGAGGACGAGCCGCAGCAGCACCCAGGGCAGCCCGGCGCCGCGGGTGTTGACGAGGAGGGTGTAGATGGCACCGGCCTTGTCGACCTTGTGCGGGGAGGCGGCGGTGCGGCCCACGCAGTCGACGGTGCGGCGCTCGCGGGAGGCGGCCTCGGCATGCCGTACGACGGCCTCGGGGGCGACGAGGACGCGGTGGCCGGCCGCGTGGGCGCGCCAGCACAGGTCGACGTCGTCGCGCATCAGGGGCAGCCGGCGGTCGAATCCGCCGAGCTGTTCGAAGACGTCGCGGCGCACCAGCATGCCGGCGGTGGAGACGGACAGCACCGTGCGGACGTGGTCGTGCTGGCCCTGGTCCTGCTCGCGGCGGTCCAGGCCGGTCCAGCGGCGGCCGGAGTTGGCGATGGAGACGCCGACCTCCAGCAGTTGCCGGCGGTCGTACCAGCCGCGCAGCTTGGGGCCGACGACCGCCACGTCGTCGCGGCCCAGTTCGAGTTCGTTGTCGACGACGCGGAGCAGCTGGGCGAGGGCGTCCGGTTCGGGGGCACAGTCGTCGTGCAGCAGCCACAGCCACTGGACGGGCTCGCCGTGCGGCAGTTCGGGCATGTCGTAGGCGTCGTCGCGCCATGAGCGCGTGACGGGGTCCCAGCCGCTGGGGCGCCTGAGGTACGGCAGCTCGTCAGGGGTGAGGACGGGCGCGATGCGGCTCGCCTCCTCGACGGCCTGGCCGAAGCCGGTACGCCGGGCGAGGTGCAGCACACGGTCGTCGCCGAGGGCCTCGGAGACCAGCTGCGCGGAGTCGTCCGCGCTGCCGGTGTCGGCCGCCACCGCGTACTGGACGGGGCGCTCCTGGCCGAGCAGCCCGGCGAGCGCGTCGGGCAGCCAGCGGGCGCCGTCGTGGGAGACGAGGACCGCGGTCACCACATGACGCGGAAACTCAGGGATGACAGCTCCGTCTTGGGCTGCCGTATGGCTGTGCACGGACATCGAGGTACGGGCCCCGGTTCGATGGACTGCGGTGGACGCCTGTGCCCCGAGGGGACAGCGGGGCGTCTCGGACGAGCGACCACACTATCGGCTGGGCATAACGACGGCCCGCCGCCTGTGGATAACCCACCGGCGACGGGCCGTGTACATGCCCTGTGTGCAGAAGATCGCGCCGTTCGGTAAGACGGCGGCGAAGAAGCGGTCAGAGGCCGGTCAGATGGCGGCCTTCTTCAGCCTGCGGCGCTCACGTTCGGACAGACCGCCCCAGATACCGAAGCGCTCGTCGTTGGCAAGGGCGTACTCGAGGCATTCGGAGCGCACCTCGCAGGCGAGACAGACCTTCTTCGCCTCTCTGGTGGAGCCGCCCTTCTCGGGGAAGAAGGACTCGGGGTCGGTCTGGGCGCACAGCGCGCGCTCCTGCCAGCCGAGTTCCTCGTCCGCGTCGTCGACCAGCAGTTGCTGCACCAGCTCGGTCATGTGCGCCCCTCGTCTGTCTTTCGCGTCCCCGTGCGTAGCCGTTACCGATTTCGGCTGAACGACACGAGTGAAATTACAAGTGTGCTGCTCCGGGCGAGTCAAGCCGAGATCTGCTATTGAGCCCGTTATTCACTCTGCGGAACCAAGGCCATGCGGAAAGTGTTCAAATCGCCATAAACCTCAGCACGCAGATGAGACCCGGAAGGGCGGCGCATCCCGCACAGGTCTCTGTACGAAGAAGGACGTCCCTGCGTTCGATCGCGTTCCGCGGGGCCCGAGCGCTCGGTTGTGCGCCATGTGTCCGGGGATCTAGATGCACAAACCTTTCACCTGACAGATGAACCGGATGAGGTGAAACATGTCCCACATACCGGGCGCCGAGTTGACAGTGCGCGTGTGAGCCGATGTCCTAGTGGGCATGCTCGCGAACTTGGCGCTCACCTCGACCCGCACCGCCGGGTCCCTCGGTGCTGCCCACGTTCGCTGTAGCTGTTGTTGCTGTTCCAGCTGTTGAGCCGACCCGCTCCAGCTGTCGCCCGGTCCTCCGACCCGGCCGCTCCCTCCTTTGCAGGACCCCAGTTCAGGGCCCCACTCTTCCGCCGAGGAATCACAGCACCCGATGAACAGCGACAACGACCTCCAGATCGCCGGCGACATCCTCGAAGTCCCGCACCTGCTCCAACCACCGCGCGAGCACCCGGCCACCGTCGCCGAGTTCGCGGGCCTCGCCCGTGCCATCGCCGCCGACCGCTCCCAGTGGGCGCATCTCGTCCGCTACGACGCCACCACCCGCTGGTACCACCGGCTGCGCACCGGCCCCGGCTACGAGGTGTGGCTGCTGTCCTGGGTGCCCGGGCAGGGCAGCGGACTGCACGACCACGGCCGCTCCTCCGGCCTGCTCACCGTGCTGGAGGGCGCGCTGACCGAGCGCACCGAGCGCGGCACGCGCGCGTTGCAGACCGGCGCGCAGCGGGTGTTCGCGCCGGGGTACGTGCACGAGGTGGTGAACGACGCGCTGGAGCCGGCGGCGAGCCTGCACGTCTACTACCCGGGCCTGACCGAGATGCCGATGCACGCCTCCCCCGACTGCCAGGCGCGCACCGAGCCGCGCGCGGTCACCGCCTGAACGAGCGGTCGACCGCCTGACGCATTGTCGTAGCCGCCTGCCAGACTTGGGCCCATGCGCATTGTGGTTCTGGCAGGCGGCATCGGTGGTGCCCGGTTCCTGCGCGGTCTCAAGCACGCCGTATCGGACGCGGACGTCACGGTCATCGGCAACACCGGCGACGACATCCACCTCTTCGGGCTGAAGGTCTGCCCGGACCTCGACACGGTGATGTACACGCTGGGCGGCGGCATCAACGAGGAACAGGGCTGGGGGCGGGCCGACGAGACCTTCCACCTCAAGCAGGAACTGGCGGCCTACGGCGTCGGCCCGGAGTGGTTCGGGCTCGGCGACCGGGACTTCGCCACGCACATCGTGCGGACACAGATGCTGGGGGCCGGCTATCCGCTGAGCGCGGTCACCGAGGCGCTGTGCGAGCGCTGGAAGCCGGGCGTGAAGCTGATCCCGATGACCGACGACCGCGTGGAGACCCATGTGGCCGTGACCCTGCCCGACGGCGACTCCGGCGAGGGCGAGCGCAGGGCCGTCCACTTCCAGGAGTACTGGGTACGGCTGCGCGCGTCGGTCCCGGCCGAGGCGGTCGTGCCGGTCGGCGCCGAGCACTCCGAGCCCGCGCCGGGGGTCCTGGAGGCCATCGCCGAGGCGGACGTCATCCTCTTCCCGCCGTCCAACCCGGTCGTGTCCGTCGGCACCATCCTCGCCGTGCCGGGCATCCGGGAGGCGATCGCGGACGCCGGCGTGCCGGTGGTGGGCCTGTCCCCCATCGTCGGGGACGCGCCCGTGCGCGGGATGGCCGACAAGGTGCTGGCCGCGGTCGGCGTGGAGTCCACCGCCGCCGCGGTCGCCGAGCACTACGGCTCGGGGCTGCTGGACGGCTGGCTGGTCGACACCGTGGACGTGGGCGCGGTCGAGCGGATCGAGACGGCCGGGATCCGCTGCCGGGCCGTACCGCTGATGATGACCGACTTGGAGGCCACGGCGCAGATGGCGCGGGAGGCGCTGGCGCTGGCCGAGGAGGTGCGGGGAGCGTGAGCGAGGAGCGTCCCGAGAACCCGGAGTACCGGGTCCGGGCCCTGTCCGGGATCCCCGAGGTGCAGCCCGGCGACGACCTGGCCAAGCTGATCGTCGCGACCGAGCCCGGCCTGGCCGACGGGGACGTGCTGGTCGTCACGTCCAAGATCGTCTCCAAGGCCGAGGGCCGGATCGTCCGGGCGGCCGACCGGGAAGGCGCGATCGACGCCGAGACCGTGCGCGTGGTGGCCCGGCGCGGCACGCTGCGCATCGTCGAGAACCGGCAGGGCCTGGTCATGGCGGCCGCCGGTGTCGACGCCTCCAACACCCCCACCGGAACGGTCCTGTTGCTGCCCGAGGATCCGGACGCGTCCGCGCGCGCGATCCGCGAGGGGCTGCGCGAAGCCCTCGGCGTCAACGTGGGTGTCGTCGTGACCGACACGTTCGGGCGGCCCTGGCGTTCGGGGCTCACGGACGTGGCGATCGGCGCCGCCGGCGTGCGGGTGCTGGACGATCTGCGCGGGGGCACGGACGCGTACGGCAATCCGCTCGTCGCCACCGTCGTCGCCACCGCGGACGAGCTGGCCGCCGCCGCTGACCTGGTCAAGGGCAAGGCGGCCGGGCTGCCGGTCGCCGTCGTGCGCGGCCTGCCCCAGGTGGTGGCGCAGGAGGACGGCGAGGGGGCGCGGGCGCTGGTGCGCTCCGCGCAGGACGACATGTTCCGGCTCGGCACCTCCGAGGCGGTCCGGGAGGCGGTGACCCAGCGGCGCACCGTGCGGGCCTTCACCGACCAGCCCGTCGATCCCGGTGCGGTGCGGCGCGCGGTGGCCGCCGCACTGACCGCTCCGGCGCCGCACCACACCACGCCCTGGCGCTTCGTGCTGCTGGAGTCCGAGGAGTCGCGGGTCCGGCTGCTCGACGCGATGCGGGACGCCTGGATCGCGGACCTGCGGCGGGACGGCAGGACGGAGGAGTCCGTCGCCCGCCGGATCCGGCGCGGCGACGTCCTGCGCAACGCGCCCTTCCTGGTCGTGCCCTGTCTCGTCATGGACGGCTCGCACACCTACGGGGACGCGCGACGGGACGGCGCCGAGCGGGAGATGTTCGTCGTCGCGGCGGGCGCGGGTGTGCAGAACCTGCTGGTCGCGCTGGCCGGGGAGCGGCTGGGCTCGGCCTGGGTGTCGTCGACGATGTTCTGCCGGGACGTGGTGCGTGAGGTGCTCGCGCTGCCGGCCGACTGGGACCCGATGGGCGCGGTGGCCGTCGGGCATCCCTCGGGAGAGCCGGGACCGCGGCCCCAGCGGGACGCCGAGGCGTTCATCGAGGTGCGGTGACTGTCCCGTTCGGGGCGCGTCCCGTACAGGGCGTGTCCCGTACAAGGCCTGTCCCGTACGACGCACGTCTCATACGGGGCGTGTCCCGTACGAGGCTTGTCCCGCACGACGCACGTCTCATACGGGGCGTGTCCCGTACGACATGTCTCTTCTGCGACGAGCAGCCCGTACGGCCGTCGGGCCTCCCCTAGTCTCATAGGACAGACCCCCGGCACCGGGGGCAGACCTCTCGGCACCGGCACCCCTAGGACCTCATCCCGTGGCAGGACGCTTCGCTCCGCGCCCCACCCGTACGACCGTGCGCGGTGGGGAGGTCGCCCTGCCCGCCGGAGTGCCGCGGCAGGCCACGGCCCCGGCCCGGTCCCGGCGGTGGGTGCCGGACGGACCGCTCGACCTGGGACTGGTGCTGGGGCCGCTCAGGCGCGGGCCCGCCGACCCGACGTTCCGCGGGACGCGGGACGGTTCGGTGTGGCGGGCCGCCCGGACGCCCGCCGGGCCCGGGACGCTACGGGTGCACGGGTACGACGGTGAGGTGCGCGCGGAGGCCTGGGGGCCCGGGGCCGAATGGCTGCTGGAGCAGCTGCCGGAGCTGCTCGGTGCGGCCGACGAGCCGGACGCGTTCGTGCCCCGGCACCGGGTGGTGGCACTGGCGCGGCACCGCAGGCCGGGGCTCAGGCTGACCCGGACCGGGCTGGTACTGGAGTCGCTGATCCCGTCGGTGCTGGAGCAGAAGGTCACGACCGACGAGGCGTACCGGGCGTGGCGGTTGCTGGTGCGGAGGTTCGGGGAGCCGGCGCCGGGGCCCGCGGGGGCGGGCGAGCGGCCGATGTGGGTGATGCCCGCGCCCCGGACCTGGGCGCTGATTCCGTCCTGGGAGTGGCATCGGGCCGGGGTCGACGACAAACGCGCCTCGACGATTCTGCGGGCCGTCCGGGTCGCCGCCCGGCTGGAGCAGGCGGTGGGGATGCCGGCGGCCGAGGCTCAGGCGCGGCTGGAGGTCGTGCCGGGGATCGGGCCGTGGACGTCCGCGGAGGTGGTGCAGCGCAGTCATGGGGCGCCGGATGCGGTGACGGTCGGGGACCTGCATCTGCCGGGGATCGTGGGGTGGGCGCTGGCCGGGGATCGTCATGCGGACGACGCGGAGATGCTGCGCTTGCTGGAGCCGTATGCGGGGCAGCGGCATCGGGCGGCGCGGTTGATCCTGTTGAGCGGGAACGGGCCGGCGCGGAGGGCGCCGAAGATGCCTCGGGTGGACATCGGGCTGCTGTGAGATGTGCGGCCGGGTGCTTGACGGCCGGGCTGCGGCCGGGTGCTTGAGGGCTGGGTGCTTGACGGTTGCCCGGTGTCGGGGCGGGCCGGGGGTGGGTGTCGCTTGCCCGCGCTTGCGGGGTGCCGCCGCGCCCACCCGTGCCGCCCCAGCGGCACGACTGCCCGCGGTTGCGCAGGTACGACGGGCCGGGGACGGAGGGCGCAGCCCCCAAGGACGGCCCCCTTGGCCGCCCTCAGGGCTACTGGTCCGAAGAAAACAGGACCACCGGTCCGAGCAGAACGGGACCATCGGTTCGAGGAGAGCAGGGCTGATGGTCCGAGCAGAACGGGACCATCGGTTCGAGGAGAGCAGGGCTGATGGTCCGAGCAGAACGGGACCATCGGTTCAAGGAGAGCAGGGCTGATGGTGCGGGAAGGGCAGGGCTACTGGTCCGAGGAGAAGCGGACCGCGCCTGCGGGGATGCGGGCGTCGCACCACACACGGGCGCCGTCCCGCAGCTCGTTGTCGGGGCCGACCACCGCACCGTCGCCGATCACCGTCCCGGTGAGCACGGAACGTTCGCCGACCCGGGCACGCGTGCCGATGAGGGAGTCGGTGATGACGGCGCCGGGCTCGATGACCGCGCCGGGCAGGATCGTCGAGCCGAAGACCCGCGCCCCCTCCGCGACGAACGCGCCTTCGCCGACCACGGTGCCGCCCGTCAGCTTCGCGTCCGGCGCCACGCTGGCCGTCGGCAGGATCAGGCGGTCCCCGCAGCGCCCCGGGACGGCCGGGGAGGGCGCGCGCCCGAGCACCAGGTCGGCGGAGCCGCGCACGAAGGCCGCCGGGGTGCCGAGGTCCAGCCAGTAGGTGGAGTCGACCATCCCCTGCAGATGGGCTCCGGCGGACAGGAGGTCCGGGAACGTCTCGCGCTCCACCGAGACCGGCCGGCCCGCCGGGATCGTGTCGATGACCGAGCGGCGGAAGACGTACGCCCCCGCGTTGATCTGGTCGGTGACGATCTCCTCCGGCGTCTGCGGCTTCTCCAGGAAGGCGAGGACGCGCCCCGTCCCGTCGGTGGGGACCAGACCGTACGCCCGCGGGTCCGTCACCTTGGTGAGGTGCAGGGACACATCCGCGCCGGTCGACTCGTGGGTGCGCACGAGCCGTCTGATGTCCAGGCCCGTCAGGATGTCGCCGTTGAAGACGAGGACCGGGTCGTCGGGGCCGGAGTGCAGCCGCGAGACCACGTTGCGCAGGGCGCCGCCCGTGCCGAGGGGCTCCTCCTCGGTGACGTACTCGATGTGCAGTCCGAGCGAGGCGCCGTCGCCGAAGTAGGGCTCGAAGACCTCGGCCAGGTAGCTCGTCGCGAGGACGATGTGGTCCACGCCCGCCGCTTTCGCCCTCGCCAGCTGGTGCGTGAGGAACGGCACGCCGGCCGCCCTGACCATGGGCTTGGGTGTGTGGACCGTGAGCGGACGCAGCCGGGTGCCTTTGCCGCCGACCAGGAGGATCGCTTCTGTCACCTGTCGTCTCTGCTTCCTGCCGGGACCGGTCGAACTACTCGTTTCGGCCGGCCAGTGTATGCAGACCGTGCGACGGTGCCCTCGATGGCCGTGCGGTGTCCCGCGAGATCGGCGTACGGTTTCCCCCGACCGCCCCCCTGCCGCCCCCGCGCCTCCCCCACTCGTCCCCCGACGGCGGTGAACGCATGCCTCCCCGCCCTCAGCGCCCCTGATACCGCGCTGCGCTGGAACGGGCCGTGCCGAGCTTGGCGTAGAGCCGTTTGCCCGGGCAGGTGGTGGCGAACCCGTCCTTATGGCCGGAGATCACGTTCAGTCGTACGTTCTTCCCCTTGGGGTACAGATTGCCACCGCCTGACGTCAGATATGTCTTTCCGCGCGGATTGGCCCCATAGAGCCCGAGCTTCCACGCGGCGAGCCGGGCGACGGCCTTCACCGCGGCACCGGACGGCTTGGCCGTGCCGAAACTGCCGATCACGGCGATACCCATGCTGTTGCTGTTGAAGCCGAGGGTGTGGGCGCCGCGCACCGCTTTCGCCACGCCCCCGGCGCGGCCCTCGTAGAGGGTTCCGCACTTGTCGACGAGGAAGTTGTAGCCGAGGTCCCGCCAGCCCATGCTCTTGACGTGGTAGCGGTAGATACTGCGGATGACGGAGGGGGCCTGGGCGCAGGTGTACTTGTTGCCCGAGGCCGTGTGGTGCAGGAAGACCGCCTTGACCTTCTTCGTGTACACGAAGCCGTGGCCGCGCAGTTTCTCGTCCGCGCCCCAGCCGCGGCGGGTCACGATCCGCGGGCGCGGTCCGATGTGGGGCTTCACCTTCGGGCCGCCCCCCTGCAGACGGCTCAGTTCCCGCTCGGTGTCGCGCCGGCTCAACTCGGGGATCTCCAGGGCGCCGAAGGGCGCGAAGTCGGCGTCGGCCTCGTAGGCGGCGGCCGTCTCTCCTGTTGACGAGCCGGGGTGGGGCGTGACCGCGGACGGTACCCGGGGCGGTTCCCCGTCCCCCGGGTCCACGAGTTCCAGGCGCAGCCCCGCCGGCAGGGCCGGGGCCGAGTCGCCGGTACGGCCGCCCGCGGCGCCGGGTGCCGTGCTCTGCGGGGAGTCGGGGCGCACCCGTACGTCCACGCCGTCCGAGTCGCCCACCCACAGCGGTGCGGTGGCCCCGCGCACCCGGCCCGAGGCCCGCTCTTCGGTGCCCGGGTCGGCGCCGTGGTCCTCGTTGTGCGTCTCCAGGTCCTGCCAGTCGGACCACTGCCCGGTGGCCGAGGACCGGCTGCGGACCTGGACCCGGCCCTTCAACTCGGCGTCCGGGTCGTCCCAGACCACGCCGACGAGCGAGAAGTGCCGTACGTCGACGCTGTACAGGACCTGCTCGGGGGCCGGGCCGAGGATGCGTTCGCGGGGGTGGGGGACGAGGGGCAGCGACTGGGTGCTGCCCGGGACCGCGGCCTCGGCCACCCGGCCCGTGGCGGCCGTCCGTTCCGCTCGCGGGGAAGCGGCGGCCGCGGGCAGGGCCGCCGGGAGCGCGAGGGCGGCCGCGCATGTGACGCCGAGCGAGGTGGCACCGATCGAGGAAGTCAGGAATCCACGCATGCTGATGATCCTGGACATAGTCATACAAATATGTCCAACGGTGAACTGACGGTCCGTCGGGAAACGTTCCGCCGAACCGGTGGCACCGCCGCACGGTGCACAAGCCCGCCCCGGCGTACTCTTGCGCGGGTGAACGCCACCGATCGCACCCCTGCCGACCTGCTGCGTTCCGCGCTCGCCGCGGACCCCGGCCGCCCCCTGGTGACCTTCTACGACGACGCCACGGGCGAACGCGTCGAACTGTCCGTGGCCACCTTCGCCAATTGGGTGGCCAAGACCGCGAACCTCCTCCAGGGCGACCTGTCCGTCAGCCCCGGCGACCGGGTCGCGCTGCTGCTGCCCGCGCACTGGCAGACGGCCGTGTGGCTGCTCGCGTGCGCGTCGGTGGGGGCGGTGGCGGATGTGGCCGGGGATCCGGCGTCCGCCGATGTCGTGGTGAGCGGGCCCGACTCGCTGGAGGCGGCACGGGCCTGCCGCGGGGAGCGGGTCGCGCTCGCGCTGCGGCCGTTGGGCGGGCGTTTCCCCGAGACGCCTTCGGGGTTCGTCGACTACGCCGTGGAAGTGCCGGGCCAGGGCGATCAGTTCATGCCGTTCGCGCCGGTGGATCCGGAGGAGCCGGCGCTGATCGTTGCGGGGGCCGAGTTCAGTGGCGGCGAAGTCACCGAGCGGGCCTCGGCGGACGCGGGGTCGCTGCGCCTGGCCGGGCCGGGCGCGCGGGTGCTGTCCGCCCTGCCGTACGACACGTGGGAGGGGCTGAGCGCGGGGCTGTACGCGCCGTTGGCCGCCGGGGGGTCGGTGGTGCTCTGCCGGAATCTGGACCGACTGGACGAGGAGAGTCTCGCGAAGCGGATCGAGAGCGAGAAGGTGACCGTCTCACGCCACTGAGCAGAGGCCGCACGGGCTGCCGCGTGCGCCGCCGCGAAGACCTCACGGGCTGCCGCACGCGCCGTCACGGAGGCCACGAGGGCTGCCGCGCGCGCCGCCGCCGAGGCCTCACGGTCGTATCGCGAGTGCGGCTGCACCGGGGCTCGGCCACACCCGCCGGGTGGCCCCGGACACCGCCGCAGCCCGCGCCGGACGGACCCGGACACCGCCACGGCCCCGTGTCCGCGGTGGCGCTGTCGTCACCCGCTCGGAGCAGTACAGGGCGCCTCCGCTCCCCCTCCCCGCCATCGTCGTAAGAGCAGGACGCCACGCTCGTACGGCATGAGGGGGCCCGCACCGTGACCGGCACCGCTCGGCGGGCCCTCGGGCCCGGTCTCGGCTCCTCGGCCACCGGGGACGGGCTCGTGCGGCGGCGTCGACGGCGGTGGGTCAGGGGTTCGGCGCTGGCGGTGGCCGCGCTGGTGGTGGCGGCGGCCGGGGGCGGCTGGGCCGTGTACGCCAAGCTCAGCGCCAACATCACCCCGGACGAGGCGGCCGCCGCGGAACTCGCCCGCTACGAGCGGGAGCGGCCCACCGAACTGGTGCGGGGCGCGCAGAACATCCTGCTGATCGGGTCCGACACCCGGGCCGGGGACGGCAACCGCAAGTACGGGCGGGACCTGGGCACCGAGCGGTCCGACACCACGATCCTGCTGCACCTGCCCGCCGACCGGCGCAGTGCCACCGCCGTCTCGCTGCCCCGGGACCTGATGGTGGACATCCCGGCCTGCCGGCAGCCGGGCGGCAGTCGCAGTGAGCCCGTGTTCGCGATGTTCAACCACGCCTTCCAGACGGGCGGTTCGGCCTGCACCATCCGTACCGTCGAGAAGCTGACGAACATCCGGGTCGACCATCACATGGTGGTCGACTTCAGCGGGTTCAAGGACATGGTCGACTCCGTCGATGGCGTACAGGTGTGCCTGAAGGAACCGATCAACGACAAGGCGGCGAAACTGAAGCTGCCCCGGGGCCGGGTGACCCTCGACGGGGAGCAGGCGCTCGGGTACGTACGGGCCCGCAAGTCGCTCGGCGACGGCAGCGACACCGAGCGGATGGAGCGGCAGCAGCGGTTCCTCGGTGCGCTGGTCGACAAGGTGCAGAGCAACGACGTCCTGCTGAACCCGGTGAAGCTGTATCCGCTGCTGGACGCGGCGACCTCCTCCCTCACCACCGATCCGGAACTGGCCAGTCTGCGCGGTTTGTACCAGTTGGCGCGCGGGCTGCGTGACATCCCCACCGAACATGTGCAGTTCCTGACGGTGCCGCGGGAGTCGTACGTCTACGACGCGAATCGCGATCAACTGGTGGAGCCGGAGGCCGAGAAGCTGTTCGCGCGGCTGCGGGCGGACCGGCCGGTGGCGGTGGCCGAGGGGGACGGGCACGAAGCGCCGCGACAGGCTCCGCAGGCGGACCGCGGCAGCGGCGCCTCCCCCGCCCCCACGTTCAGCGGCAACACGGCCGCCGAACACACCTGTGGGTAATGCGCTTACCAAGTCGACGAACTTCAGTCCAGGAAAATGAGGGGGATTGCCCAGTTGTAGGCAGAGGGAATTTGTCAGCGGCGTCGCTTGACGCTGAACTGGGCGGATAGTGTGAGCGATCCGGTGCACCCGGCCGCGAGGTCCGTCCTGGGGTCGTGCACTGATTCACCGAGACCCGAGCGCCTTTGAGGGGGAAGGCGCCGCGTGGCCCCGACGGAGGATTCGGACAACCGTGGACGCGCAAGGCCGTGGGCGGGCGGACAACATCGACCCCGCAGACCAGTGGGTACTCAATCCGAAGACCGGCGAATACGAACTGCGACTGACCCCTTCCGCACCGCAGTCGTCGGTCCCCGGCCCGCGGAGACCGAAGGGGGACAGCGGCGGCAGCGCGCGCGGCCGGCGCGAGGCGCCGCCGGGTCAGACGCGCGAGACGAAGCAGGCGCTCGAGACGAAGCAGACGCGTGGCGCCGACGTGCCCGCACAGCGCCGGCGCCGGGGCGCGGAGCCCGAGCCGCCGCCGGGCCGGCGCGGCCGGCGGCCGGTGAAGAAGAAGTCGAAGGCCAAGAAGGTGCTGGCGTGGACCGGTGGCGGCATGGCGTTCGTGCTGGTCGCCGTCGGCACGGCCGGCTACCTCTATCTCAAGCACCTCGAGGGCAACGTCACCACGACGGACGTCGGCAGCGCGGGCAAGAAGGGCTTCAGCAAGGACGAGGCCTTCAACATCCTGATCATCGGCACCGACAAGCGGACCGGCAAGGGCAACGAGGGCTACGGCGACAAGGGCAGCGTCGGGCACGCGGACACCAACATCCTGCTGCACGTCGCGAAGGACCGGACCAACGCGACCGCGCTGAGCATTCCGCGTGACCTGATCGTCGATGTGCCGGACTGCGAGACCAAGCAGCCCGACGGCAGCGAGAAGGTGATCCCCGGCACCGAGGGCGTCCGCTTCAACACCAGCCTCGGCCAGGACGGCCGGGACCCGGGGTGCACCATGCGCACCGTGAAGGCGGTCACCGGCATCGAGCCGGACCACTTCATGATGGTGGACTTCAATGCGGTCAAGACGCTGACGACGGCCGTGGGCGGCGTCAACGTCTGCCTCGCGCACGCCGTGAACGACAAGGAGTCGCACCTGAAGCTGCCCGCCGGCGAGTCCACGGTCGAGGGCGAGCAGGCGCTGGCCTTCGTGCGCACCCGGCACAGCTGGGGCAACCAGGGCGACCTGGACCGGATCAAGGTGCAGCAGCAGTTCATGGGCTCCCTGATGCGCAAGATGTCCTCCAGCGACACGCTCACCGACCCCACCAAGCTGATCAAGCTGGCGGAGGCCGCCACCAAGGCGCTGACCGTGGACACCGGCATCGGCAGCGTCGGCACCCTCAAGGACGTGGCACTGGAACTGAAGAAGGTGCCCCCGAAGAACATCTCCTTCGTCACCCTGCCGGTGCAGGACAACCCCGCCGAGAAGGTCCACGCGACCGTCGTCGTCGACCAGGCGGCGGGCCCCCCGGTCTTCGACGCCATCAGGAACGACGTCTCCTTCACCGAGGTGAAGAAGAGGCAGAAGGCGGCCAAGGACGCGGCGGCGGCCCGGCTGAAGGGCACCAGGTCGCAGCCCTCCGAGGTGCGGGTGCGCATCCTCAACGGCGGTGCCGAAGCGGGCAGCGCGCAGGAGACCCTGCAGTGGCTGCAGACCCAGGAAGGGGTGCTCAAGTCCGAGAACGCCGGCAACGCACCGGCGGGACTGGGCAGGACCACACTGGAGTACGCGCCCGACCAGGCCGCCCAGGCGCGCGAGCTGGCCTCCCTGATGGGTCTGCCCGGAAGCGCGCTGAAGCCGGGCAAGAGCGTCACCAACTCCCAGGGGCTCCCGGCGATGACGCTGACCCTGGGCAAGGACTTCAAGGGTGCGGGGGTGTCCCTCACCGCTCCGTCCAAGGCGCCGGACGTGGACAAGTCCACGGCGGACAAGGTGAAGTGCGCTTCGTAGGTAACCCAACGGGTCCGTCGTGCGTCTAACTGGGGGCGGGACGGACCCGTGGCATGGCGCAAGGGCGGGGAGGGCAGGAAGTTTGGCGCAGAGCGATGTGCGGGGGAAGGATCCTGCGGTAGACGACACGATGTCGCTCGCACCGCAGTCACCGGACGCGTCGGACCGGTCGGACGGGCACGGCGGCGGACGCCGCAAGGGCCGCTCGAAGACCGACCGGCAGCGGCGCCGACGGCGTGCTCTGCGCTGGTCCGCGACCGTGCTGGCGGTGGTGATACTCGGCACGGCCGGAGCCGGCTATCTGTATTACGAGCATCTGAACGGCAATATCCGCAAGGGCGAGCGCAGCAGCGGCGACGACTCCAAGGCGCAGCGGACCCGGCCCAACGCGGCCGGCCAGACACCGCTGAACATCCTGCTGATCGGCTCCGACAGCCGTAACTCCGACGAGAACGTGAAGCTCGGCGGTGCCAAGTACGACCGCGGCAGCCCGCCGCTCGCCGACGTGCAGATGCTCATCCACCTCTCCGCGGACCGCAAGAGCGCCGCCATGGTGAGCATCCCCCGGGACACCCGGGTCGACATCCCCGAGTGCAAGGACCCCGACACCGGCAAGGTCTACCCGGCGACCAACGCCATCATCAACACCACGCTCGCCCGGGGCGGGGCCGGCTGCACGCTGGCCACCTGGGAGAACCTCACCGGGGTCTACATCGACCACTGGATGACGATCGACTTCTCGGGCGTGGTGAACATGGCGGACGCCATCGGCGGTGTCGACGTCTGCGTGAAGCAGAACGTCTGGGACCACTCGACACCCGCCCAGCACGGCGGCTCGGGGCTGAAGCTGACCGCCGGGACGCACAAGGTCGAGCACGTCCAGGCGCTGCAGTGGCTGCGCACGCGGCACGCCTGGGGCAGTGACGTGATGCGCGCCCGCGCGCAGCACATGTACCTGAACTCGATGATCCGGACGCTGAAGTCGCAGAACGTCTTCACGGACACCGGCCGGCTGATGGACCTGGCCGAGGCGGCCACCAAGTCCCTGAAGGTCTCCGAGGAGATCGGCACCGTCAAGAAGCTCTACGACCTGGCCATGGAGCTCAAGTCGGTGCCGACGGACCGCATCACGTCGCTGACGATGCCCAACGTCGAGGACCCGCAGAACGGCGAGCACGTCGTGCCGGTCAAGGCCGGCGCCGACGCGATGTGGCAGATGCTCCGCGACGACGTGCCGTTCGACAAGAACGGCAAGGAGTCGGGTACGAAGCAGGTCGCGAGCAAGTCCAAGGCCAAGACGCCGTCCGTCGAACCGGGCCGGCTCGGAGTGCTGGTGCAGAACGCCACGGGGACGTCCACCGAGGCAGCGGTTCCCAACCGGGCGCGGACGATCGCCCAGGCACTCGGCCAGGAGGGCTACGACAGGGCGTCGGCCGACACCTCGGGGGTGGCGAAGTCCGCCGACGAGACGGTGGTGCAGTACCCGAGCGCCGAGCTGGAGGGTGACGCCCAGGCCGCCGCCAAGGCGCTGGGAATCCCGATGAGCGCGGTGAAGAAGTCGACCGATGTGTCGGGTGTCACGGTCGTCGTCGGCGCGGACTGGCGCACGGGCACGGCCTTCCCCCAGCAGAAGGCCCCGAAGGCGGGCGACCTGCCCAGCGGCTCCGACGCCATCAACGGCTCCGACTCCTCGCAGTGCATGGACGTGTACAAGCCCTACCAGTGGTAGGCCTGTAGGCCCGCAAGGCCGAGGGCCCCTCCCTCTGACGGGGAGGGGCCCTCGGCATCTGCTCAAGGCCTCTTCAAGGACCGGACTGAATGCCCGGGCGCGGCGGCGCCCGGCTCAAGGCCCTTCAACGGCCCGCTCAAGGCCCTTCAACGGCCCGCCCAAGGCCCGGCTCGGGCCCGGCTCGGGCCCGGCTCAAGGCCTGGTCAGCGAGCGTTCAGCACCGCCGGACGGCGCGAGGCGATGACCCGCTTCGCCAGGGCCTTCGGGCTCGTCAGGAACCCCCAGCCCCATGACATGTGCATGGTCGCCAGGGCCAGCGGGATCTGCAGCCGGGCCTTCAGAGGCAGGCCCCTGCCCGCGGGAACGGACCCCGCGACGATCGCCGCCAGATAGCCGCCGGGGATCACGAAGCCCCACGGCGTGAGGGCCGCGCCCACCACGACACCCGCGGCTATCGCGCACACCGCGGTCGGCGGGGCGAGGTAGCGCAGGTTGATGGAGCCCTCGTGGTAGCGGGCGACGACATGGCGCCAGCGGCCGTAGTCCTTGTACTGCTTGGCGAGCGCCTTCACGCTCGGCCGCGGCCGGTACGACACCTTCAGCTCGGGCGAGAACCAGATCAGGCCGCCCGCCTCGCGGATGCGGAAGTTCAGCTCCCAGTCCTGGGCGCGGATGAACTCCTCGTTGTACCCGCCCTGCTGTTCGAGGGCCTCGCGGCGGAACACCCCGAGGTAGACGGTCTCGGCGGGCGCGGCGTCGCCACCCGTGTGGAAGGCCGCGTTGCCGACACCGATCTTCGAGGTCATCGCGGCGGCGACCGCGTGCTCCCAGTCGTTCTCGCCCTCGGCGTGCATGAGGCCGCCGACGTTCTGCGCGCCGGTCTCCTCCAGCAGCCGTACGGCGGTGGTGATGTAGTTCGGGGAGAGCATGCCGTGGCCGTCGACGCGCACCACGATCGGGTGGCGGGAGGCCTTGATCGCCGCGTTCAGCGCGGCGGGGGTGCGGCCGGTCGGGTTCGGGACGGTGTGCACGCGGGGGTCTTCGGCGACCAGCTCGGCGGCGATCTCGTCCGTGCGGTCCGTGGACGGACCGAGGGCGATCACGACCTCCATCTCGCCGGCGTACTCCTGCGCGAGGATCGCTTGGACGGCCCCGCGCAGATGCCGCTCCTCGTTGAGGACGGGCATGATCACAGAAACGGCGGGGAGCCGCACGTCGGGCTTGGCGTTCATAGGACGCTCACGTTACCGCGAACGGGGGACACCGTTGCGCGCCGCCGGGGCTGCGGCGCGGGCTGAGGATCGTATGGGCCTACGGTGCTCACGGATCCCACGTACGGCCGTCGTCCGGAGGTGTCCCCTTGCCCAGCCCGCCACGGTCCCCTGCCCGGCCGCAGCGCCGACCGCAGCCGCCCCGCCGTGTGCCCAGGCCGCCCGAACGGGGCGTGCGGACTCCGCGGCCCCGGCGGCCGCGCTGGGCCGTGCGGGCGATGACCACGCTCTCCGTCGTGGTGCTCGCCTCCGCCGGCATCGGCCACGCGGTCGTCACCAGCCTGGACGCCGGTATCGCCCGGGTGGACGCCTTCAAGGACATGAAGAACCGGCCCCGCGCGGGACACGGCATGAACGTCCTGCTGGTCGGCACCGACGGGCGCGACAAGATCAGCCAGGCGGAGCGGCGCGCGTACCGGCTGGGCGGACAGCCCTGCCACTGCACCGACACGATCATGATCGTGCACATCTCGGACGACCGGGAGCGGGCGACCGTGGTGAGCCTGCCCCGCGACTCCTACGCCGAGGTGCCCGCGCACCTCGACACGACCACCGGGCAGCGGCACGCAGCGCACCCCGTCAAGCTGAACGCGGCCTACGCCGAGGGCGGCCCCCAGCTGACCGTCGCCACGGTCGAGGCGATGACCCATGTGAAGATCGACCACTATCTGGAGGTCGACTTCACCAGCTTCATGAAGACCGTGGACGTTCTCGGCGGGGTCCAGGTCTGCACGCCGACACCGCTGAAGGACTCGTACACCGGTCTCGACCTCGCGCCCGGCACCCACCTCCTCAACGGCGGCCAGGCACTGCAGTACGTGCGCGCCCGGCACCTCGACGGGGCGAGCGACCTGGGCCGGATGAAACGGCAGCAGCACTTCCTGGCCGCGCTGATCGAGCGGGCCAGCTCCTCCGGGGTGCTGCTGAACCCCATGCGGTTCAGGGACGTGACCCGGGCGGTGCTCGGCTCGGTGCGGGCGGACGAGGGCTTCGGCACGGACGAGCTGCTGGACCTCGGCCGGGCGATGCGGAACTTCTCCCCGTCCTCCTCCGAGTTCACCACCGTGCCCATCGGGCAGATGAACTACCAGGTCAAGGGCATCGGCTCCACTCTGAAATGGGACCAGGCGGCGGCCGGCAACCTCTTCCAGGCCCTGCGCGACGACAAGCCGCTCACCGTGGACCACCCGCACCGCGCCGCCGGGCCGGTGCCGGTGGAGGTCGACCCGCGGCAGATCAGGGTCCGGGTGGAGAACGGCACCGGTACGGCCGGGGTGGCCAAGCGGCTGGACGCGGCCCTGGCGGCGGCCGGTTTCGCCACCACCCACCAGCCGGTCACCGCGGCCGCCCACGACGTCAGGCGCACGGTGATCTCCTACGACCCCCGCTGGGACCGTTCCGCCCGCTCCCTGCTCGCGGCCCTGCCCGGCAGCGAACTGCGCGCGGTACCCGGCCAGGGTCCGATGCTGAGGGTGACCGCGGGGACGGACTTCAACGACGCCGGCAAGGTCCGCAGGGTCAGGGTCGAGGACCCGGGCCGGCCGGAGCAGAGCGTGGTGCGCGGCAACGAGGTGGTCTGCTCGGGCGGAGCGTAGGCAGGACCGGGCGGGCAGGACCGGGCGGGGCGCACCGGGCCCGGGACACACCGCCGGGCAGGACCGGACGGTGCGCACCGGGCTCGGGACACACCGGGTGCGGTGCGCACCGGGGTCACGACGCGCACTCGGGTCATGACGGGTACTTGGATCACGACCCGCACTTGGGTCACGACCCGTACTTGGGGTCATGACCCGTACTTGGGGTCATGACGCGCACTTGATCTCGTCGGCCGTCGACTTCGGGAGGCCGGCCGGAGCCTTCGCCGGGCCGTCGAGAGGTATGCCCGCGCCCTTGAAGTCCGCGCCGAGCCTCAGCACCATCGCCGGCAGCCCCTGCGCGTTCTTCTCGCTCCTGCCCGGCTTCAGAGCCGACGCCCCCAGCCCCATGAGGTCGGCGAGCTCGCGCGCCTGGTCGGCCTGGCCGGGCGCGTACTCCAGGGTCGTCCTCGGCTGGGTCCCGCCGGCGTTGCCGAGCTGGCTGGACCTGGTCACGCCCTTCTCGGTCTGCAGCCAGGCGAGGGTCTGCTGGGCGGAACCGCCGGGTGCGCCCGCGTTGTACAGGTCGACCCGGACGTCCGCGGGGGCGGAGCGGCGCCCCTCCAGCCGGGCGGCCTGCTGCGCCTTCTGCTTCCTGTGCACCTCGGTGAGGGACACATCGTCCTTGATCACCGAGTAGAGCTGCCGGGCGGGTTCCGGGTCCGGGACGACCGTCTTGTGGATCGCGCCGTCGGCCGGGTTGTCCCGGACCGGCAGGGTGACGAAGGAGATGTTCTTGGGCGGCACCTTCTTCAGCTCCATGGCCACGTCCTTGAGCCTGCTGATGCTGCCGATCCCCTTGTCCACGGTGAGGGCCTTGGTCGCCGCCTCCGCCAGATCCAGCAGCTCGCCCGGATCACTGAGCGTCGAGCCGGACTTCATCTGCCGGAACAGCGAGGCGAGGAACTGCTGCTGGACCTTGATCCGGTCCAGGTCGCCGTGGTTGCCCCAGCTGTACCGGGTGCGGACGAAGGCCAGGGCCTGCTCGCCCTGGACGTGCGACGGCCCGGCCGGCAGGTCCAGGTGGGACTTCTTGTCCTTGACGGGGTGCTTCAGGCAGACCTTGACGCCGCCCACGGCCGTGGTCAGCGTCTTCACGGCGTTGAAGTCGGCCATCATGAAGTGGTCGACCTTGATTCCCCCGGTGAGCCGCTGGACCGTCCGCACCGTGCAGCCGGGGTCGCGGCCGAGCTGTCCCAGGCTGGTGTTGAAACGGACGCCGTCGGCACCGGGGATGGTCTTGAGCGAGCCGTCGGGCTGTCTGGTGGGGCAGTCCGGGACGGTGGTGACCAGGTCGCGGGGGATGCTCAGCGCGGTCGCGTTCGTACGGTCCTCGGAGACGTGCAGCAGGATGTTGGTGTCCGCGTGCCCGACGCTGTCGGCGTCGCCGTAGCCGGCGTCGCCCTTCCCCCGGCGCTTGTCGGTGCCGATCACCAGGATGGTGAACGCCTTGTCCTTGCTGAAGGTGTCGCTGGTGGCACCCGCCGTGTCGGTCGTGGTGATGTTGCCGTCGAGGTGCCGGAGATAGAGGTAGACACCGGTCCCGCCTGCGGCCACGACGAACGCCAGGGCGCCGCTGGTCCACAGCAGAATCCTTTTGCCCGTGTGCTTCTTCTTGCTCTTCCGGCTGTTCTTCCGGTTGCCCTGCCGGCTCGCGCCCCGCGGCGTCCTCTCCGCCGTCCGGCCTGTGGGCCCGGGCGACCCGGACGGCCCGACCGAGGGCGCGGACGGCTCGGCCGACGGCCCGGGCTGCTCGGGTGGTCCGGACGACCCGGGCGGGGACACGGGCTCGCGGGGCGCGGGCACGGTCGGCTGCGCCGCGGCGGGGTCCGGACACAGCTCGTACTCGCCCGTCTCCGGGTTCAGCACCCACTGATCCGCCGGGTCGACTCCCTCGTCCCACCCCTGGCCCTGCCTGCCCACGTCGCGCCCTCCCCCGTCGCACCGGATCGCTCACACTATCCGCACAGTTCTTCGACAGGGTGCCGCCGTGATTCATCCCACTCCCGTACAACCCCCGTACGGGAGAAGGAAGTTGCTACCTCTCCCCCACCTCGCCCCTACCCCTCCCGCGCCTCCTGCCCGCCGCACTCCCCCACCGCTCCGCCAGTCCTCGAATGTTCCGCTAGTCCTCGAAGCCCTCCGCGGCCCGCTTCTCGCGCAGCTCGCGGATGGCCCGGCGGCGGGCCAGGCGGTGGGTGCGGCGGATCTGGGCCTCCTGGCAGCGGCGGCGGTCGCGCTCGGTCTCCGGGACCACCGGGGGCACCCGGCGCGGCTTGCCGTCGGCGTCCACCGCCGCGAAGACCAGATAGGCCGAGCCGACCTGGGTGGCGGGGGCGGACTCGTTCCAGCGTTCGGCAAGGACCCGGACGCCGATCTCCATCGAGGTCCGGCCGGTCCAGTTGACCTGGGCCTTCACATGGACCAGATCGCCCACGCGGACCGGCTCCAGGAAGGCCATCTCATCCATGGACGCGGTGACCGCGGGACCGCCCGAGTGCCGTCCGGCCACCGCGCCCGCGGCGTCGTCGACCAGCTTCATGATCACCCCGCCGTGCACCGTACCCAGGAGGTTGGTGTCGCTGTGGGTCATGATGTGGCTGAGAGTGGTGCGCGAAGCGGACGTCAGTTTGCCCGGGATGTCCGGATTCCCGTCCAGGGCCTGGTCTGTCATGGCCCCCACCTTATGCCGAAGTGACTTTCGCGGAATTTGTGTCAGCTTCGCAACAGCGGCGCCCTGATTTTCCGACATCCCTTGTAAGACACACGGCGGTGCCCTGCACACTGGGGCGCATGAATGACTGGCCCGAGGGATTCTCCGACGAGAACCGCCGTCCGCGCTACGGACGCGGCAGTGGCGGCGCGCAGCCGGAAGGCGCCCGCGTGATGCGTCAGGTGCAGCGCGGCCCGGCGGTACCGCCCGGGCAGCGCTCGTACGGCGCCCCCGGCCCGTCGGCGCCGCCGTACGGCGCCGGGGTCCCGCAGCAGCCTTCGTACACCGACGGCCAGGGATACGACGGCTACGGCGACTACGACAGCGGCTACAACACGGGCCAGGTCTACGGCGCCCCGGGCGGTGGTCCGGGCGGGCCCGGCGGCCCGCAGGGCGACCCGGCCCGCGGCCCCCGGCCCGCCCCGAACTGGCGGCGCCGGATCAAGTGGACCGCGATCACGCTGGCCGGTGTGCTGATCGTCACCTCGGTGTCGACGTACTTCTGGGCCGACTCCAAGCTGCGCCGCGAGGTCGACCTGTCGAAGGTCATCGACCGGCCCGAGTCCGGCCAGGGCACGAACTACCTGATCGTCGGCTCGGACAGCCGTGAGGGCATGTCCAAGTCGGACGAGAAGAAGCTGCACACCGGGTCCGCCGAGGGCAAGCGCACCGACTCGATGATGATCCTGCACGTCGGCGACAACGGCGACACGCTGATCTCGCTGCCGCGCGACTCGGACGTGGCGATCCCGTCGTACAAGGGGTCGACGTCCGGGAAGGTCTACCCGGCCACGGGCCGGCACGAGAAGCTGAACGCCGCCTACGCCGAGGACGGCCCGACCCTGCTGGTCCGCACGATCGAAGCCAACACCGGTCTGCACCTCGACCACTACGTCGAGATCGGCTTCCAGGGCTTCGCGAAGATCGTGGACGCGGTGGGCGGCGTCGACATCACCATCGACCAGGCCTTCAAGGACAAGTACTCGGGCGCGGACTTCAAGGCCGGCAAGCAGACGCTCAACGGCGAACAGGCCCTGGCCTTCGTCCGCACCCGGCACGCCTTCGCCGCCTCCGACCTCCAGCGCACCAAGAACCAGCAGAAGTTCCTGGCGGCACTGGCCCACCAGGTGGCGACCCCGTCGACCATCCTCAACCCGTTCAAGTTCTACCCGACCATGGGCGCGGGCCTGGACTCCCTGATCGTCGACAAGGACATGTCCCTGTGGGACCTGGCCTCCATGTTCTGGGCGATGAAGGGGGTCAGCGGCGGTGACGGCAAGTCCATGAACATGCCGGTCTCCGGCTCCACCGGCGGCAACCTCGTCTGGGACAAGGCGAAGGTGAAGACCCTGGTGGACGAGTTGAAGAACGACCAGACGGTCACGGTCTCCGGCAACTAGGGAGACCGGCAGGATCCGGCGCCGTGAGGGATCCAGAAGAGACAAGAAGAGACCAGAAGGACCTGGGGCACCCGAAAGGGTGCCCCAGGCGCTTTCACGGGCGGTTGCTCACCTCTAGGCGCTCGCCATCGCGCGGCACATCTCCGCACAGCGGCGACACGCCTCGGCACAGCGCATCATCTGGGGATCGTCCGGCATCGCCATACACGCCTCGGCGCACATGATGCAGGCCTTGGCGCACATCGCGCACATCTCGGCGGACATCGGCGAGCGCCGCATCATCATGTCGGCGCACATACGGGTCGTCTCGGAGCAGTCCATGAGCGCGCGCATGATCTGCATCTGGGCCTGACCGCCCATCTGCATGCAGGAGCTCATGGTCTCCTCGCAGATGGTGTGGCAGTTCATGCAGGCCTCGACGCAGTCCTGCATCTGCTTGGTCATGGCGGTCATGGTTCCGGGCTGGGTCATGGCTCCTCCTGAGGGGGAGAGGGGCCCGGGACGGGCCCCGTGTGCTTCCGTCCTACGCCGGTGAGCGCCGTTCGGCATGTGACCGACCAGTCGGGAGGCACCCTCCCGAACAGTCGGAAGGCGCCCCGTGGGACGCCTTCCGGAAGAACCAGGAACCGTGGCCGCTTACGGCAGGTTGCGGGCCATGACGATCCGCTGGACCTGGTTCGTGCCTTCGTAGATCTGGGTGATCTTGGCGTCGCGCATCATGCGCTCCACCGGGTAGTCGCGGGTGTAGCCGTAGCCGCCGAGGAGCTGGACGGCGTCCGTGGTGACCTCCATGGCGACGTCCGAGGCGAAGCACTTGGCGGCCGCGCCCTGGAAGGTGAGGTCCTTGTCGCCGCGCTCGGAGGCGGCCGCGGCCTGGTACGTCAGGGCGCGGGCGGCGGCGACCTTCATGGCCATGTCGGCGAGCATGAACTGGATGCCCTGGAAGTCGGCGATCGGCTTGCCGAACTGCTTGCGCTCCTGGACGTAGCCCTTGGCGTAGTCGAGGGCGCCCTGGGCGACACCGAGGGCCTGGGCCGCGATGGTGATGCGGGTGTGGTCCAGGGTCTTCATGGCGGTCGCGAAGCCGGTGCCCTCCTCGCCGATCATGCGGTCGGCGGGGATGCGGACGTTGTCGAAGTAGACCTCGCGGGTCGGCGAGCCCTTGATGCCGAGCTTCTTCTCCGGGGCGCCGAAGGAGACGCCCTCGTCGGACTTCTCGACGACGAACGCCGAGATGCCCTTGGAGCGCTTCGCCGGGTCGGTCACGGCCATCACCGTGTAGTACTCGGAGACACCCGCGTTGGTGATCCAGCGCTTCACGCCGTTGAGGACGTAGTGGTCGCCGTCGCGGACCGCCTTCGTCGTCATGCCGGCCGCGTCCGAGCCCGCCTCCGGCTCGGAGAGGCAGTACGAGAACATCCCGTCGCCCTTGGCGAGCGGGGCGAGGTACTTCTTCTTCAGGTCCTCGGAGCCGGAGAGGATCACCGGGAGCGAGCCGAGCTTGTTCACCGCGGGGATGAGGGAGGAGGAGACGCAGGCGCGGGCCACCTCCTCGATCACGATGACCGTGGCGAGCGCGTCGGCGCCGGCGCCGCCGTACTCCTCGGGTACGTGCACGGCGTGCAGGTCGTTGGCAACCAGGGCGTCGTGGGCCTCCTGGGGGAAGCGGGCCTCCTCGTCCACCGCTGCGGCGAACGGCGCGATCTTTGCCTCGACCAGCGAACGGACGGCGTCCCGGAGCATGTCGTGCTCCTCGGACGGGCGGTACAGGTCGAAGTCAGCCGATCCGGCCACGGTCTCTCACGCTCCAAAGACGCAGTGATACTGACGCTAATTACCGTTAAGTAACTGAAATTTTAGAGGCCTGCCGGGAGCACGCCTACGTGAGCTTGGCGACAGCGGGAAAATTGCCCGGTGGACAGCCCGACTATGCTCGGCTCCGCATCACCGACGTACCCGATCTGGAGCACATCCATGAGCCTGAAGATCACCGTGATCGGCACCGGCTATCTCGGCGCCACGCATGCCGCGGCCATGGCGGAGCTCGGTTTCGAGGTGCTGGGGCTGGACGTGGTCCCCGAGAAGATCGCCATGCTGGAGCGCGGCGAGACCCCGATGTTCGAGCCGGGGCTCGAGGAACTGCTGAGAAAGCACGTGCCGGGCTTCGAGGGCTCCTCGGGGCGGCTGCGGTTCACCACCGACTGGGCCGAGGTCGCCGCCTTCGGTGACATCCACTTCGTGTGTGTGAACACCCCGCAGCGGCACGGGGAGTACGCGGCCGACATGTCGTACGTCGACGCCGCCATCGCCTCCCTCGCCCCGCATCTGAGCGGCCCCGCCCTGGTCGTCGGCAAGTCGACCGTGCCGGTCGGCTCGGCCGAACGGCTGGCCGCCTACCTGGCCGAGCACGCGCCGGCCGGCGCGGACGCGGAACTCGCCTGGAACCCGGAGTTCCTGCGCGAGGGCTTCGCGGTGCAGGACACCCTGCACCCGGACCGGATCGTGGTCGGCGTGCACAGCGAGCGGGCCGAGAAGCTGCTGCGGGAGGTGTACGCCACCCCGGTCGGCGAGGGTACGCCGTTCGTGGTGACCGACTTCCCGACCGCCGAGCTGGTCAAGACCGCCGCGAACTCCTTCCTCGCCACCAAGATCTCCTTCATCAACGCCATGGCGGAGGTGTGCGAGGCCGGCGGCGGCGACGTGGCGAAGCTGGCGGAGGCGATCGGGCACGACGACCGGATCGGGAAGAAGTTCCTGCGGGCCGGGATCGGCTTCGGCGGCGGGTGTCTGCCGAAGGACATCCGGGCGTTCATGGCGCGCGCCGGTGAGCTGGGCGCGGACCAGGCGCTGACCTTCCTGCGGGAGATCGACTCCATCAACATGCGCCGGCGCGGCCAGATGGTGGAGATGGCCCGGGAGGCCCTCGGCGGCGGCTCGTTCCTCGGCCGGCGGGTCGCGGTGCTCGGCGCCACCTTCAAGCCCGACTCGGACGACGTCCGGGACTCGCCCGCGCTGAACGTGGCCGGCCAGATCCACCTCCAGGGCGGCCAGGTGACGGTGTACGACCCGAAGGGCATGGACAACGCCCGCAAGGTCTTCCCGACCCTCGGCTACGCCGGTTCGGCACTGGAGGCGGTGCGGGCGGCCGACGTGGTGCTGCACCTGACCGAGTGGCGGGAGTTCCGCGAGCTGGACCCGGCGGCGCTGGGCGAGGCGGCGGCGGCCCGGCTGATCCTGGACGGGCGCAACGCGCTGGACCCGGAGCTGTGGCGGCGGGCCGGGTGGACGTACCGGGCGATGGGCCGCCCGACCGCGTAACGGCATGGGCGCGGAGGCGCCGCGTTGGCGAAGCGCCGCGTAGGCGAAGCGCCGCGTACGCCAGGCGCTGCGTGCTGCCGGCGCCGCGTGCTGGAAGCGCCACTTGCTCGGCGCGCCGCGTACGACGCCGGTTCGGCCGAGGCTCAGTCGGCCGAACCGGCGTCTGTCCGTATTCTGCCCCACGGGACACATACGTGGCCGATGAACCCCCCGTGGTTTACCGCTCCTTGTGGTCCACGGCTCCTCCGCCCGGCATCCGCGCGTCTTCGCCCGCGCCCCCGCACACCTGCATCGGGGTTACGGTCCGTCAGGCCTCCCCGGCCGCCTGGATCACGGTCCGTCAGGCCTCCCCGGCCGCCTGGATCACGGTCCGTCAGGCCTCCCCGGCCGCCTGGATCACCTCGTCCAGGGTCTCCCGGGAGCGGAGCAGATCGGCGATCATGCGGTCGATGCGGTCGCGTTCGGCCGTGAGGTCGGAGACCAGCCGCGGGGTGGCGATCGCGGAGGGCCCGCCGTCCTGGTCCCGCATGCACGGCAGCAGCTGCCGGATCTTCTCGCTGTGCAGCCCGGCGGCGTACAGCTCCTGGATCCGGATGACCCGGTCGACGGCCGGCTCCGGGTAGTCCCGGTGCCCGCCGGCCGTGCGTGCGCTGCTCAGCAGGCCCTGGGTCTCGTAGTAGCGCAGCGACCGCTCGCTCACGCCGGTGCGCCGGGCCAGTTCGCCGATCCTCATCTGGGCCTCCGGGGCCTTCCGGACTTGAATCTGACACTGATGTCAAGTTCTAGCGTACGGGCATGACGCAGACGACGGACTTCCTGGCACCGGCCCGGCTCGGCCGGCTGGCACTTGCGAACCATCTCGTGATGGCCCCGCTCACCCGCAACCGCGCGGCGGCCGACGGCACGCCGACCCCGCTCATGGTCACCCACTACGCCCAGCGCGCGACGGCCGGACTGATCATCGCCGAGGGCTCGACGCCGAACGCCGTCGGGCAGACGTACCCGGACATCACCGCGATCCACACCGACCGGCACGCGGCCGGCTGGCGGGAGGTCACCGACGCGGTCCGCGCGGCCGGCGGCCGGATGTTCCTGCAGCTCCAGCACGGTGGCCGGGTCAGCCATCCGGCGACCACCGGTCTCACCCCGGTCGCGCCCTCACCGGTTCCGCTGCCGGAGACGATCTTCACGCCCGGCGGGCACCGCCCGGCCGTCGTGCCGCGGGAGATGACGGCGGACGACATCCGCGTCACGGTCGACGACTTCGCCGCCGCGGCCCGCCGGGCCGTCGGGGCGGGCTTCGAGGGCGTGGAGGTGCACTCGGCCAACGGGATGCTGCTGCACCAGTTCCTCGCGGACAACACCAACCGGCGCACGGACGCCTACGGCGGCTCCGTCGAGCGGCGGGTGCGGTTCGCGGCGGAGGTGACCGAGGCGGTGGCCGACGCGATCGGCGCGGACCGGGTCGGCATACGCATCTCCCCGGCGAGCACCGTCAACGGCGTCCTGGAGGACGACACCGATGCGCTCTACGCCGCGCTCCTGGACCGTCTGAAGGAGCTGGACCTCGCCTATCTGCACCTGGTGCGCTCCGACCCGGAGACCGGCTGGTACCGGCGGATACGCGCCGACTGGCCCGGCACGCTGATCGGCAATCCCGACCTGACCGGCCTCACCACCGGGGCCGTCACCAGGGCCGCCCGGGACATGCTGGCGGCCGGGGCCGACCTGGTGGCGCTCGGCCGGCCCTTCCTGGCCAACCCGGACCTGGTCGGGCGGCTGCGCCTCGGCGCACCCCTCAACCCGGTCCGGGACCGGTACTTCATGTACGTGGGCGGGGCCGACGGCTACAACGACTACCCCGCCCTGGCCGGTCAGCCGTCCAGCGACTCGATGGTGGCGTGGGACGGGCCGCGGGTGGCCTGAAGAGCCCGGGCCACGTCCTCCGCCGCGCCCAGCACCCGTACCGCGTTCTTCCAGGTCAGCTTGGCCAGGTCGGCGTGGGACCAGCCCCGGTCGAGCAGCTCGGCGATGAGGTTCGGGTAGCCGGAGACGTCGTCCAGGCCGTCCGGGGTGAAGGCGGTGCCGTCGTAGTCGCCGCCGATGCCGAGGTGGTCGATGCCCGCCGCCTCGCGCATGTGGTCGAGGTGGTCCGCGACCGTCGCCACGGTCGCGACCGGGCGCGGGGTGCCTTCCTCGAAGGCGCGGTGGACCGCCATCGCCTCGGGGGTGGTGTCGAGGTGGTGGAAGCCGTGGGCGCGCATGTTGTCGTCGGCCGCCGCCGTCCAGTCGACGGCCGCCTGGAGCACGAACTTCGGCACGAACGTCACCATCGCCATGCCGCCGTTGGCGGGCAGCCGCTCCAGGACGTCGTCGGGGATGTTGCGCGGGTGGTCGCACACGGACCGGGCCGAGGAGTGCGAGAAGATCACCGGCGCGGACGAGGCGTCCAGGGCGTCGCGCATGGTCGTCGCCGCCACGTGGGAGAGGTCGACGAGCATGCCGATCCGGTTCATCTCCCGCACGACCTCGCGGCCGAACGCGGTCAGGCCGCCCGCCTTCGGCTCGTCGGTCGCCGAGTCCGCCCAGTCCACGTTGTCGTTGTGGGTGAGCGTCATGTAGCGCACGCCGAGCCCGTACAGGCCGCGCAGGGTGCCGAGCGAGTTGGCGATCGAGTGGCCGCCCTCCGCGCCCATCAGGGAGGCGATGCGGCCCTCGGCGCGGGCCGTCTCCATGTCGGCCGCCGTCAGGGCGCCGCGCAGCTGCCGGGGGTAGCGGGCGATCATCTGCCGTACGCAGTCGATCTGCTCCAGCGTGGCCGGGACCGCGTCCGGCAGGTCCGAGCGGACGTACACGGACCAGTACTGGGCCCCGACCCCGCCCTCGCGCAGCCGCGGGAGGTCGGTGTGCAGATGGGCGTCCTGGCGTTCGGCGAGGTCGCGGGCGGCAAGGTCGTAGCGGACCTGCTTGCGCAGCGCGTACGGCAGGTCGTTGTGGCCGTCGACGACGGGGAACGCGCGCAGCAGCTCGCGGGCTTCGTCCAGCGAGGTCACGGGCCTCACTTCCCGAAGCCGAAGCCGCCGGCGCCCTCGACCTTGGAGCGCAGCCGCTTGCCCTTCTCGGTGGCCTGGTCGTTCAGGTCCTGCTGGAAGTCGCGCACCTTCTGCAGCAGGTCCTCGTCGTGGGCGGCGAGCATGCGGGCCGCGAGCAGTCCGGCGTTGCGGGCGCCGCCGACGGAGACGGTGGCGACCGGGACACCGGCCGGCATCTGCACGATCGAGAGCAGGGAGTCCATGCCGTCGAGGTACTTCAGCGGCACGGGGACGCCGATGACCGGCAGCGGGGTGACCGAGGCGAGCATGCCCGGCAGGTGGGCGGCGCCGCCGGCCCCGGCGATGATCACCTTCAGGCCGCGCTCGGCGGCGTGCTCGCCGTAGCTGATCATCTCGCGCGGCATGCGGTGCGCGGAGACGACGTCGACCTCGTAGGCGATCTCGAACTCGTCCAGGGCCTTGGCGGCGGCCTCCATGACGGGCCAGTCGGAGTCCGACCCCATGACGATGCCAACAACAGGGCTCATTCGGTGATCGTGCCTCTCAGGTAGCCGGCAGCGTGACGGGCGCGCTCCAGCACGTCGTCCAGGTCGTCGCCGTAGGTGTTGACGTGTCCGACCTTGCGGCCGGGCTTCACGTCCTTGCCGTACATGTGGATCTTGAGCTTGGGGTCGCGGGCCATGCAGTGCAAGTACGCCGAGTACATGTCCGGGTAGTCGCCACCGAGGACGTTGACCATGACCGTCCAGCGGGCGCGCGGGCGCGGGTCGCCGAGCGGGAGGTCGAGGACCGCGCGGACGTGGTTGGCGAACTGTGAGGTGATCGCGCCGTCCTGGGTCCAGTGGCCCGAGTTGTGCGGGCGCATCGCCAGTTCGTTGACGAGTATGCGGCCGTCGCGGGTCTGGAACAGCTCGACGGCGAGGTGCCCGACGACGCCGAGCTCCTTGGCGATCCGCAGCGCCATCTCCTCGGCCTGCAGCGCGAGCTCCTCGTCCAGGTCGGGGGCGGGGGCGACGACCGTGTCGCACACGCCGGCGACCTGCCGGGACTCGACCACCGGGTAGGCGACGGCCTGGCCGTGCGGGGAGCGCACGACGTTGGCGGCCAGCTCGCGTACGAAGTCGACCTTCTCCTCGGCGAGCACCGGGACGCCGGCACGGAACGGTTCCGCGGCCTCCTCGGCGCTCTCCACGACCCACACGCCCTTGCCGTCGTAGCCGCCGCGGACGGTCTTCAGGACGACGGGGAAGCCGTCCCCCTCGGCCGCGAAGGCGACGACGTCGCGCGGATCGCTCACGATCCGGTGCCGCGGGCACGGCACGCCGATCGCGTCGAGCTTCGCGCGCATCACACCCTTGTCCTGGGCGTGCACCAACGCGTCGGGCCCCGGGCGCACGGGAATGCCGTCCGCCTCCAGGGCCCTGAGGTGCTCGGTGGGTACATGTTCGTGATCGAAGGTGATCACATCGCAACCGCGCGCGAACTCACGCAGCGTGTCCAGGTCGCGATAGTCGCCGATGACGACATCGCTCACGACCTGCGCAGCGGAATCCTGAGGGGTGTCACTGAGAAGCTTGAACCTGATGCCCAACGGGATGCCCGCTTCGTGCGTCATACGCGCGAGCTGCCCCCCGCCGACCATGCCGACTACCGGGAACGTCACACCCCTAGCGTATCGGCCATGCCGGTGCGCCCGGATCGCACACCTCTCATGTGCTCTTACCCGGGACTTTCCGACCTCTTTCCGACCCGTTCCCAAGCTGTGGCCTGGTCCGGGAGCGGCGGGCAGGAGGCCTGGATAGCATGGCTGGGTTGACGAAACCTACCGACGGGAGCTGCACAGCCATGGAACCTCGTTCCTCGGGGCTGCAACGGCTCGTACGCGAGGTGGCCAAGTTCGGCGCCGTCGGCGGCGCCGGCGTCCTTGTCAATCTCGGTGTGTTCAACCTGGTCCGGCACGTCTCGGACCTGCCGGTGGTGCGCGCCAGCATCATCGCGACCGTCGTCGCCATCGTCTTCAACTACGTCGGCTTCCGTTACTGGACGTACCGGGACCGTGACAAGCACGGCCGCACCAAGGAACTCACGCTCTTCCTGCTGTTCAGCGCGATCGGTCTGGTGATCGAGAACGGCGTGCTGTACCTGGCGACCTACGGTTTCCACTGGGACAGCCCGCTGCAGAGCAACGTCTTCAAGTTCGTCGGCATCGGCATCGCCACCCTGTTCCGGTTCTGGTCGTACCGCACCTGGGTCTTCCGGGCACTGCCGGCCCGCGAGGCGGTGGCAAGCGCGGAGTCGATCCTGGAGCAGGAGTCGCAGAAGCCCTCGCCCACGCAGCGCGTGCCCTAGGCCGCCCGACCGCAGCGCGTGCCCTAGGCCGCCCGACCGCAGCGCGTGCCCTAGGCCGCCCGACCGCAGCGCGTGCCCTAGGCCGCCCGACCGCAGGGACGCAGCGCGTGGCCCCCGGACGCCCGACCGGAGAAACGCTCCCGGCGGACCGTCGGCCGGGACGTGCCCGGCGGGCTGTCGGCCGGGCCCCCGCTAGCGGACCGTAGGCCGGTCCTCGTCGGGCTTGCGGGCCGGCGGTGTGCGGGACAGGAACAGGCCGAACACCGGCGGCTGGGCCTGGAGCAGCTCCAGACGGCCGCCGTCGGCCTCCGCGAGGTCCCGGGCCACGGCCAGACCGATGCCCGTGGAGTTCCGCCCGCTGATGGTCCGCTCGAAGATCCGCGCGCCCAGGTCGGCCGGAACGCCGGGACCCTCGTCGGTGACCTCGACCACGGCCTGGTTGCCGGTGACGCGGGTGCGCAGGGCGACCGTGCCGCCGCCGTGCATCAGCGAGTTCTCGATCAGCGCGGCCAGCACCTGCGCGACCGCGCCCGGGGTGCCGACGGCCTGCAGGTGCCGTTTGCCCGAGCTGACGACGGCCCGGCCGGCGCTGCGGTAGGCGGGCCGCCACTCGGCGAGCTGCTGCTGGATGACCTCGTCCAGGTCGAAGGAGACGGCGGAGCCGGTGCGCGGGTCGCGCGAATTGGTCAGCAGCCGTTCCACCACGTCCGTGAGCCGCTCGACCTGCGCGAGAGCGACGTTCGCCTCCTCCTTCACCGTGTCCGGATCGTCGGTGAGGGTGATCTCCTCCAGGCGCATGGACAGGGCGGTGAGCGGGGTGCGCAGCTGGTGCGAGGCATCGGCGGCAAGACGCCGTTCCGCCGTCAGCATCCGGCCGATGCGCTCGGCGGAGGAGTCCAGCACATCGGCGACCCGGTCCAGCTCGGGGACGCCGTAGCGCTTGTGCCGCGGGCGCGGGTCGCCGGAGCCGAGGCGTTCGGCGGTCTCGGCGAGGTCGGTGAGCGGGGAGGCGAGCCGGTTGGCCTGGCGCACGGCGAGCAGCACGGCGGCGACCACCGCGAGCAGCGCCACCAGTCCGATGATCAGCAGGGTGCGGCCGACCTCTCGGGTCACCGCGGAGCGGGGCTCCTGGACGGTGACCGTCTCGCCCTCCTCGCCCCGCTGGGTGGAGTGGATGACGTCGCCCTCGGGCCGGGTGCCGATCTCGATGGGCGGCCGGCCCGGCATCCGGATCTCCGCGAACTGCTCCTTGCTGACCGGGTTGCGCAGGACCTCGGCGTTGACGTTCTCCGCGGCGAGGATCCGGCTGTCCACGATGCTGGCCAGCCGCAGCGCCTCGGACTCCACACGCTCCTGGGCACTGTTGCTGATCGTCCGGGTCTCGACGATGACGAGGGACACGCCGAAGACCGCGATCACCACCAGCACGACGGCGAGGGTGGACTGGATGAGACGACGACGCACAGGGCCCTCCGGGATGGCTTACGACGACCAGTGTGCCTTGCAGCTCCGGCCGGGGCAGCCAGCCCGGGGGCGCGGGACCCCGTCGATGTGCGCATCCGCCGCGCGGGCGCGAACGGGCACGACCG
>NZ_JBVKBH010000011.1:52914-93511 GCF_055657175.1 Streptomyces sp. NPDC107581
GCACGACCGGCCCGCCCCCGGTCCCTCGTCCGGCCCCGCCGGCGTGCGCGTGAACGGGCACGACCGGCCCGCCCCCGGTCCCTCGTCCGGCCCCGCCGGCGTGCGCGTGAACGGGCACGACCGGCCCGCCCCCGGTCCCTCGTCCGGCCCCGCCGGCGGCTAGCTCTTCTCGAACCGGAAGCCCACGCCGCGCACCGTCGCGATGTACCGGGGGTTCGCCGCGTCGTCGCCCAGCTTCTTGCGCAGCCACGAGATGTGCATGTCCAGCGTCTTGGTCGACGACCACCACGTCGTGTCCCAGACCTCGCGCATCAGCTGATCCCGGGTGACGACACGGCCGGCGTCCCGCACGAGCACCCGCAGCAGGTCGAACTCCTTGGCGGTCAGCTGGAGTTCCTCGTCGCCCATCCACGCCCGGTGCGACTCGACGTCGATCCGCACGCCGTGCGTGGCCGGCGGCTGCTGCGGCTCGGCCGCACCGCGCCGCAGCAGCGCCCGCACCCGGGCGAGCAGTTCGGCGAGCCGGAAGGGCTTGGTGACGTAGTCGTCGGCGCCCGCGTCCAGACCGACGACGGTGTCCACCTCGTCGGCCCGCGCGGTCAGAATGAGGATCGGCACGGTGTGGCCGTCGGCACGCAGCCGGCGGGCGACCTCCAGGCCGTCCATGCCGGGCAGACCCAGGTCCAGTACGACCAGATCGACGCCGCCCTGCATTCCGGCGTCGAGCGCGGTGGGTCCGTCCTCGCGCACCTCGACCTCGTAACCTTCCCGGCGCAGGGCGCGGGCCAGCGGCTCCGAGATGGACGCGTCGTCCTCGGCGAGCAGTACACGGGTCATGCAGTGATGGTAGACCGCCCGCACACAGTGCTGGGGTGTGATCGCCACCAGGGCTTCTTACCTTGCCGCCCCGGTGGTACGAACCATCGCCCCCGAGGTGCGATGGTAGAGGGACCTTCGAAAGCGGTCGTGCGGTTCCGCCGACACCTGTGATCCGCGTCTCAAGTCCTTCCATATCCGGCAGTGTCCTGCCGTATGGTGACCTGAACGCCTGTAGTACACCCGGGACCTTCGGCGGGCACCTGACGCTGAAGGTCTCTTTTGTGTACGGGCTGGTCCAGACCAGCCTTGAAAGGAATGACCTCTGGCCGGGCTCCGGACGCACCGACGCGTCGCCGGGGCGTGGATCCCGGTGGTCGCCGTCCGCCGCACCGTGATCCGGAGCGGACTCCCCCCGGGCGTGGGGGTGGACGACCGATCTGCCGGTGCCGGCCGCACCCCCACCGGGCGCGCGACGCTCCAAACGCGCGTCCCGACCAGCAAGGAACGACCATGGCGTCCAGCCTGACGAAGGACTCGGTCCGCCCGGGCACCCCCGGGTCCGAGAAGACCTTCTTCGGCCACCCCCGCGGACTGGCCACTCTCTTCATGACCGAGATGTGGGAGCGTTTCTCCTACTACGGCATGAGGGCCCTGCTCCCGCTGTACCTGGTGGCCCCGGGTGGCCTGCACATGAACGCGGGCACGGCGACCGCGATCTACTCGGTGTACGTGTCGCTCGTGTACCTGCTCGCCCTGCCCGGCGGCTGGGTCGCGGACCGCTTCCTCGGTCCCCGCAAGACGGTGGCGGTCGCGGGCCTGATCATCATGCTCGGCCACCTGTGCCTGGCGCTGCCGGCGTCCGCGAGCTTCTTCGCCGGTCTCGGCCTCGTCGCCATCGGTTCGGGTCTGCTGAAGGCCAACATCTCCACGATGGTCGGCCACCTCTACAGCGGCCCGGACGACCCGCGCCGTGACGGTGGCTTCACCCTCTTCTACATCGGCATCAACGTGGGCGCCTTCGCCGCTCCGCTGGCCATCGGCACCGTCGGCGAGAACGTCAACTGGCACCTCGGCTTCGCGATGGCCGCGCTCGGCATGGCGCTGGGTCTTGCCCAGTACCTGCTCGGCAGCCGCCACCTGAGCGAGAAGAGCAGTGTCGTTCCCACGCCGCTGTCGGCCGACGAGAAGTCCGCCACGCTGCGCAAGGGCCTGACCTGGCTGGCGATCGCCGCGGTCTTCTACGCCGCCGTCGGCTTCTCCGGCCACTTCACCCTGAACTGGGCGCTGATCCCGCTGACCATCATCGGTCTGATCGTGCCGATCGTGGTCATCGCCCGCATCCGGCGGGACAAGGACCTGGACGCGGCCGAGCGTTCGAAGGTGTCGGCGTACATCTGGTTCTTCGTCGCCGCCGCCGTCTTCTGGATGATCTACGACCAGGGCGGTTCGACCCTGTCGATCTTCGCCAGCGAGTCGGCCAAGAACACGGTCTTCGGCTGGCAGTTCCCGGTCTCCTGGTACCAGTCGGTGAACCCGGTCATGATCATGGCCCTGGCGCCCGTCTTCGCCTGGCTGTGGCTGTGGCTGAACCGGCGCGGCAAGGAGCCGAGCACGATCGTGAAGTTCGCCTCCGGTCTGGTCCTGGTCGGCGCGTCCTTCTTCCTCTTCCTCGCCCCGCTGTCGATCGCCGAGGGCGGTCACAAGGCCGCGGCGATGTGGCTGGTCGCGATCTACTTCGTCCAGACGGTCGGTGAGCTGACGCTGTCGCCGGTGGGTCTGTCCGTGACCACGAAGATGGCGCCGAAGAAGTACGCCTCGCAGATGATGGGCGTCTGGTTCCTCGCGGTCACCGCGGGCGACTCGATCACCGCGCTGCTGTCCAACCCGGCCGTCGGCGGTGTGAACCTCGACAAGATGGGCTTCGTCGTCCTGGAGGCCGTGCTCGCCGTGATCGCCGGTGTCGCGGTGTGGATGTACCGCAGCAAGGTCAACAAGCTGATGGGCGACGTCCGCTGACGTAGCCCGGCCGACGCGAGAGGGCCACCGCATCCCTGACGATGCGGTGGCCCTCTTGCGTTGTCCCGGGACTACCGCGTCCGGCGCTTCGGCATGAACGTGAACACCGCGGCGCCCAGCAGGATCGCCGTGCCCGCGACCAGGCCCAGGGCCTTGAGCCCGCCGTGGTCGCTCGCCCCGGTCTCGGCGAGGCCGCCCGCGCCGCTACTGCTGCTGCCGCTGCTGCCGCCCGAGGACGACGAACCCCCGGAGGTCGAGGTGCCGCCCGAGGCGCCGCCCGGCTGCTGGGTGGTGTCCAGGGTGAGCGAGACCTCCGACTTGGCCGGCGTGCAGGTCGTCGTCGTGCCCAGGGCCTTGATGGTCAGCACCCCCGGGGACAGGGTCGAGGTGCCGTTCGCGCCCGGCTTGTAGCTGCCGGTGAGGTCCGGGATCTCGATCGGTTCGCCGGACTTGATGGGGTTGGCGTTCGTCGGGCCCTCCACATGCACGGTGCCCTTGTCCGCGCCGCCCAGCGCCACCTCCATCGACGGCTTCACGGAGTCCTTGGGGATGTCGGCGGGGCTGTCCATCACCGACTTCTTGAACTGCACGGTGAGGTCGTAACTGCCGCCGTTCTTCCTGGCGTTGATCTGCACCGGCGAGGTGGCGTTCTTGTCGCCGATCGGCGTCTTGCAGGCGTAGGGCACCTGGACCTCCTTGCCGGGGAAGTCGGTCTGGCCACTGCCGCCGGTCGCCGTCGAGGTGGCGGTGGCCGTGGCGGTGGGACTGCTCGTCGGCGTGGTCGACCCGGTCGGGGTCGTCGACTGGGTCGGAGTCGTGCTGGAGCCGCCCCCGTCCCCCGGTGCCACCTGGATCGTCGCCGCCTTCTGCACGGTCTCCTTCGGCGTGCACTTGGTGTCCGTCGACATCGCGTTGACCGTGTACGCGTCCGGCGTCAGCGTCACCTCGCCGGCCGCCGTCAGCTTCAGGCTGCCCTTCATGTCCGACAGCACCATGTCGCCGCCCTTGGGGATCGCCGGGTTCTGGCGCGGTCCCTGCAGGGCGATGTCGGCGGTCTGTGCGCCGGCCGCCTTGAGCACGCCGGACGGCTGCACCGAATTGGCGGGCAGGTCGATGATGTTCGGGTTCTTGGAGGCGGCCTGCACGAACTTCCACACGATGTCCACCGTGTCGCCCACCTTGGCCGTGGCCGGCGCGGTGATCTCGACCTTCGTGGTGCCGTCGACCGGGTCGATGCCCGCGGGCGGCACGCAGTGGGTCGCGAACGACACCTCGGCCGCCTGCGCGGGCGTGGCGGCCACGCCCAGCAGCACGCCGGCCGAGCAGAGCGCCAGTGCGGCGCCCGCGGCACCCGTCCTTCGGGCCGGTGTGCCTCTCCTTCGCATGCTCACGTGGGTCCCTTCCTGGTGGGAGTCGTAGGACTCGTCGGGCTGTCGTCGTGCGGTGCGGAGAGCCGGCCGGCCGGGCCGCCCGGAACGGAGTCCGGGGCGAACCACGGCAGGGTCGGAGTCGGTTCGGGCAGGTGCCCGGAGGTACGGGAGCGGGGCAGGCGCAACGCCGGCCGGGCGAGCCGCCGGTGGCGGACGCCGCCCGGCCGGCGGGGCCGCACCCGGTCCACCACGGCCATCCCGGCGCGGAAGACCGCGGCCGGCACGACCAGGCAGAGCAGGAGCCAGAACAGCGTCACGCCCCAGGGGCGGCCCACGCCCCACGGCTGCTCGGCGAGGACCTTGCCGTCGTACCGCAAGGACACGGTGTAGTCGCCGTGCGCCCCGGCCGACAGCTCGACGGGCAGCTTGATCTGTGCCCTCTTGCCGGGCGCGAGGGTGCCGCGCCACTGCTGCTCGTCCCACTCGGGGGCGAAGACGCCGTGCGCGGTGCCGACCCGGAAGACCGGGTCCTTGACGGCGGCCGAGCCGCTGTTGCCGACGGTGAAGACCAGGGTGCGGCCCGGCGGCGCGCCGAACCAGGTCAGCAGGGAACCTGATCCGGTCAGCCGGGTGTCGGAGAGGATCGACAGACGGCCGCCCGAGGTCTCGGCGGGCAGCGGGGCGACGGGGTGCCCGGCCACCTGGAGGACGGCGTCCGCCTCGGCCTGCGCGCCGGTCACCGTGGCCACGTGCACCACGCAGGGACACGGCACGGGCGGTTCGGCGATCGGGAGCTTCCTGGCGAAGGAGCCGTCGGCAGCGGTGGTCACGGCCCGTCCGTCGGCGTTGGCACAGGAGTTGGTGCCGCCGATCACGCCCCGGGAGGGGCTGGACCGCCCGCAGATCAGCATCATCAGCAGGGTGTGCGGCCGCCAGCCGCTGCCGCTGACGGTGATCGAACCGCCCGTGCCCGCCTGGGACTCGGACAGCTTCACCGCGGGTCCGCCCGCCGCGGCCGCGGGGGCGGCGAGCGGCAGCAGGAGCAGTGCGAGCACCGCCGCCAGCGCGGGCAGCCGCAGGATCCTTGCTCCGCCGTTCACTTCACCACTCCTGCCGTCGGCCCGACACCGGCCCGGGCGGCTTCCTCCGCACCGGCCCCGGCACGGGCAGCCTCGTCCGCACCGGCGCCGGCACGGGCGTCCGCGTCCGCGCCTGCGCCGCCCGGGCCGGTGTCCGCCCGACCGTTGCCCGTCCGGCCCGCGTCCGCCCGGCCGCCGTCCGCCCGGCCGGTGTCCGCCGTACGGCTCCCCCGCCGTCGTACGACACACACCGCGCCCGCCGCCGCGGCCACCGCGCAGGCGCCGCCCGCCGGCGCGCCCCAGGGCACGAACCGCACCTGTGCACGCGCCGAGTCCCGCGCCGCGCCCGGCGCCGTGACCGTCAGCCGTACGTCGACCGCGTCCAGCGCCGGCCGGTCCGGCCAGGGCTCGGTCAGTCTCAGGCGCGTGCTCGGCGGCAGGCGGACGGGGAGGGTGCGCGGCGCGCGGTCGAGGACCCGGCCGAAGACGCCGTCCGCACGTACCGCGAGCCTCGGCACGAGGACGGTCGTACCGCGGTTGACCAGCTCGTAGGTGATGCGGTCGCCGTGCACCGCGACATGCTCGACGGTCAGCGCGGCGAGCGCCGGGCCGCCCACCCGCAGGCGCAGGCGTACGGTCTTCGTCCAGCCGTCGGCATCGCGCGCGACGATCGAGCCGGTGCGGTCGCCGGGCTCGGCCCCCGCGGGGACGCTCACCGTGAAGGGCACGTCGGCCCGGGTGCGGGCGGGGACGCGTACCCCCTGCTCGGCGAAGGCGATCCGGACGTCGCTGCCGGTGCCGGTGCCACTGCCGGTGCGGGTGCCGGTGCCGGTGCCGGTGCCGGTCAGACGTACGACGACGGGTGCGCGCCCGGGGTTGGTGACGGACACCGTGTCCCGCAGGACCGTTCCGGGCGGGCCCTCGGCGTAGAACGACGGGCGCTCGCCTCCCGAGGGCGCGACGGACCAGCCCGGGGCGGCGGAGGCCGCGGGCGCGGCGCCCAGCAGGACGAGCAGGCACAGGGGCGCGACCACGCCCAGGAACGCGGGCCGGGCGAGGGCCGGGGGCAGGCGGCGGGTGCGGGACAGGACACGGGCGGCGGACGGCATGGGCGGCTCCAGCGGTCTTGACCTGTGGTTCGGCGGGGTGCGGCCGGCGCGGCGGCACCCCGTCCGGGTCGGCGGCGTACGGCCGGCTCGGCGGCGCACCCGCGGCTCAGCGGAGTACGGCCGGTTCGGCGGTACGCCCGCGGCTCAGCGGCGTACGGCCGGTTCGGCGGTGCGCCCGCGGCTCAGCGGCGTACCGCCTGGTTCCGTCGGGTCAGCCACAGGGCGCCCGCCGTGCCCGCGAGGAGCACCGTGCCGCCGAGCGTGCCGAGGGCGACGGCGGAGTCCTCGGGGCCGGTCTGCGGGAGCTGTTGGCCCGCGGAGCCGGTACCGCTCGAAGCGGAGCCGCCGGAGGAGGTGCCCGAGGAGCCGCCGCCCGCCGCGGTCACGTCCAGCGTCAGGGACGGCTCGGGGTTGTTGGTCGGCGCACAGTTCGTCGTCGTACCGAGGGCCTTGATGGTGAGCGTGGCCGCCGTGAAGGTGACCTTGCCGGTCTTCCCGGGCGTGTAGGTACCGCTCAGGTCGCTGATCTTGATGGGCGTGTTGGCCGGGATCGCGGCCGCGTTGGCCGGGCCGGTCACGGCGAGGGTGCCGCTGTCGGCGCCGCCGAGCCTGATCGTGGCGCTCGGGCTCATCGCGCCCTTGCCCAGCTCGACCGGGCTGGAGGAGACGCCCTTCTGCCAGGACATGGTGATCCGGTAGCCGCTGCCGCTCCTGACGCCCTTGATGTCGATGGGCGAGACGGCGCTCTTGTCGCCGATCGGCGTCTTGCAGTGGTAGTTGACGTCGACGACGTCGGCATGGGCCACCGGTGCGGTCAGCAGTACCACCGAGCCGGCCAGGGCGGCGGCGGACGCGAGCGCGGCGGTTCGTTTCGGGTACGACACGTTCGGTCCACCCCATTCATTCCTGACGGCATATCAGATTTGGCCGTCAAGGTACGCCGGGGGCCGTGAGGAGGGAAGACGCGGCACACGCCGGAGTTGTGTCGATCCGGCGTGCGGGAAGAGGGATTCCCGTGGAGACGGTGGCGCGAGTGGCCGCCGGAACGGTCAGGCAGGTGCGCCCAGTTCCGCCCACACCGTCTTGCCCGAGCGGCCGGGGGTCCGGACGACGCCCCAGTCCAGGCACAGCCGTTGCACGATAAACATGCCGTGACCGCCGGGGCGGCCGGCGCGGTGCGGGGTGCGCGGGGCCGGCTGGCCGGTGCCGAGGTCGGAGACCTCCAGCCGGATCACCTTGCCGTCGCAGGTGAGGAACAGCTCCTCGGGACCGTCGGCATGCAGACAGGCGTTGGTGACCAGCTCGGACACGACGAGCAGCACGTCCTCGGCGGCGGCCCGCCGGTCTGCGTTGGCGGCGGGCAGCCAGCCCCACGCGTACAGCGCCTGACGGGTGTAGTCACGGGCGAGCGGGACGACCCCGCTCTCGCCTTCCAGGCGCAGCCTGCGGACCTGCCGTCCCGGGGTCTCCTGTACCCCCTCGGTCGGCACGGACGGCGCGGCGGCCCCCGTGGACGCACCGGTCTCCGGCACACCCCCCTCGGACACCCCCGAAGCGCCGCAGGGCTCCGGGCCGCGGTCGCCCGGCGAGCAAGGCCGGGTGGTGCTCATCAGCGCTTCACCTCACCGATTCACCAGTTCACGATTCAAAAGTCCGGCACCGGTCGGTGCCGGCCGGTCCGTACGCCGTACGCCCTTCGTACGTACGTCGCACCCGAGCCGTCCGCCGGTTCCCGGGCGGTCCGGCGGCCGGACGGCCGACGGGTTCAGGATCTCTCCTGCCCGGCCGATCCGACGGAACACCCCCGCATCGGGCACGACTGGTGCGACGTACGCCACCAGCCCCCCCGGGGGACGGCCGGGAGAGGGGTCAGTCGGCCTCTCCGGCCAGTGCCGCCGCCACGGAGTCATGGACGGTGAAGACCGCCTCCGCCCCGGTGATCTCGAACACGCGAGCGACTACCGGCAGCATTCCCGCCAGGTGCACCCCGCCGCCGGCGGCCTCCGCCTTCAGCCGGGCGCCGAGCAGCACGTTCAACCCCGTGGAGTCGCAGAACTCCAGGCGTGAACAGTCCACCACGAGCCGTGAGAACCCCTTTGCCAGGAGGTCGTCGAGCGGCTCGCGCAGAAGATCGGCGGTGTGGTGATCGAGCTCACCCGCCGGTGCCACTACGGCGCTGGAGCCCTCTTCCCGCACCTCCACCAGAAGCCGGCCCGACCGTGCGCTGCCGACTGTCCCGTGGTCCATGCCGTCTCTCTCCCGAGGTCGTGGCTGCTGATGCCCTCGAACATTACGCCTTCCATGCGCACTCCGACACCCGAACAAGCTCGCATTATCAGACATATCACTACAGAACGCACTTGCGACCGGCTCGGTGGAGCGGGTAGGGCTAGTAGGACACACATCCCTACACGCCGGCTTCGGAGGCGCCGCACACCGCAGTGCACGTACTGGCTTCGGCAGCCATATGCCGAGAACGATGGAGGACACCCATGTCACCCCGGCTCGACGAATCGCATACCCGGACGGCGACGTCGACACCCCCACCGGAACAGCTGGATCATCCCATCGATCCCCTGGATGCCCTCGACCCCCTTGAGGGACTCCCGGAGATCCCCCCCTTCGACGAGGTCGACGCGGTCGACGCGCGGGCCCTGTCCAAGACGCTCTTCGGGCGGCTGGAGTCGCTGGAGGAAGGGACGCACGACTACGCGTACGTCCGTAACACGCTCGTCGAACTGAACCTCGCGCTCGTCAAGTTCGCCGCCTCGCGCTTCCGCTCGCGCAGCGAGCCGATGGAGGACATCATCCAGGTCGGCACGATCGGCCTGATCAAGGCGATCGACCGCTTCGAGCTCTCGCGCGGCGTGGAATTCCCCACTTTCGCGATGCCGACCATCATCGGCGAGATCAAGCGCTTCTTCCGCGACACCTCGTGGTCCGTGCGCGTACCGCGCCGACTGCAGGAACTGCGGCTCGACCTGGCCAAGGCCGGGGACGAGCTGGCCCAGCAGCTGGACCGCGCGCCCACCGTCGCGGAGCTGGCCGAGCGCCTCGGCATCTCCAACGACGAGGTCGTCGAGGGCATGGCCGCCTCCAACGCCTACACCGCCTCCTCCCTGGACGCCCAGCCCGAGGAGGACGACACCGAGGGCGCGCTCGCGGACCGGATCGGGTACGAGGACCACGGGCTCGAAGGCATCGAGTACGTCGAGTCACTGAAGCCGCTGATCGCCGAACTGCCGTCCCGGGACCGGAAGATCCTGTCCCTGCGCTTCGTCGCGGGCATGACCCAGTCGGAGATCGGCGAGGAACTCGGCATCTCCCAGATGCACGTCTCCCGGCTGCTGTCGCGGACGCTGGTGCGGCTGCGCAAGGGGCTGACCACGGAGGAGTGACCCTCCGTCACCCGCATGGAGCGGTCCGGCCGACAACGCCGGGCCGCTCCGCCGTGTCCGGGCACCGCGCTACCCGCGCCCGGCCCGCGCCCGGCCGCGCGAACCCGTGCCACTGTTACCCGGGGAAACCTCTTTCCCGAACCGGGTCCCTCCACCACTATGAGCCCCCAAACCGGCTGGTACGTCAGGTACCTCGGGGACGGAGGGTGCGGGATGGCTCAGGGCGGCGACCCGACCGAGGCGGACGCGGGCGCGGGCGCACCGGACGCGGGACGCACGAGCGCACGGGACACGGGTCACGCAGGCCACGCGGGCGCATGGGACACGGGTCACGCAGGCGACACGGGCGCATGGGACACGGGCCATGCGAGCGCACCGGACACGGGCCACGCGGGCCTCGCTGACGCACCGGACGCACGGCTGACCGAGCTGCTGCGCGCCCCGACCCCGACGGCCTATCCGGCGCTGCAGGAACTGCGCCGCCGGCACCATCCCTGCGCCCTCCCCCACGCCCGCCGGTGCGCCGCGAGCGAGTCCGCCGCCCGCCGGCTGGCCGCGGAGACCTTCACCACGGCGGCCCGGGAGACGGCACGCGGCATCGATCCGAACCTCCCCCTCCGCCACCACCTGCTGCTCCTGACCGTGCGCCTGGCGGCCTCCTGGGCCACCGACGACCGGTCCGCGGGCGTGGACCCCGCCCTGCTCCTGGTACTGAACTCCAGCGGCCTGCCCGGCGGCCCGACGCCGCCCCTCCTCCCGGCGTTCCGCACGCTGCCCTCCCGCACCCAGGGTCTGATCTGGTACGGCGCACTCGAAGAGGAGCCCCCGGAGCGCACCGCCGCCTTCCTGGGCCTGAGCCGTGCGGACGTGGTCCACGGCACCCCGCAGGCCCTCAGAGCCCTGGCCCAGGCCTGCCTGAGACACCGCCTCGCCGCCTCGGACGATCCGCGCTGCCCCGACTTCCGCCGCCTGATCGAGGAGGCGGTACGGCCGGACAGCCCACGCCACAGCGCCGACCTGGACGCCCACAAGGCGCGCTGCCCGCACTGCACGGCCGCCTTCGAGGACCTGACCGCGCTGCGGGACACCCCGAGGCAGGCACTCGCGGAGGGGTTGCTGCCCTGGAGCGGGACGTCGTACATACGCCCCGCGGCGCCGCTGCCGGGCCGCGAACCCCCCGCTTCGCACGGGAGCCGGCCGGCCCGGCGCCCCTACCTGCTGGCCTCGGCGGCCCTGGGGGTGGCCCTGTGCCCGCTGCTGGTGTTCCTCCTGACCTCGAAGGACGGAGCCGGCCGGCACCCCGTGGCGGCGACCCCGGCACCCCCGCCGGTGACGGTGACGGCGACGGTCTCCGCGTCCGCCGCACCCGCCCCGGTTCCTCCCCCCGCCACCAAGTCCCCGTCCCCGACGGTGACTTCGCATCCCCCGGCCAGGTCACCGTCCCCCCGGCGCACACCGAGCCCGTCCCCCGCCCCTTCGCCCCCGGGCGCCGCCTACGCCCAGGTGGTGAACCTCGCCTCGGGCCGCTGCCTCGACATCCGCGACGGCGACCTCTCGCAGGGCAACGACGTCGTCACGGCCCCCTGCGGCTCCTCCCCCACCCAGCGCTGGCGTGTCGACACCGGCCAGGGGGTCCTGCGCTCGGCCGCCGACGCCGACTTCTGCCTGGACAGCCGCGGTGCGACCGACCGGGGCGTGGGCATCTGGGACTGCGACTCGGTCTACGGCCACAACGGCCAGAACCTCCGCTTCACCGTCGACCCCGACGGCACGATCCGCCCGGCCATCGCCATCGAGACGGCGGTGACACCGGACGACGGGGACGGGGACGGGGTGGTCCTGGAGCCGCTGAACGGGGGGCCGGGCCAGCGGTGGCGGGCCGGAACGGGGTGAGCGGGTGAGCGGGTGAGCGGAGTGAGCGGGTGAGCGCCCGCCGGACCGCCGTGGCTCGCGGGCCGGGACCGGCCCGCGAGCCGGGTCACACCACCCGCTCGCCCCTGCGCCACACCCCGCTCACCAGCGGTACGCCCGGCCGGTATGCCAGATGTACATGGCTCGGAGCGTCCAGGAGGGTCAGGTCGGCGTAGGCGCCGGGGGTGAGGCGGCCGATGTCGGTGCGGCGGAGGGCCGCCGCACCGCCTGCCGTGGCCGACCAGACCGCCTCGTCGGGGGTCATGCGCATGTCGCGGACGGCCAGGGCGATGCAGAAGGGGACGGAGGAGGTGAAGGACGAGCCGGGGTTGCAGTCCGTGGAGAGGGCGACCGTCGCGCCCGCGTCCAGCAGACGGCGGGCGTCCGGCCACTCGGCCCGGGTGGAGAACTCGGCACCGGGCAGGAGGGTGGCGACCGTGTCACCGCTCGCGAGCGCGTCGACGTCCGCGTCCGTGAGGTGGGTGCAGTGGTCGGCGCTGGCCGCGTCCAGCTCCACGGCCAGCTGGACGCCGGGGCCGTAGGAGAGCTGGTTGGCGTGGACGCGCGGGTGCAGGCCCCTGGCCCGGCCCGCGGTGAGGATCGCCCGGGCCTGGTCGCCGTCGAAGGCGCCCTTCTCGCAGAAGACGTCGATCCAGCGGGCGTGCGGCGCGCAGGCGTCCAGCATCTCGCCGGTGACCAGGGCGACATAGGCCGCCGGGTCGTCGGCGTAGTCGGGGGAGACGATGTGGGCGCCGAGGTACGTCACCTCGTCGGTGTGCCGGGCCGCGATGCGCAGGGCGCGGGCCTCGTCCTCGACCGTCAGGCCGTAGCCCGACTTCGTCTCGAAGGTCGTGGTGCCCTGGCGGAGGGCCTCGGACAGGTAGCGGGTGAGGTTCGCCTCCAGGTCCGCGTCGCTCGCGGCACGGGTGGCCGCGACCGTGGTGCGGATGCCGCCCGCGGTGTAGGAGCGGCCGGACATCCGGGCGTTGAACTCCTGGGTGCGGTCGCCCGCGAAGACCAGATGGGAGTGGGAGTCGACGAAGCCCGGCAGCACCGCCCGGCCGCCCGCGTCGACCCGGTTGTCAGTGGCGGGTGCTTTGCTGGATTCACCGGTCCACGCGATGCGGTCGCCGTCGATGACGACGGCCGCGTCCTGGATCAGGCCCAGGGGGGACCCGGATCCGAGGGAGGGGTCGTTGGTGACCAGCGTGGCGATGTTGGTGATGACGGTGCTGCTGCTCATGGTGTCCTCACGGGTGGCCGGGTGGGGTTCGGCGGGGTCGGCGGCGGTCAGCCGCGCAGGGCGTCGATCGCTTCCGCGAGTGCCGACGGCACGTCGGGCACGAGCGCATGCACGCCGTCCCGGACGACGTGACGACCGCCCACGACCGTGTGCCGTACGTCCGCCGCACCCGCCGCGAATACGGCCGTCTCGGCGCCCAGCCTGGGCAGCGTCCCGGCCGTCCTGACCGAGTCCAGCGCGATCGTCGTCAGGTCGGCGAGCGCGCCGGCCTCGATGGCGCCGGCGTCCTCCCAGCCGAGGGCGGCATGGCCGTCTGCGGTGGCGGCCCGCAGCAGCGCCGCGGCGGTCCAGTGGCCCCGGGTGCGGGTGCGCAGCCGCTCGTCCAGCTCCATCGCGCGCGCCTCTTCGAGCAGGTCGATGACGGCGTGGCTGTCGGAGCCGAGGGAGAGCGGGGAGCCCGCCCGCCGGAGGGCGACGGCCGGGCCGATGCCGTCCGCCAGATCGCGCTCGGTCGTCGGGCACATGCAGGTGCCGGTGCCCGAGCCGCCGAGCAGCGCGATGTCCTCGTCGGTGAGGTGCGTGTTGTGCACACCGGTGGTGCGCGGTCCGAGGACGCCGTGGTCGGCGAGCAGCCGCGTGGGGGTGCAGCCGTGGGCCTCCCGGCAGGCGTCGTTCTCCGCCGTCTGCTCGGACAGGTGGACGTGCAGCGGGGCCCGCCGCTCCTCGGCCCAGCGCGCCACGGTCGCCAACTGGCCCGCGGGCACGGCCCGTACGGAGTGGATCGCCGCCCCGATCCGTGCGTGATCCCGGTCCTTGAGAACTGCACAGCGTTCGGCCCAGGCCTCCGCACTGCCGTCGGAGAAGCGCAGCTGGTGGGTGTTGGGTTCCGCACCGAAGCCGGCCGACAGGTAGGCGGTGTCCAGCAGGGTGATGCGGACACCGGCCTCGGCGGCGGCCGCGATCAGCGCCTCGCCCATCGCGTTGGGGTCGGCGTAGGGGGTGCCGCCGGGGGCGTGGTGCACGTAGTGGAACTCACCGACGCAGGTGATGCCGGCCAGGGCCATCTCCGCGTACACCGCGCGGGCGAGGGCGTGGTACGTCTGCGGGGTCAGCCGGTCGGCGACGGAGTACATCACCTCGCGCCAGGTCCAGAAGGTGCCGGAGCCGACCTGGACCGTGCCGCGCAGCGCCCGGTGGAAGGCGTGGGAGTGGGCGTTGGCCAGACCGGGCAGGGTCAGGCCGCGCAAGATCTCGGCGCCGGGCGGCGGGGTGGGCACGCCGGTGCGGACGGCGGTGATACGGCCGTCCGCGGCCGCGGCGGAGCCGCCGGCCGACACCTCCACCGCCACCCCCGGCTCGACGTTCGTGCCGAGCCAGGCGTGCTCCAGCCAGTACGTCCGCGTCGTCTGCGTCGTCACGTGCAGGCCAGCCCTTCCAGTACGTCGGCGAGTGCGTGCACCCCGGCCAGGCAGTCGTCCTCGGCCGCGGACTCGGCCGGGGAGTGCGAGACACCGGTGGGGTTGCGCACGAACAGCATGGCGGTCGGAATGCGGCCGGAGAGGATTCCGGCGTCGTGTCCGGCGCCGGTCCCGAGGACGGGCACCTTCAGGCCGGTGTCCTTGCCCAGGATGCGGCCCAGCTCGTCACGGAGCGCATGGTCGAACTCGACCACCGGGGTGAAGGACTCCCGGACGACGTCGAGGTCGATGCCGTGGGCGTCCGCGTACGCCCGGGCGGCCTTCTCGATGCCGCCGACGACCGTGTCCAGGGTCTCCTGGTCGGCGGCGCGGGAGTCGAGCCAGCCGCGCACCAGGGAGGGGATGGCGTTGACGCCGTTCGGCTCGACGGAGATCTTGCCGAAGGTGGCGACGGCACCGGCGAGTTCGGCCTCGCGGCGGGCGGCGAGCACGGTCTCCGCGTACGACAGCATCGGGTCGCGCCGGTCGGCCAGGCGGGTGGTGCCCGCGTGGTTGGCCTCGCCGCGGAAGTCGAAGCGCCAGCGGCCGTGCGGCCAGATGGCACTGGCGATGCCCACCCGGTCGCCGGACAGGTCCAGCGCACGGCCCTGCTCGACGTGCAGCTCGACGAAGGCGCCGATGCGGGCGAGCCGCTCCGGGTCGGCTCCGATGGCGTCGGGGTCGTACCCGGCGGCCTCCATGGCCCGCGGGAGGCTGATCCCCTCCCCGTCGGTGAGCCGGTGGGCCTGCTCGACGGTCAGCTCTCCGGCGGTGAGCCGGGAGCCGACACAGGCCAGCCCGAACCGGGCGCCCTCCTCGTCACCGAAGTTGACGATGGCCAGCGGCTTGCCGAACCGTGCCCCCCTCCCGCGCAGTTCGTCGAGCGCGGCGAAGGAGGACACGACGCCGAGGGGCCCGTCGAAGGCCCCGCCGTCCGGCACCGAGTCCAGATGCGACCCGGTGACGACGGCGTCCCCGGCGGCCGGGTCCCCGAGCCAGGCCCACTGGTTCCCGTTCCGGTCGACCTCGTAGGTGAGCCCGCGCGCCTCGGCCTGCTCCCGGAACCAGGCCCGGCAGTCGGTGTCGGCGCCGGTCCAGGCGTAGCGGCGGTATCCGCCGGAGGCGGAGCTGCGGCCGATCGGCAGCAGCTCCGCCCACATGCTGTGGAAGGTCACGCCTGGTCACCCTCGCGCATCGGCACCCGCACCCCGCGCTCCTGCGCGACGGAGTCCGCGATGTCGTACCCGGCGTCCACGTGCCGGATGACGCCCATGCCGGGGTCGTTCGTGAGGACGCGCCGGATCTTCTCGCCGCCGAGCTTCGTGCCGTCGGCCACCGTGACCTGGCCCGCGTGGATGGAGCGGCCCATGCCCACACCGCCGCCGTGGTGGATGGAGACCCAGGAGGCGCCGGAGGCCACGTTGACCATGGCGTTCAGCAGCGGCCAGTCGGCGATCGCGTCGGAGCCGTCGAGCATGGCCTCGGTCTCGCGGTACGGGGAGGCGACGGAGCCGCAGTCGAGGTGGTCGCGGCCGATGGCGAGCGGGGCCGCCAGCTCACCGGAGGCCACCATGTCGTTGAAGCGCTCGCCGGCCTTGTCGCGCTCGCCGTAGCCGAGCCAGCAGATGCGGGCGGGCAGGCCCTGGAAGTGGACGCGCTCACCGGCCATCTTGATCCAGCGGGCCAGCGACTCGTCCTCCGGGAACAGGTCGAGCAACGCCTTGTCGGTCTTGGCGATGTCGGCGGGGTCGCCGGACAGGGCGGCCCAGCGGAAGGGGCCCTTGCCCTCGCAGAAGAGCGGACGGATGTAGGCGGGGACGAAGCCGGGGAAGGCGAACGCCCGGTCGTATCCGGCCAGCTGGGCCTCGCCGCGGATGGAGTTGCCGTAGTCGAAGACCTCGGCGCCGGCGTCCATGAAGCCGACCATGGCCTCGACGTGCCTGGCCATGGACTCCCGGGCGCGGGTGGTGAAGCCGGCCGGGTCCTTGGCGGCGGCGTCGGCCATGTCCTCGAAGGCCACGCCGACCGGGAGGTACGCCAGCGGGTCGTGGGCGGAGGTCTGGTCGGTGACGATGTCGATGGGCGCGTCCATCGCGAGCAGCTGCGGGACCAGTTCGGCCGCGTTGCCGAGGACGCCGATGGAGAGCGGGCGGCGGGCGTCGCGGGCCTCGGTGGCCAGCTGGAGCGCGTGGTCGAGGGAGTCGGCCTTGACGTCGAGGTACCGGTGCTCGATGCGGCGCTCGATGGCGCGCGGGTCGCAGTCGATACAGATGGCGACACCGTCGTTCATGGTGACGGCGAGGGGCTGGGCGCCGCCCATGCCGCCGAGGCCGGCGGTCAGGGTGATGGTCCCGGCGAGGGTGCCGTTGAACTTCTTCGCGGCGACGGCGGCGAAGGTCTCGTAGGTGCCCTGGAGGATGCCCTGGGTGCCGATGTAGATCCAGGAGCCGGCGGTCATCTGGCCGTACATGGTCAGGCCGAGGGCCTCCAGACGGCGGAACTCCTCCCAGTTGGCCCAGTCGCCGACGAGGTTGGAGTTGGCGATGAGAACGCGCGGGGCCCACTCGTGGGTCTGCATCACGCCGACCGGACGGCCGGACTGGACCAGCATGGTCTCGTCCTGCTTGAGGGTCCTCAGCGTGCGCACCATCGCGTCGAAGGAGCGCCAGTCACGGGCGGCCTTGCCGGTGCCGCCGTAGACGACGAGCTTGTCGGGGTGCTCGGCGACCTCGGGGTCGAGGTTGTTCTGCAGCATCCGCAGGGCGGCTTCCTGCTGCCATCCCAGGGTGCTCAGTTCCGTGCCGCGCGGTGCTCGTACGGGGCGGGGTCCCGACATCGTCTGCCTCCTCCTGTTGCTTCCTCTATTCACATCCTGGCCTCCTGAATAGAACTAGTCAATACATCGGCGGACCCACGTCGGCGCGCCGGGGATGTTTGGCTGGAAGACACAGGGAAGGACACGAAGGACCGCGAAGGCCCACAGAATGGGGGAAAGGCGTGGAGCACGACATCGACAGCGAGGCCCTCGGCCGCGCCGCCCGACGGGACGAGGCGGTGCGCGGCGCGGTGGAGCAGGGACTGCTGGGGCCCGGCGCGGCCCTGGTGGGACTGCTGGACGTCACCGGCATCCGGGAGACGGCGGCGGCCCTGCGGACGGCGTTCGACGCGGTCGTGGCGCCGGGGACGCCGGTGCTGCACGCCTTCGCGGTGAAGGCGGCCCCGCTGGTGCCGGTGCTGCGGCTGCTGCACGAGGAGGGCATCGGCGCCGAGGTGGCGAGCCCGGGCGAGCTGGCGCTGGCCCGGGCGGCGGGGCTGCCGCCGGAGCGTACGGTGCTCGACTCGCCCGCCAAGACACCGGCCGAGCTGCGCGAGGCGCTGGCGCTGGGCATCGCCGTGAACGCGGACAACCCGCAGGAGCTGGACCGGCTCGACGCCCTGGTCCGCTCGGCACCCACCCGTTCGCCGCTCGGCCTGCGGGTCAACCCGCAGATCGGCGGCGGCAGCATCGGGGCGACCTCGACGGCGACGGAGACCTCCAAGTTCGGCGTGGCGCTGCGCGACGAGGGCGCCCGGGAGTGGGTCGTACAGGCCTACGCGGACCGGCCGTGGCTGACCCGGCTGCACGCGCACACCGGTTCGCAGGGCATTCCGCTGCCGCTGCTGGCGCGGGGCGCGGCGGAGGCGTACGCGCTCGCCGAGGAGATCAACGCGCGGATCGGGCGGCCGCAGATCGACACGCTCGACATCGGCGGCGGGCTGCCGGTCGACTTCACCACGGAGGCGACGGCACCGACGTACGCGCAGTACGCGCGGCTGCTGGCCGAGCAGGCGCCGGGGCTTTTCGAGGGGCGGTACGGGCTGGTGACCGAGTTCGGCCGGTCGCTGCTGGCCAAGAGCGGCACGGTGGTGGCGCGGGTGGAGTACGCGAAGAGCTCCGGCGGGCGGCGGATCGCGGTGACGCACGCGGGCGTGCAGGTGGCCACGCGGACCGTGTACGCACCGGGCGCATGGCCGCTGCGGATCGCCGCGTACGACGCCAAGGGGCGGCCGAAGGAGGGCCCCGAGGTGGTGCAGGACGTCGCGGGCCCGGCCTGCTTCTCCGGCGACCTGCTCGCCGAGGGGCGCCTGCTGCCCCGGCTGGAGCAGGGCGACTACGCGGCGGCGCTGGACACGGGCGCGTACTACTTCGCCCACCACTACGCCTACAACTCGCTGGCGCGGCCCGGGATCTACGGCTTCGCGCCGGACGGGGCCGGCGGGGTCGCCTTCGCGACCGTGCGGGAGCCGCAGACCGTGGCGGAGGTCGTGGCCGAGTCCGGCGGGGCGCACGCGTCCGCGCTCACCACGCTCCGCGCGTCCGGGAGCCGTTGACACACCCCGGCCACCTCTCGAACAAATGACTCAACTGCCGTGAAACATGCGTCAGTTGACCCACACTAGTACGCCGGACGCATGTTCCACTGGAAAATGCCGAAGGCCTCACCTCCCGCGCACACGTTGCGTAGTGTCCCTGTCACTCAACCGGAGTACAGCGGGGAGGGGAACCGGCGTGCCCGGAATCGACGAATGCCTACTGGAGGCGATGCGGCTGCCCGGTGCCCGGGGAGCCGCGCTGGTGGACTGGACGAGCGGACTGGCCCTGGGCACGGTCGGGGACGCCCCCGGCGGTGACCACGAGACCACCGCCGCCGAGGCCGCCGAACTGGCCCGCCTGGCCGCCGAGCACGGCGCCTTCACGATCGGGGACGACGACACGGACGGACGCCCGCCCGTGGAGGACGTGATCATCAGCAACCGCGACAGCTACCACCTGCTGCGGTTCGTGGACACGTCCTTCGACAGCAGCGTCTTCCTCCACCTGTGGCTCGGCCGCGAGGACGGCAACCTCGCGCTCGCCCGGATCCGGCTCGGCGAGATGGCGTCCCGGCTGGTGCTGGGATGACCAGGGTCGGGACACCTCCCCCGCTGCCGGTGCGGGACAGACCCGCCCACGGGGACGGTACGGCGGGCGCGCTGTCGCCCATGCTGCGGCGGCTCGCCGAGGAGCAGGCCACCGGGGTGCTCGTGCGCGAACACGGCACCCTGCACCTCGCCCAGGGCCGGGTGGTGCACGCCGAGAGCCCGCTCTCCCCGGGCCTGGACGTGCTCCTCACGGCCCACGGCACCCTCGCCGCGGCGGCCTGGCAGCGGGCGGCGGCGCGGTCCTCCGGCACCGCGGACGCCACCCGTCTGCTGCTGGAGGCCGGGCTGCTGCCCGCGGGCGCCCTGGAACTGTGCCACCTGGACGCCCTCTACGACGCCGGGTACTTCGCGCTGGCACCGAGCAGCACCCCCGGCCGGTTCCGCTACGACAGCGGGCCACGCGTCGGCCCGCTGCCCTCGGTCCCGGTCATCGCCCTGGAGCGCGAGACGCTGCGGCGCCGCCTGCTGCTGCACCGCCTCTGGCCCGACCCGGCGGCCGACAGCGCCCCGCTGATCCGCGCCGACCCGGTCGCCGCGGCGCCGGTCACCGCGCGCCGGCGGGCGGTCCTGGACCGGGTGGACGGCGTCCGTACCGCCCCGGACATCGCCCGCAACCTGGGCAGGCAGGCGTTCCACACGCTGGTGGACGTGCGCCGGCTCGCCGCGGCCGGACTCGTCCGGCCGGTGTCCACGCCGTCCGTGGTGCCCGACCCACCGCCCCCCACTCCCCCGCTCACGGTCACCGACCCCGACATCGCGCTGCTGAAGAGGCTCAGAGATGCGCTGGAGGCGCTTTGAACGGCACCGCCCCGCCGAGAGGAGAGAGCTGATGGTGCCCGAACAGGACCTGGAGACCGTCCTGGACGAACTGCGCCGGCTGCGGACCCGGGTCCCGCAGCTCACCGGCGCGCTCGCGGCCGGCGTCGACGGACTCGTCGTCGCCCACGACACCCCGGGCGTCGACCCGGAAGGCCTCGCGGCACTCACCGCGGCGGCGCTCGGCGTCGCCGTACGGGTCGCCGACGCCACCGGCAACGGCGGCTTCCGGGAGCTGCTGGTGCGCGGCGAGAACGGCTACGTCGCCACCTACGCGGCCGGCCGCACCGCCGTGCTGACCCTGCTCGCCCAGGACCGGGTCAACGTCGGCCGGCTGCACCTGGAGGGACGCCGGGCCGGCGCCCGCATCGGGGAACGGCTCGACGCCGCCGAGGCCGCCGCGCAGGCCGCACGCCCCGCCACCAGAACCACACCCGCACGGACCCGCACCCCGCGCGCGCCACGCACCACGGCCGCCGAGGCGCGCACCGCAACCGACAGTTGAGAGGACCCACCATGGCCAACACCGAGATCGCACTCAAGGACGCGCTCACCTCGATCGAGGGCGCGACCGGCGTCGCACTGGTCGACTACACCAGCGGAATGGCGCTGGGCACGATGGGCGGCAGCAAGAGCTTCGACCTGAACGTGGCCGCCGCAGGCAACACGGACGTCATCCGCGCCAAGATGCGCACGATGGAACACCTGGGCCTCAAGGCCGAGATCGAGGACATCCTGATCACGCTGTCGGACCAGTACCACCTGATCCGCCTGCTCAAGGGCCGCGGCGGCAACGGCCTCTTCCTCTACCTGGTCCTGGACGCGAGCCGGGCCAACCTGGCGATGGCCCGGCACCAGCTCAAGAGGATCGAGGAGGACCTGGAGGTCTAGGGCCTGCCCGGCGGACCGGGCCGGCTCCGCGCAACGGTGCCCCATCGGCGCAGGTGAGCGCGCCCGGTGCGTCAGACGAGTGCCGCGGTGCGGCGGCGGGCCCCGCCCGGGGCCGCGTCGCCGGCCGCGATGCCCGTACCGCGCAGACCCTTCACGGCCTTGCCCGCCGGCCTCCCGCCCCGCCGGTCCAGCCAGTCCACCCGCACCCACAGCAGCTCGTCCCCGGCCCGCTCGCGCCGCCCGAGCCAGGCGGCCTTCAGCCGGAGCCCGGTGCCGGCCCCGGCGAGCAGCATGCCGCCGGCCGCGGGCACCGCGAAGGAGCTGCCGAATGCGGCGGCGCAGGCCGGCAGCAGCCACCAGCGGTGTCCCCGGCGCCAGGTGCGCACGGTGACCGCCCGGTCCTGCAGGACGTCGTACCTGCCCGCGCGGGCGGCCCCGCGGGCGAGGGCGGCGTACCGCCCGCGCCGCACCAGCGCCGTGAACGCCGCGGCGACCAGGAAGAGGGCGGCCCCGGCGAGCACCCCGATCCGGCGCCCGGTCACCCCGGGCACGAGCACACCGGTCCCCGCCGCGAACACCCCGAGCCACCACAGCGGTGCGGCCCCGGCCCGTACGACGACGGCCACCCGGGCCAGCCCCTGTCCTCCGCGTCCTGCGCGCGCCACGTCGGCCTCCCGTGTCACGTGTCCACCCAGCGTCTGTCCGTCCGCACGACGCTAGTGGCAGAACGTGAGACGAGTCTGAGAGCGTGCCAGGTCACTCGACGAACAGCCCGCGGGCCGCCGCGTTCGCGTCGAACTCCTCCAGCCTCGCCTGGGCGTCGGGCAGGTCGTCGCAGACCGCCTCCAGCAGCACCCGCCCGAGCAGCATCGGCGCGCACGCGGTGTCGAAGGCGAGCCCGGTGCCCACGGCGGCGGGCAGCAGCAGGTCGGAGTACCGCGCGACCGGGGCGAAGGCCGAGTCGGCGACCGTGACGACGGTCAGGCCCGCCTCCTTGGCGTAGCCGAGGGTGTCGACGACCTCGCGCGGATGCCGGGGCAGCGCGAAGCAGAGCAGGGCCGTGGCGCCCGCGCGGACGGCGGCGTCGATCCGGTCGTGGATCATCGTGCCGCCCTCGTTGAGCAGCCGGACGTCCGGGTGGACCTTGGCGGCGAAGTACGCGAAGCCGTAGGCCTGCGAGGCGGCGGCGCGCAGGCCGAGCACCGGCAGCGGGCGGGAGGCGGCCAGGATCCGGCCGGCCTTCTGTACCGGCCGCGGGTCGGCGAGCAGCTCGGCGAGGTGCTTCAGGTTCTCGATCTCCGCCTCGACGGCCTGCTGGTACTCGTTGTACGAGCCCGCCTCCGCGGCGGGTTCGGCGGGTACGACCTCGCGCAGGTGCCGGCGCAGGGCGGGGTAGCCGTCGAAGCCGAGGGCGACCGCGAACCGGGTCACCGAGGGCTGGCTGACCCCGGCCAGCTCGGCCAGCTCCACGCTGGACAGGAAGGGCACGTCGGCGGCGCGCCGCACCATGCTGTGCGCGATGCGCCGCTGGGTCGGCGTGAGCCGGTGCCCCTCGAAGAGCGTCTGCAGCCGGGTGGCCGGGCTGTCCGCCACAGCGGACGCCACACCGGACGCCACGCCGAACGTCTCCCCGTGCGTCTCGCCCGGTGTCTCACCGAACGTCCCGCCGGACGTCTCACCGGAGGTCACCCCGGTACTCCTGTCCACGCTCATGCCGTGCTCCCCCTCCAGATGTCCGTGAATCGGTCGAGCAGTGCGGCCGCCGTCGTCACGTCGTGCGTGAGCGGCCGGTCGGCCGGGTCGTCGTCGAGGACCGACTCGGCCAGCGCCAGCGCCCGGCCCGCCGGAAGCCCCGGGTCGGGCCTCAGGTCGCGCTGGCGCAGCGCCCGGACGGCGGCGACGAGTTCGCAGCCGACCACCAGACGGTACGCATCGCAGGCGCGCAGCGTCTGGCGTGCGGCGAGCGAGGCGAAACTCGCCTGTTCCTCGACGCCCCGGGAGAGTACAGCGTGGCCGAGCGACGCGGGGGCCGAGAAGGCCCGCAGGTCGCCGAGGGCCGCTCCGGCCGCGTACTCCAGGATCATCACGCCCGAGGAGGCCGGCTCGTGGTCGGCGAGGAAGGGGCGCAGGCGGGTGCAGGCGGGCTCGTTGAGGGTGGACAGCCGGGACGTGGACAGCCGGGCCACCTGTGTCACGGCGAGCCTGAAGTGGTCCAGGGCCAGGGCGAGTTGGGCCGCGTAGAAGCCGCCGTGGTGGTAGGCGGCCAGGTCCGCCGGGACGATCAGCGGGTTCTCCGCCGCCGCGTTGATCTCCACCGTCAGGACCTGGTCCAGGGCGTCCGCCGCGTCGTGCGCGGGCCCGTGTATCTGGGGCAGGCAGCGGAAGCCGTACGGGTCCTGGATCCGGCCGAGCGGCGGGGTCGGCCGGTCGGCGGCGCCGATCAGCTCCCGCATCCGCCGGGCCACCTCGGCACTGCCGCGGTGCGGCCGGGCGGTGTGCACGGGGGCGGCGTACGCCTCGTGGGAGCCGTCGACGGCGAGCAGGGACAGCGCCGCGACGACCTGGGTGGCGCCGATCAGCCCGCGCAGTTCGTGCAGGGCGAGCGCGGACTGGCCGAGGGTGAGCGCGTTGCTGCTGATCAGGGCGAGGGCGTCGTTGTTGTCCAGGGGCTGCGGCTCGGGGGCGCCCGCGCCGCGCCACGGGTGCTCCCCGGCCAGCGCGAGACCCGTCTGGGCGAGCGCCGCGATGTCACCGGTGCCGACGGAGCCGAACTCGTTGACGACCGGGTGGGCGCCCGCCTCCAGCGCCTCGCACAGCGCGGTGACCACGCTGGGCCGCAGCCCGGCACCCCCGGCGAGCAGCTGGTTGGCGCGGACGGCGAGCATCGCGCGGACCTGCCGGGCGGGGAGCTCCTCGCCTATGGCGCCGGCGTGGCTGCGCAGCAGGCGCAGGCCGTGTCCGGCGGCGGCCTCGGTGGGCACGTCCTCGTTCCGGTTGGCGCCCACGCCGGTGGAGCGGCCGTAGACGCGCCCGGTGGCCGCGATCTGCCGGGCGGCGTTCCAGGACTCCTCCGCCCGCCGCATCGCGTCGGCCCCGGGAGCCGGCCGCGCGGCCCCGTCGGCGAGGCGTACGACGTCCTCGACGCCGAGTCCGCTCCCGTCGAGGAGCACCGCCGCGGACCGTACGGAGTCCGGCGCGTCCATGGTGCGAGACGACATCAGGCCCACACTCCCCTCGCACGGACAAAGTATTCAGACACCAAGAACTCTGCATGACGTTATGCAGTCGGGCAAGGGACTCAAGGGGTGGTATCGCCGCGGCGATGATCTGACGACGAATCAGCCAAGTGTCGTTAAACGGCAACCGACGGTGACCGGGCGAGTGCATACCGTGAAAAGGCGCTACTGGCACGACACCTGAGGACGCGTCATGGCCTCCAACCGCAGGGCCTTCCTGACAGCCACCGCCGTCACCGCACTGGCCGCCGCCCCGGCGACGGCCGCGCCCCGTCCCCGCCCGCCCGTCACCGCGCACGACGCCCTCGACGAACTCCTCGCCGGCAACCGGCGCTATGCCGCGGGCCGCCCCCGGCACCCGCACGACAGCACCGGGCGGCGCCGTCTGCTGGCCGCCGCCCAGCACCCCTTCGCGGTCATCGTCGGCTGCATCGACTCCCGCGTCCCCCCGGAGCTGGTCTTCGACCAGGGACTCGGCGACCTGCTGTGCATAAGGACCGCCGGCCAGGTGCTGGACGAGGCCGTGCTGGGCTCCGTCCAGTACGGCGTGGAGGAGCTGGGCGTCCCGCTCGTGCTGGTCCTCGGACACGAGCGCTGCGGGGCCGTCGCCGCCACACTGGAGCATCTGCGCACGGGCGCGCCGGTGCCGGGCCACCTGGAACTGCTGGTGGACGAGATCGTCCCCGCCGCCCGCCGCACCCGCGCACTGCCCGGCGACTGGGCCGAGCACACCATGCGCGCCCACACCGCCTGGGTACGGGACGCGATCCGCGCCGACCCCGCCTTCGCCCCGGCCCATGTCGCAGCCGCCCGCTTCGACCTCGACACCGGGCTCGTGTCCCCGCTGCCCTGACCCCCCTCCCCGCACAGCACCTGAAGAAGCCATGAACCTGACCCGAGTCCTGTCCGTCCTGCCCTCCCCCGCCGACCTGCGGTCCATGGGCCGCGCCCCGCGCCGCGACCTGCTGTGCGGGCTCACCGTGGCGGTCGTCGCACTGCCCCTGGCCCTCGGCTTCGGCGTCAGCTCCGGACTCGGCGCCGCCGCCGGGCTGACCACGGCGGTCGTCGCCGGGACGCTGGCCGCGCTGTGCGGCGGCAGCGCCCGCCAGGTCAGCGGCCCGACCGGCGCGATGACCGTGGTCCTGGTGCCGATCGTGCACCGCTACGGCGCCGACGGCGTCCTCACCGTCGGCCTGATGGCGGGCGTTCTGCTGCTGGTCCTCGCCTTCGCCCGGGCGGGCGCCGCGATGGCGTACGTCCCCGCACCGGTGATCGCCGGTTTCACCCTGGGCATCGCCGGTGTGATCGCCCTCCAGCAGGTGCCCGCCGCGCTCGGCGTGCCCACCCCGCGCGGCGAGCAGGTCGCCGTGATCGCCGCGCGGGCGGCGCGCGAGTTCGGGCGCGCACCGCACTGGCCGGCCCTGCTGCTCGCGGCGGGCGCGGCGGCCGTCGTGCTGGCCGGCGCCCGCTGGAAACCTGCCGTCCCCTTCTCCCTGGTGGCCGTCGTCGCCACGACCGCCGCCGCCGAGGCACTGCGGCTGCCCGTCACCCGCATCGGCACGCTCCCGGCGTCCCTGCCCGCGCCCTCCCTCTCCTTCCTGGACCTGTCCCGGCTCCCCTCCCTGCTCGCCCCGGCCGCCGCGGTGGCCGCGCTCGCCGCCCTGGAGTCCCTGCTGTCGGCGTCGGTCGCCGACGGGCTGCGGCCCGGCGAGCGGCACGACCCGTCCAAGGAGCTGTTCGGGCAGGGCATCGCCAACCTCGCCGCCCCCTTGTTCGGCGGGGTCCCGGCGACCGGCGCCATCGCGCGCACGGCGGTCAACGTCCGCACCGGCGCCGCCTCCCGGCTGGCCGCGCTCTCGCACGCCGTGTTCCTCGCCGCGATCGCGGCCCTCGCCGCCCCGCTGGTGGGCCGCATCCCGCTGGCCGCACTGGCCGGAGTGCTGCTGGCGACCGCCGTACGGATGGTGGAGCGGGACGCGGTCCGGGCGATGGCGAAGGCCACCCGCGGCGACGCGCTGGTGCTCGTCCTCACCGCCGGCGCCACCCTCGCCCTGGACCTGGTGCGGGCGGTGCTGATCGGGCTCGGCGTCTCGGTGCTGCTGGCGCTGCGCGCCGCGGTCGGCGGCACCCGGCTCACCCCGGCCGCCGCCGACGAACTCCCGGGCGAGGCGGGCACGGTGGCCTACCGGTTCGACGGCCCGCTGCTGTTCGCCGCCGCTCACCGCTTCCGGCGCAGCCTGGACGACCTGCACGACGGCGTCTCGGCGGTCGACCTCAGGCTGTCCGGGCTGACGGCGGTGGACGCGACCGGGGCACTGGCGCTGAAGGACGCGGTCACCGAGCTGCGCGGGCAGGGCGTCGAGGTCCGCATCAGCGGGGTCGGGCACGGTCACCGCCGGGTGCTGGAGTCACTGGGCGTCCTCCCGGCGGCCCCCACCCCGAACAGGGGGGCTATCCCCAGTGCGGCGGGCGCCCCGACTCTCTAACGTGAGGCGTATGACGGCAATGGACGCGCGGGACGCCGACCTCAAGAAGGAACTCAACGCAACCCTGCAGGCCCGCAGGGAGCTGGGCGAGGAGTACGAATCCGCCCTGGTGGACTCGTTCCTGGAGAAGGTCGACCAGCGGATCGACGGCTCGGTCGAGCGGCGGGTGCGGCGGCAGATGGCGGAGGCACAGATGGTGGTCGCCCGTGATTCCCGTGCGCCGAAGGCCACCGACTCCTGGGCCGAGCGCTTCGGCTTCGCCATCGTCTCGCTGGTGCTGGCCGTCCCGCTGTCCGCGATCGGCGCCTACAACGCCCATCTCGCCGGTCTGCTGGTCACCTGGGGCGGCATCGTCGGCGTCAACGCCGTACAGGCCGCCCGCACCCACCCCGGCCTGTTCGGCACCCGGCGGCGCGGGTCCGCCGCCCAGGACGGCGACTGGGAGAAGTGACCCGGCTCAGGCCTGCCGGGTCGGCAGCACCATGATCTGGCGCAGGTTGACGTGGCGGGGGCGGTCGGCCACGTAGGCGACGACGTCCGCGACTTCCGCCGCCGAGAGGGTCCCGATCGCCTCCACCATGCCGTCCAGCTGCCCCGACAGCTCCTCGCTGTCGACGTGCTCCTTCAGTTCGGTCTCCGTGAGCCCCGGCTCGATGTTGGTGACCCGCACGTCGCGCGGCCCGAACTCGGCGCGCAGGGACTGCGAGAGGAAGGTGACGGCGGCCTTGGTGGCGCCGTACACCGCGTAGTTGGGGAAGACCATGTGGGCGCCGACCGAGGAGATGTTCACCAGGTCGGCGGTGCGGCCCCCGGCGGCCGCGGCCACCAGGTCGGCGGTGAAGGCGCGGATCACCCGCAGCACCCCGGTCACATTGGTGTCGAGCATCCGCTGCCACTCGTCCAGCCGTCCGTCGTCGACCGGGTTCGGCAGCATCACACCGGCGTTGTTGACGACCAGGTCGACGGGCCCGAAGGCCTCGTGGACCAGATCGCGGGCGGCCTCGACCGACGCGTCGTCGGTGACGTCGGCGGTCACCGCCAGCGCCTCGCCGCCCTCGGCCCGGATCTTTTCGGCGACGGTCTCCAGCCGGTCCGCGCGCCGGGCGAACAGCGCCACCCGGGCGCCCTGCGCGGCGAGCAGCAGCGCGACGGCCTCGCCGATGCCGCTGGCGGCTCCGGTGACGACGGCGGTACGGCCCGAGAGGTTCTCGTACGACATGGGTGTTCCCCCTGGTGCGGTGGCCGGGGCGGCTCCCCGGCGGCTGACACCACCTTCGCCGGGCCCGGCCGTCCTACCCAGGGAACGGCTTTTCCTGGGTCTGCCGGTACCAGGTTCCGCGGCCCGTCCCTGACCTACGATCGCCCCATGAACGGGGACTGGACCGAAGGAGAAGTGGGCGACTTCCTGCGCTCACGCCGCGCCCGGATACGGCCCGAGGAAGTAGGGCTGCCCGCGCACGGGCGGCGCCGCGTACCGGGCCTGCGCCGCGAGGAGGTGGCGCAGCTCGCGGGGGTCAGCGTGGACTACTACATCCGGCTGGAGCAGGGCCGGGGACCCAGCGTCTCCGATGCCGTGCTGGACGCGATCGCGCGGGTGCTGCGGCTGGACGAGACCGAGCACACCTACCTGCGCACGGTGGCCCGCCCCCGCCGGCGGCGGCGGTCCGAGCGGTCCGGCACGCCCCGGGTGCGCCCGGGCATCCAGACGCTGCTGGACGGCATGGAACGCCATCCGGCCCTGGTGCTGGGCCGCCGGATGGACGTGCTGGCGTGGAACGCGCTCGGCGACGCGGTCAACGGCTTCAGCCGCATGGCACCGGAGGAGCGGAACATGCCCCGGCAGGTCTTCCTGGACCCCGCGGGCCGGGAGCTGTACCCGGAGTGGGCCGCGGTCGCCGCGCAGACGGTGGCGCACCTGCGGCTGAACGCGGGCCTGCACGCCGACGACCGCGAGCTGTGCGCCCTGGTCGGCGAACTCTCCCTGAAGAGCGAGGACTTCCGCCGCCTGTGGGCGGACCACCAGGTCAAGGAGTGCGCCTACGGCGTGAAGACGCTACGGCACCCGGTGGCGGGCCTGCTGACCCTGCCGTACGAGACCCTGACGGTCCCGGGGGACCCGGAGCAGACGATCGTGGTGTACACGCCCGAGCCCGGCTCGGAGACGGCGGAGCGGCTAGCGCTGCTGGGCAGTTGGGAGACGAGCACCGCCCGCTGAGAAGAGTTGCGCGGGGACCGCCGCACCCCCGTTGCCGGGGGGCGGGACGACGGCGGTCCCCGCGAGGGACGCGGGCCGGGTCAGGGCCGGGCTTGCGCGTCCATGGCGTCCATGGAGGTCCGGGAGCCGCTCCGGAGGTCCTTGGCGCCGTTCGGCGCCGGCCTGGGCGGGGAGCCGCTCCCGCCCTGCCGACACCCCCTAATGTGCCGGACCCGTGTTAAGCGGGTGCTGCGCGCACGTGACACGCTCGTACCACTTCCGCGACGGTACGAACGGCCGCGGTCACCGCAAGTTCGCCGCCGGCACGGGCCGTTCACCGCACGTTCGCTACTGCTTCCCACCCTTGGCCAGGAAGGCCAGCAGGTCCTGCCGGCTGACCACACCGGTCGGCTTGCCCTCGACCAGGACGATCGCCGCGTCCGCCGAACCGAGCACCGACATCAGGTCGCCGACCGGCTCGCCGGAGCCGACCTGGGGCAGCGGGGCCGACATGTGCTTCTCCAGCGGGTCCTCCAGCGAGGCCCGCTGGGAGAACAGGGCGTCCAGCAGCTCCCGCTCCACGACCGACCCGACGACCTCGGCGGCCATCACGTCCGGGTGACCGGCGCCCGGCTTGACCACCGGCATCTGCGAGACGCCGTACTCGCGCAGCACCTCGATGGCCTGGCCGACGGTCTCCTCCGGGTGCATGTGCACCAGGGAGGGGATGGCGCCGTGCACCTTGTCGTTCAGGACGTCGGCGACGCGGGCGCTGGGGCCCTCGTCCTCCAGGAAGCCGTAGTCGGCCATCCACTCGTCGTTGAAGATCTTGCTGAGGTAGCCGCGGCCGCTGTCGGGCAGCAGGACGACCACGACGTCGTCCGGGCCGAGCCGCTCGGCGACCCGCAGCGCGGCCACCACGGCCATGCCGCAGGAGCCGCCCACCAGCAGGCCCTCCTCCTTGGCGAGGCGGCGGGTCATCTGGAAGGAGTCCTTGTCGGAGACCGGGACGATCTCGTCGGCGACGGTCCGGTCGTAGGCGGTGGGCCAGAAGTCCTCGCCCACGCCCTCGACCAGGTACGGCCGCCCGGAGCCGCCCGAGTACACGGACCCCTCGGGGTCGGCGCCGACGACCTTCACCTTGCCGTCGCTGGCGTCCTTCAGATAGCGGCCGGTGCCGGAGATGGTGCCGCCGGTGCCCACGCCCGCCACGAAGTGGGTGATCTTCCCCTCGGTCTGCTCCCACAGCTCGGGGCCGGTCGAGTGATAGTGCGAGAGCGGGTTGTTGGGGTTGGAGTACTGGTCGGGCTTCCAGGCGCCGGGGGTCTCGCGGACGAGGCGGTCGGAGACGTTGTAGTAGGAGTCCGGGTGCTCGGGGTCCACGGCGGTCGGGCACACGACCACTTCCGCGCCGTAGGCACGCAGCACGTTGATCTTGTCGGTGCTCACCTTGTCAGGGCAGACGAAGATGCACTTGTAACCCTTCTGCTGGGCCACGATGGCGAGGCCCACACCGGTGTTGCCACTGGTCGGCTCGACGATCGTGCCACCCGGCTTCAGCGCTCCGCTCTCCTCGGCGGCCTCGATCATGCGCAGGGCGATGCGGTCCTTCACGGAACCGCCCGGGTTGAAGTACTCCACCTTGGCCAGGACGGTCGCCTGGATGCCCTGGGTCACGCTGTTGAGCCTCACCAGCGGGGTGTTGCCGACGAGGCTGATCATCGAGTCGTGGAATTGCACCGTTGTCTCCGGTTGCTTGCAAAAACAGTGGTTGTAGTGGTGCCGCCAGCCTAAGGCCCCCGGGTGACGTCGGGGCGGGCGTTCACTCCCCGTTGAGATTGACGAACGGGCAGTACGGGGCAAGGAGTGGATGTACGGCTACGAGGAGGTGGCGGCGAGGCATGACGAGCATGTCCAGGGCGAGAGTGGCCCGGCGCATCGCGGCCGGTGCGGCGTACGGCGGCGGCGGGGTCGGGCTGGCCGGAGCCGCCGCCGTCGGCCTGCTGCTGGCCGAGCTGCAGATGGCCCGGCGCCATGTGGGCAACGGCAGCAGCGGCCGGGTCCCGGTGGCCGACGGCGTGTACGGCCATGTCTACGACGTCCCCGGTGAACCGCCCCTCAGACTGGCCGTGCTCGGCGACTCCACGGCCGCCGGGCAGGGGGTGCACCGGGCGGGCCAGACCCCGGGTGCGCTGGTGGCGTCGGGCCTCGCGGCCGTGGCGGAACGGCCGGTCCAGCTGCGCAACGTCGCCCTTCCCGGAGCCCAGTCGGACGACCTGGACCGGCAGGTGGCGCTGGTCCTGTCGCCCTCGTTCGCCGCCCCCGACGTCTGCGTGATCATGATCGGCGCGAACGACGTGACGCACCGGATGCCGCCGACGCGTTCGGTACGGCATCTGTCGGCGGCGGTACGGCGGCTGCGGACGGCCGGGGCGGAGGTGGTCGTCGGCACGTGCCCCGACCTCGGCACCATCGAGCCGGTGCAGCAGCCGCTGCGGTGGCTGGCCCGGCGGGCCTCGCGGCAGCTCGCCGCGGCGCAGACCATCGGGGCGGTGGAGCAGGGCGGGCGCACGGTGTCGCTGGGGGACCTGCTCGGGCCCGAGTTCGAGGCGAATCCGCGGGAGCTGTTCGGGCCGGACAACTACCACCCCTCGGCGGAGGGGTACGCGACCGCGGCGATGGCGGTGCTGCCGACGGTGTGTGCGGCGCTGGGCTTGTGGCCGGCGGAGGAGGAGCGGCCGGACGTGTCGCGGCGCGAGGGGTTCCTGCCGGTGGCCCGTGCGGCGGCCGAGGCGGCGTCCGAGGCGGGTACGGAGGTCACGGCGGCGATGCCGACGGGGCCGCGGGGGCCGTGGGCGTTGCTGAAGCGTCGCCGCCGGCGCCGCGTGCCGGAGGCCGAGCCGGCCACCCCGTCCCCCTGACCCCGGGGACTCCGGCCCCCTTCACTCACCCCTCCGCCCACCCACCCACCCGACTCGCCCGGCCGAGAGGCGAGGACCGAACCCCCGCCCCCGGTCCCCTTCCCCGGCCTTGGTGGTGCGTCTCTTTTTGTTGGGGGCGGTGCTCGGCCAGGGCGTGTGGGGGCTGTCTGTCCACCGGGTCGGGGAGGTGAGTGGGAAAATAGTGGTGGACGAGCCAAGCAAGCGCTTAGACAATTGCGGTCAGTGTCACACCCCGACACCGATGACCTCGCAGGTACGGACGGGTAATTTCCCAACCGGTCCTGCAAACCCCCGGAAGCCACTGGAGCCGTGATGCCCGAAGCCGTCATCGTCTCGACCGCCCGTTCTCCGATCGGCCGCGCCGGCAAGGGGTCCCTCAAGGACCTGCGCCCCGACGACCTCACGGCGACGATCATCCAGGCGGCACTCGCCAAGGTCCCGGAGCTGGACCCCAGGGACATCGACGACCTGATGCTCGGCTGCGGCCTCCCCGGCGGCGAGCAGGGCCACAACCTCGGCCGGATCGTCGCCGTACAGATGGGCATGGACCACCTGCCGGGCTGCACGGTCACCCGGTACTGCTCCTCCTCGCTCCAGACCTCCCGCATGGCCCTGCACGCCATCAAGGCCGGCGAGGGCGACGTCTTCATCTCGGCCGGTGTCGAGACCGTCTCCCGTTTCGCCAAGGGCAGCTCCGACGGCCTCCCGGACACGCACAACCCCCTCTTCGCCGAGGCCGAGGCCCGCACCGTCGCCGTCGCCCAGCAGGAGGGCACCACGTGGCACGACCCGCGTGAGGACGGGCTGGTCCCCGACGCCTACATCGCGATGGGCCAGACCGCCGAGAACCTCGCCCGCATGAAGGGCATCACGCGCCAGGACATGGACGAGTTCGGCGTCCGCTCGCAGAACCTCGCCGAGGAGGCCATCAAGAGCGGCTTCTGGGAGCGCGAGATCACCCCGGTGACCCTCCCCGACGGCACGGTCGTCAGCAAGGACGACGGTCCGCGCGCCGGCGTCACGATGGAGGGCGTGGCGGGCCTCAAGCCGGTCTTCCGCCCGGACGGCCTGGTCACCGCCGCCAACTGCTGCCCGCTGAACGACGGCGCCGCCGCCGTCGTCATCATGAGCGACACCAAGGCCCGCGAGCTGGGCCTGACCCCGCTCGCCCGCATCGTGTCGACCGGCGTCTCCGGCCTGTCCCCGGAGATCATGGGTCTCGGCCCGGTGGAGGCCAGCAAGCAGGCCCTGCGCCGTGCCGGCCTGACCATCGACGACATCGACCTCGTCGAGATCAACGAGGCCTTCGCCGCCCAGGTGATCCCCTCCTACCGCGACCTCGGCATCGACCTCGACAAGCTGAACGTCAACGGCGGCGCCATCGCCGTCGGCCACCCCTTCGGCATGACCGGCGCCCGCATCACCGGCACCCTCATCAACTCGCTGCAGTGGCACGACAAGCAGTTCGGCCTGGAGACGATGTGCGTCGGCGGCGGCCAGGGCATGGCGATGGTCATCGAGCGCCTCAGCTGATCCACCCTCGGTAGCGGCTCGGGCACAGCAGGTGCACAAACGGCCCGGAACCCGGAAAACTCCTGGGTTCTGGGCCCTTTTGTGATCCAATCTCCCTCAAGGTGTGACCTATCTCCCTCACCGGAGACATCCATGCAGGTCAGCGCCGTGGGCGGGGGAACGCCAAGACCAAAGACCTGTCCGGTTCGTGACGTTACGCACTGACAGCTGGTTAGTCCGCCCTTCAAGCTGATGTAGGAAGTCGGGGGTCGACTTTGAACCTGGGAGTACGTCAGTGAGCGCCATGCCCATCGCCCTGCTGCTCACCACGGCCGCCACGGGCGCCGTGGGCGTCGCCGTCCTGCGCACCGTCCTGAAGCTGCGCCGCCAGCTCGCGGACCTGCAGGCCCAGCTCGCCGAGAACCAGGCGGCCGCCATGGGCGCGCTGCTGCCCGCGGCCCGCAGGGCCGCCGACACGGACGAGATACGCACGGCCGTGGCCGAGGCGCTCGCCGAGGAACGGGAGCGGGAACTGGCCGAGGCCCGCGCGTTCTGGGCCGCCCAGGAGGCCCGTGACGCCTCCGACGCGCCCACGCTGTTCGGTCTCGCCGACACCGACACCTTCATGCCCCGCCAGGCCGACTTCGCGGGCCTGGAGCCGCTGGAGCCGGTCGCCGAGCCGACGACCGAGACGGACGAGCCCGCCGGGGAGTCCGCCGAACTGGCCGCGGCCCGCCGCCGCCACCCCTCGCACCCCGACTTCGTCCCGGTGCAGTCCCCGGTCGTCAACGACCACGAGCGCACGGTGACCGCGCTGGAGCAGCTGGCCGCCGACCAGATCGAACTCTCCGACGTGCGCCCCGGCCCCCTCGGCACCCTCGACGTCTATGTCTTCGCCGACGGCACCACGCTGTGCATGACCCCGGGCCACCGTGAGACGGCCGAGCGCCTGGCGGAGGCCCTGCGCGAGGGCGAAACCCCGTACCTCCTCGGCGGTTCGGGCATCTCCGGCGCCTACGCCCTGACCTTCACCTGCGGAGACGAGACGGTCTACATCCTGGCGGACCGCGTCATAGCGTCCCTGTAGGGAAGCGCGCCCCGGAAGGGGCGCGAGGCCGCGTGGACGGTGCGGCCCCGCCGCACCGGCACCCGCCGTGCGGGCGCGGCATCCGCCGCATGGGCGCGACCGGCGCCCCCGCACCCGCGGGAGGCGCTCAGACCCCCGCCCGCTTGCGTGCCTCCTCCACCAGTACCACCGCCTCGGCGACCTGATCCTCGCTCTCCAGCACCACCGCCAAGTCGTGCGCGGCCACCAGAATTTGGTCGGCGGCCGCGAACATCCCCGCGTCCGGCATCTCCCGCGGCTCGGTGGCCGGCTCCTCCACACGCTGCGTCCACCGGGCCAACTGCCTGGCCAGCGCCAGCGCCTCGGCGGCGGCGCCGCGTTGCAGCCGGCTCTGCGGAGCGGCCCGCAACCGGTCGGCGAAGTGTTCCACTGCTCGGGTCAAGGGCGTCGTATCAACCACGCGCCGAGCGTAACGCGCCGCACTGTTGCCAATACGCGAACGCTCAGGCACGGTGACGTGAAGGACCGGCTTACATCCCCTTTGCGTTCGGAGGCGCCGATGTCCCAACTCTTCTCCGAGGAGACCCACCGCAATCTGCTCGCCCGCATCCCGCACTGCACCGGTCGTGAAGTCTCCGACTGGCTGCGCACCGTAGAAGAAGGCCCCGCCCTGTTCCGCTTCGAGGAGAAGGTCAGCTGGCTCCGGCACGAGTACGACCTCGCGTACGGCCACGCCAAGGCGATCGTTCATGAATACGACCTGAGGAGGGCGGCCCGGAAGCTGCTCTGAGACGCCGAAAGGGCCCCGGGTCGAATCCGGGGCCCTCTCGTACGACCGGCGCGTCGGCTAGTCGTTGTTGCTGAAGATCGCCACCAGTCGCAGCATCTCCACGTAGATCCACACCAGGGTCATGGTGAGGCCGAACGCGGCGAGCCAGGACTCGTTGCGCGGGGCGCCGTAGGCGATGCCGTCCTCGATCTGCTTGAAGTCGAGGGTCAGGAAGAACGCGCCGAGCACGATGGCGATGATGCCGACGATCGCGCCGAGCGGGCCGAAGCTGCGCAGGCCGCCGTCCGCGGCGACGCCGAACGCGACCAGCAACAGGTTGACCGCCATGACCAGCACGAAGGCGAGGGCGATGGCCGTACCGATGCGGGCGTAGCGGGCCGTGACGCGGACCCAGCCGGCCTTGTAGACCAGCAGGGTGGCGGCGGAGACGGCCAGGGTGCCGAGCACGGCCTGGAAGGGGGCGCCGCTCCAGCGACTGTTGTACATCTCGCTGATGACGCCGAGGAAGACGCCCTCGAAGGCGGCGTAACCCAGGATCAGCGCGGGCGACGGGGTGCGCCTGAAGCTCTGCACCAGCGCCAGCACCATCGCGACGATCGCGGCGCCGAAGGCGAGGCCGAAGCTGGTCCCCGAGACCGGCAGCAGCGTCCAGGCGAGGACGGCGCCGACGGCGACCGTGCCGAGCGTGAGGGCCGAGCGCATGACGACGTCGTCCATCGTCATCCGGTCGGTGGTGGCCGGGGCCTGCGGCGGAGCGCCGTACTGCACACCCTGCTGGGCGTAAGGGTTCTGCCCGTACGGATTCTGCGCGTAGGGGTTGCCCTGTGCGTACCCGGCCTGCGGTGCGGCGTTGAAGCCGGCGTAGCCGTTGTCGCGGCTGAACCCCCGTCGCGAGAAGACCGGGTTACTGCTCCTCATTTCACTCCTCCATGGCTGCCGTGCGCAGCCTTGGCTCAAGAGTAATGGATTGGCAAAGGATCGAGCATACTACTTGAGGAGGATCTTTCCCCCGCCGTGCTGCGCAACACGCTACGCGGAAGGCTTGTTCCCGGCCACGGTGAGCGGGAAGCCCGTGTACGCCTCGGCGAGGTCGGTCTCGGCCGCGCGGGAGGAGGCGATCCGCTCCAGCCGGGCCAGCTGGAGGCGGACGTCGAAGGCGGTGGCGTCCGGGGCGGAGTGCAGCAGCACCGTCATGTCGCAGGAGAACCGTTCCGCCTGCCAGATGCGGCGCAGACAGGTCGCCGAGTAGGCGTCGAGGAGGTCCGCGGAGCCGGTCTCCTCGGCGTGGATGAGCGCCCGGGCGAAGGTGACGACGTCCCCGACGGCCAGGTTCAGCCCTTTGGCCCCCGTCGGCGGCACGATGTGGGCGGCGTCACCGGCGAGGAAGAGCCGGCCGTGGCGCATCGGTTCGTGCACGAAGGACCGCATGGGCGTGACCGACTTCCGGGTGAGGGGGCCGCGCTCCAGCGTCCAGTCGTCGTCGGTCTCCAGGCGCCGCTCCAGTTCGGACCAGATCGCGTCGTCGGTCCACTCCTCGGCCCGGGTCCCGGCGGGCACCTGGAGGTAGAGGCGGGAGACGGACGGGGACCGCATGGACAGGAGGGCGAAGCCGCGCTCGTGGCGGGCGTAGACCAGCTCGTCGTGGGAGGGGGCGACGTCGGCGAGGATCCCGAGCCAGGCATAGGGGTACGACCGTTCGAACACCCGGGAGACGGCGGCCGGGAAGGCCTTCCTGGCCACGCCCCAGAAGCCGTCGCACCCCACGACGTAGTCACACTCCAGCACGTCCTCGCGGCCCTGGTGCCGGAAGGGCACGCGCGGCCGGTCGCCCGTCGCGTCCTCGACCGCCAGGGCCTCCGCCTCGAACAGCAGCGGCCCGCCGTCGGCCGACCGGAGGGCGATGAGGTCCTTGCAGACCTCGGTCTGGGCATAGACCATGACGGACCGTCCGCCGGTGCGTGCGGGAAAGTCGACGCGGTGGCGGCGCCGGCCGAAGCGCAGCTCGATCCCGTCGTGGCGCAGCCCCTCGCGGTCCATCCGCTCCCCGGCACCGGCCGCGCGCAGCACGTCCACCGTGCCCTGCTCCAGGATCCCGGCGCGCTGGCGGTGCTCCACATGGGCGCGGTCGCGGCTCTCCAGGACGACCGAGTCGATGCCCGCGCGGTGCAGCAGCCGCGCCAGCAGCAGTCCGGCCGGCCCCGCTCCGATGATCCCGACGGTGGTACGCATCGGTCTGTCCCTCCGGCTGGGCGCCATCCCGCAGATGTTCGCCAGGTGAACTTTTCTGCACTGATCGGGCGTCGAGTCTGCGCCGGGGGACATGCGATGTCAATGAGCGAGTGGAGTGACGGCCGGCCGCCGGGTGGAGTGACGGCCGGCCGCCGGTTCCGCGGCGGGGCGCTCGCGGAACCGGCGGCCGGCCCGGGACGGGCAGGGCTCGGGTCAGTGGCCGGGCCAGCCGTCCAGGTGGCGGTGCAGGGTGACCGCCGGCTTCGCGTGCTGCTTCGGGGCGTGCGCGACGGCGTCGTCCAGCACGGCGGTGACCTCGGCGGCCAGCCCGTCGACGCGCGTCCTCAGCTCGGTGGCGGGCAGCGAGGAACGGCTCAGCGCGTCGAGCCTGCGGTGGATGTCGTCCAGCTTGTGCCGGCTGGCGCTGTTCAGGCTGAACGGTGCCGGCGTGGAGACGACGAACTGGTAGGCGCCGGCCAGGGTCTGGCAGCCGGTGCACTCCTTGTTGGCGGCGTCGCTGAGGTTGACGGCGTTCAGGTGGGTGTGTTCCCCGGCGACCGTGACGATCTGGAAGGACAGCGCGACCGAGCGGCAGTGGTCGTCCGCCGAACAGCCGGCGGAGACGGCGTTGGCCTGGTTGCGCACCCCGACGGCGTTCACGGTGCCGAACTGCCGGACGGTGAAGGAGTCCCGTGCCTCGGTGTGGTGCGCCCGGTCGGCGTGGCTGAACACGTGGTCCGAGGCGACGGCCGCGTGTGCCGGGCCGGTTGCCGCCTGGGCCGGGACGGCGGTCGCCATTCCGGCCACTCCGGCGGCGAAGACCCCTATCCGCGCGACGCGGTGGACGAAGGGGCGGCCGGTGGAGCGTTCCTTTCGATGACTGCTCATGTGCTCTCCTGAGGAAGGGTGAAGTGAGGTGAGGGCGCGGGCGCCCGGGTCAGGACGACACCGGAGCCGGTGACTCGCTGGGCGGCGGCGACACACTGGCCGGCGGCGACACCGGCACACTCTCCGACGGCGTCGGCGAGGGCTCGGGCGCCGGTCCGGACGGCGCCGGCGGAGACGCTCCCGCCGAGCCGGTGCCGGCGGACTCGGGCTGCCGGGAGCCGCTACCGGTCGGTCCGGCCGGGACGCCCGGCGCGGAGGAGGACGCCGACGCCGATGCGGAGGCGCTGTCCGAGGCCCCGCCCGACGGCCCGGCGGACGTCCCCGGTGCCGATGCCCCCGCAGCCGCCGACGGCGACCCGGATCCGGCGCCCGGCCGGCCCGAGGGGCCGTCGCCGCCGGTGTCCGGCGTCGAGGCGTCGGGCGGCGCGGGCTCGTGCGTGGGCACACCGGGCTGCAGGAGCGGGGCGATCGGCGGCTTCTTGGGCAACGGCTGCGGGGTCATCCCGGACACCCAGGCGTAACTGAGCCCGGCCAGCCCGGCGAGGGCGAGGGCGGACAGCGCCAGCCGCAGCCGGGGCCGCCCGGCCGTGGACCGCTTGGCGGCCCGCAGGAGCCGGCCGCCGATCTTCACGGACAGGTAGACGACGCCCGCCATCGGGCACAGCAGCATGATCGTGCCGATGGTCCCGACGAGCCCCTCGACGATCTGCCCGTGCGCGAACGCCGAGCCGGTGCCGAGGAGTTGCTCGGTCAGCGAGCGCGTCATCGTGGTGAGGATCCGCGGCAGGTTCCACAGCGCGTAACCCATCTCGCCGACGATCAGCGGCACCATCGTCAGCACCCAGGTGGCGACGATGGTGCGCGCGGACTTCTTCAGCCCGGCGACCTCCGCTCGGGCCGCCCGCCCCTTGGCGCCGGGCATCAGGGAGAGAAGGATCGGCTTGATCTTGCCGTAGAGGTCCGGCACTCCGGCGAGGTCGCCCAGGATGTAGTAGCCGTCCAGCCGGACGGCCGGCATCAGCTGTTCCAGGATCTCGAAGTGCCCGAGGTAGACCGCGGCCAGGAAGAACTGCGCCCCGGTGGCGAAGTAGGCCCCGGCCATGGCCAGCATGAAGACGACGTTGAAGTACACCCCGCCCAGGTCGGTGCGGATCCGGCCGGCGCGGCCGATCCGGTAGACGTCGGTGACGTCGGTGTACATCGACGGCCAGATGAGGAAGAGCCCGCAGCCGATGCACCCGGGCCGGGCACCGCCGTATCTGCAGGCAGAGGCGTGGCCGAACTCGTGGAAGACGAGCGAGGCCACGGTGAGGACGAAGACGATCAGGATCAGCAGCGGCTGGTCCAGGACCTCCAGGACCGGTTCGATCGCCCCGAAGAAGCCGAACAGCCACACGTCCATGGCCACGGCGGACAGCAGCACGGCCACGACCACGGCCGGCCGGTGCAGCCAGGCCAGTGCCCGTGCGATCTTCTCCGTGCGCCGCTCGTCGAAGACCACCCGGTGGCCCTTGAGGGCGAGCAGCAGGTCGGAGCGCGGGGCGTCGACCTCGTCGCCCTCCTGCCCCTCGGGCACGGTCACGCCGAGCGGTTCGAGCTTGTTCTCGACCAGGTAGCGGATGTTTTCTCCGCTGACCTCACGGCCGAACCGGGCACTCACCCGGTGGGCGATCGTGTCCATGTCCCGGACGCCGTCGACGGACGACGCCACGAGGTACAGCAGCCGTGACAGCTGCACGACCTGCCCGTCCCCCCGACGGGCGATGTACTTCGGCTCGGTGAAGCCCGAACCCTGGTACTCACCGTGCAGCCGCAGTCCCGCGCTGAGCCGGGGTACCGGGCGGCCCGGTACCCCGACGATCGGCACGGTGCCGGTCGCCACCTGCTCGTACGTCACCGGCCAGCCACCGGGCCCGGGCTGCGGGCCGGTGTCGTAGAGCGCGGAGGTGCCGTCTCCCAGCACCGTCATCTGTGGTCTCCCCCCCAACGTCCTCGCCGCTTCCCCCCCGGCACGGCGCCGGGGGCGGACCGCGCCGCGCATGGGTGCGGTCCGCCCCCGGGGCCGTTCTCGCGGCGCCGGCGCTACTGCTTGACGCTGATGGTCTGCGCGGCGTGCGACTGGGCGTCCGACCACGCGGAGTGGTCGTTGAGGGCGGCCGACTGGTTGTCGGCGGCGATGTTCG